>NZ_JBBIHK010000071.1:0-3123 GCF_037447015.1 Nitrososphaera sp. | reverse complement strand
TGTCATTTTACTACGATTACAGGGGTCTTTGACTTTTGCACCACGGCCTGGGACACGCTCCCAACGATAACGCCTTTTACGCGGCTCATGCCCCGGCTCCCAAGGATCACAAGCCGGGCGTCCTTGGCCGCCTCTAGTATCTTTTCGCGGGCGTCGCCCGTCTCCAGCACTGTCTCGACCTCCATGGCGTGCTTGATCTGGGCCTCCCAGGCATAGTCGGCAAGCAGTTTGCTCCCCACCTTCAGGTAGGACTTTTCTATGGCGGCAAGGCTGCCGACGGGGGTCAGATCCTCGGGCAGGGAAGGCGGAGGGGGAACCACGTGCATGACGACGAGCCGGGCGTCGAGAGACTTGGCGAGCCAGATCGCGGTGAGGAACGCCCTCTTGGCGTGCTCTGAGTGGTCTACGGCGACCAGGATCTTTTGCCTGCTGCCTCCTTTTTCTTTTTCTTCTTCTTTTTTCTTGTTGTTCCTGACCGCCATGCCTGCGCCTTTCTCCCTCTGATTGGGAGAGAAGGCAGGCGGCGCTATAACGTTGTTGCCCCGGCTTGCTCTGCTGCAATTACTCCCTTCTGTCAAATTCTCTTGTTAAGAAGCTCTGGTATTACGCGGGCGAATATTGAAATAGATATTGAAACGAACAAAACATGTCAATGGGCCTGAGCGAGGACTTTGACAGGGGAGGCAAGGCTGTAGTAGACACGCTGCTGCAGGCAAGCGGTGTGTACTCGTACTACCAGCGCAGGCTCGAGGCCGAGATACTGAGCCACCCGCTGCCAAACCACGTCGCAATCATACTGGACGGCAACAGGAGGTGGGCGCGCTACCACTTTCTCGACACCGAGATGGGCCACGCCTACGGGGCAGACAGGGCCGAGGACCTGCTTAACTGGATACACGACATCGGGATCAAGATAACCACGCTCTACATACTGTCAAACGAGAACCTGGAGCGCAAGGACGAGGAGCTTGACAACATTTACCGGCTGCTTGAGGTCAAGCTCGAGAAACTGTACAGCGACCCGAGGGTGCACCGCCGCCGTATGAAGATAAAGGCGATAGGGGACAGGCGCAAGCTGCCGATAAAGCTGCAAGAGATTCTGACCAAGCTTGAAGAGGCCACTGCAGAGTACGACACGATGTTTTTGAACATCGCCGTCGCCTATGGCGGTCAGAAGGAGCTCGTCGACGCGGTAAAGAGGATAGCGGGCATGACCAAGAGGGGCGAGATCGAAGTTGACGATATAGACGAAAAGACCATCGAGTCGTGCCTCTATACTTCGCACCTGCCCCAGGCGGCGCCCGACCTGATACTGAGGACGTCCGGCGAAAAGCGCCTGAGCGGATTTTTGATATGGCAGAGCGCCTACAGCGAGCTGATGTTCATGGACGTGTTCTGGCCCGAGTTCCGCAAGATAGACCTGATGCGCGCCATAAGGACGTACCAGCGCAGGGTGCGCCGGTACGGCCGATGAGAGGCCGAATGAGTTTCCAGTTCTCCCCTTTTGTTGTTGTTGTAAAGGTAAAAGGAAATGAGTTCCGAGTTTCGCTGTCCTGAATGCGGCAAAGTCCTCAAGCCCCACTGCAGCCTGTGGCAAAAAGACATGATACACAAGCTGCACACTATTGCCGATCAGAACACTACTACTACCATCCTGCGACACAGGCCCCCGGACGATTCAGGCGGCGTGCGCAGAGAAAAGAAAGAGGAGCAAAAGCCTGAATGAATCTGCTGGGCAGAAGATACAGTAGCGCGTATCTAGGCATGGCCTAGCATATTCGGGCATTACTGCGATGGCTGTGCAAGGCTGCCCCTGCTTCGTGTCATTGCCCAGGTAAGATTTCAGGCTTTTTTGTTATCTCCTCTACCTATCCCTTCCAAATCATATGGCAAAAGCTGCATTATCCTTCCACGGTCTTTGAGCACGGTGGGAACATTGTGCATTTCAGATGCGAAAAATGTTTCAATATATTGTTATATGCAGATGTTGTACCCTTGTCCCGACCACCTGCATATGCTGGGTTTCTTTAAAAGATCACTTGAAGACAGCAAAAAGAAAGGAGAGTCGTCGTCGGCATTTGTATTTTCATGCACATGCGGGATCATGAGAGAGCTTGGAGGGCCTGACCTGTGCCCCCGATGCGGGCGCAAGATGCGCAAGAGAATAATGTCAGATAAATAAGAATAATAGCAACGGCCCGTTCACGCTCGGACGCGACACCACCAGCGGCTTTTTGATATTCGGGATGGCAGAGCCTCTCCTCTCTCTGTCTATCTTTATATGCGATCCCTACCTCAGAAAGGCATGAAAGTCGTTCAAGCCCTGCCTGACATGCCAAAACCCGTTACCGAAGAAGAGGTGGACAGGTTTCTCCAAAACAAGCTCAACATGCAGCTGGCCACGATAGACGGAGAAGGCTATCCGATGATCCAGCCGGTCTGGTTCATCTACGACAAGAACGCAAACAAGATATTTACTGGCACGCAAAAGACTACCAGAAAAGTCCAGAGTATACGAAAGAATCCTGACAAGGTTTACTTTTCAATAGACGACGAGAACTTTCCGTACAAAGGCGTGAAGGGAAGGGCAAGCGCAGCCATTTCTGAAGACGTGCAGAAGAACCTGCAAGTCATCGAAAAGATAAACCTAAAGTATCTTGGCACTCTGGAGCATCCGCTTGCAAAAACGCTGTTAGACAACGCCCGAAATGGAGTAGAGGTTGTAATCGAGCTAACCCCAAAGTACTTTTCTGCGTGGGATTTTGGCAAGGCAATGTAGGATAGAGAGAGACTGCAACGCGATCGGAAGCTTCGGTACATCGTTATTCAAAATCGAGCCGTCGCTGGCGACATTGGGCACAGACACGCGTTATTGTCGAATGTATCTCTTCAGGGTTGAACAGTGTGTGTGGACTCTTTTCTATCTAAGGATGGTAGCATCGGCCTTTACTTGCATTAAACCCAACGCTGCCGGGCGAGCATCCTCCTCCAGTAGCGTCAGCCTGCTGCGAAACCATCACTGTTGTTTGTACAGCAACTACGCCAAGCAAGGCGAAGGCCAGCACTACGGCAACTAGAACATACGTGCCATCAATCGCTTCGAACATAGCAGCAGCACTGTTA
>NZ_JBBIHK010000070.1:0-3147 GCF_037447015.1 Nitrososphaera sp. | reverse complement strand
AATCCCACCCCCCGCACTTTTTTACTAGTAAGCCTTTTTAAGCTGAGACGCCATTAATGTCATGTGGTAGTCAAGAACAAGGAGCTGACAAAGCGCGCCATCTACGTCTACCTGCCTACCGTAGAGATGGCCGACGGGTGGAAGAGCCTCGCCGAAAAAGCCAGGGTACCGATATCCAAGTTCGTCATCGAGCACGTCGAGAATTCATTAAAGCAGGAGGAGGATAAGAAGGGCTTTGCTTCAAGGGCCGAGCTGTTAAAGCAGCTGAAAGAGAAAGACGAAGAGATTGCCAAGCTGAAGAACGATAACCGGCTCCTAAAGATGCTCACAGAAAACCTGGACAAAGAGCTCAAGCGCTACAGGGCAGAGCCGTTTCTTGACAGACAGTTCGAAGGCGTCAGGGCGTACGACAAAGAGCTGGTACATCTATTGAAGTCGAGCGGCAGCATCGACAGCGACCAGATATTGAAGCAGCTTGGAATCAGCCCGAAAGACACCGGCCTTGTTAAGGCTGTGAACAAGCAGCTGCAGGCGCTGCAGGCCTACGGGCTGGCAGAGCCCACCGCAAGGGGCTGGAGGTGGGTATACTGACTGTAGTAGAAGAGCTGTCAAAACCAATCTTGGATGCATCAATGCTGCTGGCAGACTTTGCCCAGGACTGCCTTGACAGACACCTTACAGAAGAGACTATCGGCAGGTACAAATCACCTCTAAAGATCTTTTTTGTCTTTTTGCAGGACAGAAACAGGACGGTCCTTGACGTCGACAAGCACGTCCTGAAGGACTTTATCCACTTCCGCAGGTCGCAGGGCGTGGACCAGAAGACATTGGAGAACAACTTTACCGCCCTGTCGACGTTCTATGAGTTTTTATGCTTTGAAGGCTACACCAACGTCAACCCTGTCTTGCCTGTACGAAAGCGTTATCTCAAGAGGTACAAGGATGCGGAAGGCGACGAGGACGGGTCCGTGAGAAAGCTTGTCAGCGTCGAAGACATGGCGATGCTTGTAAACTCTATCCTGAGCGTACGGGACAAGGCTGTTGTAATGCTGCTTGCCAAGACAGGGATAAGGCGGAAAGAGCTTGTGTCAATAGACATACAGGACATCGACTGGGCCGAGCAGAGCATCACCCTGAAGAAAAAGATGTTCAAGAAGCGCAGCAACCGCGTCGTGTTCTTTGACGACGAGTGCGCCAGGATACTGAAAAGGTGGATGGCACAGAGGGAGAACTTGAACGCCAAGACAGAGGCGCTTTTCACAAACGAGTACGGGCGCAGGCTGAACAGAAACGGCGTCTACAACTTGGTGACAAAATACGCAGAAGCCGTTGGCCTGCACGACCCAAAATCAGACAGGATAGAGGACCACTTCAGCACCCACAACTGCCGCCACTGGTTCACAACCTGGCTTCGAAGAAACGGCATGCCTCGCGAATTCATCAAGGTTCTGAGGGGGGACAAGCGCAAGGATGCGATTGACATCTATGACCACATCGACAGGGAAGAGCTGAGAAAGGCGTACCTTGCGTTCATACCGCAGCTGGGTATCGACTAGCTCCATGTCAACAAAAGTAAGCGTTCCTTTGTTGACTGCTGGGTGCAGGCTACTTGGCAGATTGCCTCCATTTATTGTAGCTGTACCACCAGTGACAGCCTTTGTTGACTGCTGGGTGCAGGCTACTTGGCAGCGCTAATGCTACCGCCTGTGCCAGCAGAGCCACTTTTCATTTTGGCAAGCTCATCCAGCCTTCCTGTAATGTCATCCCGTTCAGAGCTGCACCTTGCAAGGCCCAGCCGGTATATCTCCTCTGCCCTGTCATAGTTTACAGGTACACGTGGGTACCATTCGGGGTGGCAGTAAATATCTCCCCACGAGATATACCCCCAGGCGTTGCCGGGCAATTTTTCTTCTGTCAGCGCACGGAACAGCCGGTCTGCATTCTCTACGTCACCCATTGCGGCATAAGACTCTGCCTCTGCTCTGTACATGTTCACCATTATCCGTTTGTCTGACTGTGGAAAAACCGTGCAAAAGTCGTGACAGTATTTTATCCTCATGGCGTGAAATGACGCCGGCATATCGGCGCCATCTCTTTTCTCTTCTCTTCTTCCCCTTCCTCCGTCTTTTCTCTCGGTTTCTTCTTCAGCTGCGGCGTTTCCCAGTTCCATTTCAAAGTCTTGGCACCAGTTGTATATGCTCTGGGACATCGATAGACCGATGTATTCATCAGCGCCCTCTACCGATTTTATGTCTGGCGGGATGACGGCTTTCACCATGGCCCACACCTTCTCCCATTTTCCGATACCTGCCCTGTAATCGCCAACTTCGGTGGCGGCGTAGCCGTCCTGCATCAGGTCATCGATCATTTCGACATTGTACCTTTCTGGCATTAGCCGCTCCCACAGCACTATTATTGCCATCCAGACAAAATCATCATCCATGCCGAAAGCCCGGTGGCCTGGAGGATAGTAGTGATCTTCTGCCAGCTTGCACGCAGAGAAGTAACCTTGGGCCTGTTTCTTGAACGTATCTTCGTCGAAACCTATCTTCATGGATCGCAGCTTTCCGACTATCTCCTCCGTGCTCAT
Source organism: Nitrososphaera sp. (assembly GCF_037447015.1). Taxonomy (GTDB): domain Archaea; phylum Thermoproteota; class Nitrososphaeria; order Nitrososphaerales; family Nitrososphaeraceae; genus Nitrososphaera. The sequence continues at coordinate 557 of NZ_JBBIHK010000070.1, read as the reverse complement.
TTTCTCTACTTTGTCCAGGTCCCAGAGCGAAGAGATAAAGTCCTTGAAACCGCTTATGGTGTCGTCAGGGAGGTTCAATGCGCTGCACATCCTTTCAAGTTCTCCCGGGTCGTCATGGTACATCTTTGCGGTCCTTGCAAGCGGCAGGAGCATATCCTTGGACATCCCGAATGACTTTCTCATGCCCGGCCCCGCAGATCCAGGAGAGGTACCGCCTGCAGAAGAGCCGGTGTCGGTTTTTGATGATTTTTTCGCCTGCTCGTCGATGAGCAGGTGGCAGCGCTTGTATTTCTTGCCAGAGCCACATGGGCATGGGTCGTTCCTACCGGTTTTCATGTCCATTTTGTTCTGCACCAGATTTCTCCTTTCACTCCGACATCATCCAGACCGCAGGTGCCTGGCTGCGGCAAACAGTGTTCTGCCGGTCAGGTCGTTTAAAAACATATCGCATTCCGGCAGTCGTCCCGGGTGTAGAGCTCAGAGACATATGTTGATCTGGACTCCTTCTTTTAGACACACTTTTGGGCCTTTTGAAGAGGTACTTTTGCTCATCATTT
>NZ_JBBIHK010000069.1:0-4175 GCF_037447015.1 Nitrososphaera sp. | reverse complement strand
CGTCGTCGCTACTCGTTTGGGTAGCGGTGCATGGACATCACGTTGACGGCCGACAGCGAATAGATCCTGTCCTGCTGCTTTAGCACGGTCAGTGCGGCGTTCCGTATGTGCCACCTGTAGAGCGCCTCCGGCTTTAGGTCGAGTATGGTGGATATCGCCGCTTTAATGGGGTCAAGGTGGGTCACGCACAGCACGTTCCTGTCCGCGTGGTTCTCTGCCACCTCGTCGAGCAGGCTCTTGACGCGCTTTTTCACCTCGGTGAAAGGCTCGACGCCAAAGCTTGCAAGCACCGGGTCGTGCTCGTCGTAGAACTTTAAAAACAGGTTGCCGTATTTCGTGACGACCTCCTCGTAGTTCATGCCCACCAGCTTGCCCAGCTCTATCTCGTACAGCCGCTCGTCAATGTCATAGCCCGACCCTATCTCGTCGCAGACTATTTTTGCAGTCTCGACAGCCCTTATCACCGGCGAAACAAGCACCTTGTCTATCCGCACGCCCTTCAGGTGGCGGGCGGCGTCCTGCGCCTGCTGGCGCCCGTATTCTGTCAGGTGCGACTCCAGGTGCCGGCCCACCAGCATGCGGTTCACGTTGTTCTCCGCCTGCCCGTGGCGCATGAAAATCACCAGCGGCAACGGGATTCTGTCGCATTTCCGGCTACTTAATTATTTCATCATAGTTCTTCATCATCATCAGCGTCGTCGTCGTTATCTCTTGTTTTTTGCTGCCAGCGGCGGCTGCAGGGTAACAAGAAGGAGAAGAGCAGTGCCGCATATGCAGACAAAGTTAATATCGCAATCACTTGCTGCATCAGCCACATATGAAGATCGGAATCGTAGGTGGCACCGGCGGCATGGGCGAAGGCTTTGCCCTAAGGTGGTGCGCCAAGCACGACGTAATAGTTGGGTCAAGGGAAGCGCAGAAGGCCAAAGAGGCGGCTGCAAACTATATGGCGGCGGCAAAGCAGGCATATCCTTCGATGGCAGGCAGCATCGCAGGCGACGACAACATCTCGCTTGCCAAGGACTGCGACGTGCTCATACTCTCGATACCGTACGAGTTCATAGACGACACCTGCGGCAAGCTGGCAGGCAACACCAGGAGCGACTGCATCGTGGTCTCGCCCATAGTGCCCATGACCAGAAACGACAACGGCTTTGCGTACATCCCGCTCGAAGACAAGGGCAAAAAGCCGGCGGCAGAGCTTGTGGCAGAGCGCATGGCCCCAAGGTCCAGGGTCGTGTCGGCGTTCCACACCATATCTGAAGTAAAGTTAAAGAACACTGCGCTCAGCCTGGACGCAGACACGTTCATCTGCGGCGACGATGCCGCAGTCGTGGCCAGGCTGTCAGAGCTTGTCTCCGAGATAAGCGGCCTGCGGCCTGTCTACCTTGGCCCGCTCGCCCTCACGTACCAGGCAGAAGTGCTCACCCCGATGCTCCTGAACGCCGCTCGCCGCAACAAGATGAAGAACCCCGGCGTCAAGCTGACGACGTAAACGTTATCAGCAGAGCATCTGTGTATATAACACATCGGCCATGCGGTGGAAAGAGAGGGAGCATCAGCGGCGCGGGCGCAACTGGATGACTGCCATGGGCGTCCTTTTTTTCGTGGCCGCAGGCATCATCGCGATCAGGAACCTGGTGCTCTATTACCTTGACGCATCCGCAGGGCTCATCGAGAACGGCACGCAAAAGTTCCTGGACAACTTTGTCAACGGCCAGGTCACGAACGAAAAATTCGTCGTGGCCATGCTCGCCATAGGCGGCTTTCTGGTATTTTGGGGCTATTTCAAGAAAAAAGAGGACTATGGCCCGCCAGACGAGCACGAGTGGCGCCGGTTCAACCGGTAGCAGCAATAGCAATAAAAGCTCAAAAATAAGACGATTGTCGAGCATTGTGCACCATGAGCGGGTCAGCTTTGTGATAAAATTTCAACAAAAAGTAAGTTGAATATGAAATATTTTCACAAGCTCTGCAAACCTGCACAGAATTAGCAAAGTTAAAGACAGGGATGTGTGGAACTACACTCTAGAACAAGCGTATTTGAAAAAGAGCCCCAAGAGCAAGCACAGTAGCAGCAAAGCCCGCGCGGCGGCAGCAAAGGTCAAGCGTAGGGCCGTCCGCCGCAAGCCCGTGCGGCGCAGCAGCAGAAATAGCAACAGTAGCAGCAGCAGGAGGCTTCGTGCCAGAGTGAAGCAGAAACCAAAAGTTGCAAGGGCCAGACCGAGGCCGCCTAAAGCCGGGGCGCCGCCGGCAACAAGGAAGGCAGCAGCCGTGGTGGTCAGGATAATGGGGCACGGCCAGTTCACCGTCGACGCAAGGACGCTTGGGAGCCTCAAGCGGATAGACGACTCGCTGGTCGAGATGGTTGCGTCTGAAAAGGCAGACGACGCCGAGTTCAAAAAAGCGCTGGTCGAGCTGAACGACGTGGCGATCAAGCGGGGCAAGCCGGTGGAGCCGGGCGAGATGGTAAAGACGGACATCATACTGCCAAGCGCCGACATGCCTGTCGACGAGGCGAAAAAGCTCTTTGTGGGCGAGGGCGTGATACCGGCGGCTATGGCCTGACTGACTGACTGACTGACCAACTAGCTAACGCAGAAACCGCTCCAGCCTGTCCATCGCTTTTTCCAGCTGGTCTTCAGGCGGCAGGTAAACTATTCTAAAGTGCCCCGAGCCGTACGCAGAGCCAAAGCCGGACCCGTGCACCGTGAGCACGCCCGTGGTGTTCAAAAGGTCGATGACAAACTCTTTGTCGTCCTTCCACCGGCTGCCGAGCTCTATCTTGGGGAAGACGTAGAACGCCCCGCGGGGCAGCCTGCACTGGATGCCGCTCATTGCGTTGAGCCTCTTGACCACATAGTCGCGCCTCCTGCGCAGCCTGTCCACCATCTGCGGAATGTGGTCCTGCGGGCCCCTGAGCGCGGCGACTGCGGCGTGCTGCACCGGCAGGTTTGCCGCTATCCTCACCCGGGCAAGCTTGGGCACGTCCTCCCTGAACTGGTCGAGCTTGCGGGAGCTGCTGTTCATGCAGACATAGCCGCAGCGCCAGCCGGTCATCAGGTACGCCTTTGAGAACCCGTTCAAGAGCACGACAGGCGCGTCCTTGGCGACCTTGCCGATGCCCGTGAACTGCGAGTCAAACGCTATCTTGTCGTAAATCTCGTCGCAGATGACGTACAGGTCGTGCTCGGTGGCAATGTCGACGAGCTGCTGCAGGCTCTTGCGGTCAAAGACTTCTCCGGTCGGGTTGTTCGGGCTGATTATGCACAGCGCCCGGGAGCGCGAGGTTATCTTGGACCGCAGGTCTTCGAGGTCCGGCCGGCCGTCCTCGTGCAGCCGGAATTCTACAGGCCTGCCGCCGTAGAACTTGACGTACGAGGAGTAGGGAGGGTAATACGGGCCGGGCATCAGCACCTCGCTGTTTGGGTCGACGATGGACGCAAGGGTCATGTCGAGCCCCTCCGACACGCCGTTTGTGACGAGCACGTCGTCCGGCGTCACGTCGAGCCCCTTTTCCGACTCTTTTTCCACTATCGCCTGGCGAAGCTCCGGCAGGCCCTCCGAATCAGCGTAATAGTTCTCGTCCCTGTTGACTGCGTCGATGAGGGCCTTTTTTATGTGGGCAGGCGTCTTGAAATCGAACTTGACAGGGTCGCCTATGTTGAGGTAGGTTATCTCTTTGCCCTGCGCCCTTATCCTGTTTGCGTACGCCGTAATGTCGCGGATGGCGTACTCGACGCCGTGCGTCCTGTCAGAGACCTTCATCTTTGCGCACCATGCCGGTTGCGTGACCGAGATAAATTGTTATGGTAACTTTTGCAATCCGCGCCAAGGGCGAGGTAACAATAAAAAGCACGTCCAAGTGCAGCTTGCGCATAGAGAGAGAGGCAGAGGTAGAGAGACAAGATGGCAGCGGCCACATCAGCATCAGCAGCAGTAGCAGATTACGACAAGGTCATGAAGCTCGCCCTCGAGAGGGGCTTTTACTTTCCAAGTTGCGAGATTTACGCCGACGCGCAGGCAGGGTTCTGGGAGTACGGCCCGTCCGGGGTCGGCCTGAAGAACAAGTTCATCGAGCTCTGGAGGCGCCAGCTGGTGCGGAGGGACGGCATGATGGAGATAGACGGCTGCCAGATAATGAGCAAGAGCGTCTTTGTCGCGTCGGGCCACAT
>NZ_JBBIHK010000068.1:0-4226 GCF_037447015.1 Nitrososphaera sp. | reverse complement strand
TTAAAAAGATAAGGAGCGTCCAGGCGCTCCCGGAGCACAAGACGGAGCAGATGTACGCCTGACACTTTCATCATCATCGTCATCTTCCTCTCCTTCTTCTCCTCGTCGCCCGTCTGCAGCGGCGGCCATCGCGCACCTGTCGGCCGCCGACCCGAGGCTTGGCAGGGTAATCGCGGCCGTTGGCGACTATACGATAAGGCAGGCAACGACAGCGAAAGAAACCGGCAACGTCAGGCCGTTCCAGTCGCTTGTCGAGGCGATAATGTACCAGCAGCTTGCCGGGGGCGCGGCAGACGCCATCCGAGCCCGCTTTGTCAAGCTGTACGGCGGACGGTTACCTGCCCCTGCCAGGCTGCTTGCCACGCCGGACGGCGCCCTGCGTAACGCCGGGTTGTCTGGCAGAAAGATAGAGTACATGAAGGATCTGGCGTCGCGCGTGGCTGGAGGCAGGATCGACCTCGCCGCGCTTTCAGAGATGGGCGACGAAGAGGTGGTAAGCCAGCTTTCAGAAGTAAAGGGGATTGGCAGGTGGACTGCCGAGATGTTTCTGATATTTCACCTGGGCAGGCCCGACGTGCTGCCTGTTGGAGACCTCGGACTCCGCAAGGCCATGCAAAAAACATACTCGCTCCGCTCGCTCCCGCCGCCTGAAAAGATGGTGAAAATAGCCGAGCCGTGGCGGCCCTACAGGAGCGTCGCCACGTGGTACCTCTGGAAGTCGCTTGACAAGTTCAAGGCTATTGGCTGACTATTTTCATCTCTTTGGCGAGCATCCTGACCAGGCTCTCGTCCAGGTCGAGCTGCTCGGCGACCAGCTCCTCCGAAATGCCGGACTCGAGCAGGTTGCGAAGCATCTCCTTCTTCTCCTCGTTCACCACGTTGCTTGGAGGGTAGAGCGACAGCTCTTTTTCGACCGACTTGATGTACGCCTGCACCTTCGACACTATCTCGTCGGGCTTGACGTCCGGCTCGGTCGAGATGACCAGGATGTGGTCCTTTACCGGCACGCTGACGATGTTGACGCCGTCATAGTTATAGACCACGGACTTGAGCTCGCCAAGCTCGTTAGAGAACATCCTGCGCAGGTCAACTATGTAGGCTGATTGCGCCAGGCTGATCTCGCTGTTCCTGCCGGTCAGCTTGTCCGGCGCGTCCTCGCGCCTTATGCCTGCGTAGAGGTGGCCTGATTTTTCAACCACGCCGGCGAACCGGATCTTGTTGTGTAACGCAAGGATATTCTTGGAAAACTGTTCTGCACGCATAATATTTCATGCTTGCATAGCGGGGTGCAAAATATAGGCTTTTTGTAGCAGGCGCCAGCCGCGGTGTAAAAAAACGCCGTCAGCCGCGGCGGCCATTGTCCCCTCTCACAAGAGAGGCCGCGTAATCGTACCCTTTTCTTATCCACACAAAGGCATCGTCTCCCTTTGTCGATTTGCAGTCCATTTCCATCCAGCCGGCTCTGGCTCCATGGCGAAACGGCCTCAATCCTGCCGCCACAGCTCTGCTCTGGAGGTCCTTGGGCAGCCGGATGATGATCGTCTGCTCCCCTCCTCTTCTTTTGCCAAAGCCTGCAAAGAATTTCCCCTGCACCAGGTAGCACTGGTAGCCAAACATCGGCCTGGTCGTGACGCCGGGCAACCTCTGCTCTATCCTTTTGCGCAAGAGATCCGCTGCAGCAGCATCGGCGGAGGTGGCGCGGCCGTCCTTGGAGGTCAAGCCGACTGTGGCTCCTCGCTGGCGCGGTACATGGCTCCAAGCACGGCTCCCACCGCGACCAGCGCGGCAAGCCACAGCGACAGCTCGTACGCCAGCAGGTGGGCAGGCTCGCCAAAAAGCCCGCTTGGCGTGAACAGCTCAAAGAACACTGCTATGAGCCCCCAGAGGATGAGTCCGAACACGACACCCTTGTGCAGGCCGCTTTTGCCCGGGATCGCAGGGTGGAGCAGGGCAAACACAAAGCTGTAGATGAGGGGGGTCACGATGAGGGCCGGTGCCAGCGATGCCAGCGAGGGGACTGGCTCTATCTCTGTCCAGACTGCCACCAGCTTGGGGCTCTGGCCTGCGCCGGATTCGTCAAAGATTATCCGCTGCGACAGCGGGTTCATGAAGAGAAGGAAGAGGAGCGTCATGTTGAGCGCGGCGGCCGCCGGCGCGGCGATTGCCAACCTCCTCCAGTTTATCGGTCCTGCTGTCGCCGTGAAATTCTTTGCGAGGTTCATCCCTCATCTATCCTCTCCTTTTCCCGCTCCTGTCGCACTCACTCCGGCTAGACCTCGACGGCCCTCCCGCCGAGGGTGCCTGCCTTGTTGGACGCCAGGAACGCGGCCATCTCTGCCATGTCGCCAAGCGTCGTCGCAGGGCGCCCCGGTGGCGCGGCGTCCCTGACGGCGCGGGCAAATGCCTCCGGCTCTATCCCAAGGGTCCTGGCGTTTACCTCGTACGTCTGCCTGATGGTCCGCGTCTCGGCCATGGCTCTTGGCCGTATGCAGACCACACTGATGCCTGACCTGCCAAGCTCGGCGGCGGGGGACCTGCTCATGCCCTCGATGGCAGCGCACGCGGCTGTGATGTTTGCCATGAACAGGCGCGCGTCTGTCGATACCGAGGCAGAAAGCATGAGGATGACGCCGGATTTCTGCGCCTGCATGTGCTTTGCTGCAAGCCTTGAGGTAAGGAACTGCGATCCGACGTGCGTCGCGATGGGAAGCAAGAACCTGTCGTAAGGGATTTTTGTGCAGGGCGTGCCGTATCCTGCGTCCACCGGCTGGACGCCAATTGCGTTGAACACAATGTCGACACGGCCTGCCCTTCCAACCACGTCCTTCTCCAAATACGAATCTACAGCTTGTTCGTCCAGCGCATCCACCTCTGCTGCGTATGCCACGCCGCCAGCGTCGCGGATCTCTTTAGCCAGCGACTCTACAGGAGCCAGCCTCCTGCCTGAAAGGAACGCGGCGGCTCCTTCCCGGGCCAGCACCCTGCTCACGCTTGATCCGACCTCTCCTCCAGCCGCAAAGACGGCCGCGACCTTGTCTTCAAGTAACAATGCCATGTACGGCGTGCAGCTGCCAGAGTACTTATATTCTCGCTACTTGCTACTACTACAAGTAGTAGTAATAATGGGTGGAGGTTCAACGGCATCCGTCCAGGAGAGGAGAGACCTGCACGATTCGTTAAAGTCGCTTGGCATGTCCGAATACGAGGCAAGAGCGTATGTGAGCCTGCTGGCCCTAGGCGTAACAGACGCAAAAAGCCTCTGCTCCCATTCGGGCGTGCCTTCAAGCAAGATCTATGCCATCACAGAAAAATTCGGGCTGCTCGGCCTGCTGGAGGTGCAGCAGTCACGGCCAGCCAAGTTCAGGGCGCTTGAGCCGTCTGTCGGAGTGGCGCGCCTGATGAAGAACAAGCAGAAGGAGCTTGCCCTGCTAGGTGAGGCCCTGCCACTGCTGCAGTCCGAGCTGGGCGAGATTTATGATGGGAGTAGAGGCAGCCAGAGGCAGGGGGAGGACGGTAGCAGCAGCAAGACATTCTTTAACCTCGAGTTTGGGATGAAAAACCACATCCAGAAGCACCTGCCCCACCTGGCAGACGCCCGGGCCGAGATCCTCTCGTATTTCGAGCCGACCTGCCTCAGCGGCGCGAGGGTCTACGGCCAGAATGTAAAACAAAAGATCGTCCAAAACATAACGGCCGGCAACGTATCTGCGCGCATAATCTTTGGCGTGAGCAGCAGCACCCGAGGAGGGATAGGGGAGACAGGCAAGCTGGTAGAGAGCTTTGTCAGGGGCCTGCCGGAATCTGCCAAGATACAGGTCAGGCACACAAAGCAGATCCATGCGCCATTTCACGTAATAGACGGCAGGAGCGTGGTGATGGTCGTGGACAACCCGCTTTTCTGGGAAGGCAGGGTGGCGTCGATATACGCGGTCGATTCGAACCTGGCCAGGGAGCTGCGCAAAGGCTACCAGCTACTGTGGGATTCTGCGCAAGAGCTATGAACTAGGTTAGACGGGCTTCAGCATGTGTGTATTTTTTAAAATAATTTGAAAATAAGAAAGGAGAGAAAGGAAGAACGGAAAAGGCGGCTTATGTCTTTTGCGGGACTTCCTTTATCCTGCCCCTGCCGGTCTTGCGCGGGGCAATGTTGCCAACCTTGCGTCCCGGAGGCGTGTTCCTGCTGACAGACGACTGGCGCCCGATGTGCTGGTGCCTGCCTCCTCCGT
>NZ_JBBIHK010000067.1:0-5099 GCF_037447015.1 Nitrososphaera sp. | reverse complement strand
AGCTCATCGGCGTTATGGCGACGTTCCTGTACTCCGTCTTGGCGTCCTCATTGTACAGCCCCACCCTGCCGCTGTCAAACGATGCCGAGTCATAGATGTCAAAAACGACGGCCCCGTTCACCCTTACTACTATGTGGTCTCCGACAACGGTTATCTTCCAGTTCTGCCACTCGCCAATCTTGTTGTTGATTGGAGTCTCGGCCGGATAGTACTTGTTTGCTATTATCTTCTGGCTTGCAGGGTTGGTCCCGCCGTCGTACTTGCCAATCTCTACGCCGTTTGTCTTGACCACAAAATAATAAAAGTGCGTACGGTCGACAGGCTCTGTCCCCTGGCCCACCGCATGCCAGAACACCCAGGCGACCTCCCACGGCTTGGGCGGGCTGTTGATGCGAGTCTGCGCGGCAGTCCTGACGTCCATGCTCATCTCAAAATTCTTGTAGCTGGCAGTCGACAGCGTGAGGGTAGAGTACGTCTGGTCAACGCTGGTAGGGGAGGGGGTGTCCTGGAAGAATACGTTCCCCGGGCTGGTGGCAGACGCCTTTACTCCCTGCTTGCCGGGGTTGGCCCTTGAGCCTGAATAATAATGATACCACTTGCCGTTTGGAGACACCTGATAGTTGCCCGAAGTATATTCTTCGCCAGAAAAATCGTCGTAGAGAGATCCCTGCGGCTCGCGCAAAGGTGCAGGGGACGTCTGATAGAACTGCATCTTTTCGACGCTGTCGTTTAGAATGCGCGGAGGCTTGGCGGTATCCGTGATGATGATGCTTGCAGTGTGGACTCCTGTGGAGTTAAGTTGCGCGACGCTCCAGACTGACCTGTCCTCGTTTGCGCCCAGCACGACCTCCTTTGGCTGAAGGTATAGGGTGGCGCCTCCTGAATCCACGATCTGGAAAAAGACGACGATCTGCTGCTTGAATCCATACGTGTTAGCTACCTTGGCCGAGAGGACAAATGCTTTGTTTGACTGGATGCTTGTCACGTCGTGCCCGTACTGCCCATTGATCCTCAAGTCTGAAACAGTCACGCGGCCGTTCTCGGCGCCGACCTGCTTCACCGACAGGACGAACACGCTAAAGAGGACAACAAACACCATTCCAGACCTTTTCAACATACCACGCTATCTCGCTTTAGGTAAGAAGAGTCGTGCATGCATGCAATATATATGATTCAAACTGCTCATATACACACGCGCGCACCACACAAGGGACACACGGTTAACGCCGGAGAACAAGGGAGAAGCCCTTGCGCCACCGTCTGTTCGTCAGGGCAACAATTGCCAGTATCGAGGCCAGCATGACAAACTGGGCGGCAGATATCCCAAACTCTGGTATCGTCCGGACAACGTTCACCCCAGAGTTCGAGGCGACGAGCAGGATGTCGTTGCCTTGCGAGTAATTTTTAGGGATGTCTAATCTGAGGATATCGTAACTGGCATTTGCCTCGCCATCTGCTGCTACTACTATCTTTTCTGCGCGTGGCATCATCGAGGGATCTTCGGTTCTGTTTGCAGCAGCAACGCTGTCTCCTTCCTCCGGCGGAATAATGTCGACCTTGCTTCCAATTCCTCCGATAAACGACTTGGGGATTCCTATGGTCAGGCTGCCTCCTTCTGACCGGTCGTTTATGCTGAACCTCAGCGCCTTCTCGGGCTCAGAGTACCCGAGCGATACCTCCATGTTATTTGTGGCATTGACCTGTACCGGATACATTATCTTGACCCTGCTTGACATGTCTATGCCGTCCAGCCTGTAAATGTCATACGCTCCAAAGTATATGTCGCCATCTGGAGAGACTGCCACGTTCACGACTTCAAGTGATGGGTAAAAGTTGGTCTTTAGCCTCCACTCTTCCACCAGCCTTGTGCCGTCCTCGTTCAGCTTGACGGCGTAGAGGTTGCCCCTGTAGGACCCGAAAATGAACTTGCCCTTCAGCTCCGGATGCTTGTCGCCGTCATAGTACACTGCCTGCGTGGGGTTTATCGAGATGAAATAGGTCCTCAGCGGTTTTATGGATGAATCATCCGTGAGCGGATCCGGCGGGACGTTTGCCGGCTGCATTCTTGACCAGCCAAAGTTTCCGCCCTTGACGAGAGCGTTGATCTCGTCGTATATGTCGGCGCCCGGCTCTGTGACCAGCCCGTGCCCCCGCTCGTCAAAAGCTATGCCATACATGTTCCGGTGGCCATAGCTGTAAACCAGAGAATTTGGAAATGGGTTGTCGTCCGGGACCGTGCCATCCCGGTTCATCCTGAGAATCTTGCCGTTGAGCGAGGTTATGTTTTGCGCCCGCAGGTCGTCCGCTGCGTCCCCCACTGTCACGTAGAGTTTGTCATCGATTTTGTTAAACGTCAGGGCCCCGCCCGTGTGGAATCCGTAAGGAGAAGCAGGTATCCTGTCGAGTATGACTTTCTCGTCTATCCCTTTATTATCAGAGTCTGTAAACCGGACTATTCTGGCATAGACGTCCCCGGAACTCTCGTCCTTGTAGTTATAGTACGCATAGACAAAGTGGTTTTCGCGGAATCTAGAGTCTATGGCAAGGCCGAGCAGGCCCTGATCCCAGCTGACGTGTATCTCTGGAATCGAAGCAAACGGCTCGTCCATCAGCAGCGCAGTGCCATTTGCCGCCATTGTCATGACTCTGATGTTGCCAGAGTTCTTTTCATTGTAAAACAGGCGGCCGTCCGGGGCAAACGCCGCGCTTGAAATCATTGTGTTGTAGAACAGGTCGTTGCCATATGGAGAATAGTCTTTTAGGTCTCCGTCGAACTTCCAGTAGCCGACAAGTCCTTCTTCCTCTGAAATGCTGTCGATGTCTCTTTTTACCTGCTCTGCTGTCACCATGGAATAGTTGTAGTAACGCACTTCATCAATCACGCCGCTTGCAAGCTCGCACGTACAATAGGCGTCGCCGGCTATGTTTAAAAAGTTGCTGCGAGAGACGCTGCCCGTATATGTACCGTTAAACATGGTTTCTCCCTTCATCTCTCCATCTACAAACAACCTGACGTTCCTTCCGTCAAAGGAGCCCAGTATTTCAGAGAACCTGTCTGCCGGAATGGTGGCGTCTGGCGGAGAAAAGCCTGTGCCGTTGGAGTTGAAGACGGTGAAGCGGACTATCTCTACAGACTCGTCATTGCTGGGATTTGGCACGAACTGAATTTGCCACCCAGCATCGTGGACATCGTGGCTATAGACGCCGTTCCTGTACGACACCAGAGTTGCATACCCGTTGCTGAACTCCTTGTCGCTATTATCCGGCTTTACTGACGCATACACAGAAAACCTCTCGCTGTCATAAGCGTCAATGACGTTTGCCCTCATCGATTCAAGCGAATGCAGGGAGACCTGCACTCCCTCTCCAAACCTGGCCGGTACATAGTCAGGCTGGCGGGTGGCAGATGCCACCTTGGTATAGCTTGCGACAAATGTGCTGCTTTCAAACTCGTTCTGGATTGGGTCGCAGTGGAACCCGACGTACTCGTACTGGCTGCAGCCATAGAGGTAGTGCTTGGTAGTAGTGGTAGTAGCAGCATGGTCATTATCGCCTTCTGCCGCCTCGGCCAATGACGCTGTTTCCCAGAGACTTTTCTGTGTATTTGGAAGCAGGACTGTTGAGGAAAGGATTGTGATGGCTGCCAGGACGAAAGCAAGGGCAATTCTGAAATGGGTTCTCATCTTAGGGGTTCCTTCTCCATATCATCAATTTCATCATGAGTCGACCGTGCGTGGCAAGTTTCATCTGTACAATAACGTCGCTGATCATGTGGTTTCTCTGCTACGTTCTCCCCACAAGGACTGGCGCAGGGCTTTGCCTGAAGCACGAGGGATCTATTTTATTCACAGTTTTCGGGATCCGCCAAATGCGCTAAAAGCCTTGCTTGGGCACTTTCCCAATATAATGCCTTAAACTTTTCAGCCCTGCTCTGTACGGCGGGTAATTTTTCCCCTTTTGCTGTTTGGAGGCGGTGTCTGTTTTTCACCAGTCGATTTTACGCGCGATCTCTATGTGGAATTGATCCATGCGGAGCGGAAAAGCAGAGCCTAAACACGCCGGTGCCCATGAAATGCACCAGCGATTATTATGATGTGTGGAACACAAGTCCGCGTTTTTCTTGTTGCATCATTACAACTGCCTGCGTATGCAGCGAGCCGCTTTTTGTAACATGACGACTGTCAGCAGAGCCGAGAAGCTAGCAGACGATACTACAAAAAGCGAGGTGCTCACCGTCAGGATTTGCGGGTTGTTCGATAATATCCCGGCAACAATAGCCACAACAGAAACAGCCACGATGGCAGCTGACACCTTTGCGGCTGACCTGAGCCTTTTCTGCCGGGGCCACGCCAGGGCCGCAAGCGGCGACACATATACTGCACCTATCATCATGCTTGCCACCGTCCCTGCTGCAAGCGACCCGGCTTCGCCGCCGCCAACCAGCGTATGAGCAGCGGCCGAGAGGTTCAATATCCCAAACAGCGGGTAGAGCCCTGACTTTACAGTCTGCTGGAGCCACTGGTGCTCCCTTTCATAGTCTGCAACCTGCGGGCTGAAAGAATAGTACACGGTATTGAAGGCGTTCATGAACGCCGAGCCCGACATTGTCGAAAGTATGTAATGCTCCCTGAAATTGCGCAGGTACTGGACCTGGGGCGTAAGCTCTGAGCCAAACGCCGCGGTGGCAATAAGGCAGCCGGAAGGTCTTAACAACGAGCTCCTCCAGTCCGGCTCGGCGGTTGCTGACTGGGCGGACTGGATGGACGGCGCGGCCTCCATGGTAACTGACCTCCCTATGATAAATCGGAGGTTTTCAGGCGCATTATCTGACAGCTGGATGTGCACCAGGCTATAGGCGCCGTGCGATTCTGCCGTCACCGAGTAAGCGCCGTCCGGGGCAGTTTGATTCCCGGAGGCCAAGATGTTGCTGATCATGGAATTTGGAATCTTTGCCGAGATGCCTCCAGGCCCGCGCCGGCTGTTCAGCTCCAAGACAACTTTCTCTGCAGACGGGTGGTAGGCCATGCCGGATAATTCTACGCCGGTGGCATTGACCTGTACCGGATACATTATCTTGACCCTGCTTGACATGTCTATGC
>NZ_JBBIHK010000066.1:0-5389 GCF_037447015.1 Nitrososphaera sp. | reverse complement strand
GTCTTGTACTCGCGCCTGTAGCCGTTCTGCATCCTGACGTGCAGCATGCTGTCGTTATCGCCAAGCGATACCTCTACCGTGTCCTTCTTGTCGGCCCTCTTGACCAGCTTGCTGAACTCGTCGACCCTGATGCCGAATTTTACCACGCTGTCGCACTCGTACTTTTCAAACGCGTGCGACGGCCAGTATATGTCGATGAGCGCAATGTGGGACGGATCCATGCCCCTGAAAGAGATGCCCTCGGCAGTCGCCTCAAACGTGGCCTCGTCTACAAGCGTGCTGATGGCGCTAGCTACTGCCTTCCACTCTTCGGGGGACTTTGTCTTGGCAACGAATACCAAATCAGCCTAATTGGAATGTGGTTGCATTTTAAACATTGCGCGTCATGATGCGTCGCCGCGGCCTGAATCGGATATATAGGCTGGAAGACAGTATTACGGGCAGAGAGCGTGCGAAAAGCGAAAAAGGGCGACAAAAGACAGCAGCAACAACAACAACAGGACGGGTGCGCGGATTGCTCGAAATCCGGGCTGTCGTTTGCGCCCAACAACGACAATAGCAGCAATAACACCAGCAACGTGGCTGCTGCAGCAGCGGCCGTCGCCAGAGAGCCCTGCAGCTGGTTTGAAATCCACTACCTTGTACAAGAGGTGGCGCGCCAGGCCCTGGAAAAAAAGAGAAAGTACGACTGCGTGCTTGGCGTAACAAACGGCGGCGTGATTCCTGCCCGGCTCCTTGCAGAGGAGCTTGGCATAGACGACATCAAGCTGATCCCTGTCCGAAAGAAAAAGCTTGTAAAGCAAGAGATGCCCGCGCTAGACAAAAACGCCCACTATATCGTCATAGACGACATTTACGATGCCGGCGACACCTACCGGATGGTAAAGGAGGCAGTCAGGGGGTTCTCGTGCGACTTTGCGTTCTGCATGTCCCGCTACCCCGGCTGCCCCGGGTTCTGCGGCAGGATACTGAACCATGAAAGGTGGATGGTGTTCCCGTGGGAAACGAAGACGCGGCGATGAGCGGCAGGGTCTGCCTGGTAACAGGGGCGACCTCGGGCATAGGGAAAGAGATAGCCGCCGGCCTAGCCCGGATGGGGGCCGCCGTGGTCATTGTCGGCAGGGACAGGAGCAAGTGCAAAGCAGCCGCCCTAGAGATCGGCAATGGTGAAAATGAAAAAATCTCGTACCTCGTGGCCGACCTGTCCTCGCAGGCCGAAGTGCGCCGGCTCGCCGGCGAGTTTCTGGACCGCCACAGCCGTCTGCACGTGCTTGTCAACAACGCCGGCGTGTTTGCGGCCCGGCGCGCCGAGACCGTCGACGGGATCGAGGTCACGTTCGCGGTCAACCACCTTGCGCCCTTTATGCTGACTGCCCTGCTTGCAAAGGCGCTTGCGGCTGATTCCAGAGTCGTCACCACAAGCTCTGTAGCGCACAGGGGCGCGCAAATCGACTTTGACGACATTGAATTCCAAAAGAGGCCTTACAGCGGCATCAAGGCGTACTCGCAGTCCAAGCTGGCCAACATCCTCTTTACAAGGGAGCTTGCCCGCCGCCTCCCGGCCGGCGTCCTTGCAAACTGCTTCCACCCCGGCGCAGTCAGGACGAACCTCGTAAGAAACGGGATGTACGGGGCCGTTTGGTCGGCCGCAGGCCCTTTCATGGCAAGCCCGCAAAAGGGGGCCGACACCGGCATCCACCTTGCGTCGTCGCCAGAAGTGACTGCAACTGGCAAATATTTCGTCAAGAGGAGGGAGGAACAGCCTTCCGGGGCCGCCATGGACGACTCTGCCGCAAAGCGGCTGTGGGAGCTGAGCGAGAAGACGACAAACGTTGGAGTAACTCTTTAATTTTCAACCCCTGCTATACGGACATGTCGTCATCGCCAACGGACAGCAATAGGGACAAAAGTGATTATGCCAAGACTACCAAGCCCGTGCCAAACATCGTCGCGCTAGAGGTCCTGCAAAAGAACGGCGTCAACGTGGAGAGGCTCAAGGAGCTCATAACAAAGGGCGTGGGCGCCGAGTTTACCACCTATTACTACTATACGATACTGAGGATGCACTGCACCGGCCTTGAGGGCGAAGGGATCAAGGAGATAGTCGAGGACGCAAGGATAGAGGACCGCAACCACTTTGAGGCGATGGTCCCCCGGCTTTACGAGCTTGGCGGCGCCCTCCCAAGGGACATCCGCAAGTTCGCAGACCAGGCGGGGTGCCCCGACGCCTACCTGCCGGACAACTGGGAGGACATCAACTCTATCCTGAAAGTCCTGCTTGAGGCGGAGCAGTGCGCCATCCGCTCGTGGGGAGAGGTGTGCGACATGACCGCAGGCAAAGACCCAAGGACGTACGACATCGCCCAGCGCATAATGCAGGAAGAGGTAGAGCACGAGGCGTGGTTCATCGAGCTCCTGTCAAAGAGGCCGTCTGGACACTTTAGGCGCAAGTTCGCCGGCCAGTCGCCGCACACAGGGTCGCAGGGTGGCCTCATCCACCTCTAGACGTAATATAATATACCTCTTCTTTCTTTTTCTTTTTGTCGAGAGACATCGTACAGGGATATGCAGCATAAAGAACAAGGCGGGAAGAAAAAAGATCAAGACGACGGATCGCAACATCCTCCTCATCATCACCAACAACACCATCACCAACAACACCAACAACAGCAACAGTCACCTGCCCTGCCACTCTGCAAGAGCAGCGAAATTCCCGAAGGGCGCTGGAAGGTCTTTACGGTCGGCTCTGCAGACGTGCTGGTGGGGAGGAAGGAGGGCAGCGGGAGGCTCTTTGCGTTTGACAACTCGTGCCCGCACAGGGGCGCGTCGCTTTCAAAGGGCGAAATGCACGGCGACAACATCGTCTGCTACATGCACGGCTACGAGTACAACGTCTTTACGGGCAAGCTGGAAAACATGAAGTCGTGGAAAAAAGAAGCCAGCTGGGTGGAGCAGTCGCCGGAATGGCGCAAGTCCGGCGACCTGGTGCTCTACGAGGTTTTCGAAAAGGACGGCCATGTCTATATCGTCGTCTCTGACGACCACCATCGTCATCACCAGTAAGAGCTGTCGTATTCGGCTCCCTTTTGTTGCTGCTGTTGTTGTTGCTGCCGCGTGTTCTTGCCTGCAGCAGCAGATGATGATGATTGCAGGTACTCCTTTACTCCTGCAAGGCCCTTGAACACGCCCTCGGGGGCAAACACCGCCGGCGCCCTGGTGGTGGGGAGCTCGCCACAGCAGCTCTCCTCGAACTTCTTGATGTGGTACTCGACGTATTCTCTGCCCGAGCTCGCAAACATCTCTGCTGCAAGGCGCGATTCCTGCGCGTCGTCAACCAAGAGCACCGGCTTGCGCACGTTTGCTTTGAGGCGCAGCAGAAAATAAAACAGTTGCTTTTTCTCTTTCCTTTATAAAAAGAAAGAAAGCAGACAAGAAACAGGCTATGGTGCTGCACGTCTGCCTTTCCCGGCAGCATCGCATGGAATCAGTTTATAGATGCAAAAGCCATGTGGGGCGGGCATCCATCCAAGATTGCAGCCGGCGCCGGCGTTGCACATACATACATATCTCTGGCAGGCGATCTTAAAAGCGGAGTTTATAAGAAGACGGCCAGCCCCTATTGTTACTTGGGGCGGGCCCGTTCTGTCCCGGTGATAACCCCAGATTTGTACCAGAGCATTTAAATATACATTTAAAGGATAATATTTAACAGTGGCAAACACTAGACGTGGTTGGTGCGACATTGTCGCAGACATTCTCAGTAGTGCAAAGGAAGGAGAGCGGGTCACAGAGATCATGTACCGTACGAAACTTTCTTACCCACACATGAAGGAGTACCTGAAGCTGCTCGAAGATTCGGGGCTGCTAAACTACAGCAATGATTCTAGCACGTACAAGACTACCAAGACCGGCCTGCTTGTCCTGAAGCGCTACAAGGAGTTCAGGGATCTGGTATTTTCAGACGGCCGCTGACTCTTGCTCTATGGGCGCCGGTCGCAATTTTTTCTGCCATGATAAAAAACAAAAGATCTTTTTCCATCTTTTCCTGCTCAGTCAGCATGCTGGGCTAGGCTTTGCCTGCGCGCAACCCATTTAGCAGCGCGACCAGCGTTGCAAACTCTTCGTCGCTCAGCTTTTCGACGCTGTCCACCTTTGCCTTGATCGCCTCCTTTGTCTCGGATGCGAGGCCGTTTCTGGAGCCGCCGCCTTTCATCCTTGCCGCAACGAGCGACGCGCCGAGGTAAGACGTGAGGACGGCAAATATCCCCATGCCTGTCACCATCAGGAAAGCGCCCACCACCCTTCCCTCGACAGTCATGGGATACGTGTCGCCGTACCCGACGGTGGTGACCGTGACTATGGCCCACCAGAACGCGTCGCCCAGGTTGGCTATCTTGGTATCCGGGTGGGACGATTCTACGAAAAAGCCGGCCACCGCGCCCGTGGTCACGATGCCGGCGGATAACACGACCAGCTCGGCCAGCCTGCTGCCCCGGGCGACTTCCGTGGCCCTGAAGAAAATGTGCACCAGCCTGAACAGCCTTATGAGCCGAAGCCCGCGTATGGCAACGCCGGCGATCACGTACGCGTCAAGCGCGGCAAGGGCAAACAGCGGGATCATGGCAGGTATCTCGTACCAGTGCTTCAGCAGGAACCTGCGGCCACCCTCGCCTGAGGACTTTAGCCTCCTGCCAAAGTCGGCGGCCATGACTGCCACTACAAACCCGTCAAAAGAATACGCAAAGAGCTTTTGCCCTCCGTCAAGGGGGACGAGATAGTCTATCAGGATCATGACTACAGAAGCCGCGGCAAGCCCCGTGACGAACGCTTCAAACCTGCTCATGGGTTGCCGGGAACGATCTTTTTAAAAAGCATTCTTCCGGAAGGCTGTTCTGTGAAAAACGGCTACTGCTGCTGCCGCCAGCGTCCGGGCTCCTTTGCGCGTCTGCCTTTTTTTCGCTCCAGCCCTGTCAGGCATATATTATTATAATATGCATATATGCCTGCAGATCAAAGAAGAAAAAAGATGTTTTTTCCATATTTGGAAATCAAAAAAATCTCCCGTGGTATAGTTAAATAAAACAATTCTATAGAAAACAGGTATGGAAGGCGGAATAGAGCACAAGGACATCGAAAACTCGGAGGTCTCTTTCGTCCTTCTCCCGCAGGTGAACGCCGACCCTGCCAGGTCGCTCAAAGAAATCGCCGAGGCGCTCAACATACACCTGGATCACCAGAGGGACATGATACCGTTCGTGCCCTTTAACGGCTTTGACCTTGCGTCGTCTTCCGGCAACGTGTTCCTCTACGCCCGCAGCGGCTCCGGCAAGTCCCGGGCGATATTTGAGATAGTCAAGAACAGGCTGCACGACTTTGAGCGCATCTACCT
>NZ_JBBIHK010000065.1:0-5439 GCF_037447015.1 Nitrososphaera sp. | reverse complement strand
CCTTCTTTTTAGTGGTACCCAGCTTATCCAGGTACCCCTTGCCGGGTGTGTCTAATTTTAAGGGGTCCGGCCCAAGATGTAGTAGCCGGCGACAGCGACGCCACCCTGGCTGCGGTCTATGTCACTGACTTTACTCCCCTTGCTGTACTCGTGCTTTCCAGTGCGGCAGCTGTGGGCGTCTATGCATTCAGGGAAGAAATCCGGACCATAATAGGAGCGTACAGGAAGGGAAGCGAATAACCATGGTGAGCGAAGTTGTCGCATTCATAATGTTGTCGGCTGCAACCATAGCGGCTAGCGCTCTTATCGCAGGTTACATGGCTTCGGCCGCCCAGTCGACTACGGCGCGCATCAACGACCAGGCACAGAGGCAGGTCCTGATGCTGAGCGAATCGGTGAGTGTCACGGCTACCTACACTTGCGGCGAGTTTTGCGTAGACGTTATGAACAACTCGGGGCGCGAGATCGGCATCAAGTTCGCGTATGATGGCAGCACCGGTAATCCAGTCGCATACCGATTGCTGAACCAGTCCGGCCAGACTGTATCTAAACTGCCAGTTGGTGCGGGCACGATTGCGCTTGCGCCAAGCTCGCTGACCTCTGCAGTCCTGATATCTGAGAATTTTGCAGTCTATAGGGTCGCCTGAAACGAAAACGGAAAAAATGCGGGACGCAGTGCAGGCCGCACGAGCCGCTATTTTGTCGCCTCTCCCTCACCCGCCGCAGACGCGGCCTGCGGGGCTTGCTCTGCGGTGGTCGCGGCAGTCTCCGCTGCAGCAGGCTTCGGAGCAGCTTTTTGCTTGACAGTCCTCGCCTTTGCTTTTCCCTTTGCCTTTGATTTCGCAGTCTTCTTTGTTTTCGCCGTTGCCTTCTTTGCTTTGGCCATTCAGGTCAGCTATCGGTTGTCTCCCGTGTTCTTAAAGTTTGCAAAGCCAAACCGGATTCGAAACGGAAAAGGCGGGACGCAGGTTGAGCCTGCCGTCAAGTCAGTCGATGAACAGCTGCGTGCTCAGGCTCGCGGTGTAGTTGATGTCGCCCTTCACGTACCGGCCATTGCCAACATACACTGTGGCGCTCTCTGAGCTGATGCTGGACAATAGCTTGACAGGGATGTCCACCTGCTGGCCGGGCGTAAGGCCGGTCAGCATGAAAGTAACTGTGCCGGACTTGCTTCCTTCTATTGTGTCGCTGCGGTAGCCAGAGTATGGGGTGTTATAGGCCACAGGGATGCTGAGGCTGCCGCCAGCCCCGAGGTCAAGCGTCGAACTCATGGAGAAAGGGCATCCATAGACGTGGCAGTTCGTCGCGTAATCCCTGGCGCTGGCGTCGTAGTACAGCGTAACTTTGACCGTGGACTTGGGCGCCGGGAACGAATATGTCTGCACGATTTCAGGGCTCGAGTAAAGGGTGGTATAGGTTCGGGAGCAGTGGACTTTGCCGTCCATGGATGTGCTTCCGCCTACGCAATACTGCGGCGGAGGCAGAGGGAATATCCAGCCGTTTGCGCCTATCAAGCCCGCAGTGCCAGAATAAATCGCCACGTAGCCGTCGTACCACCTGTTGTATGCGGGGTCGACGTAGTAACCGAAAGCTACCCCTGTCGTGGCCGAGCCAGAACTGGTTTTGGTGTTCCCAGAAAGCGCGGATATCTCGACAAAACTGGGCCTGACAGTCGCGGTGAGCTGGTCAGTGTTTCCCGGAGGTGTAAACTTGACAGTTACCTTGTTTGTCGGACCTGCTATAGTCACCGGGATTGTCTGGCCTGCGCTGTACTGGATGCTGGAACCGTCAGGAACCAGAGTCACAATTGTGCCATCGGGCGCCTCCCTGGCCACATAATTCACGGTTATGGGCTTTGCGACCGGGATGTAGTAGGTAAGGCTGCCCGTCCCCTTTGCGGGTGGCGAAGGCTTTGCCCACGGGGTGTACGCGCTGTTTGTAAAGTGCTCGTTGGACGCTACAGTCAAGCCCGCCGTTACTGCAAATGAATCGATATAGTCTGCGGGGTCCACGAGGCCGCCATTGGTGGCCGCAGATGCAATCCTGACCGGCAGGACTGTGCCCTTTGATGTCACGCACTTGATATTGTCGGCTGAAACAATGCCTGAGAGTGTGACGTCAATCGCGCTTCCTGATTTGACTGTCTGTCCTACTGCTGTCTTTGCAGCGGCGGGTCTGATGCTGTTTGCAAGTGGAGATACTGCAAGGCAGTGGTCGACTGTCAGCGCAGAAGAGCCGGTGTTCTTTACAGTTGCGATGGTGTTTGAGCCAGAAGTGGCCACAGAAGAGATGTAAGCGTTTGTCTGCTCGTACAGCCTGTCCCGCTCAAGGTCCATCCTTTGCATGCCGGCGCTGTTTGCGGCCTGCTGCGCGGAAAGGGATGTCATCGAGACCGCGCCCACCGCCAGCAAGGATATGGCCGCAGCTGCAATTATCACGGGATTCATGCTCTACACGAAATTCCTGGTGAAGCCGTAAAAAGGGAGAACAGTAACTCACAGCCCTTCGGCGACTATGGTCCGCGTGTACAATTTGCTCTGCAGCTGCGGGCCGTGGTAGTATATCTGGATCCACGCCTGGTAGCTCCTGCCCGCGGTGATGTCGGCGCACCCGTCGGCCGAGACCCTTCTCATCTCGCCCGGGGCTGCGGCCCCGTCCGGTGTCCAGCCGCCAATCCACCAGTCATTGCCGTTATTCTGCCTTATCCGACCGTCAATGTACGTGATAGGGAGGGTGCCGGTGTTCTTGAGTGAAAGCCCCCAGTTCCACTCGCAGGTGCCCTTCCTCAGCTGCACCAGGTGTACCTCTGTCAGGTCTGCGCTGAGGTCCTGTTTTAGAGTTGACGACTGGTTCATGGCGTACGACCCGACAGCCGCTGAAGCCACCACCGCTATGCCGATGAGCGCTATCGTCGCGATGGCCGGCGAGATTGCACGTAACTTTCTCATGCTACCAGAGAATCTGCGCCCATATAACGGGTCAAGTCACCGGACAAATACCGGTATTGTGACCGTGGAGGAGCCTGCGCCCCCGGTAGCTGTAATTATGGCGTTGTACTTCTGGCCGATGGTGACGCGCGCACTTGCCACCGCGTCATATTCCGCAACGTCGGGCCGTCGCAGCCGTCGGAAAGCACGGCAGCACACAGGGTGCAGACGTACTCGCCGTCGGCTACCAATTCCGGCCGGTGACCGGGGCAGTCGCCTGATGCGCGGTCTCCGTGTAATGATGCGGAACGCTCTTTCATTTCGTAATTACTACTCCATGCCCTAGACTTAAAGGTAACTAGTAGTAGCAGTAGTAGTAGCAGTAGTAGTATGATGGAAGGACTATGCGCAACTCGATTACCCCGAAAATGTCGATAGATTCGGTCTGGAACTGGAAACAAGGATGGGCCGGGTTCTTGAAACAGGTCATCAGCCCAGATTGTTCACGACCCTCTTCTACCATGCCCTCAGCCATTTGTTGCCGTACCCAACCTCAAGGCACTGAATGGCTAGTATTGCCATATAACGCCATTTACAGTCCACGAAACCTACCTGATCGGCATACAAGTGATCCATTTTGTACCATTTGTATGCCGACGGACCTGCATACAAGTGATCCATTTTGTACCATTTGTATGCCGACGGACCTGCATACAAGTGATCCATTTTGTACCATTTGTATGCCGACGGACCGAATTGTCAATAATCCACACATGCAGCATTGCTCCCACCGAACCTCTGATTAATCTTAAGTAAGAGAACTGCCATTATTATGGTCGTAGGGAAGTAAATTTACATGGCGCACGAAGAAATCAGCAAGATCCGTGACACTGGGTATAGCAAGGCCGGCCGGAACATCATAAAAGAGGGCGAGCATTTCATTCTCCCGATTGAGATGCCGGCCAAGGTGGAAGGCGTCCACGGCAAGGTACCATTCAACGGCAATGGTGTCATACGAATCGAAGGCTTCAAAGACGACGAGACGGCAAAGCGCGCCGGCTTTCCTGCATGGCGTATGCCGGGCAAAAACATACCTGACACTTTCACGTTTGTTGACGACAAGGCAGGGCCGCTGGTGCGAATGGTGCTTGGAAACGACATGCTCGGGTGGCACAGGGCCCACAAGGCCGGGAGGCTGACCAAGAGGAATGGCGTCAACGTCGTTTGGGATGTCAACGGCGTATCCGGATGGGGATTCTTTGAGGCCGGCAAGAACAATTGGCTGCTGGAATATGCATTGAACAAAATAATGGGATGGAACCTGTTTGACGAAGAGGACGCCTGGAACGTGCTCACAGCTGACACCCTTTCCATGGGATGGCCAAAGGAGCAGATGATGAAGATAAACCTCAGGGAGCACTTTTTCAAGAACACGCTGAATGAGCTGATACTCTTCAGGAAGGCAAGGGGGAGGATGGAGCAGGACCCTGCTGTGCCGATGCCAGAGCTCACAGGTGGTGGAGCCCCGGAGCGGTTCTGGATACTGCGCTATGTGATGGCATCATCTGCCATTGAAAGACATGTCGCAAAGCACCCGGAGCTTGACAACCTTTATCCAGAATGGACGGCCGACGCGCTGGCAACCCAGTATGTCAAAATGATGCAAAAGATAAACTATGTACCCGACGCGCTGGAAGCCCACCTAGAAAACCAGGTTTTCTTGGCTGACGTGGCTGGTAATGTAATAGGGTTAGGTGAAAGCATAGACAAGACCGAGCCGAGGATAATACTATCACCTGAACATGCTTCAGAAGCCTTGCAGGTGGAAAGGACTGCAAATATTGATAACTCCAGTTGGGTCAGATACGAGGGCGGCGTACCGTACATTAACAAACGCATCGAATGGACCGAACTCATACTTGCAGGCAAATGGGAAGAGGCCGCCGAAATCAAAAACAAGGTATACGAGACTTTCCGAGCATACCTCAAGAACGCTGCACAAAATACCGGCAAGGACTTTATGGTGTTATGGCTCGAGAGACAGCCACTCATGCTAATGTGGGAGGTCTTGCAAGCGTATGTTGGCGAATCTGTCCGGCGCGGTCTATGGGACCCTGTAATCTTGACGCCATTGCGCGTCAAAGCACCGGCCAGACAATAAGATTTCCTCGGCACTTTCAGATTGTCAGATATTGGTAGACATCTCAGGTTTCAATATGGCTTACAGAATTGAGGGATAAAATGCTAGCAAAATTAATAAACTAGACTATGATATGTTATTTGTGGAAACGTTCCCACCCAAGGCAACGTTTCCTATAGGATGCAAATTAACTCTGTTGTTTAATGTCATAAATCCTTTGCCTTTCTTCTGAGGTCCCTTCCAGACAGAATCTCAACTTCATATGCATCTTGGTATGCCTTCGCCACTTTCTGTGAGGAGCTTCCGACATAAACTAGCTGACTGTTTGCGTTTTCCCGAGTAAACCGTGTCTATCTCATTTTACTGAACAGT
>NZ_JBBIHK010000064.1:0-7079 GCF_037447015.1 Nitrososphaera sp. | reverse complement strand
CCCGCGACCTCTCGCTTGCGAAGCGAGCATTACTACCCCTGAACTACCAGCCCGCGGATTTTCCTGCTAGGCTCCCCGAATATAAAACATCAGGATAGTCAGTCGCTGCTGCCGCTACTGCGGTGCATGCCTGCGATCATCTTTTCTGTCAGCGCCACCACAAGGGGGCTCTCGCTGTATATGGACGCGCCGACAGCGTCGTACGGGTTCAGCTGGTCATCGTCGACCACCTCCATTATCAGCGCCCTGCTGCCATCCACCACCATGGCGGTGAGGGCGACGCTGCCCTGCGACACACGATAGGTGACGTTGCCAAGCCCGCCGAGCATGGCAGCCATCCCGCCAGGCTCCAGGTCGCCGTCTGCCACAGGAGGAGGAGGCGCAACCACTTCGACGCTTACCCCCTTTCCAGACATCTCTGCAAAAAAGGCGCGGTCATGCATTCTCAGAAACCTCTTGAGGCCCTGCGGCGACGAAAAGAGGCACACGACCCTGCTCTTTGCAGACTCTAGCATAGAGTGCGCCTGCCTGATCGACTCTTTTCCGGTTGCAAGCTTCTGGATGGCGACCGGCTCTGCGTCCTGCAGCTCGGCAATGCGCACATCAGCTTCTTTTGCGCCGGCCCACAGCTCCTCGAACAGCTGGCGGTGGTATTCGATGAGCGGCGGGGTGTTTGTCGCAAGAAGTCGGGCCTGTCCGCCTTCGCCGGACCTGTCAACCACGTGGAGCACCGCGTCTGAAAGTATGAACGCAAACGGCATGCGGTCTACGTGCCGTATCTGCGCGCCCTTTTTCATGAAACTTTGGACCAGCCCAATGTCCTGCCGCTCGATAGGGCCAAGCCACCTGATGCTGTTGTTATTGCTGCTGCCGCGGCTGTGCCGGCCGGCGGCAAGATACGCCGCAAACATGCCGTGCACGGCAGACAGGCTGGAAAACGGCAGCATGACCCGCATGGCGTCAGAAGACCTGAGCTGGGCCGCGACGCGCTCATAGATCTCGCCGGTGGCGCCGACGCTTTCGACAAACTGCTGCCCTGCCCTCCTGCTGCTGTAGAAATCCTGCGCGGCGGGCTGGCCGCCCTGCAAGCCGGTGATGACCAGCGGGCACCCGTCAGGTGCAGAGTGGATCACCCGGCACATCGACCTGTCGCACAGGGACCGGCCATAATCGAGGAGGCGTGCGTTTGCAAGGACATAGCTTGTGCCGCTGCCGGTCAGCGAGTACAATATCATGGTACGGCCATCGCCCGGCGCGATCGTCTTTTTGACCAGCCCAAGCCCCTCTGTCTCCTTGAGGACCCTTGCAAGCGTCGGAGACCCAAGGCCGTCAAAGAAATGGAGGAAATCGCCAAACCTGACGGCGGCCCCCCTCTTGTGCAGTAGCGAGAGGATTGGCAGGAACCACCGCCTCCTCACCATGCCCGTCTTTTCCTCTATCGGGCAGCCTTGGCTGTACTTGCAGCGCAGCAGCTGTTCGTTGCCGCTGCCGTGTGATCTGTGTCTGTCCCTCAAGCTATACGCCGGCACTGGCGACAGCCATATAAAATGAGTTTGATTTCAAAAATGATACACACTACTGTCCCGGATACAAACGCTATTTAACCAACCAGCGGCGCTTTTGTTTCCGATAATTGAAGACGGACAAGATGACGCTTACCGAGCTTTTTGCAGGCTTTTTTGACGCGCGCCCAAGCTCGCTCCTTGTGAGGGGCGCGCCCGGCGCAGGCAAGACCACGCTATGTCTGGAACTCTTGCGGCTTTTCAGCGACAGGTTTGCAGGCTGTTACATATCGACCCGCGTCTCGATAAGAAAGCTGGAGGCCCAGTACCCGTGGCTCAAAAATTCGGCCCAGCTGATCTCCTCCGAGAACCAGGACAGCCTCGCCGTTACGGCAGATGGCGGCGAGCAGCAAAAAGACATGCGCTTTGGCAGCCTGTCGTCGCTGATAGGCGAGGTGCTTGAAAAGGCGAGCAAGAAGAACGCGCTCATAGTCCTTGACAGCTGGGACTCGATAGCAAAAGAGTACTCGTACGAGGAAAAGATACGGTCTGAAAAGAGCGTGACTGCTATAGCAGAGGCGCATGACTCGACCCTGGTGTTCACAAGCGAGGAGCCCGAATCCAACACGCTGGCGTACATAGCCGACGGCATAGTCACGCTTGGGTTTGACAGCCTCAACTACCAAAAGATCCGCAGCATGACGATAGACAAGATGAGGGGGACAGAGATCCCCACGCACCACGTCCTCTTTTCGCTCGTAGGCTCGCGCTTTACCATCCTCCCAAGGGTCGCAGTCCCGCAGCTGGGCCAGAGGCAGGTCTTTCCGGCGCGCTCGATTTGCCACCCAGACTATGTGTCGACGGGCAACTCGCACCTGGACGCCGCGCTGGGAGGTGGGATGAGGAAGGGCAGCGTGGTGCTCCTCCAGCTTGACCACGAGATAAACCGCATATCGATTGCGCTCATCCTAGCAAACATGATCCTGAACAACCTTCGGACTGGAAATCCGTCCATGGTGATAAGCACGCCTGACAGGAGCCCAAGGAGCGTTCTGAGGTACATAGAGCCATTTGTGGAGGAAAAGGAGATGGACGGCTTCAGGCTGTATTCGCACGAGCCGGATGACAGCGTCCCACAGATAAGGCCGCTGAAGGACAGCCTGCAGCAGAACTTTGAGAACTGCTCGGAAGACTATGCCACGATCAAGCGCCGGTACGGCGGCAAGTCCACGCTCGTCCTCACCTACGACCTGGGCCTGAACGAGATAAAATACTTTGACAGGATCACAGAGCTCGAGTCGAGGGTGATTGACGTTGCAAGGAAGGTGAGGTCGTCAAGGGACATACTGGTCCTGCTCAACAGGACGGGGTCCCACTCGCTTACGCTGAGCAAGACCCTGAGCGACGTGCACCTGCACATATCAGAGATAGACGGCGTGCCCCTGGTCAGCATCCTGAAGCCGCCTGCCTCGATCAAGACCTACGCGCTGACGGTGGAATCCGGAGAGTACCCTGCTTACTCGCTGATGAAGATCTCATGAACAAGCACCCGCCTGCAAAAGAAGAAGGAGAGAAAGACTGCGAAAGGATAGGCAGGGAGGTGGGCAGGATGGCGTCGGAGCTGCTCGCAAACACCCTCGGGCAGAGCGCCGTGGCGGTGCTCGACTCGTACATGAAAGGCAGGTTTGGCGCCGGGATAGAAGAGATCGCCTTCATGCCAGAGCAGGTGTTTGAAGGCATCAGCCAGATAGTACAGGGCAGCACGCCCATCATTGGAAAGGTCATAATTTCCAGCTGCTACGGCCGCTACGGGCTTCCACCACCACAGGACGATTCTTCCGACCCCGCCGGCGCCATACGCCGGCTCATGCGGACCCTCGGCTGCGAAGAAGGCTCGCAGGCGATAAAATCATAAGCGCATGCACCCCCACCCACTGTCACAGCGGCTGCGTATACACCCCATGGCAACAAACAGCAACTCTTGCGACACGATAATCGCCAACGCCTCGGTCGTGATACCAAAGGTAGGCATCGTAGAGACAGACATTGCGATAAGCGACGGCAGGGTAATGTCGTTAAAGCCCGGTAAAAACATGCAGGCGTCGCGGCGCATAGACGCCCGGGGCAAGTACGTCCTTCCGGGGGCAATCGACCCGCACGTCCACTATGGCGTCTACACCCCAATAGAGCAGGCTGCAAGGACAGAATCAAGGTCGGCGGCGGTCGGCGGCGTGACTACCATGATGCGCATGCTCAGGCTCTACGACGACAGCTACCGCGCAGTCGAAAAACAGCTGCAGGCCAGCAGAAATTCCCATTACGTCGACTATGCCATCCACGCGTCGATACTGAAAAAGTCGCAGGTAAAGGACATACCCTACCTGAAGGGGATTGGCATCAGCTCGCTGAAAATATACATGAACCTGGGCGCCGACCTGAACCACATCTACATGGACCTTGACCCCGGCGAGCCGGCGGCAGTCAAGGACGGCGAGGTGGACATGGACGACCAGCTGCTGTCGGCCATAGTCGAAGAGGGGGCAAAGGCAAACTCGACCATCCTCGTCCACGCCGAAAACCCGGCGGTATGCTCCGAGCGCATCAGGCGCGGCAAGGCGCAAAACATGTCTGATCTGAAGGCGTGGTCCGACTGCAGGCCGCCCTCGTCTGAAGCCGAGAGCGTCGCCAAGGTCTCGGCGCTTGGCCGCAGGTTCGGCGCAAGCCTCTATTTCGTGCACATCGGCTCCAACGCTGCCCTTGACGCCATAATAGCAGAGAGGGAGAAGGGCGGGGCGAGCTATTACATCGAGACCTGCCCCCAGTACCTTACGCATACTGTAGATTTTGCAAGCCTGACAGGCAAGGTCGTCCCTCCCATTCGCTCAAAGAGCGACGTCCAGAGCATCTGGTCGGCGCTGCGAAACGGCGTCATCGACACCGTGGGGACCGACCACGTCGCAAACAGGCTCGACTTAAAGATGGGCAGGGGCGACCTGTGGTCGGCGCTTGCAGGGTTCCCCGGCATCGCGACCATGCTGCCGGTCCTGCTCGACCACGGCGTCAACATGGACAGGATAGGCATCGAGCGCGTGGCAGAGCTGACCAGCTACAACGCGGCAAGGATATTTGGCATGTACCCGCGCAAGGGGACGATACAGGTTGGGTCCGACGCCGACCTTGCCATCGTGGATCTCGACCTGGAGCAAAAGGTCACGCCCGAGCTCCTCCAGTCGTACTCTGACTACACCATCTATGACGGGTGGAAGCTGAAGGGCTGGCCGGTGCTCACCATTGTGCGCGGCAGGGTGGTGATGGAGGGCGGCCATGTGGACCCCGGCGCGCTTGGCCATGGCAGGTTCGTCGCTCGGTAAAAAAATCATTTGGCCGGCCGGGTCTTGTCCTCGACTCCAAATATCTTGTACCTTGAAAGTACCTTGTACATCAGGAAGACTATGAAGGCGATGATTAGAAAGTCGATGATGTTTGATATCAGGTCGCCGTAGGCAAAGGTGGACGTGACCCCGGTGGCGGTGTTGGTGACGTTTGCCGAAAGCGTCTTCAGGTTGCCTGACGGCAACGCAAGCCCCACTATCGGGTTGATGATGTCGTTGACAAACGCCGTGACCAGCTTTGACGAGGCGGCGCCTATGACGAACGCGATCGCAAGGCCGATGACGCCAAACGTCTTTAAAAAGCCGATGAACTCGTCCATCAGAGAGGAGGAGGGAGCTTTCTTTTCAGGCGGCGGATTTGATGACACACGCGGTGCAGCGTGACGGGAACGATAAAAGCTTATTGCAACGGAATTGCTAGTGACTGTTGGAAATCACTTCAAACGTGCCGTCGTTTTTTGCCTTGTAGCATATATCCGGAGTCCTCGTGAACAGCCCGACCTCCATCACGCCGGCAATGCCTTTCAGCTCAAGCTCCATCTTTTTCGGGTCCGAAATAGACTCAAACGTCGTGTCAAGTATCACGTTGCCGTTCTCTGTCACGAACGGGTAGCCCTTGTCAAGCACCCGCAGAGAGGGCCTTGCGCCTGCCCGGACAAGCTCCCTCGCCACCACGGTCCTCGCCATGGGGTGCACCTCTATCGGCACCGACCTTGAAAACGACCTGACAAACTTGGACTCGTCGGCGGCTATCACCACCTTTTTCGCAGACGATATGAGTATCTTCTCACGCAAGAGCGCACCGCCCCCGCCTTTTATCATGTTCAGCGCCGCGTCTATCTGGTCTGCGCCGTCAAACACCACGTCGATCTCCGGTATCATGCTCTCGTCTGCAAACCGCAGGCCGCTCTTTTCTGCCTCCATCTTGATCTGGAGCGATGTCGGTATGCAGTACAGGCTGCTGCAAAAGTCGAGGCTCGCCATCTCCCTGACAATGATGGCCGCCGTGCTGCCGCTTCCAAGGCCAACGACGTTCCCGGGCCTTATCAGCCTGACTGCGTCCCGGGCCAGCTTTTGGATGGCGGCGTCCTTTTGTTGCAGAGACAAGGCTGCTGCAGAGTGGGGACGAGTGGATATAAAAAGTTAGAACCTGCCACCTGTAGCGGCAGTGGCGTTGCCCTCCATCTTGCGCAGGTCGCGCCTCGGGCCGTTGATGCCCGGGTTCAGGTACCTGCTTGAAAGGTACTTCCTTATCTCATCAGACATGTTTGCCTGCCTGCCCATGCGCGCAATGCCCACGTGCAGGTCTGCCAGGCCCCCTGCCGGGACATCATTATCGTTCTGCCCAAGCACGTCGCAGAACATGGCAGTAGGCGTGCACACGGCCTGTATCCCGGTGCCCTTTTTAGTCCACTTTAGCATTCCAAGCTCAGAATCGATAGATTTTTCCCACGAAGGGTCGCTTTCAACCAGCCACCTCGGGATGCGGGTCTTTTCTTGCATCGGCGCTGCTTGCGGCGCCATTCCATTTATTGCTTTTGCTGGGCCGGCCGGATAGACAGAATATATATAGCGCGTGTTGCGCTAGGTTGCAGGATGGCAAAACGCGACAACACAAAGACCCATGCCTACAGCGCGCAGAGGTCTGGAAGCAAAAAGTATGCCAAGGCCGAGAGGCGCAAGCGCCACAAGCCAAGGTAAGATAGCATTCAGAGGCTTTTGAACGACGTTTCGCCGCGGGCCGCCCGGTGACGGATGCTGTCAAATCTGCGGCGGATGGGGCCGCAATGAGGGGATACTCCATCAGCTGCTAGTTTGACAGTACCCGGTGACGTAATATTTATATACTAGAAAAAAATATAAATATAGGCCTGCAAAGGAACAGGAATTTTGGTGAATAGAAATTGGTAAAAGATGTATCCATGTTCGGTGACCGTTGCCCGCGTTGCGGCAAAGGTTCCATGGTGACAGACAACTCTAGCGGAGAAATGTTTTGCGGTAACTGTGGTTTCGTAGTCAGTGAGAGGATAGAGGAGCTCGGCCCGGAGTGGCGCGCCTTCTCAAAGGAGGAGCACGAGGACAGGAGCAGGGCGGGCATACCCACGTCGCTTGCGATGCACGACATGGGCCTTGCCACCATCATAGGCCCCGTGGACAAGGACGCGTCGGGCAAGCCGCTGTCCGC
>NZ_JBBIHK010000063.1:0-7112 GCF_037447015.1 Nitrososphaera sp. | reverse complement strand
CAAAATGTTTTTAAAATCAGGCAGGGACTTCCATAACACGGCAACAGAAATAGATTACACGGCGCGGTGCAAGGCGATACTTGCAGAAAACAAGCAGCTGGACATGGTCATGGTGACTGACAAGTACGCAAACATCATGGCCAAGGCATCAAGGCAGCTGCCGCAAAGCTCGATCAGGCAGCTGTCACCGGAGGACATTGTCAAGACGGCGCTTCGGAGCAACATAGCCAAGGGCGCGTTCAACGTCAACGCCGGCACGACAGGCATCACGTCAAACATACACGTCCAGTACAACGCCATGGACATCATCATGTACCCGCTGGAAAACGACCACACGCTCATCGCAATAGGCATCGTCGACCCGGGAGCCATACCCGACATCTATGCCTCGGTGGGCAGGCAGTTCCCGACCAAGATGAAAAAGGCAGTCATCGTGGACGACGAGGAGGACATCAGGAGCTCCATACGGGACGTGCTGAGGAAGAGAGGGTTTGACGTCGAGACGGCCGAGAGCGGCCTTGCTGCTATAAAGGCCATTGAAGAGGGCAGGAGGCAGGGCATAGAGTACGGCATGGCGGTGCTCGACGTGAGGATGCCGGGCATGGACGGCTTTGAGGTGCACCGCAGGATCCACGAGATCTCGCCCAACACCAAGATCATATTCATAACGGCCTTTGAATACACCCAGGAAGAGATTGCAAACAAGGTCTCAAACCCCAAGATCAAGATGCTCAGGAAGCCTTTCACAAGGGCTGACCTGCTGCAGCTGATAACCGACGAGACGAACCCTGCTTCAAAAGACTAGAAAGTTGTTTTTTAGGCGGCAACTGGCAGGGTGAACGCAAACGTGGCGCCCTTTTCCCCCTCGCCATTGTTCTCGCCCCATATCGTGCCGCCGTGCGCCTCGACGATCGCTTTTGACAGGTAAAGACCAAGGCCCGTCCCCTTGGCCCTGTCCGACTTGGACACAAACTTGCCAAACAGCTTGTCCCTGACCGAAGGGTCGATGCCCTTGCCCTGGTCTATAACGCTTATGCGGACGTAGCCGGGCCTGTCGCCGTCCTGCTCCAGGAACACCCGGATGGTGCCACTCTCTGTAAAGTTGATTGCATTGTCTACGAGGTTCACGAGCACCTGCATGATCCTGCTCCTGTCGATGTTCAGCTCCTCCATCTGGGCAGGGATCCTGGATTCGAGCACCAGCCGCAGCTTTTGGGCGGGCGGTATCTTGACCTCTGCGTCGGCGATGACGTCTTCTGCCAGTTTCTTGATGTTCGTCTTTTGCTTTTGCAGCTTGAACGTGTTGCTCTCCACCCTGCTCACGTCCAGGATGTCGTTTGTCAGCTTGGTTATGCGGTTTGCGTTGCGCAGGATTATCTTGACATTTTCGTCGTCCGGCATGCTGTCTGCCAGGTTCTCGGCGCTGAGCACCATCGGAAGCACTGGCGTGCGCAGCTCGTGCGCGGCAATGTTGATGAACTCGTCCTTTATCACGTCCTGCTCCTTCAGCCGCTCGTACGCCCTCTGGATCTCGGAGAGCTGGTTCTGGATCTTGGCGCCCTGCTGGCTCACGGTGGCAAACAGCCGGCGGTTGAGAAGCAGGATGAAGGCGATGAATATGCCCGATATCGCCGCTATCAGGACCGTGGCTATGACGGTAAAGTTTTGCCGCTCCTCAAATATGCCGACAAAGGGCTCCCGGACAGACGCCGTGGACTGGATGACTGCCACCGTCCACGTGTGCACGCCGTTTATCGTCACCGGCTCGTACGCCATCAGGCTGGGCTCGCCGCCTCCTCCCCCACCTCCTCCTTCTCCTTTTTCCCTATACTCAAAGACGCCCATCCGCCCCTGGCTCAGCAGACGCAGGTTCTTGCTCACCATCTCCCGATCCCCATTGTCTGCAAGCATGCCCACCACCTCCGGGTCGTTGACGTTCCTGCCTTCAAGGGATTCGCTGCTGCCGCCGGTGGAAGAAGGATAGAGAAGTATGGTACCGTCGCTTGCAATGACTGCGACCTTTTTGTGCGCAAAGTCGGCGGTGAGAAAAGAGTCTTTGACCGAGCTGATAGGCACCAGGGCGGCAAGCACGCCGGCAAACGAGCCGCCGTCGTCGCGGTTTGTCACAGGCACGGCCACTGCAAAGCTGTTGCTCTTGCCGTCTATGCCCTTGAAAGAGTGGACTATGAACGGCTTGCCGGTCGCAAGGGGCAGCTCGTAATAGCGCCTGTCAGACAGGTCAGAGCCCACAAGGGACTGGCTGGCAGGGTCGGAAGTGTAAAGCAGGCGGCCGGCAGAATCGAGCCAGACTATCTGGCCTCCATGATGCTGGGCGGCAGCCGCAGTCACTTGCAGCACCTCCCGGGCAGGGCTTGCCTGCGGGTCGCCCCCGATTGTTGTTGCGGCCGCAGACGCAAGCGTCCTTTCTATCCTTTCCAGGTCATGCGCTATCTGGCCTGCTGCGGCAGAGGCGTCCTCGGTCAATTCTGCCTGGAGGGCCTGCGAGGCTACAAGCTCTATCCTTGCCTGCGTCGTCTGCTGCGCGGTGAATACCAGCAGCGACGACACGGCGGTCATGCTTGCAAGGGCGACCGTGATAATTATTACAAGGGGGCGTCCTATGCTGCCCCAGCCGCTCATGGCTCCATGTTTTATCTGCACATTATATAAGATTATACTATAATCGCCTGCTGCCGTCACTACTACTACTGATGCTGCCGCTATTGTTGTCGCCGATTTTTTGCTGATGAATAAAAGTACCAGGCAAGCAGCGCGGCACCGGCGGCTGCCAGGCCGGCGCCTGCCACCGCGGCAAGGCCTGTCCCGGGTGGGTAAGCCTCAAACGAGTCCCTGTACAGCGGCACCCCGGGCTCGACCCCCACCTCAAGGGTATGCCGGCCGGCAGACATTTTGAAGGGCCCAATGTGCAGCTGCACGCTCCTCTGGCCCGGAGCAGGGGCCGGCACCGAAAACGAATGCTCTGACTTGCTCCTTCCGTCTGCCGAAGCAAAGTGCACCCACAATAGCGTGCCATTGCCGGCCGCCGCTGCTACTGTGGTGGCAGTAGTGGGCGTCTTCGCAGCCAGCGTAACGTCATAGGCCACATAGTTTCCAGCCTCCGGGACCACCTGTGTGCTTGGGAGGAACCTGCGCGCCGCCTGCAGCTCGTACCCCGGCTGGGCGGCAGCAAAAGAATGAGAATAAGAAAAAGAAGCGACCACAGTAGCAGCAGCCATGGCGAACAGTACCAGCGCTGCTGTCGCCAAGGCAGCCACTGCCGCTATACGCCGGCGGCCACCATCATTGTTGTTATCATCGTAGTCATTACCAGCCATCGTCTGCCCTCAGCCTGAGCCAGGTGTGGCTCCAGCGCTTTTCCTCGTCGCCGCCGTTGTCGTCTGCCGGCCCTGCCTCCGCCACAAAGAAGCGGTTTCCGGGCGCGAGCTTGGCGGTCATGTGGATGCTCTTGCGGCCACCTATCTTTATCCTTTCAGAGTGGTCGTCGCGCCTCCTCCAGTGAGGGTCTACGGCCCAGTACCGGAGCACAAAGTCCTGACGGCTGGAGCTCCTGTTTGATATTTCAAGGTCGACTGCGCCGGGCCCTCTCTGCTTCGCCTCGACTATGATGTCGTACTCGTCCTCTATTGCATGGGCGTCTTCAGTCACCCTGACGCTTGGCGTCTTTTTCCTGCCTGCAAACAGCAGCCACAGGCCGGCGCCGGCGCCTCCTGCCATGCCGGCCCTGAGCGCAAGGGCGAGGAACGCGCCCGAGCCCCCGAGTATGGCTATTGCCACCAATATCACGATGTACAGGTTTATCGACAGCCAGGGTATCATCACGGTCAGCTCTGTCGTCGCAACCAGGTCGTCGCCCGGCACAGAGCGCGCCTCTGCCGTGACCTCAAACGTGCCAGGCTGCCAGAAGGGCACGTCCACCAGCAGCTGCTTTGACTCGTACGGCCCAAGCCTGGCCACCTGCGACGACTCCCACGGCCTTGTACCCTCCTGATCATAGTACCAGAAGTTCAGCCTGAACTCCTCGTCTTTGCCGCCGTGGTTCAGCATTTCTACCAGGAAGGTGGCGACGGCCCTTGGCGGCACTATGCTCTCCTGCTTTACCTCCTGCACAGTTATGCGGACCTCCACGTTGCCCACGTTGAAGGTCTTGAACGACACTGGCCTTGTCAGTATGGCCACCGAGTCTGCGATGCCCACCCGGAATTTCTTCTGGCCAAACTCCTCTATCTCCTCGATGGGCACGCTCTCGCTGGCGTCGCCCATAAGCAGCGACTCGGCAAGCTGGGCTGTGAGTGCCGCGCCTGGGACCGCAGGCAGAGGCGCAGGCGTCGTCGGCGAAACCCCTCCGCCCTGGCTGCCTCCCGGAGACGACGCTGCCGCCTTGACCGCCGTGATGGCGTAGGTAGAGAAGTGCTCGAGCGTCGCGACGTAGGTGTACTCGCCGTTGGTGCCGGACGCCGGCGCCTGGATGGCAGTCACCTCTTCCCACTGGTTGGTCGCCTCGTTGAGCAGCCTCAGCCTTATCTGCGGCACGCCGTTTTCATCCCTCAACGCGCCTTGGGTTCTCGCCCACTCGTCGTTGACTGTAAAGGTAAAGCGCGGCGGGTTGGCATAGTACGCCCTGACGGCAGGGTCGTTGCCGCCAGGGAAGTTGCCGTCCCAGCGGATGTTGACGTACAGCGGCCGCAGTTCCTCTGGAGGCAGTGTTGCCCCGGCCGGCGGGGCGTCTATCACAGTCACAACGAGGACAAAATTGGTCGTAAACTGCGCCGGCGTCCAGTTTATCGCGAGCCTGTCGATAAAGTCTCTGTGGTCCCACAGGGCGGGCGTGTCCTCAAAGTCAACGACCATCTGTACGGGCACGTTACCGTCAAGGTTTGCCGCCCAGTCCGATACTATCACGTCGTCGCCTGGCAGCTGCGGGGTGGGCGCGGCTGTCATGTGGTGGGGCCGCAGAGTCACTACTTGGTTTGGCAGGTTGCTGCGCACTATGGTCGAGTTGAAGTACAGCGGCTCCAGCCCAAGTGTGTCCCTTGCGGCTACAGGGTCGCCGTTCCAGTTCTGCACGCCTGGAAGCTCGGTAGCCGGCGGGTCGCCGTGGTCTTCAGGCTTGTTGTTTACTAGGATGGGTAAGACCGGCTTCAACCCGACAGATACCGGCGCTGAGTCGTTCAAGGAGATGAACGTCTGCGGCCTGTTTATCACAATAGCATCTGTCACAGGCAGACTCTCCACCATCGTCGGGAACGGCGGCGAAGTAAAGTGGCCGTGGCCGATGCTCAGGGTCTCGCCAAAGCTGGCCACCAGGCTGCATGCAAACGGCGTGCACTCTTGGAGACCGAGCCCTTCGCCAAAGTTCCTGTTCCAGTGGACAGAGACGTTGGTTATCTGGTCGGCGACTGTCACAGAGTCGGGGACCGGGACCAGCCTGCCGATCCTAGTAACTACAGAGTCTGACAGGGACAGCAGGTTAGGTATGTTGACTGGAGGTTTTGGTGGGGGTGGTGGCGGGCCCACGGAATCTTCCACCTTTAGCGATTCGGCCAAGTTCTTTGCCACGCCTATGCCGACAGAGTCTGATACTGCAAGAGTCTCGCTGGTGCCAGGAGCTCTTGGTATAGAGTCCGCGATTGCCAGTGAGTCGGCGATGCTCCTTGTGACTGCGATGCGTACTGTGTCTGTCATGGCCACTGAATCGGCAACCCGGGGCTGGACAGTCGCAACGTCTGAAACGGCCAGATCGTCGGCAAGCGACCTTGTCACTAACATCAATATTGCATCAGCTGTTGCCAGCTGGTCAGAGGCCGTGCGCAGGTGGCGTGGCGGCAGCGCGTCTCTCACCTCCAGCGAGTCGCTGACAGAGCGTGTCACTGCGGTCGATATCACATCACTGACGCCCGTCGCGTCTGTGACCTTCTTGCCTGCGGCCTTGGCAATGGCGTCCTGCATAGAGGCCGAGTCTGCAACGTCGGTGCGCTTGCTGCCCGATACGCCATCGTTCACCGCCAGAGCGTCAGATACCGAACGGTTGATAGCGGTACGGACCGCGTCGCCAGCTGCAAGGCTGTCGGCAACCGACCTCGTCACAGACGTCCGTATCCCGTCCGTCGCGGCGAGCGAGTCTGCCGCCTTGGCGGTTTTCGCAGTCGAGACGCCACCATCTTGGACTGCCAGCGCGTCTGCGATAGAGCGCGACGTCCTGATAGAGACCGAGTCCAGCAGGGCCAGCGTGTCGGCCGTCCTGCGGCTCGTGCTGACCGTTATCGAGTCTGCAAGCGACACGGCGTCGACGGCCCGCCTGCCGGCCGCGATTGAAACAGAGTCTGTCGCGGCGAGCGTTTCTGACACAGGGATCG
This sequence comes from Nitrososphaera sp., assembly GCF_037447015.1. GTDB lineage: Archaea > Thermoproteota > Nitrososphaeria > Nitrososphaerales > Nitrososphaeraceae > Nitrososphaera. The sequence goes on along the minus strand of NZ_JBBIHK010000063.1, from coordinate 738 downwards.
ACGGCCTGTTGATCGCTTCTGTGGCAGAGACGGTGTCGGATATGCCCTTGACGACCGACTTGGAAACCGAGTCGGTCACTGCTACAGAGTCTGCCGCTGATCTGCTCGATACCCTGGCCGCAAGTGTGTCGGCAACTGCAAGCGAGTCAGCTGCAGAGGTGGCGGCCGCCTTTCTTGTGTCATCTGTGACTGCCAGTGCGTCTGACAGAGAGCGCGACACCCTGACGGCCGTCGAGTCGCTCACGGCCAGCGTGTCTGTGGCAGAGCGGCTTGTGCGGGCCGAAATCGCGTCTGTCACCTGCAGCGAGTCTGACGGCGAGCGGCTGGCGGCGTACGACGGCACGTCGGTGACTGCAAGCGTGTCCGTAATAGAGCGGCTGATAGACATCGCGACAGAGTCGCCGATTGAGAGCGAGTCGGAGGCGGGGCGCGCAGCTGCAGACCGGACCTGGTCGGTAGCGGCAAGCGAGTCCTGCGCGGATCTGTCATAGGCGGCCGCAGTCGCGGCCGAGTCTGTTGCAGAGACAGAGTCCAGGGCAGACCTCGATGCCGAGAGTAGCCTGCTGGCGGCGTCTGTCACTGCGAGGCTGTCAGACGCCGGCCTGCTTGCGGCTACCATCCTTGCTATCCCGTCGGCTGCTGCGACCGAGTCTGAGGCAGACCTTGGAAAGGCGGCAGAGCGTGATACGCCGTCCGTGGTTGCGACGCTGTCTGCAACTTGCCGTGCAAATGCGACGG
>NZ_JBBIHK010000062.1:0-8152 GCF_037447015.1 Nitrososphaera sp. | reverse complement strand
TCAGCAGCAACAATCCCGGCAGCAGCAAAGGTAGAGAAAAGAGAGGAAAGGAAAGAGAAGAGGGGAAAAACTCCCACCCTGCTTTTTTCACACCGGGCGTTAACAAGCTTTAATTTGAGGCGCCAGCTGCCCCTCACCCATGTCCATGATGAAATACGTCCAGCTTGAACCTCACGGAGACATTGCAGTTGTCAAGATAAACAGGCCGGAGGCGCTAAACGCCATGAACCTCGACGTGCTTGGCGAGCTGTCAAGGACGATTGACATACTTGCGGCAGACGAGGGCACCAAGGTCGTCATCATCACCGGGGCCGGCGAGCGCTCGTTCTGCGCAGGTGCCGACATTGCCTTCATGGTCAACATCGAGCCAATGCAGGCCGAGAAATACGCCTCTTCTGCCCAGGCGGTGCTCAACAAGATAGAAAAGCTGGAAAAGCCCGTCATAGCCGCCGTGAACGGCTTTGCGCTCGGCGGCGGGTGCGAGCTTGCGATGGTGTGCGACATCAGGATAGCTTCTGAAAACGCCAAGATAGGGCAGCCAGAAGTCACCATCGGCATCCCGCCGGGGTGGGGCGGCACGCAGAGGCTGATGAGGATAGTCGGCCCGGCAAAGGCAAAAGAGATGGTCTATACCGGCAAGATGATAACCGCCGACGAAGCTGCCGCAATCGGCCTTGTCAACAAAGTAGTCAAGCTGGACGCAGGCGACCCGCTCCCGCCCGAGGCCCCAAAGGGAGACGCGGCGGCAGAAAAGGCCCGCGCCGCCGAAGTCGCCAAGGTGCTCAACAAAAAGCTGATGTCTGAATGCATGGCCCTTGCCAAAGAGATAACCAAGAACAGCTTTAACGCCGTCAAGGTGAGCAAGATGCTGATAAACAGGGGCATGGACGCAGACATCGAGACGGGGCTAAGGCTAGAGATCTATGGCTGGGCGCTGTGCTTTGCCCACGAGGACCGCAAGAGCATGATGTCTGCCTTCCTCAACAAGGGCAAAAAGTAGCAGAGGGAGAGAAAAAAAGTCAAGTCAGGACAGGGCGACGACCCTTGCGCCCTTGCTCGGCCCGCAGACAAAGGTCCGGCATTTTTCAACGCCGGCCTCGCCAAAGCCTGCGGCCATTGCCTGCGCCACTTTTTTGGCTCCCTTTCTTCCTTTCATGAACGCTATCATGGAAGGCCCCGCCCCGCTTATCGTGACTGCCAGCGCGCCGGCGGCAAGCGCATTTTGCCTTACTTTGTCGTAGCCGGGTATCAGGTGCTTTCTGGCCGGCTCGACTATGACGTCGCTGATGCCGCCTGCGATGATGCTGACGTCGGCAAGGGCAAAGCCTGCGACTATGGTGGCCGCGCCGGACACGTTGTGCACGACGCTTTTCAGTGGCACCTCTTTTGGAAGGATGCTCCTTGCAACCTCTGTCTTTTTTGCTGGGACGGGTACCGAGGGCACGGCGACTATCATGACAAGGTCTCTTGGCGGCTCCAGCCTGATAAAGCGAGGCACGCCGCCTCTGCTACTACTACTGCTGCCCGCTGCTTCTGCCGCCACGCTCGATATGATAAAGCCTCCAAGGACCGATGCAGACACGTTGTCATAGTGCCTTGCGCCGGCGCTTGCGACCTCGCCTTCGGCCGCGTACTCGACCAGCCTGTTGCCGTCGATCTTTAGCCTGTACAGCCCATTGAACGCAACAGCCGCCGCGGCTGCTGACGCCGCGCTAGAGCCCATGCCATAGCCGGCCGGCACCCCCTTTGTGACCTCTACCACCAGCTCGTCTCTTATCCCAAAATCCTGCGCCATCTTTAGGACGACGAGGCCGGCTGAATTTGACCTGGCGTCTTCCGGTATCTGGCTGCCCACTGATGCCGGCGATGACATCTTTATTGTAATGCTGCCTTTTCCACCCTGCGCCGCGCTTTTTCTCGTTATCTTTACCTTGTCCTCAAGCGCGTCCAGCGCAAGGCCAAACACGTCATAGCCGGGGCCGAGGTTTGCGGTGGAAGAAGGCGCCACTGCCGTGCAAGAACGATAATAACTAGATTTCATGCCTTGGCTACTAGCTGTCCTCCCCCTGATTAAGGGTTCTTGCGAGCGCGGCCGACAGGTTGATGATGCCGCTCATGGTGGTGCTCGACACTGCCACCAGGCCAGGCGCAAACCCTGCCTTTGTCATTGCCCTTGCCATGTCCTTGCTCAAAAGCGAGTACTCGGCGTCCTTTTCTGCGTTCAGCGCTATTTCAAGCTCCTGCGTCGAAGCAGCCCAGTCCAGTATGTTCTTCAATTTGTCTATCACCAGATCGCGCTTGGTCAGCACGTTCACCTGCGCCGTCTTGAGCCTCAGCTTGACTGCTGCCGACAGGAGCGATATGGAGACAAAGTTGATGGGCGACGAGACGAGCGTCCCGTCAAAGGCAAAGACCGTGGCCTTGTTGTCTGCGCTGAAATTGGAGACAAAATACGGGCCGCTTGCCCTGAATGCAAACAGCTCTATCTGGCCCGGCGTGTCCACTATTACATAGTCGGCGTTCAGCTCGTCGACTTCCTGCTGTATGTCGTCCATCTTGGTCGCTATCATGTCGCTTGCCATCACGAGGGCGCCGTTTGGCCCGAGGCCGAAATTCTCCATGAGCGTCGAGATGTCGATGTGGCTACGGACGTCGACGTCAGGCTCGTAGGGCAGGTTCACTACGCCGGGATCGAGGTTCAGCGTTATGGGAAAAGCCCCCCTGTCGCGGTACCACTGCACGAGCCGGGAAGTCAGGAGCGACTTGCCCGAGCCGGCCGTCCCCGTAACAAAGATCGCGTTTCCCACGCCTTGACCTGTAGAGATTTGGCGCGTATATCTGCTTTACACATTTATTGCACTGCGACATACTGCGGAATGTGAACTGGCGTTTCGTCGCAGTGCCGGTGAGCATAATCCCGTTCATACTCACGTTTCTAATATTCAGGGTCAGCCCGCAGGACATATTCCACGTGGGGCTCGTACCGTTTGCGGCGTCGGCTGGCGCGTTCATGGTGAGGCTGTTCCTCCAGGCGTACCGGTTCAGGTATTTTATCAAAAAATTCGTCGGGCGGGACATCAGCACCGCAGGCAGGACGCTTGCGGCCCGGCTGGCCGGCGAGTTCATCACCATGACCACTCCCTCTTACGTGGGGGGCGAGGTCGTGAGGGTGGCATGGATGACCAAGAACGGCGTGCCGGCAGGGCGGGCTACCTGGGTGACGATACTTGAGATAATCGCAGACGTGTTTGCAGTCACGATACTGGCCTTTATCGCCGGCGCCCTTGCGCTGTGGGCCGGCGCCACGTCCATAGGGCTTGCAGTCATATCTGTGGCCGTCCCGACCTTTGGGTTCTGGCTCGCAATCGTCCTGATTTCTGCCAAGCGCACCCTTCGGGTACCTGCGTTTGCCGAGCGCCTTGTCCGGCGCTTTGCCAAGGGCAACCGGCGTGCCGACGAAATGCTGGCAAAGGCAAACACCATGCTGCTCGACCTTTCCAGCACCAGCCGCGAGAGCTTTTCGTCGCCTGCGATGGTCAAGCCGTTTCTGGCCGGCCTTGCCATGACGTTTGGCGCCTTCCTTGCATACGCCATCTCGTTCCTCATCCTGATAAGCACCGTCGACCCGAGCCTCGGGCTGTTTGATTCTCTCAACGCTACGTCCGCCTCGACTGCCCTTGCCAACCTGCCTGTCACCATAGGGGGGTCCGGCCTTGCCGAGCTTGGCGCGCTTGCCTACATAATGCAGGTGGGCGGGACGTTTGACATCGAGGCGATAACCAAGGACCCGCGCGTCACTGCCGTCCTTGCGTGGCGCATTGCCACCTACCACGTGCCCCTTGCCGCCACCTGGATAGCCTTCCTAAAGATAACCGTGGACAGGAAAAAGCCTGCCGCGCCGGCTGCCAACGGTGGTGGCTAGCTAGCTGTTGTACTAGTCGTCGTCCCCTTCTTCGGGCTCGGAGGGCGCAGGCGCGTCCGAGTCGACGTCCATGAGGGCAAGCTCGGTCAGCTCAAAGTTGTATATGGCCTTCATGTCAAGGCCGAACTTGGTCTTCAGCAACTCTACCAGCTTGTCGCTGAGGGGCGCCGTGTAGGCGTTTATCTTGAACTCGTATACGAAACCTTTCATGAGGTCGTTTACGTTTGCCGACTTTGGTAAACTGATGCCTTCGACTATGACCCTGCCGTCTGGCATCTGCTCGTACACCTGTATGTCGAGCCGGCGGTCCTCCGGGTATATCTCTAGTATGTAGCCTGTCCTGGTCATGGACTCGGGCTTGCCAAACTGGGCCGACTTTATCTCTTGCTCGGCCCATGCTGGGAGCCCCTCCTCACTTGCTGCTGCCGCCCCTTCCTTGGCTTTTGCTTCCGCCTTTTTTGCTTTCGGCATAATGCGTTCGCGTGTTACAAGCACACTGTGGGGTACTGGATTTAATGCTTTCCCATGTGCCTGCTGATACATCATGTCTAGAAAAAATTACCAGTTGGTTGTCGAATGATGACACTGCTGTTTAACGACATTTCCATAGCCTAGTTGACATGACGAGCTTTAGCAACAACTGGCAAAGGGACAATAAAGCGACCATGTCCGAAAGGGTGAAGGAGAGCCTCGGGCCTCAGCAGCCGCTGAAACCGAGAATCGAGTTTGCCAAGAACAAGATCCACGCACAGAACCAGAAACTTGACACTATTCTAGAGAAGCTGAAGGGCAAGGAGAAGACCCTCTTCAACCAGGTGGTCTCTGCTCTGCAGAGGCACGACGCGCAGGCTGGCAAGATGGTCTCAAACGAGATCGCGCAGATCAGAAAGACCATCAAGATGATCTCGCAGGTCAAGATGGCGCTTGAGCAGATACAGCTGCGCCTTGAGACGACCATCGACCTCGGAGACGTCATGGTGGCAATCGGCCCTGCGATGGGTGCACTCACACGCGTGAGGTCGGGCCTTGCAGGCGTGATGCCAGAGGTCGACCGGGAGCTTGGCGAGATAAACGGCGTGTTCAGCGACATCATGATGTCTGCTGGCAGCATGGGCAACGCCTCGTTTGCGTTCGACGCCTCCGGCGAGGAGGTCGACAAGATCCTCGCAGAGGCAGGCGCGGTCGCAGAGACGAGGATGAGCGAGAACTTTCCGGACGTCCCTGTCGGCAGCCCTACCGGCTCTCGCGCATCTGCAGGCGAGCACTCGCAGTAAAAGAAGCGGGTCTCCCTTCTTTTTCTCCCTTCTTTTTCTCTTTTCTCTCTCTAAAACAGTCTCTTGATAGCTCTTTGAGACCCTGCGCCGACAAAAGCCCACAGTGCAAAAGTCGCTACAAACGTAGACGCCGGTATCAGGAAAAATAACTGTTGTTGGGAGCCGTCTACCGGCATCCCGGCTGCCTGCGCCACCTGCCCAAAGGAAAAGTAAAACGCACTCCAGCTTGCCACGTGGGGGTAAATGACAAAGTATGCACCTCTTAACACGCCAAAAATAGGGCTATCGCAGTATTGGGGCCTGCCTCGGGGCAGCCAGCGCCGTGGCCGAGGACTACAAAGAACGCCAGAAACGATGCAGCAGAATAGCCGATGCCTGCGGCCGTGCCTGTCTTGTTTCCTGCAAACAGGTGCAGGAGTACATGACTGCGCCCTTCTCCTACCGCACTCATTGGCTCCTACTGCTACTGCTGCTCCTTTTACTTGACCGTCACCGACTTGGCCAGGTTCCTTGGATAATCGGGGTCTGCGTTCTTGGCAAGAGCCATGTAGTACGAGAGCATCTGGAGGGGGATGACCTCGACAATCGGGTAGAATGCCTCCTGGTCCATGTGCGGTATCTGGATCCAGTGGTCATATACCTCGTCCTTGGCGTCTGATATGCCTATGACGGTCGCGCCCCTTGCCTTGATCTCGTGCGCGTTTGAAATCGAGTCTGCGTAGGTCGCGTCCTGCGGGGCAAGCAGTATCACAAGCGTGTTCTTTTCCATGAGCGCAAGCGGGCCGTGCTTTAGCTCGCCTGCCGCGACGCCTTCTGCATGGACATAAGAGAGCTCTTTCAGCTTTAGCGCGCCTTCAAGCGCTATGGGGTAATGGATGGACCTGCCAAGCAGATAGATGTCGTTTACCTCCTTCATGCCCTCAGCCATCTTCTCGATGACTGGCTGGCTGGTCGATATTACCTTCTCGATGGCGTTGACAAACTCGGCGCCCTCGCCTGCCTTTAATTTACCGCCGGACAGCCTGTCCGTGACTGCATAGGCAAGGGCAAGCTGGCCGGTAAAGCTCTTGGTCGCCGCCACGCCTATCTCGGGGCCGCAGTTTGTAGACAGGAACACATCGCTGATGCGGGCAAGCGACGAGGTGACCACGTTGACGATGCCGAGCACCTTGGCGCCCTGCTTTTTGGCTATCTTCACCGACTCGAGCACGTCGGCAGTCTCGCCGCTCTGCGATATGGCAATTATCACCGAGCCTTCGTCGACGGACGCAAGCCCGTCGTGGGCCTCGCTTGACATGACAGTTTCGGCGCGTATCTTGGCAAACCGGGCCAGCATGTGCTTGAACAGCAGGGCCGCATGGTAACTGGTGCCGCTGCCAGTGATGTAGACACTCCCTGCCTCCTTTATAGTCTGGCAGAACCTTTCCATCGCCTGCTCGTCCTGCCGCGCCGCGTTGGCGACTGTAACGCGCTGGTCATTTATCTCCTTGAGCGTGTAATGCGCGTATTTTCCTTTGTCTATCTCGCCCAGCTCCCAGGCCACCTGGGTTATCGGCCTTGCCACCGGCAGGCCGTCAAAGTTGAAAATCTCTAGCTTTTTGTTGTCAATGACTGCAATGTCGCAGTTGTCAAGGAATATCGCCTTGTCAGTGTACTGCAAGAACCCGAGCACGTCAGACGAAACGAAATAGCCGTCGTTTGCCACGCCGATTATGAGCGGCTCTTCAAAGCGTGCACCAGCTATCGTACCGTCCTGGAAAACTGCCACAAAGCCGTATGTGCCTTTCAGGCGCTTGCAGGTCTCCATGAGCGCCGCCTTGACGCCCTTGCCGATGTTGCTTTCAAGAAGATGCGCAATGACTTCGCTGTCTGTCTGGCTGGAAAATACGTGCCCCGCCTTGGTCAGCTCCTCCTTCAATTCCCTGTAATTTTCAATGATGCCGTTATGGACCACTGCAATGTCCTTGCTGCAGGCAGAATGGGGGTGCGCGTTGCTGTCTGTCACGCCGCCGTGGGTGGCCCACCGGGTATGGCCTATGCCGATGCTGCCGGACATGTCGCTGATGTTGAGGTTCTTGTTGACCTCCTGGACCTTGCCGGTGCCCTTGCGGACCATCATGCCCCCGCCGTTGTCTATCATGGCAACGCCCACGCTGTCGTAGCCCCTGTACTCCATCTTTTTCAGGCTGTCAACCAGTATCGGGGCCGCGGACTGCTTGCCTTTATAGCCGATTATCGAACACAATGTATCCACTATGGAGGTGGCAGAGTTTAAAACGATTATGAATATCCTCCATGACCGTTATGAATAATTTTGTCATTATATGTGCGTAAAAAGAGCCGAATTACACAATTATAATTTACACCGCTATAAAAGAATATATAACTTGTCCTGCTACCGGGTTCAGGCATGGCCAAGAAATCGCTCGTTTCCATATCAGAGTACGATGGGCAGGCGTCTGCAAAGAAGATTACCGTATTCCGCGATGTGGAGCAGATGCGCGTGCTTTCAAACCCTGTTGCATGGCGCATAATGGAGCTCCTGTCAAAAGAGCCGATGTACCCTGCGCAGGTGGCAAAAGAATTGAGGATATACGAGCAGAGCGCCTACTATTACATCAGAAAGCTGGCAAGGATAGGGGCGATAGAGCAGGCAGGGAGTAACCTGGTGAGGGGAGGCACCGCCCGGCTGTACCAGGCGGCCAGCCCCGCGTTTGGGATAGAGCTTGACTGGGGCGACTCTCCTGTGGAGGTGTCGGGCGCCGGCGGCAGGCACAAGGCAGCCATGCGCTTTTTCGACGGCTTTATCCGCGACGGCCTCTTCCACGGCCTGGTCGTCGTGGGGGCGCCGGAGCCGCACGGCCCGTACAAATCGTCTGCAAGGGACGGCCACTATGCCGTCCAGCTCGCGTTCTTTCTTGGCATGATGGCCGGCACGGCGCCTTCTGACTTTATA
>NZ_JBBIHK010000061.1:0-8194 GCF_037447015.1 Nitrososphaera sp. | reverse complement strand
AGTCCCACTCTATCTTTTTGACGCCGGCAGAAGCAGATGCAGATGCAGAGAATGTGAACGGGGTTCTCTCGTGGCCGTCCGGGCCCGTCGCAGAGTAGGGCGCCCACGGGTTCATGGTCGCAACGGGGGCAGTCGGCGACACGTCCACGGTCTCCCCTCCACCCAGGGAGTCAAGCGCAGTCGTCGACTTGACCTGGCCGAGGTTGTCTGTCACCGTGACCGAAGCAAGGTACGAGCCTGCCGCCGGATAAGTGTGTGTGGCAGTCGGGACCGTCGTGGTGAGGTCGACGCTTGCGTCCCCGTCAAAGTCCCACGCATAGCTCACCGCAGGGTTGCTCGCAGTGGCCGTGAACGTAAAGGCAGTCGCAGTCGTGCCGTCCGGTCCGACGTCAGATGCCGCCCTTGGCGCAAAGTTGAGGGTGACTGCCAGAGTAGAAGGAGCCGCTGCCGTGTCAAGGGCGACGGGCTGGCCGCCCACCAGGTACGGGGTCCATCCCGAATCGAGGCCGTTGATGTCAACAACGCGCACGGTAGGGATCCAGGAGCCGACCTGGCCGTACGTGTGCGAAGCAGTTACAGTCATCGAGGTCTGGCCGGCAAGCGATTCTACGTGGTCTGGCACGCCGTCGCCTCCAAAGTCCCACTCTACACTGGCCAGGCCGGCACTTGACGAGGCGTCGGCAGAGAACGAAAATACGGTGCTTGGCTGGCCGTCCGGGCCCGTCGCAGAGTAGGGCGCCCACTGGTTCATGGCCACTGCCGGCGGGGTGCCTCCCCCTACGACCATCTGGACTGGCTGTCCGTTGATGTCATAGATGTCCCACGTCGAGAGAAAGCCGTCGTTGTCAAGGGCCCTCACCTGCGGAAATGCGGCCAGGGCGCCGGTGAACACCCACTGGACAGAGCCGGACGCGCTGGTCGCGCCGGGCACGTCTGCAGGGGTAAAAGTGTCAGGCATGTTGTCGCCGTCAAGGTCCCATTCAAAGCCCTGGATGCCCACGGGGTTGAACGCGGTGGCGCTGAACGTGACTGTCTGCCCTGCGGCCACGTTGAACGGCTGCCACTGGAGCATCGTGATAAAGGGCGCAGGCCACGAGACGATCAGCGGGACGTCGTTGCCGCTGGACCTGTAGCGGTCCCAGCCCGAATACTGTCCGGCCAGGTCGACGCTGCGCACCTGGGGCCAGAAGATGCCGTCGCTTGAATAGACGTACGACGTCGTCAAGCCGTTGACATGGTTTTGGCCGGCAAGAAGAGTGGGGGCATCAACTCCGCCATCGCCGTCAAAGTCCCACTCGACCCGGGCAAGGCCGGCGCTTGCGGTTGCATCCGCAGAGAACGTAAAAGTCGTCTGGCCGGGGATGCCCGCAGTAGAGGGCGACCAAGGGTTCATCTTTGCAGACGGGTCCGAGTCTGCAAATGCAGGCAAGATCCCGGCATCAATCCTGCTGAATGGGATCACCGATAGAGCAAGGACGATCACCAGGGCGATCCTGATGCCCCCAGATGTGCCCATTTTCAGGCCGCAAGAGCCGCTCAACTACGACTCTCTTGGGCGGATTTCATTATTTAAATTTATATTTAAATCTATACTTAAATTTGGTAACAAGCGTGGCAAGTTCCTCAAAAAAGTGAAAAATCTTCTGTAAAAAGAAGATATAACAATATTCTGTAGCTGGCATCTATTCGAGAAAAGCTTTTGCCTAGCTGGGCGAGAGCGTTATGGTCCAGGTGACAGTCAGGGTGTCGCCGGCCGCCTTGGCTATCTGGGGCGTTATCACCTGCCTTGCAAACATGTTGCCGCCTGATGCCGCGTTAAAAATGGCACTCTCCCGCAGCGTGCCCGTTGCCTGGTTTGGCGGGTATATCACAGAGAGGATGAGCTTGGGCGGAACCGAGCCGGATGCAGGGACGTACTGCGCGGTCGCGTCCTGCAGCCTGACATAGTTGGGCCCAAACGGCAGCTCTGACACGAGCGCAGTCTGGGTCGCTGCGGCAGGCGTGTTGTCTGTGCCAAGCGCGATATAGTTGTATGCCGACGACGGGTTTATGGTGCCGTCGTGCGGCGCGATCCTGGACGCCACGCCCTCGACGCCGGCGTTCACTATGAGGTTGTCAAAGTGGCGCTCGTCCTTGATCCTGCCGTCTGCGTCGTAGAGCATCATGTCGACCTTGCCCTTTAGCGCAAGGCTTGCAAGCGTGGCGTTGTTTGTGCCGGCAGCGATAAACAGAGGCAAGATAAAGGCCGCTGCAACTAGCGAGACTCCTCCCACTACTGCGGCTAGCGGGGCCCACCTGCCACCAAGGCGCATAGGTCTAGGTTATTGACAGTATTATTTAAATCTATATTTAAATAGCCGTCGAGCCTTGCGGCTGGGCAAAAAGGACGGGGCAGAGAAAAAATAAAAACTGCCACCTTAAAAGAGATTTCGGTATGCAAATCCGGCACGCCGTTGCTATCGCAGCCGTCGCGACGGCAGCAGCGGCCTTTGGCGTTTTTGTCGCGCTTGCGCAGTCGCAGGCTATCTCGGTTCCCTACCTGACGCCCACCACGCTTGAAATAAAGGGGCTGCAGGAGGCGCCGTACGGCACAGGCGACGTGGCCAGGTTCTCCGTAACTGCCAAGGGGTATGGCTCCAACTGCCACGCGCTTGAGGTCGAGGCGCTGGGCGAAGACGGCAAGCGGCTTTCCTACTACAGAAAGGCAGATGACTGCAGGTACATGCCGATCACGTACGGCCCGTACAATTTTACCCGCCCGTTCGAATACGGAAAAGAAGTTCTTGCAAGCGGGGCAGGGACGGTCAGGCTCAACATCCTGTTTGAAGATCTGGTGGACGGCAAGCGCGTGTCTGAGACGAGGTCCCTGCGCATATCCAAGTAATCTGCGATGCGCCAGGCTACCGTGGAAGTCATGAGTCTGCCGCTTCCCGCAATCTTTCTTTAACTCGGGCCACTCTCTCTTCTTTTATCAAGCACAAGGCAGCATATAGACAGAGAAAGAACATGTCCAGAAGAGCAATGATGGTGGCAGCCAGCTATAGCAGGGGCAATAGCGGCAGCTGCGGTCATCGCCGTCATTGCCACAATGCCAACGACGACAACGCAGGCACCCGGCGAAAAACCCAGCGGCGGCCAGGTCGCAGCAACGGATGCAGAAGGAGAAAAGGCAGGGGCAGAGACGGGCAAAAAGATAACGATAGGTCTAGATGAAAATCTTGGTTTAAAGGAAAACTCTTAAAAAGGTTTAAATCTATATTCTAATGAGCGCAGGTGCAAAGGGTGGACGATCCTCAGGCTAAACGCAGGTGGCAGGATTACAGCATCATCAAGGAGGATGTCATCAAGGCCCTGCAGGATCACCCGGAGGGCCTGACTGGCGCCAAGATAGCAGAGCAGGTCGGCATCACGCAGGGCGCCATGTCAAAGTATCTTTCTATGTTAAGGGTCGACGGCATAATCACGAGCCGCAAAGTTGGTGTGGCCAAGCTGTGGAAGCTGGTCAGCCAGGCAGACAGGACAGACATGCTGGCAGACAGGATAGGCGACCCGGACGAAGCGACCTTCAAGGATTACGCGCTCTCGCTCATAGAAGAGGACAGCAAGCTGATGGAGGCAGACGGCAAGCGCATCATGGTAATGCCTACAGTTATCCTGTCAAGCCTCTACAACTATACGAAATCAATAGTGGGCACCGAAGTCCATGCGTTCTTTTACGAGTGGGGCAGGGACTATCTCAGCGAGGTCAGCCAGTTCGTCGACGACGTGACGAAAAAGACGGGCGGGAACTTTATACAATCTTTTCTCCTGCTCTGGAAGCTGAAAGGCTGGGGCAGGTTTGAGATAGCATCAATGACGAGTAACCAGATAGAAGTCATCTGGCACGACTCCATATGGGCCGGCGAAGTAGACGACAGAGTGCCGGTGGACGACTTTGTCGCAGGCGCCCTCAGCGCTGCCGCGTCGCACGCAGCAGAAGGCGGCAGCAGCAAGTGGCGATTTGCAGAGACAGAGTGCAAGGCGGCCGGCGCGCCGCATTGCAAGTTTGTCGGCACCCCGGTAAATTAAGGAAATAGATTTAAAGATAGATTTAAATAATAACCAGTCCATACTATTAATGTGAAGACGAGCGGCAAGGCGATAGCTTTTGTGGTGCTGGCCTTTGTGATAGGCGCAACCATATCGCAGGGCTCGTTCGCATTTGCCGACGAGTCGCCGGCCAACCCGTTCAGGGCAATATGGGAGGCGATCTCGGAATTGCAGACCAAGACCGACTCGCTCCAGCGGCAGATAGACGACCTGCGCGAGCAGCAGAGAATGGCAGGACCTGACCAACAATTGTTGTCGCAGCAGGCGCCGACAAAGATATCCGAGTCCTCGATCGCCGTCGAGGTAAGCGGCGGCCAGGCAGGGCAGACTCTGGTCAGCCTGGCATTGAGGAACGCAGGGCCCGAAAACGCGGTCGGGGTCAAGGTATCGACGTATTATCAGCCTGCCCTTCTCAAGGTGAACTTTATCGAGGGCGCCGAGTGCAGTGACCAGGCAAGGGGCATTATCGAATGTTACATGGGCACGCTCGATGCAGGGTCGGAGACAAGGATAGTTATTGACGCGACACCCGTGGAGCTCGGGCAGCAGGCGATAATAACAGCAGACATCTCGTCAATAACCAAGGACGCAGACCCTACGAACAATCATGCCGAGTCAGTGTTCATCACGTCGGCGACGCCAGTCTTCGTCCCGCCAGCCCCTCCGGTACAGGAACAAGAGGGACAGCAGCCGGCGACAGTAACCGAACAGCCGCAGGGAGGGGAGCAAGGGCAGGAGCAACAGCAGCAGCCGGCGGAACAGTCAGGGCAGGAGCAAGAACAACCGCAGGGAGGAGAGGAGCAGAGCGGCCAGCCGCCTCAAGAAGGCGCGCAGCAGCAAGAACAGAGTAGTAGTGGCGGCAGCAGCGGCGAAGCCGGCACGCAAGGATCTGAAGGCAGCTCCTCGGGTAGCGGAGCCGACAACAGTAGCAGTAATGATAACAATAGCAGTAGTAGTAGTGGCAGCGGTAGCGAGTCAGGCTCCTCTGAAACCACTGCCAGCGGCGGCAGCGAGAGCTCATCAAGCAGCCCAGGCGGCTCAGAGCCCTCTTCTGGCAGCGGCGAAAGCGGAGGGACACCAAGCCCGCCTCCGGCGACAGGCTGATAATAGTACAATATTATTATTACGCACAATCAGCACTCGGCGATGCCTATCTTTGATTCCACGTAAAGCGACGATATGCCGCTTGTCTCACACGGGCCAATGTCGTTTACCACCCTGCCGTCCTCCATTTCAAGGACAGAATACATGATGCTTGCAGGGTCTGTTGAATGCGACAGGCCGAGCGCATGCCCCAGCTCGTGTGCAACTGCGTACTCTAGCATCCCCTGGCCGAGCATCCGCTCTGCAGAGTATATGGTTATCTCGGCAGAGAGTATCTTGCCTTCGCCCTTGATCGCAAACAGCCGCGTCTTGCCCAGCTTGCCTTCAGGGTGATCGGCGGCTGTCAGGGTTATTCGGATATTGGCACTGCCATCACTATCAGCCGCAGAAAGCGAGAGTATGGGCGCAGAGCCAGAGAACTCGGATAAGAGCAGGTCCCATTCTGAAACTGTCGAGCGAGTAGCATTAGCAGTGGTGGCGGTGTTATTCAGGATGTTGCTGCTGCCGGCCACAAACTCGCGCGCCGCTGCCAGCGTCTCGGCGCTCACTCCATCTTCAGCCCTTATAGACATGGACAGGTTCTTTTCGGTCCAGAAAGCGTTTGTCTTGATCACGTATGGACCTGCTGCGTCCCCACCACCTCCATCTCCCGCTTCTCCGCTTTTGGACGCCGGGCCATCGAGGAACTCGATCTGCTCTACTGCTGCCCCGGGAGCAGACGGCTGCGCTGCCGCGCCGATGTTTGCCGCGGCCAGCTGGGGCAACGTCCCCACCAGGGCCAAGACCAGTACAGGCAGGGGCAACAGCACCAGTAGTAGCAGCAGCGGCCGCCTGCCGGGCGGTTCCATGCACCTTTTTCGGCGATCATGATAATAACGTCTAGTTTGTTCAGAATACTGGACAACCGTTGTTCATTTGTGCAAACAGTTTATATAATTAGGTACCGGAAGAATTCCGTGTCCGAGGATCCCCTTGTAGCCGACATGAAGGCTTTTGGTCTGGACGACGCAGAGGCCCGCATGTACGTGAGGCTAGCGAGGCTCGGCAAGGCCCGGGCAAGCTCGCTTTCTGCGGCGCTCAAGATGAACAGGACCACCACGTACAGGGTTCTTGAAAGGCTGAAACAGGTGGGCATCGTCGAAAGCTCGATGAGCAGGCCGGTGAGTTTCATAGCAGTCGAGCCGAGAAAGGCGCTCCAGCTCCTGATAGACAGGAGGAGGGACGATCTAAAGACGGCAGAGGTCAAGTTCCCGTCGATACTTGACCAGCTCTCCAAGTTCTACATCCCTGCAGACGAGCAGCAGGTCGGCACACGCTTTAGCATACTGCAGGGGAGCGACGAGATACACAGGGCGATAGCCAAGCTGGCCAAGGCGGCCGACAAAAAGCTCTCCATCATCACCACGCCGCAGGACCTGGGCAAGATGTACTATTCGGGCGTGTACGAGGCGCTGTCTGAGGCAAGGGCAAGGGGCGTGTCCGTCCAGATAGTGACAGAAGTGGGCGACCTGCCGGCCCTCGAAGTGGTCAGGAGGTACGAGTTTGCAGACATACGCCACCACCCGGCGTCAAAGGTCAAGATGGCAGTCAAGGACGAAGAAGAAGTGTTGATAACGGTGTCAAGCGGCGGGACGACAGAAGAGGAAGTGGCCATGTGGACGCTGTCGCAGTCCTTCGCCGGCGCCATGCAGGCGGTGGTCAACAACGAGTTCTATTCCGGCACAGAGCTTGCGGCAATTGCCACGTCGCTCATGACTGGCAGGCCGGCCGAGTCGCTCAGGATGATAGCAGGCGAGCAGGAATACGCAGACAGCCTGCATTCGCTCCTTGCATCTGCCAAGAATGAAGTATTCATCGGGTTCAACTTTTACCCGACGTTTGCCGGGCCGGCCGCAATAGAGCTTTTAAGGTCGCTTGGCGAGCGAGGCGTCAAGGTGCGCGTGCTGTCGGCGCCAAGCGCAGACGAAGTCGACATCGTCAGAAAGCTGCACGGGCCTGTCGAGTTCAGGATATCGGCGTTCCAGACCGACGTGCAGGTGGTTATCGTGGACGGCAAGGAGATGCTCTTTTCAAACTCGCCAAAGGCCAGGGGCGCAGGCGGCCTCAACATACTGACCAACCTGGCAGGCATGGTCTCCTTTCTGCACAAGATCATGGCAGACATCTGGCTTGACTCGCGGCAGTACATACTGGAGCTTGACATACTGCAGCAGTCCATAATGCTGAACAACTGCGCCAGCATGGTCAAGTCCAAGATGCGCGAGCGCGGGATCGAGATCGAAGTCGGCACAAAGATTCTCGGCAGGTCAGGGGTGCTGCACAAGTTTGACATCATCTCGCCGAGCACCAGCACCGGCAACAGGATAGCGGTCTCGTTCCTTGCGCATTCCGACCCGGAGGCGACCGGCGCCAAGCTGATGGAGTCCAAGATCAAGCTGCTCGACTGCGAGCCGATAGAGATGGTGGTGGGGCTGCTGCGGGCAAAGCCTGGAGGGAAGAGCGGCAGCGGCGGCGATGACGGCGCGGCGGCTGTGACCAAGCTTGCCAAGGCAGTGGGCATCCCCATAGTGCACGCAGCAAGCCCCGAGGAGCTTGCAGGCGCCGTGTTTGCAGAGATAGAGAAGCAGTACTGAACGACGAAGAAGAGTGCGCACAATTATTAAATATGCCAGAGCCCAAGCTATCCCGTGTCCACTGCAACGGTTTCAGAGTATGTCTGTGAAGATTGCGGCACTCTTTTGAGGCACAGCAATCCCATTACTCTGCAAAGCATGAAGGAGGTTCACGATCAACTTTGTGTTGTCAAGAGGCAAAAGACAAGGGCCGCGCAGATGGCGGCCCCTCCGGCTCCAAAGCCAGCGGCTGCCGCTGCAGCGCCATCAGCTGCGGCCAAACCAGCAGCTGCTGGAGCTGCCCCTCCGGCCATGGCTGCCGCTCCAGTAGCGCCAGCAGCTGGTGGCGGTGATACTACCTTCTCCCTCTCCGGAACAGGCACCAACTA
>NZ_JBBIHK010000060.1:0-8262 GCF_037447015.1 Nitrososphaera sp. | reverse complement strand
GTGTTCCTGCTGACAGACGACTGGCGCCCGATGTGCTGGTGCCTGCCTCCTCCGTGCGGGTGGTAGACCGCCGCCTGGGCGATGCCCCTGACGGTCGGGTAGAGCCTGCCGTGCGCCTGCATGTACTTTGCTCTTGTGCCTGCCTTCAGGAACGGCTTTTCCTTCCTGCCTGCGCCTGCGATTGCGCCCACCATTGCCCTGCACTTGGCGTTGAGCGTGAGGAACTTGCCGGACGGGAACTTGATGGTGACCCCCTCCGTGCCGTGCGCAAACACTACGGCCGACGAGCCAGCAGCCTTTATCAGCTTGCCGCCGTCGCCGGCGTTCTTCTCAATGTTGCAGACTGCGGTGCCGTCAGGTATCGATTCAAGCGACAGTACGTTGCCCCTAGACGAGGTGGCGCCCTGGCCCATCTCTATCCTGCTGCCGACCGTCGTGCCTTCCGGCGCAGGCACGTACGAGTACCTGCCGTCGTCGTAGAACACCTTTGCAAGCGGGGCGTCCCGGCCGCGCTCGTGAACAATGTCGACTACCGTCCCCGTGTGATGCTCTTCAAGCTTGAAATTGGGATACTTTGCCGGTGCGATCTTGCCGACGATTATCGCGCGGAACTGCTTCCCTCCGCGCCCGCGGCGGCGCACTAGTGTTCGCTTGCCCATCTTTATTATCCAGAGTCAAGCCTGCCGATAGGTGATTTTAAGCTTGTGGCTCTGGCGCCGCTGCTGCCGCCGCTGCTGCTGGAGGGGCCGCTTCTGCTGCCTTTTTTGAGGCCATCGACGCCGTGGCAAGCCACTCCTCCTGCGCCTGCTTCATCTGCTTTGGCGAGAGGTTCTTTTTGCGAGTGGCTATCGACCATGAGTGCCCGTACGGGTCTTCAAGCACGCCGTTGCGGTCTCCCCAGAAGGCGTCCATGACTGGCATCCTGACGGTCGCGCCGGCCTTGACAGCCCTGTCAAAGAATCTGTCGACATCTCTGACATAGATATAAAAGGACACCGGCGTTCCCCCTATCGCCTGTGGCGAGCGCGTCCCCATGTCGGGAAACTCGTCTGCCATCATGATCACCGAGTCGCCTATCCTGATGGCAGCGTGCATTATGGTCTTGCCGTCTGGCATGTACATCCTGTGCAACTCCTTGGCGCCAAACGCCTGCTTGTAAAACTCGATTGCGTTTGCCGCGTTGCGCACCACGATGTGCGGAGTGACCGTGTGCATCCCCTTTGGAATGGGCTCTACCATGACGGCGGCGGCCGTCTTTTTCCTTGCAGCAGCTCCTGCTGCCGCCTTTTTCTTGCTCGATCTGCCTTTTGCCTTGCGGGCCATTGCAAAAGTGAGGGGCCGCCGGCCGACTTAAGCCTTGCGTAGATAGGTGCAGTATATTGCCGCCCGCCACGGGTCTGGTTGCCGGTATTTCCCTTATCCACAAAAAATATATGAATTAAAACAGCGTTTTATTGCAGTAAATGAGCAAGAGTAAGGCCGCCACTACTGCCGCTACCGGTGCCTCAAGTAGGCAAAAGGGGGTCTCGCAGCCCAAGCCCAACCCGAGATGGGGCAGGGAGGAGGAGACCGAGTTTTTCGCAAAAAAGGTAAAGCTTTTCAGACAGGGCAAGATTTCCGAGGACGAGTTCCGCCGTTTCAGGCTGCAGCACGGCGCATACGGGTCGCGCCTGCACGCCGATTACAGCATGGTGAGGATAAAGGTGCCTGCCGGCGAGATCACGCCTGACCAGATAGAAAAGATAGCCAGCATGTCCGAGGCGTTCTCGATAGGCTCGGCCCACGTCACCACGCGGCAGAACATACAGCTGCACTGGGTCCAGCTTGAAGACGTGAGCGAAGTCATGCGCGGGCTGGTCGAGTCCGGGCTCACGACCCGGGAGGCGTGCGGCAACACGGTCAGAAACGTCATGTGCAGCCACTTTGCAGGCGTCTGCCCGAACGAAGAGTTTGACCCGACGCCGTACTCGATGGCGATAGCCAAGTTCTTCCTCCGCAACCCGATGTGCCAGAACCTGCCAAGAAAGTTCAAGATCAACTTTGGCTGCTGCGAAAAGCACGGCTTGGTCAAGGTCGCAGACATTGGCCTGATACCTGCCACAAAGCAAGGCGACGACGGCAGCAGCAGGACCCGGGGGTTCAGGATATACCTTGGCGGCGGGCTGGGCGCAGCGTCGTTCATAGGGCACCTGCTGGAAGACTTTACGCCGGAGGACCGCGTGCTTGCCACCTGCATGGCGACCGTCAGGCTGTTTGACAGGCACGGCAACAGGGAGAACATGGCCCGCAACAGGATGCGCTACCTCGTGCACGAGATGGGCTGGGAGAAATTCCAAAAGATGGTTCTAAAAGAGCGCGTCGCAGTAGAGATGACCACCTCGCTTGCGACTGCCGCCAACTATGACGTGGCCGCGCAGCAGGACCCGCGCCAGATGCCCAAGGCCCCCAAGATGGTCCGCCTGCCGATGTTTGACAAGGTGACCAAGGACGGCCCTGCGTTCGAGCGGTGGCTCCACTCAAACGCGGTCGCGCAAAAGCAGGAAGGCTACTTTACCGTATTCATCACGCTTGGCGCCGGCGACATCACGGCAAGCCAGCTGCGCGTCCTTGCGTCTGCCATCCGGGATCTGTCGGCAGAAGGCGTCGCCAGGCTCACCCCCCAGCAGAACTTTGCCGTGCGCTATGTAAGGGGAACGGACCTTGCCGAGTTTTACGACAGGCTTGCCACTGCCGGCCTGGCAAACCCGGGCGCGCTCACGATTGCTTCCGCAGTAGGCTGCTCCGGCACCACGTCGTGCAACCTTGCCATAACAAACTCGCACCGGCTTGCCAAGGAGGTGCAGCGCAAGTTCCTGGAGCTTGGCCTGGACACGGACAACTCGCTTGCAGACGCTACAATCAAGATAAGCGGCTGCCCCAACTCGTGCGGCCAGCACGAGATAGCGACCATCGGCTTTTTCGGAGGCGCCTCCCGCATAGGCAACGCCATGTCGCCCACCTACACGATGCTGTTTGGCGGGAGCGCAGGCGAGGCCGGCGAGCTGGGCCGGGCCGTGATGCGCGTGCCGGCAAAGAGGGTGATGGATGCACTGCTAAAGATAATCGAGACGTATAGGGCCGAGCGCGCCGGAGAGGGCGAGACGCTCCACCAGTGGATCACAAGGATCGTAAAGGGCCAGGGCACCGGCAGTGTCAAGGGTCTTGAAGAAATAAAGGCGCTGCTGACCCCTGTCATCCAGCTGCCGCCTGCCGAGCAGGATCCCGACGCGTACCGCGACTTTGGCAGCGACTCGAAATTCACTGCCAAGACCGCAAGGGGAGAATGCGCGGCTTGAGCAGGAAAAACGACACCGTAACAAAAAAGAGCAAGCAGGCAGCAGCCGGCGGCGGCAAAAAAAAGAGGATCGCCAGAGCGGCTGTTGCTGCTACTAAAACGGCACCGGCGGCCAGGAAGAAGAACAAGGCTGCATCGCAACAACAACATCATCATCAGCAGTACGTCACGCTCCCACTGGTGTGCGACGCCGACACGCTGCGGACCCTTATTCGCAACAACAAAAGGAAAGGTGATGCTGTCCGCGTGGTCGACGTGCGCAAGGCAGACGACTATAACGCAGGCCACATACCGACTGCGGTATCGCTGCCGCTTGCGCGCCTGCTTGAAGACGACCGGCCAGAGCGCGTGGTACAGCTTTTGCAGGAGCTGGGCGTCGAGGAAAAGATGCCAGTCGTGATATACGACGACACGTTTGGCGCGCTTGCCGCCCGCGTGGCCTGGACGTTCCAGTACGTCGGCCACTCCAACACGTCGCTCCTTGAGATGACGTTCAGGCAGTGGAAGGAGCTCGGGCTCGAAGTCGAGACAAAACCAAACAAGTTCAAGCCCACCGTGCACCCGCTTGTGATAAACAGGGAGATGTACGCAGACGCTCAGTACGTCGAGGCGGCCCAGTCGCAGCAGGGCAAGCTGCTGGTCGACTCGCGCGAGCGCCTGAACTTTTTGACAGAGCACATACCGACTGCGCGCAACATACCCTACACGATGCTTGGAGACGGCGGCAACATACTGCGCAAGCCAGACGAGCTGAAGCGCCTGATAGAGAACAGGGGCATATCGCCAGACTCTGAGATAATCACGTACTGCGGAAGCGTCGGCACCCTGTCCGGGCTTGCGTACTATGCGCTCAAGATGGCAGGGTACAACAAGGTCAGGCTGTACCCCAAGTCGTTCAAGGAATGGAAGTCGCTCGGCAAGCCCAAGGACGAGTTCAAGGAAGCCAACTACTGGGACCTCTCTGCCGAGTGAGAGCAGCATCAAGGCCGGGAAAAACAGCAACATGACATCGACGGCAAAAAGGCGGCTCATAGTCTGCCTCACCGGGATGCCCGGCGCAGGCAAGTCCACGGTCGCCTCCTTCCTCAAGGAAAAGGGGTTTTCGGCGATCACGATGGGCGACGCCGTGCGCGAAGAGGCAAGGAGGCAGGGGCTCGAGCCCACCGACGCAAACCTGGGCAGCATGATGCTGAAGCTGAGGCAGGAGCTTGGGCAGGGCGCAGTGGCGCACCTCATAGTGAAAAAGCTAGAGAGGGACGGCGACTCGCGCAACCTGGTGATAGACGGCATAAGGAGCATCCCCGAAGTAGACGTTTTGAAAAAGGTGGGCAAGGTGAGGCTGCTTGCTATACACGCGTCGCAGGACACGCGCTTTAAGCACCTCCAGGGGCGGGGCAGGTCGGACGCGCCGGCCACAAGCGACGAGTTTGCAGGCCGCGACAGGCGCGAGCTGTCTGTAGGCATCAGCGAGGCGATAGCCCTTGCCGACGAGACTATATCCAACAACGACATCACGCTTGAGGAGCTGAAGGAAAAGGCGTACGGCATAATACAGGGCTGGCTGGCCGAGGAAGAAGGAAAAGAAGTGGAATGAGAAAGCCCGGCATAGCCTCGCAGATAGACGTCAAGGTGGAGGCGGCGGTCAACCCGTCTGAAGACCCGCAGAAGGTGATAGACGCCGTGGCTTCCGTGGTCGGCGGGTGCTCGCCCGAGTTCCGCTACGGCTCGCGCGTCATGGGCAGGGCGCAGGGGGCCGACTCGCTGTCCAAGATATACGAGCAGGTGCGGTCGCGCTCTGCTATGGGCGTGCTCAGGCGCATGATGCTTGACAACAGGGCAGGCACCGGCACCTGGTTCCTGCTCAACAAGCAGGCCGCTGCCGCCGGCATCGTAGTCGTCATAGAGGATGAGCAAGAGTCTCCCCTTGGCCCCATCAGGGTGTCGATAAACTGCGAGGAGCTTGACGCCCTGACGGACTGGCTCGTGCCAGAATAAGAAATAATGTAATGACGATGATGATGAGGGCGGGCGGTGGAAAACTTCTTTTACCCCTGCCTGCGTAGGGGCTCCATGGAAGCATACTGCGTCAAGTGCAAAGCCAAGCGCGAAATGAAGGACCCGAAAAAGATCACGATGAAAAATGGCAAGCCGGCAACACAGGGGACATGTACGCGCTGCGGCACCAAAATGTTCAAGATCGGCGCCGCCTGATCTTTCTTCCCTCCGCCTCCTTCTTGTCACATTATTTGTTTTTTCAACACATAATAGCCCATGACGCGTAATGTCTGTCTGGTCGGTTTTAATGATAAAGATACGGAACCTGGTCAAGCGCTACGGCGACCGCATAACCGCAGTCGACGGCCTGACGCTTGACATCGGCGAGAACGAAGTGTTCGGGCTGCTGGGCTCAAACGGCGCCGGCAAGACCACGACCATCCACATGCTTGCCACGCTGCTCAAGCCGACTTCGGGCACCGCCACGGTTAACGGCTACGACATTGTGGCGCAGCCGGCAAAGGTGCGGGAGAGCATCGGCATAGTCTTCCAGGCGCCAAGCAGCGACGACATGCTGACAGGCTATGAAAACCTGCACATACACGCGCTGCTGTACGGCGTGCCTTCTCACATCAGAAAAAAGAGGATAGAGGAAGTGCTCGATCTGGTGGGCCTTGCCGACCGCAAAAACGACAGGGTCAAGACGTACTCGGGCGGGATGCGCAGGCGGCTGGAAATAGCAAGGGGGCTGTTGCACAAGCCACGCGTGATGTTTCTGGATGAGCCGACGCTCGGGCTCGACCCTGCAAGCAGGGAGACCATGTGGCGTTATGTGCGCAGGCTGGTGAAGGAGGAGAAAGTGACGGTGATACTCACCACGCACTACATGGAAGAGGCCGACATGCTGTGCGACAGGATAGGGATAATCGACAAGGGCAAGATAGTGGCGCTGGACACGCCTGCAAACCTGAAGGCGTCGCTTGGCGGCGACATTATCCGCATAAAGACGAAAATGGGCAAGGATGGTGTCATGGCAGCTGCAAAAAAGATGGGTTTCGTGCGCAAGGCCGAGTTCTATGACGGCCACCTCATGCTGACAGTCGACGACGCCAAGCGCGACCTGCCGGCCGTGCTTAGGGAAATAGAGGATGTCGAGTCGGTCGAGTCTGCAAGCCCGACCCTCAACGACGTGTTCATACAGCTGACGGGCAGGAACATCAAGGAAGAGCCTGAAGGCGGCTTTATGGAGAAGTTTGCGAAATATGATTGAGCGTCTGGAAAAGATCTATGCCATATGGCTGCGCGAGTTCAAGGTGTTCCTGAGGGAAAAGAGCCGGCTCGTCGCCTCGACGTTCACGCCGATACTGTGGCTGTTTGTCATTGGCTCCGGCATCGGCTCTGCTGCAAGCGTGTCGCCTGCGCCTGGCGTGGACTACCAGCAGTTCATCTTTCCTGGCATCGTCAGCATGTCCATCATCTTTACGTCTGTATTTTACGGCTCGTACATCATCTGGGACCGCAAATTCGACTTTTTAAAGAGCGTGATGGTGGCCCCGGTCAGCCGCGGGACGGTATTTGTGGGCAAGACGCTTGGCGGCATGACAAACTCGCTGGTGCAGGCCATGATACTGCTTGCGATAGGCGCGACGCTTGGCATACCCTTCACCGCTGTGTCGGTGCTGCAGGCGGTGTCTGTAATACTGCTGCTCTCGTTTGGCCTCACGTCGCTCGGGCTGGCGCTTGGCAGCTACATGTACAGCCTGGAGGGGTTCCAGATGATAGTGAGCTTTGTCGTGTTCCCGCTCTTTTTCCTGTCCGGCGCGCTCTTTCCACTAGACAACCTGCCGTCGTGGCTCTACGCGCTGACCGCAGCAGACCCTGCCACGTACGGCGTGAACGCCATGCGCTCAAGCCTGCTTGGCATCGGGAGCGCCAACCCTGCGCTTGACTTTGCAATCCTTGCCGCCTACACGGGCGCGCTGGGCCTGTTTGGGATATACTCGTTCAAGAGGATGAAGGCGGTCTAGTTCTGCTGAATCAGACCACGTCCGCAGTGGTTATCTTTTCCCTGTTCTTTTCGGTGTCCTGCGCTATGCCCTCGCCCGGCGCCCTGGTGTCGTGCAGCTTGTCATAGTTCGGGTGGTAGCCAAGGCAGCAGCCGTGCGGCGCAATGACTCCAGACATCTTGCCCTGCTCGTCCGGCCCGTCCTCGCTGACAATCATGCACCTCCCGCCGCCTGCCGCTATCCAGTAGATGCAGTTGTAGCAGAAATACCCCTCGTGCAGGTTCGAGTCTGCAAACTTGTCGTTTTCGACGTAGGCGGCTTCGAGCTTGCTCTTTTTCGTGAACTTGGTCATGTTGTCAACCGTGCCGGCCATCTCTTTGATCTTTTTGCCGGCCTCTGAGATAAAGTCGGACATACTCCTAGCGGGCCTCCTTTGGGTTCTCTTCCCACAGCTGGCACACGCCGTGCGGGGCGATGACGCCTGACTGCCTGCCGTTCACGTCCTGCCCTTCGTCCCTC
The DNA here is from genome assembly GCF_037447015.1 of Nitrososphaera sp. Lineage (GTDB taxonomy): Archaea > Thermoproteota > Nitrososphaeria > Nitrososphaerales > Nitrososphaeraceae > Nitrososphaera. The sequence continues at coordinate 408 of NZ_JBBIHK010000060.1, read as the reverse complement.
ACTATCGCGCAGTGGTTTGGCTTGACAAAATACAAGCAGTTGTAGCAGAAATATCCTGTGTGCAGGTCGGCGTTTTTGAAAAAGTCGATCTCCATGTACGTGGACTTGACCTTGCTTATTTTTGGGTACTGCCTGTCGGCAGGTATCGTCGATGTATTGCTCTTGCCTGCCTGTACCGACTGTTGCGGGCTGGTACTTGCCATGCCTAGATAACGACTTGAAAATATTAATGAGCATCGAATGCAGGTCGGCGGTGGTGGCAGTAATGTAGGTTTAATAGAGGTAGGCATAGCCTTGCTTATGCGTACAGGAGGGGCCATCGTCTAGCTTGGTCAGGATGTCAGCCTGGGGCGCTGGAGGTCGTGGGTTCAAATCCCACTGGCCCCACCACTTTTTAGTGCTGGAACC
>NZ_JBBIHK010000059.1:0-8304 GCF_037447015.1 Nitrososphaera sp. | reverse complement strand
TCTCCTCCTTCAGGCCGCCAATGTCCTCGTAGGTGACCTGCGGGACGCCCCTCATCGTCTCGCCCTTCTCGGCGATGTGGAATATCGTCTTTTGAGTGACCAGCACCGCGTCAGCGGCCGGCGTAACTCCGATGACCTGGAAGGTCAGCCTGCCGCCGAAATAGGGCACCATCACGTTGTCGCCCTTGATGAGTGGCACGCTTTCAAGCGCGTCTGCAAGGTAGCGCTCGTCGATTGGAGGGATGGCTTCAAGCGGCGCCACGATAACTTTCTCGGCCGGCACTGCCTTGATCTTTTTCACGGTCACGGTATCGCCGATGGCGATCCCGGCGTTGTTCCTCACGAGGCCGTCCACGCGGATTATGCCCTTGCCTTCGTCAGACGGGTAAAGCGGTAAACACTTGGCAACCGTCCTGCGCTTGCCCCTTATCTCGATAACATCGCCAGTTGACGCGCCCAGAGAGTCCATAGAGTCATAGTCGATCCTGGCCACCCCCCTGCCTACGTCCCTGGTGTATGCTTCAAGAACCTTTAGGGATAGAGTATTCTGGCTCACATTGACACCTTGCGTTTTCCTTGTCTTTATACCTTTATTATCTTTCGCCCCGCTGGGTCTATAAGAAACACGCAGGTTTTGGAGCCATAATTATAAAAAATTTGCATGTTTCTCCTCCATAAAGAGTTATAACTTGCCCGGTACAAGCTAGGTCGAATTGGACATAAAGCAAGAAAACAAGCCAGCATTGCCGGGCGAGCAGCTTGCCTCGATTGAAGAGTTTGAGGGCGGCAAGAACACGTACCTCACGGCAGACGGCGTGGTGAGGTCGGCCGCGGTGGGGACAAGGGTTTACGATCTCAAGAGGCGCGTGATAAAGGTAGAGCAAAAGAACTCGCCGATGCTGCCAAAGGTGGGCGACGTGCTGGTAGGGTACGTCGAGATGATCTTTGCCAGCATGATATCGGTCAAGGTGCTGTACATAAACGGGGTCAGGTCAAAGGCGGGCTTTTCCGCCATCGCTTCGATGAGGGTCGGGGGCGGCGGAGGAGGAGGCGGGAGGGACAGACGAGAGCGCCCCGTGTTTCGGACCGGCGACATCATCAGGGGGCGCGTCGTGAGCCTGCTCAACTCGACTGTCCACATGACTATTGCCGAGAAAGAGTTTGGCGTGGTATACACGCTCTGCTTCATGTGCGGCGGCGACACGGTGAGGGTCAACGACACGGTCAAGTGCGTCGAGTGCGGGGCGTGGGAGCTGCGCAAGCTGACCCACGACTATGGCAAAGAGGCTGTCAGGAACATCCAAAGGGCAGGCCAGTGAGTGAGCGAGTGGGGGGACAGGATGGGCACAAAGAAGGTCGCGTTCCAGGGGGAGCGCGGGGCCTACGGCGAGATGGCCGCCCTGCAGCACTTTCCCGGCGCAAAGCTCGTCCCGTACAAGACCTTTGCAGACGTGTTTGAGGCAGTCGAAAGCAAAAAGGCGGATTTTGCAGTCATTCCAGTCGAGAACTCGATAGAGGGCAGCGTCGGCGAGGTCTACGATCTGCTGCTTGCCACAAAACTGTCAGCCGTAGGCGAGGTGTACCAGCGGGTCAGGCACTGCCTGATAGCCAACCCGGGGGTAAAGATGGGTGACATCAGGGTTGTGCACTCGCACCCGCAGGCGCTTGGGCAGTGCAGGCAGTATCTGCAAAGGAAAAAGCTCGAAGCCATGCCCGCATACGACACTGCCGGCTCGGCCAAGATGATAAAGGAGCAAAAGCTGGCAGACGCCGCGGCGATAGCAAGCAGGCGCGCGGCCGAGCTGTACGGCATGGACATACTGGACGAAGGAATAGAGGACAGGAAGAACAACTATACGCGCTTTCTGGTCATGGCATTGCCATCTCCTGCCTCTCTGCAAGGAAAGAAGAATAAGAAGAGGGCGGCCAGAGGAAAAGGCGCGAGAGGCGGGAAAAAGAAAGGCGCCGGCAAAAAGATGTCGATAATATTTTCGGTCAAGCACGTGCCGGGTGCCCTCTTTGGCATACTGGGCGAGTTTGCAATCCGCCGGCTGAACCTGACCAAGATAGAGTCGAGGCCGACAAAGGAAACGCCCTGGGAGTACAACTTTTACGTGGACTTTGAGGGCGACGAAGGCGGCGAGATGGAAAAGGTGCTCGCCGCGATAAAGGACAGGACGTCTTACCTGAAGGTGGTCGGCTCGTACAGCAGGGCCGAGTTTAACCCGCAGTAACGTCAAAACGTAAAAAGAGAGAGAAAGAAAGAGAGAAAAAGCTAGCGGTTTCGGAAGCGCAGGCTCAGCCCAACCACGATGATGCCGGTCACCACGAGCAGCAGCGGGCCGGAAAAGCCCAGCGGGCTGGCCTTGGTCTTGGCGTGGCCTGTTATCGTCACCTGCTCGCTCCCCGTGTTGGTTATTATGAACCGGTACTCGCCGGCCTTGGCAGCTGTAAGGTCGTAGCTGTACTGGGTCTGGTTTGCCTGCGAGGTCAAAAGCTGGCCGTCAGGGTCTTTAATTTCAACGTTAAAGACAGAGCCGCGCACCTGCAGCGCCGCGGTGTCGCCCACGTTCATTTCCGGCGACAGCTCGTCTGTGAGCCCCGGCGCAAGCGTGCCGTCAAGGGGGACGTCGACCGAGACGCCGGAATACACGCTGGCCGCTATGCCTATGGCTATGAACGCGGCTCCTGCAGCGAGCATTGCAAAAAAGGTCTTGCCGGCCAACGCAGCTCTTCTCTCTTTTGAGACTCTACATCACGTCCACGTCGTGCGGCTGGCTCTCTATAAAGCCGGCACCGGTTATCCGGACAAACTCGGCGTTCTTTTGCATCTCTGGAATGGTCTTGGCGCCGCAGTACGACAGCCCGGAGCGCAGGCCGCCGACAAGCTGCCTCACTATCTCGACGACGCTCCCCTTGTACGGGACCATCGCCTCGACGCCCTCCGGCACGTACTCGTTGGGGTCGTCCTCTTCGACCACCTTTTCGCCCTCCTCGCGGTACTTGCGTCCCAGGGAGGCCATGTACGACGCCATTCCCCTGTACATCTTGAATTTCTTGCCATTCTTTACCAGCGTCTTGCCCGGGCTCTCGTCTGTGCCCCCGAACATGCTTCCTATCATGGCAGACGACGCGCCGGCAGCCAGCGCCTTTGTCAGGTCGCCGGACGTCCTGATGCCGCCGTCAGAAATCACAGGAATGTCGTACTCCCTTGCGGCCCTGACTGCATCTATGACGGCGGTCAGCTGCGGCACGCCCGAGCCGGTCACGACGCGCGTTATGCAAATAGAGCCAGAGCCCACTCCCACCTTGACTGCGTCCACGCCCGCCCTTATCAGGTCGCGCGCGCCCTCGCCTGTCGCCACGTTGCCTGCTATCAGGTCGCAGCCGGGGAACGCTTTTTTGATCATCCTGACCGTGTTGATGGCGTTGTCGCTGTGCCCGTGCGCGATGTCGACCACGATGGTATCGGCGCCGGCCTCAAGCAGCGCCTCGGTGCGCTCCAGATAGTCGCCTTTCACGCCGACGGCGCCGCCTACAAGCAGCCTGCCCTTCTTGTCCTTGGCAGCGTGCGGGTACTGGTCCATCTTTAAAATGTCCTTGCTGGTTATCAGGCCGGCTATCCTGCCCCTGGTGTCCACAAGCGGCAGCTTTTCGATGCGGTGCTTGTGCAGGATTTCTTTTGCCTGCTCTATCGTCGTGCCAGCCCTCGCTGTTATCACCTCTCTGGTCATAAGGTCGGCGACCCTGCGCTTGAGGTTCTTTTCAAACGTGATGTCGCGCCTGGTGATGATGCCGGCAAGCCTGCCCCCGTCCCCTTCCACCAGGAGCCCCGACACGCCGTACTCGGCCATGAGCTTGTACAGGTCTGCCACCGTCATCTCGGGCTTGACCGTGTAGGGCTGCTCGATAACAACAGACTCGGACCTCTTTACCCTCAAGACCTGGTCCACCTGGTCTTCGATGGTCATGAAGCGGTGGATTATGCCGATGCCGCCCTCCCGCGCAAGGGCTATCGCCATCTGCGACTCGGTGACCGTGTCCATGTTGGCGCTTATCAGCGGAATGTTCAGGCTGATATTGCGTGAAAGCCTCGTCCGCAGATCGGTCTGAGAGCGTGAAACTATAGGCGACCTTTTCGGGACGAGAAGCACGTCGTCAAACGTCAGACCTTCTCTAAAGTCCAACTAATCCCTTGCTGCTTACACCGCCTGTAGGATTATAAGCGTTTGCCAGACCTCGACAGCAGCTGCAGCATGGTGAGCGCCTGCACCGTCTCGCGCACGCTGTGCGTCCTTATTATGGAGGCGCCGTTTATCGCCGCGACTATCTCGCACGCTATCGAGGGCACCAAGCGGTCTTCAGGAGATGCAAGGTTCAGCAGGTGGCCTATGAACGACTTTCTCGAGGCAGAGACGCAGACGGGCCCAAGGCGTACAAGCCTGTCGATGTTTGACAGCACTTCGAGGTCGCGCTCGTACCAGGGCGTGCGGTCGCTATCGGGCGTCCTTGTGAAAAAGGGGCCCTTGCCCTCCTTCCTGAAAAAGCCTATCGACGGGTCGACGACCACTCCCCTCTTTATGCCGGCCTTTTTTGCGATAGCGATGCTCTCTTGCAGCGCGGCCACCGTGGCCGTGACGCCTCCGGCGGCCGGCGCGGTGCTGTCATGATGATAGTATGCCCCTGCAATGACAGGCAGGCCGGCGGCTGCGGCTGCCGGCGCCATCCTGGCGTCGTATTTCAGTCCTGTCACGTCGTTTATCGCGTCCGCCCCCTCCTCCGCTGCCGCCCTTGCAGCCTCTGCCCTCGGCGTGTCGGCTGAGATCGGGAGGTCGCAGCCCTCCTTTGCAGCCCTGATGGCGACCCGCAGGCGCTCTACCTCTTTTTCAACGGGGATGACCGTGTCAAGGTAGGGCGCAGTCGACATGGCGCCGATGTCGATGATGTGAGCGCCGGCGGCCTGCATCTCTGCCGCGGCTCTGGCTACCTCCTGCGCCGACGTCAGGACAGAGCCCTTGAAGAACGACTCGGGGCTGACGTTTATGATGCCCATCACCTTTACTTCGTGGCCGCGGCCTATTGCGGCCCGGCCGATAGATATTGTCGTTGTCGTTGATGATGATGTTGATGATGACGCCAAGCAGAGGTACCTGCACGCTATAATCAGGCGCGGTCCTTATTATTTGCTAAACAAAAATTCAATAAAAGGGCCCCCGCAACCTCCTTGATCATATCACATGGATTTTGCCAAGCTGTGCGACAGGGTGTTTGCGCTCAACGACGACATAAGGTATGTAGCAGTCATTGACGACATTGGGACGGTGGTTGCAGGCGGCATGCGCAAGGGGACCGACTCGATAACCAACCAGGCAAACGACGAGCTGTACCTGGCCCAGACGGCGCTCCGCAAGTCGATGAGGGAGCGCTTTGACCAGACGATGGGCAAGGCGCGCTTTGCCTACGTCGAGCGGGACAAGATCTCCATACTGACGTTTTTCATGGACAGCAACACGCTGGTGCTGACGCTGGAGCCCAACCTGGACTCGCACACCGCCATGGACATCGCAGAGGACACGCTGGATCTTCTGGGCAAAAACAACAACAGCAGCTAGTAGCGCGTCGTCCTGCAGTCGAGCAGGATCTTGCCGGCGTGCAGCCCCTGCTCCATCCGCTCGTGCGCCTGCCGCGCCTGCGCAAGAGGCAGGACAGAGTCTATGACGGGCTTGATCCGCTTTGCCTGCACGAACCTGACCAGCTCTATCAGCTGCTTTTTCGAGCCCATCAGCGCGCCGGCCATCGTCAGCTGCTTGCTGTAGAACGTGCGGACTGGCACCACGGCCTCGTTGCCAGAGGTCATGCCGCAGACGGCCATCCTGCCCCCTATCTTTAGAGAAGAAATGCTCGTCTGCCAGGTGGCCGCCCCCACGTGGTCTATTACAAGGTCGACCCCTTCGCCGCCCGTTATCCGGGCCACCTCGCCGGCAATGTCCGGCGTCTCGGACCTGTTGATAACGTGGTGCGCGCCCAGCTTTTTGCCAAACGCGGATTTGTCGCTGCCGGCGGCAGTCGTGATTATCGTCGAAAACGTGCCCATCGCCTTTGCCAGCTGGATGGTAGCCATGCCCACCCCCGACCCGGCGCCGTAGACCAGCAGCGACTTCTTTCTTCTTCTTCTTTTTTCTGCAGGGCCGGCCTGCTGCTGCAGCAGCATGTTCCACGCAGTCAGGTACGAGACCGCAAGCGTGGCGGCAGCCTTGCTGTCAATTATTTTGCTTTTTCCCAGCCTTATGACGTTGGCGGCAGGGACGGCCACCCGCTCTGCGTACCCGCCGTCATGGTCGCTCATTCCCCCGATTATCGCAAACTGGCTGCACTTGTTTTCCTCCCCCGCCCTGCAGCGGGCGCACCTGCCGCAGCTTACCCCGGGATAAACCATCACGCGCTCGCCCTTTTCAAGCCCCGCCTTTTTATTGCTGCTGCCGGTGCTCCTTACCGTGCCCACGATGTCGCAGCCGCAGATGTGGGGCAGCCGGATCTTTTTGCCGGCTATGCCCATGCGCGTCCAGATGTCGAGGTGGTTCACGCCGCAGTATTCCACGTCTATTATCACAGAGTCGGCCTTTGGAACAGGCTCTGCAAAATCCTGGTACTGCAGCACGCTTGCAGGCCCGTGCTGGTAGAACGGTACTGCCTTCATCGTCATCGTCGTCATCGTCGTCATCGTCATTTCTCTGCCGGCCGGGTCAGGTTGTGCATGGCGACAAGGTCGGCCGCAAAGGGCCGGAGCTCGTCGGGCACCGCGATATCAATTGGGTCCTTGAGCGAAAGCGGCCTGCCCGTCTCCTTTGAGACTGTCTCTTTCTTTTTGTTCCAGACAAGCGAGTTAAAGTCGGTTATCGCCTTTGTGAATTTCGTCATTTCTTCTTCGTCATCCTTGCCGCCGCTCTTCTTCGAGGGCACGGGCATCGCCTGGCGGTGCACGCTCTCGCCGGAAGAACGGGAATACAGCTTCCACAGCTCTTCCGAGATAAAGGGCGTGATGGGCGCAAGGAGCAGGAGCACCGTGGAAAAGCATTTGTGCAGCGTGTACAGCGCGGACTGGTGGCCAGGCCGGTCAGACTCGTACGCCCGCGCCTTTACCATCTCCAGATAGTGTGCTGCAAAGAGGTTCCACGTAAAGTCGCGGACTGCGCTTGCCGGCACGAAAAAGTTGTATTCCTCGTACCCTTTCCTGCACTCTGCGACCAGCCTGTCAAGCTCGCCAAGTATCCACCTGTCAGACGGCTCCAGGCTTGCCGGCTCTTCTTTGACGATGTCAAACGAGGACAGGAACCTGCCCACGTTCCAGAGCTTGCTCAGGAACTTCTGTGCGCCGGCTATTTTCTGCTCGGAGCACCTGAAGTCGTAACCGAGGTTTGCCTCGCTTGCAGACCAGAACCTGAAGGTGTCTGCGCCGTGCTGCTGTATCACCGGGAAGGGGTCGATGACGTTGCCCTTGCTCTTGCTCATCTTTTCGCCCTTTTCGTCGACGCCGTATCCCATTATCCACGCGTCTGACCAGGGCATCTCGCCGGTCAGCTGCACGCACCGGAGCATCGTGTAGTGGAGCCAGGTGCGTATGATGTCCTTGGCCTGCGGCCGGATGGCAGTGGGGTAAGCGTACTTGAACAGCTTTTCGTCTCTTTTGTATTTTGTCACATAAAGGGGGCTGATGCTCGAGTCCATCCACGTGTCAAACGTCCTTTCCTCGCCCGTGAACTCGCACCCGCCGCATTTCTCGCATTTCTCAAACGGCGGCTTTTCCTTCCACGGCCTGTAGTACCTGCCCGGCTCTGGCAGCAGAGGAGTCTTGCAGGAGTTGCAGTACCATATCGGGATCTCGGTGCCGTAAAACCGCCTGCGCGACACGGGCCAGTCTATTGCCACCGAGTCGAGCCAGTTGAGCAGGATCTGCCTGTGCATCTCGGGGTGGAAGTTCAGCTTCATGGCAAGCTGGCGCAGCTCCGGCACGAACTCCAATTGCTTTACATAATAGTCGTGGAGCGGGATTATCTCTATGGGCGTCTTGCTGCGCTCGCACAGGGGCGTGCGGTGCTGTATGTCCTCCTCCTTTTCCACCAGGCCGGCCGCCTTCAAGTCCTCTATGATCTTTGCCCGGGCCTGGTTGACCCGCAGGCCGGCGTACGGGCCTGCCGCCTCTGTCGTTATGCCGTTTTCGTTGAGCGCCACTACCTCCTTCAGGCCAAGCTCGCGGAACACCTGCACGTCGTTCTGGTCGCCGTAGCTGCACACCATCACCGCGCC
>NZ_JBBIHK010000058.1:0-8569 GCF_037447015.1 Nitrososphaera sp. | reverse complement strand
GCCTATCCTTGCGATGACCACCAGCAGCTTCATGAGCAGGTTGTCGCCAAAGCTGGTCAGCCTAAACGTCAGGTCCGCGTCTTTCAGGCAGTACTCGGCAAGCTTTTGCATTGGGAGCTCGCTGATGTCGCCCTCAAATTCCAGCTTTGAATCTTCCAGGAGCGCCTCGCAGATGGCGTTTAGCGTATACTCGGTGTATTTCCTTGAAAACGCGTATATCTGTATCGAGCGGTTCTGGAACATCCTGAAGAGGTCGATGTGGATGCCGTGGCGTATCCCAACCGGCTCGGCCTGCATCCCGTGCCTGATGAACGACTCTTTCTTTACCATTATGGGGACAGAGTCTTTCGGTATCGCCTTGCCGTCGGCGGGGCTTATGCGCGGGTCCTGCGACCTTGCATACAGGTAGGGGAGGTCAAAGTCGTCGCCGTTGAACGTCAGCACTATGGGGTACGAGTTGATTATCTCAAACGCCTTTTCGAGGAGCTCCTTTTCGCTCTTGCACACCTCTGCCTGCGGTATCAGGGGCGTGCCGTCGTCGTTGACGTTGTCCCCCAGCACCAGAACCTTGCGCAGGCCGTCGCTCCCGGCAAAGCCGACTGCGCTCACGCGCCTGTCGTGGTCGCGCGGGGTGGGCATCCTGCCCTCCTCCGACTCGACTTCAATGTCCACTGCCACCCTCCGCAGTTCGGGGATGGGCTGGTTGAGCAGGTTGGCCCACGTCGTGACGTACTGCCTGTATTCCTTTCCTCCCTCTCCCTCTTCTTTGATCTTGTCCCACAGCAGGCTCTTTAGCTCAAAGTCGACCTTCTCTGAAATCTTGTACAGTTCCTGCTTTATCTGGTCGCCGTGCCGGACGTAATAGACGCCCGGTATCAGGCCGTTGTCGTACATATAGTTCTCGTGGTACTTGATGTCTGCCTCCCAGCTCTTCACCTTCTCGCGCAGGCTGTAGTCGGTGCCACCGATGGATAGCGGGTCCGGCGCCGTCACTTTCAGCACATCTATTTCCTTATCCAAGATGACGTCTTTTTTCTTCACACGCTGTACCGAGTACTTGGGCTCTTTTGCTACTATGCTGTCAACGAGCCCGGCGTATTCCATCTTGGTGTAGGCGTACGGCTTGTGGTCAGTCCTGTCGCGCCAGTGGTAAATCACGTTCCCTTTGGGGTCGTAGAATTTCAGGTAGACCTTTTTCTCTTCGCCAGAGTACACAGCCGACAGCAGGAGCGCGGGCAGGCCCTCCGGGAGCTCGGGAAGGTCGTCGTATCGCCGCCTCCTCTCCGGGGTTGCTGCCGTCTCTTGCGCCGCCGCCATTTCAGACAACCTTGGCGCATATCGTATTAAACGTTTTACGCCTGCCCCCGACACAGCCGCCGGCGTATAGATAAATAGCCACGCCTGCGACGATCTCTTGCGCTTGGAAGGAGGAAGAGGAGAGTACAGGGTCGCCATCATTGGCGGGGGGATACTGGGCACTTCTATCGCCTATTTCCTTGCAGGCCAGGCCAGAGACCCGTCCTCGATCGTCATGATAGAGCAGGAGCAGGACATCGCCTTCCACACGAGCAGCAGGAACACGGGCAAGGTGCACGCCCCGTTCCTGTACGACCCAGTCAAGAAAAAGCTGTTTGCGCGCGCCGCGGCGCTTGGCTTTGAGATGTGGGAGAGGTATGCGCACGAAAAGGGCCTGCCGTTCAAGCGCGACGGCGTCCTGGAAGTGGCGACCGACGACCGGGGCATCGACCGCCTGCACAAGTACATGGCCTGGGGAGAGGCAAACGGCCTGTCAAAGGACGAGCTGAAACTGCTGGACAAGGGGCAGGTCTCAGCCATCGAGCCCAACGTGCGTTGCGAGTCTGCCATCCTGTGCACCCGCGACGGCTCTGTAGATTACAGGCTATTTACAAGGGCGCTCCTGCAGGACATCCGCTCGTTTGGCTGCACCCTGCTGCTGGGCCACAGGGCGACGCGCATAATCGCAGCAGATGGCAATTCCGCCAACAACAACATCATCTCCTTGCGCGCCGCAGACGGCACGAAGAAGGAAATTAAGGCGCAATTCATCATAAACGCTGCTGGCGGCAACGCCGTTGACATTGCGCACGCCATGGGCGTTGCAAGGGAATACACCGACCTGCATTTCAGGGGCGAGTACTGGCAGGCCCCCGAGCAATACCGCGACCTGACAAGGCTTTCGATATACTCAGTACCACGCCATCCTGAGTACCCGTTCCTCGACCCGCACTGGATAGTGAGGGCAGACGGCAGGCGGGAGGTCGGCCCAAACGCGGTGCCTGTCTTTGGGCCCTACGCGTACGGGTACGGCAGGAACTTGGCCGACATGATACCCAAGGTGCTGGAATCATCGAGGACTGGCGCCAGGAGGGTCTTTCTGGACAGGCAGTTCATCTCGCTTGCGAGCACCGAGCTGAAAAGCTCGCTGTCAAAAACGGCCATGATAAACAGGGTGCGCGAGTTCCTGCCTGCCATCCGGCCGTCGGCGTTCACGGTCAGGGGAACGGCGGGCATACGCTCGTCGGTCATCGACTCGCACGGCCGGTTCGTGCCCGACACCATGGTACTGCAGCAGAAAGAAGAGGGCTCGCTGCACGTCATCAACTACAACTCGCCCGGGGCGACCGGCGCGCTCCCGATGGCTGCCAGGGTGGCTGCGATGGTGATGGGCACCGGCATCATTCCCCTGTCAGATGGCAGGCCCGGGACGCTCTGGGATCCTTGCGAAACAGCTGAAAAAATGGCGACCTGATCAATTTTTAAACAAGCTCACGCCCCGTAAGCAGAGAGAGAGGGAGGGCGACCTTGCTTAAAGAGGTATATCTCGACGCGCTGAGGAACCGGGAGGCCAAGGTCGCCAGGGTGAAGGACGGCAACTACCAGTCGATAATATCTGCGGCATCTGCGCGCTGGATCCCGTACGAGCCGGCGCAGACAAAGTGCGAGTCTGCCGGCATTGACAGCAGCTGGAACAAGCGAGCGTTCCAGGGGCTGAACCTCTATGTGGTGGACGCAGTCGCAGTCACGAGCAGGAACAAGGTGCTTGCGGCCGAGTACGAGGACGAGATAGCCGACTCGGCCCGGCGGGACTCGCTAGAGTCAAAGGCGATGCTCATGGAGTCGCTCGTGGCGCAAAAGGCCGCCGAGAAGCGGGAGGCCGACGTCATCTGCGTGGACGGCTCGCTCGTGTCAAGGACGAACGGCAAGGCTTCCTCTATAGCGTTTGAAATGGTGAAAAGGTACGGCGATTCCGTCTTTATATCAAAGACGTCTGAAAGCAGGGCCCAGTTTGGGCAGATGGGCTCAAAGGCAGGCGACATCTATTACTACAACCATGCAAGCAAGAGCGCGCCGGGGTTCAGCGAGCCGGCGCCCGTGAAATGCGAGTTTGCCAACGTCTATGAAACTTATGCGCGCCTGCGGCCCCACACGCCGGCCGTGAGGATAGAAATAGTCGGCAGCACTGTCAGCGCCCAGGACGTGAAACATCTTTTGGACAGGCTGAGCTACCGCAGCGTGGGCGGCTATCCATACTGCCTGAAGCTGGCGCACAACAACTGCAAGGTGAGCAATGAAGATATAGACAAACTAGTGAGCATATTCAGCCTGCACAACGAGCAGGGGGCCAGGGACGCGCTAAATGAGTAATAATAATAGCAATAACAACGGTGGCGGCAGAAAAGGAGGAGAAGGAGGGGCGGCAGCAGCAGCGGCGGAGATAGTCGGTATTCTGGTGGGCAGGGCCCGGCCGGAAGAGGTGACTTTTGAGTCGAAAAGGCCTGTCAGCATCGGCGAGTACGTCACGCTGGAATACGGCGGGGGCAGGGGCAAGGTGCTGGGCCTGGTGGAGCGCTCGTCGATAACAAGCGACGCGCTTCGGGACGACATACACAACTACGAGGAGGCGTTTGAAAGCCGCCAGGTGGCCATGGAGAACGCCCGGGACAAGAGCTACAAGGGCACGGTGCGCATACTGGGCTACCTTGACGACCTGAAAAGGTGCAGGGCGGTGATCCCTGCCGTGCCGGCCGAGCCCGGGACGGAAGTATTTGAAGCTACAGCGCAGGACCTTGCGGCAATATTCTCGCCCTCTGGCGGCGAGTGGGCCCGGGTGGGCTCGCTCCTGCGCAACCCTGACGTTGATGTCGGGGTCAACGTCAACACCGTGGTTTCAAGGCACCTGGCGGTGCTTGCCATGACGGGCATGGGCAAGAGCAACCTGGTGTCGCTCCTGACCAAGGAAATCGCCCGGATACGGGGCACGATGGTGATTTTCGACTACCACGACGACTATGCCGGCCTGGACATACCGGGGAGCAACAAGATGGAGGCCAAGATCAACCCGCGCTACCTGAGCGTGGACGAGTTTGCCGAGGTGATCGAAGTCAGGGAGAACGCGTCGAACCAGCTCCACGTCCTTCGCGCCGCGTTTACAGACGAAATAAGGAAATACAGCGGCGACGCCTTCTGGGAGCGCCTGTCCGACTCTGCGCTGGCCGCCGGCAACGAAAAGACGTACAGGGAGGCGGCAGAAAAGGTGATGGACAAGATACAGGACGCAAGGAGGCGCTTCCGGGGCGTGCTCGACCCGGACCTTGCGGATCCGCTTGCGCTCGTCAAAAACGGCAAGATAAACATACTGAGCCTGGTCGAGCTGACCGAGCGCCAGGCAAACATAATCGTCGCCTACTATTTGCAGGAGTTGCTGGAAGACAGGAAAAAGGCGAAAAAGCAGGTCAAGGGCGAAAGCTCGCCCCCGCGCTTTCCGGCGCCCGTGCTTGCGGTGATAGAGGAGGCCCACGTGTTCGTGCCAAAGGGTGAGGACACGGAGACGAAATACTATGCTTCAAAGGTGGCCCGGGAGGGGCGCAAGTTCGGGCTCGGGCTGGTCATAGTGTCGCAGAGGCCACGCAGCATCGACCCGAACATACTGAGCCAGATGGGCTCGCTTGCGGTGATGCGCATGGTACAGCCGGACGACCAGATGCAAGTCGCCGCGGCAAGCGAGTCGCTCAGCAAGGACCTGGTGGACCAGCTTACGTCGCTCAACCCCGGCGAGGCCATACTTGCAGGCCAGTGGGTCAACCTGCCTGCGTTTGTCCGGGTGGATGAGGTCAGGGGCCGCAGGGTCGGCTCCGACATCAACGCGGTCGAGCAGTGGCGCCAGCTCTCCTCGGTGGCCGAGATAGCAGCAAGGGAGACGTCGCAGTCGTACATACCGTCTGGCTATTCAGACGATTAAAATAAAGAGGGAAACCAGCGGATGCTCGTCTCGCACATCTCTGACCTGCACCTTGGGTACTCGCAGTTCAACCTGGAGGAGCGGGAGGAGGACGTCTACGAGACCTTTTACGAAGCCATCGACACCTCCATAAGGGAGGGCGCCCGCCTGGTGGTGCTCGCCGGCGACATATTCCACACGCCCAGGCCAAACGGCAAGGCAGTCTACAGGCTCGCCGGCGCGCTCAAAAAGCTAAAGGAGAAAGAGATACCTGCCGTGTTCGTGCTTGGCGAGCACGACATCAGCAGGATGCGCGACATCCCGTTTGCGTACGTGTTCCGCACGCTCGGCCTTGCCCGCCACCTGAAGCTGGACGAGCCTTTCGTAGCAGGCGACTGCGCCGTCTATGGCGCAGACAAGGAGCGCCGGGGCAACATCGACTCGCTTGTCGAAAGGATGCGCAAGGCAGGCGAGCTGGCGCAAAAGCGCGACGGCGACAAAAAGAAAAAGATCCTCGTGCTCCACCAGGGGTTGACCGACCTGAACAAGTTTGCCGGCGAGCTCAACTCGTCTGACATACCGGGCAATTTCCAGTACTATGCGATGGGGCACTACCACGACAGGTATGAAAAGTATTTCCCAAACCTTGGCGGGCCGCTGGTCTACCCCGGCTCGCTCGACCTCACGCCGAGCGAGGGTATAAAGGAGGTGGACAAGGGGTTTGCACTTGTCGACATGTCCGGCGAGGAGGCGTCCGTCCAGTTCGTGACGCTTGCGCGCCGGCCCCAGTTTTCCGTCAGGATAGACTATGACAGGATGGCAGAAGGGGTGGAAGGCATTTTGCGAAAAGCTGCTGGCCTTTCAAAAAAGCCGGTGGTCAGGGTCGAAATAGCCAGCAGCGGCGGCAGCGGCGGCAGCAGTAGTGGCAAAAGCATAGATTCCAAGGTGGTGGCAGGCAACCTGACGCGGCTGAACGAAGCGTGCCTGCACTATGTCTGGCAGTCGCTCGACGACAAAGAAGGGTCGCCTTCGATGGTGTACGACGAGCGGCCGGCGGATCTTGACGCCGAGCTCCTGCGGCTCGCCCGGGACGCGCTGGGCTCAGAGGAGGCGGCAAGGCTTGCGATTTTGGACCTGCTGCCTCCCGCCGCGGCAGGCGACGCCAGCTCGGCGCTTGACATCGTCTGGGACATGTACAAAAAGAAAAAGAGGGTGCAAAAAAAGGCTCCATGATCAAAGACCTTGAGCTGAAGGACTTTATCTCGCACAGGGACACGCGCCTGGAGTTTGGCAGGGGCATAACCGTCTTTGTGGGGCACAACGGCGCCGGCAAGTCGTCAGTCATCGACGCCATAACCTTTGCGCTGTTTGCCGAGCACACGAGGAGGCACAACAAGAACCTGGTACGGAGGGGATCGTCAGGCACGGGCTCGATGGTGCGCATGCGCTTTACGACAAACTCCAAAGAGTTCCAGGCGACAAGGTCGCTGACCGGCGCAGGCGCGGCCCACTTCTCGCAGCTGGAGCTCCTGTCGGAGGGCGGCGTGGCGGTCAACAAGAAAATCGCAGGGGGCGAGCGGCGCCAGTACGGCGAGTCGATGAGCGCCGAAGTCGCCAAGGTGCTCGGCCTTGACTACAAAAAACTGCAGGTGGCGGCAGTCGTGCAGCAGGGCGAGCTTGTGAAAATAGTGGAGGCGCAGCCCCGGGAATTCAAGGAGCTCCTCAACGGGCTCATCGGGATAGACCGGCTCGACACGGCCTTTGCCACAATGAAGGACGTCATCGCCGGTTTCAGGAGCAGGCTGCGCGACGAGCCCGGCGGCTACACTGACGAGGACCTGCCAAAAGTACGGATGCAGATCGAGGAAAACCGCAAAAAGCTGCAGGAGGCGGCAAGGCTTGCGTCGGAATACGCGGAGGAAAAGCAGAGGCTTGACGCTAGGATACGCGAGCTGGACGCCACCATCGCGGCGATGGAGCCCCTGAAGGAAAAGGCAAACGAGGTGCAGGCAAAGGAGAAGCGCCTGCTGAAATACGTTGCAGAGAGACGCGACCAGGTAGCTAGCGAGATACAAAAGATGGAAAGGGTGGCAAGGGAGGCCCGGCCGGCTCTTGCCCTCCTGAAAAGCAAGGAGGAGGTCTGCATGAGGCTTGAGATGGTCAAGCACGAGATGGAAGAGGTGCACCGCCAGCTGGAAAAGAGCGAGAGCGAGGCCGGCAAGCTGCAGGGGCTGCTGGAGTGCTCTGACAGGATAAAAATAGTGGACGGCAAATGCCCCGTCTGCAACTCGGCCGTGTCAAAGGTGAACGAGATGTTTGACTCTGCCCACATACGGCAAGAGGCAAAGCGCATTGCAAACGAAAAGTCGCGCCTGCAGGCAGAAAAGCTGGATCTGAAAAAGGAGGAGCTAAAGCTGGCAGAGGAGGGCAAGCGCGTCGCCGCGGCAGAGGCGTTCCTTGCGAGCAACTGCATCCACGACATTAAAGACGTTGAAAAGCTGGAGGCCGAAATCGCCCCAAAAAAGCAGGTAGTGTCCCGTCTGCCAAAAGAAGTAACGAAGGTGGGCGACGACCCGCTTGCGCTTGCTATAGACGACGCGTCGCGCTCGTTTGCAGAAGAGATCTTTTCGTTAAGGGAGCAGGCCAGGAGCTTTTCCGTGGTCCAGTACTCGCAGGCCAAGGACGACAAGTGGAAACTGCTGCAAAAGCTGCAGGACGCAAGCGCCCGGCTTGGCGCGCACGAAAAGACCGCCCAGGACCTGAAATCTGCCATCGAGTCTGACACAGACGCCGTGGCCCGGCTTGAGCATGCCGCAGAAATTGCGTGCGGCCTGGAGCGCATACGGTCGCTGGTATTCAACCGGGACGGGGCGGTGGGCATGAGCCTGCGCTCGTGGGCGCTTGGCATGATATCGAAAAAGGCGTCCGACTATGCGTCGCTCTTTAACGTCGGGATATCGAGGATCGAGCTTGCCGAGAAGGCAAGGGAGATAGAGATAACCTGTTACGGCAAGAGCGGCGAGATAAGCATGGACTCGCTGTCTGGCGGCGAAAAGGTTGCAGTCGCGCTTGCGCTCAGGCTCGGCATAGCCCACATGATGGGCGCAGGCAGGCTGGATTTTGTGATACTGGACGAGCCTACCACCCATCTGGACGAGGAGCGGCGCAGGGCGCTTGTGCGGATAATCTCTGAAGCGTTCAGGGAAGGGACGGGGCCGCTTGCCCAGATGCTCATAATAACGCACGATTCAGAGATCTTTGAAGATTCGGAGGTGGACGCCGTCTACAGGTTTTCCATGACCGCAGACGGGTCGAAGGTGACGAGGGAAT
>NZ_JBBIHK010000057.1:0-8869 GCF_037447015.1 Nitrososphaera sp. | reverse complement strand
CCATGCGCGCCTGCATGGCGTCCAGCTGGTCCTCCTTGACCATCCCGGAGAGCCCCGGCATGTTCTCGATGACGTTTCTAAAGCCGAGCTTGCTCACCTGCTCCATCTGGGCGTAAAAGTCCTCGATCGTCATCTTGCCTGAAAGCACGCGCTTGGCCTGGTCCCCGTCTGCCTGAGTCTCGAGGCCCTTTGCCATCTCCAGCAGCGCCTTGATGTCGCCCATGCCAAGCAGCCTGCCCACAAAGCGCGTCGGCGAGAACTGCTCGAGGTCGTCGATGCGCTCGCCGGTCCCGATGAACATCACCTTGGCGCCGGTCGCCGCAGAAGCTGCAAGCGCGCCCCCGCCCTTGGCCGTGCCGTCCAGCTTTGTGATGATGATGCCGCCAAGAGGCGCCGTGCTGTGGAACGCGGCGGCCTGGTTGTACGCCTGCTGGCCTATCGTGCCGTCAAGGACGAGCAGCACTAGGTCGGGCGTGACCACCTTGTGCATGTCGCTCATCTCCTGCAGCAGGCCGGATTCTTCCTTGTGCCTGCCGGCGGTGTCTATTATTATTACGTCCAGGTTCTGCTGTTTAAAGTGCTCAAGGCCGTGGCGGGCAATCCCCACTGCGTCCTTGCTCTCCTCCTCGCCGTACACCTCGACGTTTATCTTGGCGCAGTTCATTTTCAGCTGCGTAAGCGCGCCGGGGCGCCAGGTATCAGTCCCAATGACTCCCACCCGGTAGCCGTGCCGGGTCAGCCACCTTGCCAATTTAGCAGTCACGGTGGTTTTGCCAGAGCCCTGGATGCCCAGCAATAATACAACATTTTGCCTGCCGGGCTTGAAAAAGGCCGTGACGCCGGGGTCGTCGTCTATGGCGCCTTTCTTGTCGATGGTGGTTACCTCGCCCGAATATCCGAGCATCTTGGCAAGCTCGCCGTACAGGATGGTAACGATGTGGTCCTTCCTTGAAAGGCCCTTTGGCGGCTGCTCCTTGAGCGCCCGCTCCTTCAGGTTGTCGGTGATGGTCTTGACCAGCCCCGCCTTGACGTCTGACAGCAAGAGCGCGCGCTGGATGTCCTTGCAGAGCGCGTCTATCAGCTCCTCGTTGATGTCGGAGGCGCCCACAATTTTTTTCAGGGCGTTTCTAAGCCCATCGCGCAGGTTGTCAAACATTTCAGTTCTTCTTCTTGCGATCTATAGTAGGCCAGCTTCCAGTATTTCAAATATTCCCCGCTGTCCGTCCCAGTGCGCCCTCGCCTTTTTTATCACCACCCTTTTTTGAAAGAGCGGGCAGTTTGTAACCAGCGTTTCGGCCTCGCCGCCCTCAAACGTGAGGTTAAAGCCGTACTTTTTTGACAGTTTTTTCAGCTCCTCAAGCTCGGCCCTGCCGATTGTGCGCCCAAGCCACTCCCTGCCAAGGCCCATCGCAGAGACGCCCACTACCACTATCTCGAACTTTTTGTCCAAGAGCTCTGCCATGTATTTTTCAGGATCGGCGCCCCATAGCGGCGAGATGGAAGCAAGCCCGTGCCTGGCGCAGGCGCTCTCAAACGCCTGCTTTTGAAAGACGCTTGAAATGCCGCCGGACACGACGCCCTCTATAGAGTAGAGGCGCTTTGCCTGGGCCACCGCCGCGTCGAGGGCGGCAAGCTCGTCCTCCTTGCTGCCCTTGCCTTTCACCTGGAACGCAAGCATGGGTATCTGCATGGCCTCTGCCTGGTACCCGGTTATCCAGCTGTTAGGGTAGTGGAAGAGGGCGCTGTCGTCGGCCACAGGGTGCATGGTTATCAGGCACTCGACAGAGTGGCCCATCTCTTTTGCGCGGTATATAGAGTAGGTGCTGTCCTTGCCGCCAGAGTACAGGGCCGCCAGCTTCACAGAAGGGATGGCAGGCGGCGAGCAATATAATCTTCTGCTGCCGTGTACGTGTATGTGTGTTTATGCAGACGGCGGAGGCGGCCGCTGTCAGCCAGTCAACAGGCAGTATTCAGCCAGCGATTGTTTATATCCCAATCTGGCGCACGCTCTTTGGCATAGCACCTTGGGCGCCCCGCTGCTTGAAGTCAAGGACCTGGCAAAGTATTTCCCGGTCAAAAAGGGCCTGCGGCAGATGTTCCAGCCGCCGCAGTACGTCAGGGCAGTAGACGGCGTCAGCTTTGCGCTGGACAGGGGCAAGGTGCTCGTCCTTGCCGGCGAGTCCGGCTCTGGCAAAACCACCGTCGCAAGGCTCGTGCTGCGGGCGATAGACCCCGACGCAGGCACAATCGTGTTTGACGGGCAGGACATCACCAGACTCTCCGGCAGGGAGCTCAGGCGCTTCCGCTCGCTCGTCCACATGGTCTACCAGGACCCGTACGCGTCGCTCAACCCGCGCATGAAGGTTGCCGATATAGTTGCAGAGCCCCTGACCATACACGACAGGGCAAGCACCAGGGCGCAGAGGCACGAAAAAGTGTTAAAGTCGCTTGAAGAGGTGAGGCTAGAGCCTGCTGCGGAAATTGCGCAGCGCCTGCCCCACATGCTGTCAGGCGGCCAGCGACAGCGCGTCGCAATAGCAAGGGCGCTTGTCACAAAGCCGGCCCTCATAGTGGCAGACGAGCCGGTGTCGATGCTGGACGTCTCGGTCAGGGGCGAGATCCTGGAGCTGATGCAGGGGCTCAAGCAGAGGCACGGCATATCCTACCTGTACATCACGCACGACCTCTCCACAGCCCGCTACGTCGGCGACGAGATAGCCGTCATGAACGCAGGCAGGATAGTCGAGCACGGCCCCATAGACAAGGTGCTGCTTGACCCGCAGCACGCCTACACGCGGGCGCTCATAGACGCCATCCCGGACCCCGATAGAGCCGCCCACTAAAAGCATATTAGTTAAAGCTCGCCCTTGCAGAGGCGTGCGCAGAGCTGTCGCCAACAATTCTATGAGAAGAATAACGATGATGATTATGCCTGCACTGTCGATTTTCCTCGGCTTTATGCTGCTTGCTTCCGCCGTCTTGACGGCGGCGAATAACGCCGCGTGGGCCCAGCCGGCTGCCTCGGCGGCCAAAAAAGGCCCTTACGTCGACGAGATCCGCTTTATCCACTATGAAGACGAGAACGTCGCGCTCGAGCAGGTGAGGGCCGGCAATCTGGACGCATACTACTTCAAGATACCCCTCGAGGTGGCCGGCGATGTCAAGGACGACCCCAGGATAACGATATACGAGAGGACCGCCGGCTCCAACGGCCTGCTCCTGAACCCCGCCCCTGCCAAGGACAGCGGCGCCACCATGAACCCGTTCCAGTTCAGGGAGGTCAGGTTCGCCATGAACTACCTGATAGACAGAGAGCTTGCAGTCAACGAGTTCCAGAAGGGGTACGGCAGCCCGATGGCCGACCCGTTTGGCATCTATTCGCCTGAATACCTCAACATCATCGACACGGTGGAGGGGTTCGGGTTCCGCCACAACCCGCAGCTGGCAGAAAAGATGATCACAGATACTTTGAATGCGCACGGCGCAAAAAAGCAGCCTGACGGCAAGTGGACGTTTGAAGGCAAGCAGATAACAATAAGGATGATGATAAGGCAGGACGACGAGCCGCGCAAGCTCATAGGCGAGGACGTGGCGTCCAGGCTGCAAAAGCTCGGCTTCAGGGTCGACAAAGAGTACGGCGACCTGAACAAGGCAAACACGGTCGTCTACGGCAGCAACCCGCAGGAGCTGAAATGGCACATCTACACTGAGGGGTTTGCAGGCACGTCTGCCTTTGTGAAATACAACCCGGTCATCCCGGCGCAGATGTACGGCCCGTGGTACGGCAGGCTGCCCGGCTACCAGAACCCCGCCTTCTGGCAGTACCAGAACTCCACCCTGGACCAGATAACGCAGAGGATCCTGTTTGCCAACTTTACCTCGCAGGCCGAGCGCGACGCGCTGGTCGCCCGGGCAGTCAAGATGGGCATGCAAGAGTCTGTGAGGATATTTGTGAACCAAAAGACGGACCCGTTCATAGCCTCCTCTTCGGTAAAGGGCATGGTGAACGACTTTGGCGCAGGCATCACAAGCAGGTACTCGGCCGTGAACGCCCGGCCAGAGTCAGGCGGAAACAGGCTTGACATCGGCGTCAAGCAGATCCACCAGGGCGCATGGAACGGCGTAGGCGGCCTGCAGGACGCGTACAGCCGTGACATTTACTATACGGTGGTCGACCCCGGCACTTTCCGCGACCCGTACACGGGCGAGATAATCCCGCACAGGGTAGAGTGGACAAAGGTGACGACCAGGGGGCCGGAAGGCAGACTCAAGGTGCCCTCCGACGCCACGACGTGGGACCCTGCGTCGCAAAAGTGGGTGTCGGCAAAAGGGCAGCAGGCCATGAGCAAGGTCACGCTCAAGCCCCTGTATTCAAAGTGGCACCACGGGATCCAGATGGACAGGGCCGACCTGATGTACCCAAGTTATTTCATGGCAGAGTGGGGCACCGACCTTGGCAAGGGCGACCTGACCGTGGATCCGGAATTTACGGCGCAGGCGGCGCCCAATCTGCCCCTGCTCAAGGGAGTCAGGTTCTCAGGGACGACGATAGAGTCGTACGTGGACTATTGGCACTATGACAGAAAAGAGATAGCAGACTTTGCGGCCGTGTGGGCCTCGGAGCCGTGGGAGATAACTGCAGCCACAGAGAGGCTCGTGATGGCAGGCAAGGCCGCATACTCGCGGGGCGAGGCGACGGTAAAGAACGTCGGCTGGCTCGACCTCATCGTGCCGGACCACGCCCAGATGGTGAAAGAAGAGCTGCAAAAGATGAAGGACGAAAAATACGTGCCTCCGGCACTCAAGGGCATGGTGAGCGCGGCAGACGCGGCAAAGAGGTACGATGCAAGCATCGCCTGGATAACAAAGCACAAGAGCGCAGTCATAGGCAACGGCCCGTTCTACTTTGACGGCTACAACATAGCCGGCAGGACCGTGACCGTCAAGGCATTCCGCGACGCGTCGTACCCGTTCAAGGTCGGCCAGTTCTCTGCGTACGAGAATCCCAAGCTGGCCAAGATAACCAAGACAGAGGTGCCCAGGACGGCCAAGATAGGCCAGGCGTTCAAGGCGACGGTGACGGTGCAGGTGGACGGCAAGCCGGGCAGCGGGAGCGACACAGAGGTGAGCTATTTCGTGTCGAACAAGGCCGGTGCCATAGTGGCAAAGGGCATGGCCAAGCCGGCGGCGGCAGTCGGAGGCAGCAGCGGTGGTAGCGGTGCGTTCACAATAGAGCTTTCAGGCGCCGAAACGTCCAAGATGTCAGTGGGCCCCAACACGATCAAGGTGTTTGCAAACAGCAAGCAAGCGTTCAGGCCGGACATTTCCACGGCGACTGTGATAGCCACAAGGTAAGAGAGAAAAGCACGCCACAGCAAGAAGTCTTTGTCCTGTTACAAAGATACCTGCGCGCAATGAGAAGGTGATTAATTAATTATTCTTAAGGCTGGCTATCTTGTGGCCATAACATTGGCGCTAGTGCTTGTGCACTGCACCGTTCCCGACCGCAGGGAGGCAGTAGAGAAGAGGGCGAGGCGGGTAAGGGGAGTGGTCGAGTCCTACGCCACAAGCGGCGTGTACGACATGCTGCTGAAGGTCAAGGCAGAGAACGAGGCGGCGCTTTCTGACGTGATCGGCAACCTGAAAAAAGGTCGCAGGCATCGCGGCAATAGTCACGAGCATCGTCTACCACCATAACAACAACAATAACAGCAGGAGCAGGGCCGCGCAGGCGCGATAGGGCTCTCCGGCTAACAGGCAACGACGACGGCAATAATAACAATAATGGCAGAAGCATCGTCGGCGGCAGCGGCAGCGGCAGCGGCAGGCGGCAGGCATGCCTTTTTGCGCCATTGCCCATACCGTTAAAAGCAAGCCTGCACTGAACCACCGCAAGAGGAAAGAGAGGCTGCAAAAATAATGGCCAGCAGCGGCGGCGGTGGGTTCTACAGGTTCGTCATCAGACGCTCGGTGAACATGCTAGTCGTGCTCTTTGCCACGCTCGTCCTCACCATCGCGCTCCTGGGCCCCACGATGGACAGGATACTGGCAGACGGCGTCAAGTACTACGTCGTCGAGGACGTGAGCCACAAGAACATCAAGTTCAAGAGCGCGGAGGAGCGGCAGCAGTTCATCGACGCGGCAGTCGCGCGCAACGTGGAGGCGCTCGGGCTGGACGAGCCGTGGTACTCGCCCAAGCGGTTCTTCAACACCGTGGTCAAGGTGATGGCGCTCGACCTTGGCAGGTCCAGTTTCTTGGCAAGCGACGGCGGCTCGCCCCTTGTCAGGGACATCATACTGGAGAAAATACCCAAGACCGTGCTCCTCTTTACCACGTCGACGCTCGTGATAACCATTATTGGCCTGTACCTGGGCGCGTACGTGGCAAGCAGGCCCGGCTCGCTGCAGGACAGGCTCAACTCGGCGTTTGCAGTCTTTAGCGGCAGCTTTCCCACGTGGTGGGTCGGGATGCTCATGATCTTTGCGTTTGCTTTTGCCTACCACATCTTTCCGGCGCGCGCCACGCCGCTCACCGACCCGTCTGACCCGGCATACGCCGGCGACCTCCTCTACCACATGCTGCTGCCGTTGATAACGCTCGTGCTTGTGGGCTTTGGCTCGTGGGCATACATCGTGCGCTATTTCGTGTCAGGCGTGCTTGCCGAGGACTATATCGCCGCCAAGAGGGCCGCAGGGATTGCAGAGAGGAGGATACTGTACTCGCATGCCCTGAAAAACGCGGCGCCCCCCATAGTCACGGTGGTGGCGCTCTCGCTTGCAGGCTCGTTTGGCGGCGCGATAACGGTAGAGGCAGTGTTCGACTGGCCCGGCATGGGCCAGCTCTATTACCAGGCGATAGGGATGATGGACATACCTGTCATAGTCGGCCTCACGTACGTCTCGACGGTCATCTTTGTGATCACTGTATTTGCCACGGACATCATCTATGCCTACTTTGACCCGAGGGTGAAGGTGTCATGAGCGGCGCAGGTGGTGGTGGTGCTGCCGCTGCTGCGCTGCTGTCTGCCGCAGGCATTGCAAAAGAGTTCCGCAGGTCAAAGAGCGGGCTTGCCGGCGTAGCAATCCTGGCCGGCCTGCTTGCCATGACAGCCTATGCCGCAACAGCAGTGCCGCTAGAGTCGTTCCAGCAGTGGAACAACCCCAACTACTGGATAGACCAGCCCAAGTCGGCTGCGCCGGCCTGGATCAACAACCTGCCGTTTGGCCCAAAGGCGCCCGAGCACGTCGTCATGCACGCCAGGGACGCGCAAAAGGCAGTGTCTGAGGAGGACGGCGTGCTCACGGTCACCCACTCGTACAGGGTGGACGTGGACTTTGACGAATACCCAAGCGATTTCATGTTCCTGTACTCGGCCCGGTACGGCGCCACGCCGCCGGCGCTGCAGGTCGAAGCAGAGAGGCCGGACGGCAGGACGTTCCAGGTGTATTTCAATTCGCTTCCGCCGGTAGGACAGGACAGCAGCGACGGAAGCGGAGAAGGGGGAGAGGGAGAAGGGAAAAAGGTCGAGTTCTCGTCCAGGGTGTTTTCCACGGACAGCGCGGTGGCAGAGTCGCTTGCGCAGTACGCCGGCGAGTTTGCGTACGGGCAGGACCCTTCCCGCCCGCAGTCGATGGTGTTTGCCGACACGGAGAGCAACAGGGTCTTGAAGGGGACGTACGTCTTTAGGGAGACCTTTTTGCTCTTTGAGGATGGCGACCAGGTGACAGACTCGGGCCTCATACTCGGGGGCAAAGTGTACGGCCTGATGGGGACAGACGAGCTCCGCCGCGACCTTGCGACCGGCATACTGTGGGCCGCGCCGGTGGCCCTCTTTATCGGCCTCACGGTCTCCATAGCGTCCGTGCTGATAGGGCTGCTGTACGGCGTGGTGGCCGGCTACAAGGGCAGGAGGACCGACGAGGGGCTGATGCGCATAAACGACGTGTTTTACTCGCTCCCGACGCTCCCGCTCCTGGTCATACTGTCAGTCACGGTGGGCAGGAGCATCTTTCTCATAACGGGTTTTCTGGTCATATTCGGCTGGGTGGGCATGGCAAAGGTGAGCAGGAGCCTTGCGCTCCAGATAAAGAACCTGCAGTACGTCGAGGCGGCCAGGCTGATGGGCCAGTCAGACATGAAGATAATCATGCGCCACATAGTGCCGCAGCTCCTGCCGCTGACCTTTGCAAGCATTGCCATTGCGGTGCCGGGTGCCATACTGGGCGAGGCCGCGCTCTCCTTCCTCGGCCTTGGCGACCCGTCGGTGCCGACCTGGGGCCAGATGCTGCACGACGCCAATTCCGCCGGGGCCGCAGTCAGGGGCCTGTGGTGGTGGATAATACCGCCGGGCGTCATGATAGCGCTGACCGGGCTTGCGTTTGCCCTCATCGGCAACGCGCTGGACGCAGTCGCAAACCCTGTCAGGAACAGGGGAAGGAGAAGCGGCTGAGGACAGCTCTTTTATTAATGACTATAACAATGTTATATTTGTGGCCGGCGGCGGGAAGGGCAAGAAGAACAAGTACCGCATAATTGTCAATTTTGCCGAAGGCTCGTACTCGCTGGTCCACCTGAACCCCGAGTTTTACAGGCTGTCAGACCCCGGCTGCGCCGCGAGGATCAAGATAACCGAGCAGGGAGGCCCGGTCCTTGCCACCGGCGAAGAGGTGGCAGCGTATTTCTCCGGCAGGGCAAAGCTGGCGTTTGCGGGCAGGCCCGTCACCAACCTGCGCATGTGCGAGCTGTGCCTTGCCCTTGAGAGTAGTGAATGGATGCCTCAGGACTCATAATCTTCGTCACTCTTTCTTTTTCTTGTTCGTAAAAGAAAAGTCGGACGGCTCTTCCTTCACGTCATCAGCATCCGCCCGT
>NZ_JBBIHK010000056.1:0-9512 GCF_037447015.1 Nitrososphaera sp. | reverse complement strand
AAGATGGACAGTAATCCTGGCACGCTAGATGGACATTAATTGTGGCACTCTACAATTAAGGAATGCGATGTGTCTTCATACAGTCTAGCTGCTGATGTAGGCGGCGATGGTGATGGTGATAATGATGGTGTACGCACAATCGCCCTGAGCGCGCAAACATCTGAAGGGCCGGTGGACCTCGAAATAAGTTCCAACCCCGAGGTCGCACAGATTTTTGTCGGAGGATATTCGCGGGTGGAAACAGGCGAGCACATACTCACCGCCGGAAAGAAGCCGGTGGAAGGTTGCTCCTCCGACGACAGACAGGATCCACTCGTACCTTGGCATATTGACTGCATTACAGGAGCTTTTCAGGTCAATTGGTCTGCAGTTATAGTCCTTGGCGCAGTACCTGTTGCGGTGCTTGGAGTCTTGTACATTCTAATGCACCGTAAACGATAGCAAGATAGCAACTAATTGCTAGGATCTCTCAAGCTATTGGCGGGTCTACATTCATCTCAACAATCTTCTATCTGGTGAATTCATGACAAACCACTAGACGCTGTTAAATTCGCAGCGGGTAGCTATTACTTTACGAAGGAAAAACTCGAAATCCCAGCAGCATCCGACTTGATGATGTCTCTCTCTGTCTTTTTACTATCTTTTTCCTGCTCTCTCTAGATTATTTCAGCGATTCCCGCCGTAAATTATCGGTTTTCCAACCGGGCTGTTTCTAGGTTCTCGCCAATAGTAGAGATTTGTTGCAGGTCGGATTCTTTCATTGATGCTTCGATCCGCCTAGTTGCAGCTGCAAACACAAATTGTTCCAGATACTTTGCGATCTCTGAATTCTGGTCAAATTTATACATCTTCGCTCTTCCCACGTTTCTTGTGAACTTTATGATCCCTGCAGATTCAAACTTTGGCAACTCTCTGGATACAGTCCTTAAAGATACTCCAGATGATTCTGCGGCGTCCGTCTCAGAGTAGTCAAACTCTTTGTTTGTTACAAAGAAATCCAGAAGTCTAGCCGATGCGTTTCCGGAAACAAGCCACTCCAGAACCCCTTTTGGGCTCCCAAATTCTTCGCTAACGTTCATAGTCTATTATGACACAGAGTATGTATTATACGTATCGATTTTAGTAATCTTTATATCTTCTATGGCGTAACATCATGCCATGTTTTGCGTGATGTGCGAGCACGGGGGAAGCTTGTACGTTTAACCGGTATCACCTTGCCATACTCAGGAAATTATACTATTCTAACTGCATCGGTGAGCGGCATATGTCCAGGGAAGACTCGATGAAGGGCATTGCCACATCAGAAAAAGGAGAATCAACCAAAGCATACGACGACCTTAGAAAGTGGGGCTTTCTGAAAATCAAAAGAACGGGCTATGGCGAGCAAGTATCTATCTTTCCGAATATGCTTAAAGATGTTCAAGCCCTTCTGAATCCAAACCCGCAGACGGTCGTTAAAGACGGGCCGCCACTGGAATACTCTATTGACCCGGAGTTTGATGTCAACCCATTTCTCACCACCTATGCTGACAAGGTGATTAACGGAAAGAGGGGTAAGTACACATACCACAGGAGCTTGGTAGGTCCCGAAAGGATAAAGGCGTACGTATCGGTAGAGGGCGAGAAAATCTACATTATCAACCTTGGCTCATTTTATGAGAGAGACTCGCTGCTAGCAAAGGCGGTAACGAGGATTGATGAAAAGTTTGGCAACAGAGCCTTTGCAAAAGCAGAGATGTACGACCTAGGGCGAGACATCGTTGGAAACAAACAGCCAGTCAAGGCCATTCTTGATGTACTAGTTTTCTACAACTACCTCATAGACTTGAAAGAGGGATACTACAAGCGGACAACAAAACAATTGCCCAAATCAGGTTTGGAAGATTTTTCAAGCGAGTGACGAGCTGTGCGGCGCTGATCCAACAGTATTCAGAACAACAGTATCAAACCTTACGTGGATTGACTTTGCTATCTGCGCTTTAATATGTTCAGGAATTCCGCCTGATTTGAGAAACGTTATCCATTTCTGGATAGATGGCAGTTGGTTGAACGGTTCATTTTCCAGCTTTCTGTAGTCTTGGCTCAGTTGCTTTTGCAGCGAGACTATGATGTTTCCATTGGCATCGCGCTTGATTCCCCAGCTACCCTCTTTTTCCATCTCTGTTAGATAATGTGAGACGGTGCTATGGTCCTTGCCAATGTCTGCACCTATCTCTCTAGTAGTGTAATTGCCGTTTTGGACACTGATCGCGATGGCTTCTTTGATCTTCCCTCTATCCTTAACCTTTAATCCCTTGACCCGTAAACGGCTCTTTCTTCTTACGACTTGAGCCACTAACCATCTACCTCTTCCTTTGTATCGTACCTAAAACTGTCAGAAACACCAACGTGGTAGGGGATAGGTATACCAAATAACAGATAATAAAGTTGGAAAATTTGTTAGTGATGCTTGATTAACCTTCAGAAATAAGTTTAGTGACTGTACATTTTCAGGACTAGCTTGACCTTCGCGCCTGTGCAACGGATTATGCACCGCTTTTGTTGCATTGGACGCTCGGAGGGAGCGATTTTCTCACATAATTAATCGAATCTACTTTTCCGGCGCCGCCGCTCGCCTGTACCCGTGCGTAAAGCCTGCGTCGTAGACCTTCGAGTGCTCGTATTTCTTGGGCGCTATCACGTCGCCGACGATGATTAGCGCAGTCTTGATTATCTTTTCCTTCCTTGTCTTTTCGGCAATGTCGCCAAGCGTCCCCTTGATTATCTTTTCGTCCTCCCAGGTCGCCCTGTACACCACCGCGGCAGGCGTCTGCTCTGTATAGACGCCTCCTTTCAGGAGCTCTTTTACCACGTCGCCTATCAGGTGGACGCTGAGGTAGAACGCCATCGTGGCGCCGTGCTTGGCAAGCTCGGCGATGGACTCGCGCTCTGGCACCGGCGTGCGGAGCTCGGCCCTCGTTATTATCAGGGTCTGCGTGATGCCGGGCAGGGTCAGCTCAAGCCGCAGGTCGGCAGCCGCGCCGAGGATGGCAGTCACGCCGGGCACCACCTTGCACTCTATGCCGTCCGACTCGAGCCTGTCTATTTGCTCCCTTATGGTGCTAAAGAGCGCCGGGTCGCCGTCGTGGAACCTGACTGCAAGCCTGCCCGCAAGCGCCGCGTCGCGCAAAAGCTGGTATATCTTCTCGCGGTCGATGAGCGCCGCGTCGTGCAGCTCGGCGCCCTTTTTTGCGTATTCCAGGTTCCTGGGGTTAAAGAGCGAGCCCGAGTAGACGATTACGTCTGCCTGCTCGACCAGCCTTTTTGCCTTCAGCGTTATCAGCTCCGGGTCGCCCGGGCCGGACCCGACGAAATAGACTGTCTTCTTTTTTTCTCTTCTACTACTACTATTATTGTCCTCTTGCATTTTTCTTTGCCACCATTATCGAAAAGTACTTTTCTGCGGGCCCCTTCCTGCCCCTCTGCTCCGACAGCTTCGTTATTTCAAGTATCTCGCCCTCCGGCGCCGACACGTCCTGCGCTATCGCGATGGTCGCGTCGTCCGGAAAGCCTGACTCGCCCAGCATCTCTATCACGCTGTCAAAGTACCTGCCGTCTTTGAGGAAAATGACGGTGTCGCAGGCAGCCGCCGTCCTCTTTACCCTGTCCATGTCGTAGCACGCCGGCACTATGGCCACGGTCTCTTCGCCCTCTGCAAGCGATATCTTGGCCTTGTTGGCGATGGCAAACATGGACGCCACGCCCGGCACTATCTCCACCTCGATGTCCGGGTGGCTCTTTTTCAGCTCCCGATGGACGTATATCCACGTGCTGTAGAGCGCAGGGTCGCCCACGGTAAGGTAGACCACCCTCTTGCCGGACCTGACTGCGCCTGCTATCTCGTCTGCGTTTCGCCTCCAGTAATCCTTGAGCGACTCTCTATCCTTTACCATCGGGAACACGAGGCTTGCGGTCCTTGCCGCCGACTTGTCGATGTACTGGTCCACGACCGAGAGCGCGATGCTCGGCTTGCCCTCCCTGGCGGTGGGCGCAAATATCACCTCTGCGTTCTTGATGAGGTTGACTGCCCTGACGGTCAAAAGCTCCGGGTCGCCCGGCCCGCACCCGACGCAGTATAGCTTCATATACGAGAAAGAGCGCCGGCCTGCAGCAATTTATAATATGCGAGGCGCCGACGCGGCCGGCCTGCGCCGGGTCATTTTCCCTGCACCCCGGGTCCGCCCCTATCTCCTGCCAAAACCTTGCTTGCGACAACCTCGCTGACGGTCCGGGGCTTTCCGTCCCTGAACACGTCCCTGGGACAGTACCGAAACGAAAACTCTGACATCTGCTCAAGGATCGGCCTCAGTGCCTTTCCCTTTTCTGTCAGGGCGTATTCCACCCTCACGGGCCTTTCGTGGTGGATTTTGCGCCGTATCAGCCCATCTTTTTCCATTTCTCTCAGTCTAGCGGAAAGCGTCTTTGGGTTTATCTCCTCGACGGTCTCCAGGAACTCGTTGAACCTGCTTTTGTCATTGTACATCATGTCCCGGATGATGAGGATCGTGAATTTCTTGCCGATGATCCTGAACGTGTTGTAGACCGGGCACCGCTTTATTTGGTCAAATGCCTCTCCTCCTCCCTTCTTCCGGCCTGCCTGATCGTCCATGCGCGTTTCCATTGTTTCAGTTGCTTACCAGATCAGCACTTGCCAAGTTAAATACTTACCCAAGTATAGTAAGAGCGATAAGGTAAGCAACATGCTGGGCGAAATCTTGTTTGAAGAAAAACCAAACGTGACCGAAATCGCGGACTATGGGGTAAAGTTCGAGGACTTTCTGGCCGGGAAGCAGGCTGGCCACAGAGAGGCGAGATTCGACTTCCACTTCCTGAACGAGATCAGGGGCAAGCTCACAGGAAAAGTTGCAGGCGTTGCCGCGATAACCGCCAGAGCCGACGGCGGCCCCTCGGTGGCGGACATACACGGCACCCTGAAAACCGATGACGGAGAGAGCATACTCGTAAAGGCGTTCCTCTACCTCACCTTTCAGCGGGAGGGCGGCATCTACGGAAAGGGGATGGTCTACTTCCACACGAATTCAAGCAGGTACTCTTGGGTTAATTCGACGATCGGCATAGTCTCCGGCGGCGGGAATCCCCTGAATGGAGAAGCGGCCGTCAAAGTATATGCTTGGGAGTAGTGGTGCGGCGTGGGCAAAGCTCTAGACTTGGTAAACAGCTTCTACGATCTAACGAACAACAGGAACCAGACCGATGGACTGGAGGAGATGCTGTCTGAAGACATGACCTTTGCGGGGCCGCTGATCAGGACCGCGGGCTCGCCGGACTATATCAAAATGCTCGGGCAGTTCATCAGGTTCCACAAGGGCTGGAAGATGCTGAAACAGTTCGAGGATGGAAACGACGTCTGCTCCATCTACGAGATAGAGCTGGGTACCCCCTCCGGCGCCGGGACCTTCTCCGTGGTCATAGCTGACTGGATACGGGTCTCCGGCAGCGGAAAAATAGCTGAACAGAGGATATACTACGACCCCCGGGAGTTCTCAAAAGCTTTTGGGATGCAATGATTTTTTACGTGGCCGGGCAAAAGGCGGGGAGGCCTGCAAGCAAAGGGGAACAGGTCATCGACGCTACGGGAATATCTGCTCGCCGGTAAAGCGGTCGATTATCTTGATCGCCTTTGTGGGGCACGTCTGGGCCGCGGCGTAGATGGTGTCAAGGTCTGCGCCAAGCTCCGACTCCACCCTGGCCTTTGGGTTGACGCGCTTGTTCTTTTCGACCACGAACACCTTTGGCGCCAGCGTCTCGCAGCTGCCAAACGCCATGCACAGCGACGGCTCGACAATGATGTGGAACCTGCTCTTTGGCGTCTCGATCGCGGTGGGCCCCGCGTAATACTGCTGCTGTTGTTGCTGTTGTTCTGCAGCAGCCTCTTTCCTTGCCCGCAGCCTTTCAGCGCGTGTCCGCTCCTGCTGCTCTTCGTGGTGGTGATGCTGCTGGTAGTGGTGGTGGTGAGCCTGTTCGTGCCGCTCCTCTTCCTCTTGCTCTTCGTGCTGCTGCCCGCTGCCCGTGTCGCCAAAACCAATGCCGTCCCTGTCGTACTGGGCCCGCCTGTGTATGTCGGACAGCACCTCGTACGCGGCGTTCACCTTCTTGATCATGTCCTCGGCCTGCGCCGAGCCGTTATTCCTGTCGGGGTGGTATTTCCTAGCAAGGCGCCTGTACGCCTTTTTTATTTCAAGCTGCGTCGCCCTTTCAGGCACGCCCAGTATGGCATAGTAGCCCTTGCTGTCGGCCAAACGTGAACAGGGGGAGATGTGCTGGCCGCTATTATCTTTGTTTCCGAATTAATTATAAGGGCTCCAAAAGAACGAAATGGCGTGGTGGAACAGCAGGGGTTCGACAATTTTACAAAGGCCGGCTTTGCGCGCCTTTTGAAGCATTTCGAGAATAACACTGACGACGTGGTCAAGCTGACCAGGGCGTTTGCCCTTGCGAACAAGGCGCACAGGGGCCAGCACTCGTCGGCCGGCGACAGCGAGCCGCACATCAACCACTCGCTCAGGGTGGCCCTCATCCTGGCAGAGGAGTTCCAGGTGCGCGACTGCGACCTCGTGGCGGCCGCGCTCCTGCACGACTCGCTTGAAAGCGGCCTGCCAGAGGCCGACATTGTGGCCGAGTGCGGCGACAAGGTCGCGGCCACGGTCAGGCTGGCCACAGAGCCCCCAAAGGGCAAGGCGGAAGAGTATTTCGCCCGGCTTGCCAAGGAGCCCAGGGAGGCGCGCCTTGTCAAGCTTGCCGAGCGGCTGGAGATGGCAAGGTCGCTGAAAAACCACGCGTACCGGGACAGGGCGCTCAGGTACAAGGAGGAGACCCAGAAATACGTCGTCCCGCTTGCGCAGGGCACCGACGAGCGGTTTGCGTTCAAGCTCTCAGTCGCGCTCTACGAGATCAAGTAGGCGGCAGTCTGCGGCCAGCAGCGACTAGCTGGCTAGAGCACCAGCATCACGCCGCCGGATACGACGGTGATGAACTCTACCGCAGCAAGCTCTTTTGCCTTTGCTATCACGGCGTCCATCCACAGGCTGTCTATGCCCTGGCTCCATATCGTCACCTTCTTGTACTGCCTCTCCCTGCCGTGGAAGAACCCTATGCAGTCCTCAAGCGTGCTGTTCGGGTATTTCAGGCTCACGTCCTCTGCCATGGAGGCGGCCTCTGCTGGCAAGTATATGATTGTAAGAGTGGGGAAAGGCACCGGGCCCGGAGGAGGGGCCGGCGGCAGCTCGTCGGAAGGAGGGGAGGAAGAAGAAGATGGCATGTTCTATTCTGTTGTAACGCTGCATATGTGTTCCTCTCTTTATATCTTGGTTTCCACGCCGCACGTACGTAAATTCACCCACCCCCACCCCCCTCACCCTCCCCTCACTCTTTGCCATCGCGCTCGGCTCTGCCGCGGTGCTGTACCGGACGCGTACGGGGCGCCGCGGCTAGAGAGCCGGGGCAGACGCGCCATCCGCACTCTTCCTGGCGGTACGGCAAAAGGTTATTCACCTTCCTTCCTCTTCATCTCTCTGTAATATAGAAATGGCAAACAGCAACAAGATCAGGTGCTCGCACATACTCGTCCAGAAGCATAGCGAGGCCCTTGCCCTGCTTGAGCGGCTCAAAAAGGGCGAGAGCTTTTCCAAGCTGGCGCAGGAGCTTTCGATAGACAGGGGTTCGGGCAAGCGCGGGGGCGACCTCGGCTACTTTACTCGTGGAATGATGGTCAGGCCCTTTGAGGAGGCCGCGTTCAAGCTCGAAAAGGGGCAGATGTCGACAGAGCCTGTCAAGACCGAGTTTGGCTACCACATAATCAAGAGGGTGGACTGACCGCCGGCACATGGACGCCTACCTGGAAGAAGAGCTTTTCGACCTTGTCGTTTCGTGCATCAAAAAAGAAGCGCCTGCTTCTGATGCTCTCTGCTGCTGACACAGAAGACAAAAAGAAGAAGGAAGGAGGAAGAGGAGGACAGGATAGCCGAGATAGGCAGGGAGCTCTACGCAGACGGCGGCGCCGATGCAATGGAGAAAAACATGTTTTTCTCCATAGAGCACAGGGTGAGGGACGAGCACGGGGCCGACGCCCGGCCGTCCCGCACGCTCTGGAACGGCATAGACGCCACCGGCAGCTGGAAGTACTGCTACTACTAGCTTCTGGCCCTGTATAGGACGAACACGGCGACTGCGCCCATCATCCCGGCAAGCACCATCAGCACCTGGAACTGGAAGCCCAGGGGGTCTGCCACGCCTGCGTGCCTGCTGCTCACCTCCGCATATTCCGTCCCGCCGCTCTCCTGCACCTTGGAGTAGCCTGCTATCGTTATCTGGCCCGAGGGCGCCGGCGTGCTTGCGTGCATTTTCACCTGGGCGCCGTCCACCTGTATCTCTGCGTCCACCTCTTTTGGCAGGTACGTGCCTTCGCGGAAGCTGCTCTCGCCTATCGAGTGTATCGAGACGGTCCCGCCCTCTCCCTCCCTGAACACGTTATAGTTCTTCAGCTGCGCGCCCGTCACGTCGAACAGGTAGTGCCAGGACTTCATGGGCAGGTTGAACCTGCTAAAGTCGAGGATCGGGTCGCGCATTATCTTTTCTGCGCCCTGGAGCTTGTCGGCAAGCTGCGGCATGACCGCCTGCAGCGCGCCCTGCGGCGTGTTGATGTCTATCGTTTTTGCCGCCGTCGCCACCACCACCACTGCCCCGCCGTCTTCATCGGCTGCGCTGACCATGACAGGCCCGTCAACTACAAAGTTCCTCCAGTCCAGGTCGACTATGGCAGACCTGTTGCCGGGCACCTCCTTCTGGAGCACGTACCCCTTTATGTCTCCCTTTATATCCACCTTGACTGCCACCTGCGCCCTGTCCTGCTGACCCTTGACTGTAGCTACGTACGACAGGGTCACGTTCTCCACCACGACCGGGCTCTTCTGGCCCTCCCGTATCGCCCTGTTTATGGCGTCGACAAGCCCCTGCACGCTGCTGCCGTTTGCGACAAACTCTTTTCTCTCGTTTGCGCCGTCGAGCATGGCCGCAAGCGTGCTTCCAGCAGGGTAGCGAAGCTCGATGGTGCGGAACGCGGTCAGATGGATCCCTGACGCGTCCCTGTCAGGCAGCATCAGCGCGTCCAGCTGGTTTGCGTACGCGACCTGCGGCGCCACAGCTCCTCCTGTCAGCAGTACGAAGACAATTATCCCGGCAAGTGCATCTTTTCTCACAGTGCAATGATCGCAGGCCGGCGCCTTATCGCTTGTCTTTTGGGTATTTTTCTCGCCGCCTCATGCGCTCGCTCACCGGCGGGACACACTTTCAGGGCTCACCAAAAGAGAGTGCGCGTTCTCCTGTGGAGGGGGCAGTAAAAGGAGATACTTCTCATCCCTCTTTGCATCCTCTGCTACAGTGTCTCTGTGTCCGTCCATCTAGCTCATCGGCGTTATGGCGACGTTCCTGTACTCCGTCTTGGCGTCCTCATTGTA
>NZ_JBBIHK010000055.1:0-10134 GCF_037447015.1 Nitrososphaera sp. | reverse complement strand
TACGTTGCAGTGCCTGGAACGCCTGTGAACAACATGTAGTATATCGCGCCCACAGCGAGCATGGTCGACTGTGAGATCGAGAATACCACGAAGGATGTCCACATCCAGTCTGTGTAGAAGATGTAGTCTCCTGCGTTGATGGTTAGCAGCGTGCTGTTGACAGCAACGACTACTATGAACAGGTAGTGCGTTGTACGTCTAAGCCAGACCATTAGAGACCTAGACATTAGGCTCGTATATAAAATTTTATGTCCGCTAAAAAGCTGTGCGAATTTCGCACACAAGAGTTATGCCGACAGGTAATGTGCGTATTGTCTGCATGTCTGCAGGGCAGTAAAGCTTGTGAATGGATGTGTGTGTGCAGGAAATGCAGATAGAGGATGTACGAGACGAATTAAAAAGAAAAGAAGAAAAAAGGATTCTAAGCTCTTACTGGCTTTTCGTTGGCGATCTTCATTATCCAGAAGAGCCCTAGGGCCTCGATGACGGTCAGGACGGACAGTGCGTAAATGCCACTTGGCAGCGGGTATGCCCACGGGTAGACTGTGACGCCTACGTAGACACCGCCTGCGGTTGCAGCCCAGCACAGCGCAAAGCCCATGATGTAGATGCCCTTCATGTTTTCGACTCTGCGACCGATCATGCGTTCGATGTCGTCACGGCTCTCGCCGCCTCCACCGCTACCGCCCTTGCGTCCACCACTTCCGTATCCCTTTGGTAGAGTCATTTGCTATACAATCAGGGCATGCCTTTTTAAATTTTGCTGTCGGCTGGCTGCAGGGCGACGGCACGCGACGGATTTCGCTCCTTGTCAAAAGCGAAAAACGGCAAAAGGAAAAAGGGTGGATGGGGAGGAGAGAAAACGCGCCTTTTAGAGGCCGTTTCTCCCGCCAAACATGCTCCCCAAGCTTGTGCCCCGGAGCCTCGTCATGGCGACAGCGAGGCCAATCACCGCAGCCGCTATCAGCGCCGCGCTGACCGGGAACTCGGGCACCACGACTATGTTAAAGTCGACCTCCTCGGTGAACTGGCCCGTGCCCTGGCCGCTGACCGAGTTGACCCTGACAGTCACGGTCTTGCCTCCTCCCTGCTCAAAGGTCACCTTCTGGAAGCTTGTGCCAAAGTCTGCAAACTGGTTTGCGCGCTCTTCGATCGTCTCTCCGCTGCCGTCCTTGACCACAAAGTCATAGCTCACCCTCTCAAGCGGGAAGCCGTTGTTGTCGTAAAAGTTCAGGCCAAACTCGACCTCTTTTCCCGGCTCTATCGAGGCCGGCTCCCAGTCAAGCTCTATCTCGAAGGTGCCCCTGGGCGTCCCCTGGGTGAGCGGCGGCTCTGGTATCTCGGCCACGCCCGTTGGCAGCTCTGGCTCGCCCATTCCCACTTCGAGGAGCGAAAACGCGTACTGGATAGGCGCGTTGCCCGACGCGACCTCTACGTAGGTCTCGGCCTTGACAGGGTATGGAAAGTCGTTTACGACCCATATCTTGTTGTCCCTGTTGCCCTTGTGCCACCCGATCAATGTGGCGTCGTACGTGCCTGCCGGGACTGCCACCTTCTCCTTGCCCAGCGGCTTTATCTCCTCGCCACCGATAGCTGCTATCTTGCCCCAGGATGGCTGGCTAAGTGAAAGGGGCCTTGACTTTGCTGTGAAAGCCTCGAGCCACTGCAGAGAGCGGCCATACGCGCCGACGAACCGCCTGAGGTCGTCGGGTATGTCGGAGCCCCCGCCAAGCGACGCAAGGTTGTCTCCAAGCTTCATGGTGCCCGAGTAGACATTGCCCCTGTACTGCACAAACGTGGGTGCAATCCAGTTGCCGTCTGCGTCCTGCTCCTTAAAGTAAATCGTCATCTCGAAAGGATCATTGTTGTTTGTGTCAAACTCTTGTATCCTGTATTTCACGTACATGTCCTGCTTGGCACCCTCGCCCACGTACCATCTGTCGTCTGTCTGGGCGTACGCCGCATTAGTAGTAGCAGCAGCGGCTGTAGCCAAGATGCCCAGCACCAGCATAGAAGCTATCGCCATGGAGGCGAAAAACCTGGAATCCATTGAGACCGTACAGGGGGCGACCTCTGATAAATGTTTTAGTTGGGCTGCGCCCCCGCACGGGCTACTTTTTCTCAAAAAATCGCCCAGATACAAGAAAAATTAGTGCCAAACCAGCAAGGCCTGCCCTGCCCGGTGTTGCGAAAATGGCGGCCAAGAAAGATCCCGTCCATTCTGCGCTCCGTTTATACTCTGAGTCATTGTTAAGGACTACGCGTATCTTTTTGCCCCTCCCCTCCAACCCTTTGGCCGCCGGCGATAAGCAAATAAGTGGAGCCTTCTAATCCCTGCCTGCCGGAAAGAAAAAGAATATGTGCAACTGCCCCAAGGTGACATTCTACGAGGTCGAGTTCAAGCTTGCAGGGCTGAGGGTGGTGCCCACGCACAAGAACTGCGGCGACTCGCTCAACGACGACCAGTTCAACAGCTTTGAGAAAGAGCTGGTGAAATACTGGGGCTTCTCTGAAAAATAGCGCCTTTATATGCGGGATTTGGTGGCAGTTTAAATCCTCCCGCCGAAAAACAGGAGCCAAGCACGTCAACTTTATAAATGCCGGGGCAAATTCCGACATAGGTGGTTTTGAATGACCAAAATGTACAACGTAACAGTAGAAACGACAGGCGTAGATGCAGCTGAAGCCAAGGAGTGGGCCAACGAGCTTGCAAACGTTTATGCCGATATGCAGGTTTCGGACGTAAACGTCTCTGGCAACAAGATCTCGTTCAAGGCTGGCATGACCGGCATGGATGACACCGAGGCCGACGACATCAAGATGAAGCTTGACGAGTACGTCACGATGCACGAGGCTTTCTCGGTGAAAAAGATCGAGGTCCGCTAGGCCAAACGGCGGCGGCCCTTTTCCTTTGTTTCATTTCAGTCATCTAATCTGCTAAATCACTAGTTACAAATCATAAGCGATTATTACTAATATTGAAATACAAAACTGGCCGAGTTTGGCCTGAAACAGGCGATGACTTGCAAAGGCATATGCATCCGTCACAAGGCTCAAAAGCCAGTCGGCTCTGGCCGGTACGCTTCGGGACAAAAGAGGTGCCAGATCTGCGAGATATTCATCAAGTGGGATGGCCTCTGGTGCCCATGCTGCGGGTACAGGCTGCGGACAAAGCCGAGGAACCTGAAGTACAAGGCAAAGCTGCGCGCAAGGACGGCAAAACCAGCAGCACCAGTAGTAGTGGGGACAGAAGCTGCGACGGCGCCGGTCCTGACCGTAAGGCGGAAGTAAGTAAAACCGCGTAGCGTAAAGAAAGAGAGAGAGAGAGAGAAGTAAGAATCAGAGGCCCTTTTTTGCGGCCCTGTGCAGCGCCAGCTGCAGCTTTTCCAGCCGATGGCTATCGCTGGGCAAGTCCATGGCCAGCTGCACAAGCTTGGCGTATTTGCTGTAAAAGGCCGTTCCCCTGCCTGCGAGGCTCTCCGCTGCAACCCTGCCAAGGTAATAGTAACAGTCGGCAAGCATGCTCTTTTCCAGCAGGTATCCGGCTTTGGATGCGACAAGCTCCCTGTCGGGGTCCTGCGATTTCAGCTCGGCCACAGCCTCCTGCGACCTTGCTATCGCAGTCCGCGTCGCCCGCTCTATCCCAATGCAGTCGAGCGCGGTCGAGAGCTCGTCTGCGGCGCTTGCCGGGAGGTCTGCCTGCCTTGCCTGCGCCAGCTCGTGCAGGGGCATCGGCCTCTGGCCTGCAAGCGCAAGGGCGCCCTGGATATAATGATAAGCTGCCATCTTGAGCCACATGGCCGAAACGACGGCCTGGTTCTTGGCAGCCGCGCTTTTCATCCTCTGCTGGCAAACAAGCGAGCTTGCAAGCGACCTTCTGCCCTGCGCGGCCAAGAACCTGCCCCTCCGCCTGGCGGCCTCGCCTGCGATGGACGTGACCAGCAGCCCGCCTGCTTTGTCGACAGGCACCATTTCAGCTAGGGCGACCGCATGCTCGTCGGGCCTGGCTATGTGCACGAGCTCGACAAAATGGCTCCCCACCTTGGCCAAACGATAACAATTCTCTTCCCTGGGAGCATTGCTGCCACCGCTACCGCCACCACCGTTGTCGTCGTCGCCAGACAAGACTGCAATGTCGTATTCGCAGCAGGGGTGGCCCCTGCCAAGAGCGCGGCAGCCTATGAGCCCAGCCGGATGCTGGAGGCTCTCTACATAGTCCCTTATCTCGGGCGGGACGGAGGGGGAATGAGGAGGAGGCAGCGGCAACTTCTTGCTGTGCTGCTGGTCGGCGGCTGGCAATGTGCTCTGGTCTCTTTCTTTCTCTCTGCCAGTGACAAGCCGGTGCTTCATATTTTAATATGTGCGCCGATCTCCCTTTTGGAGGGATGAAAGACGACGATAGCGACAGGGGCAAGAAAAGGCGCGCCCTCTCTTCCTCATCTTTACCACAGCCACCGCCACGATCACAATCATCATCAGCATCATCAGCACCGGCCTCTCTTTCCGGGCTGGCAAAAAAGATCAAATCGGGCCAGGCCCGCATAGCGGTGTACGGCCTTGGGCACGTCGGCTCGCCCATAGCGTCCGTGTGGCTCAGGTTCGGGGCGCACGTCATTGGGGTGGACAAGTCGCCTTCCGTCCTTGAAATGGCAAGGAAAGGCAGGACGCACGTGCCAGAGCCCGGCGTGAACGAAGCCTTCTCAAAGGGCCTAAGAGAAAAGAGGTTCTCTGTTTACGACGACCCTGTAAAGGCGTCTCTGGATTCACAGATCAAGATGATATGCGTGCCCGTGCTCACCTCTTCCGGGTCGCTTTCTGCCGACCTTGGCGCGGTCAGGAGCGTCGCCTCCTCGATTGCAAAGGGGCTGAAAAAGGGCGACACCGTCGTCCTCAACCCCAGCGTGCCACCGGGCACCACGGAAGACGTGGTCGTGCCGATACTTGAGGAGGGCGGCCTCAAGGCAGAGCGGGACTTTCTCATGGTATACAACCCAGAGAGGATATACGAGGGCAGGGCTATCGAGGACATTGAGGAGCGGTACCCCGCCATTGTCGCAGGGGCGGGGCCGGCAAGCGTGGCCGCCGGCTCGCAGCTCTTCTCGCTCGTCTTCAAAAAGGGCGTGATGGCGATGAGCAACATACGCACAGCCGAGACGGAAAAGCTGCTGGAGGGTGTCTACCGCGATGTCAACATCGCGCTTGCAAACGAGATGGCGCGCTTTTGCGAAAAGGCGGGGGTCGACTTCTGGGAGGCAAGAGATGCAGCAAACTCGCAGCCGTTCTGCCACATACACAGGCCCGGGGTCGGGGTCGGGGGCGCCTGCATACCCGTCTACCCGCAGTTCATACTGTACGCTGCAGGGATGGCCAAGGTCGACTGCAACATCACCCGGCTTGCGCGAAACGTCAACGACTCGATGCCTGCCTACTGCGTGCAGGAGGCGATCAGGTTAGCCGGCTCTGTCCCCGAGTCAGTGGCAGTCCTCGGCCTTGCGTTCCGGGGCGGGGTCAGCGACACGCGCCTGTCGCCCACGTACGCGGTGGTGGACGAGCTGAAAAAGCTTGGCGTAAAGCAGGTAAGGGTGCACGACCCGCTAGTCAAGGCGGCCGACCCTGCTCTGCCGCAGGGCGCGACGCTCACCTCAGACATCCATGAGGCACTGGACGGCGCCGGCCTTGTCATACTGGCAACCGACCACCCGCAGTATGCCCGGCTCTCGCAGAAGGAGCTTGGCGCCGGCGACGTGCCCGTGTACGACGGCAGGGGGGTGCTTGACAGGTCGAAATTCAGCCGCATAGCGTCCATAGGGCGCCATCAAACGAGCTAACAGCGGCAAAATAATAGACATAGATTTAATACCGCCTGCCGGGGAGGATTTTTTCACTGCTTGGCACGCGCAAAGAAAGCAAGTGAGAAGAAAAACGACGACAACAACATAGAAGAAGAGGAAGGGAAGGAGAGCCTCGACCTGCTGCTGACAGTCGAATGGAAGGACGACGACAATTCCGTCGTCATGATAGACCAGACCAGGCTGCCGGGCAAGCTGGTTTATGTCAAGTGCACGGATTACCGCCAGGTCGCAGACGCGATCAAAAAGCTGGTCGTGCGGGGCGCGCCGGCCATAGGCGTCACTGCCGCCCTCGGACTGGCACTTGCAGCCGTGCAGAGCAAGGCCCGCACCGTCGAAGAGCTGATGACGGATCTCGATACCGCATTCAAGGTGCTCCGGTCCACCCGGCCCACGGCCGTCAATCTGTTCTGGGCGCTAGAGCGCGTCATGGCCAGGGCGAAAAAGGCCAGGACGCCGCAGGAGGCACGCGACGCCGTGCTTGCCGAGGCCCGCAAGATGTGGCAGGAGGATATACAGGCCAACAGGCAGATGGGCTCGTACGGCGCCAGCCTGTTCCGCGACGGCGACGTGGTCATGACCCACTGCAACGCCGGCTCGCTTGCCACCGTGGCCTACGGCACCGCCCTTGGAGTGATAAGGGCCGCCCGTGAGCAGGGCAAGCGCCTGAGCGTTATTGCCACAGAGACCCGGCCGGTCATGCAGGGCGCCCGGCTCACCGCGTTTGAGCTGCAGCACGACGGAATCGACGTGTCGCTGATACCGGACACGGCAGTCGGCCACATGATGGCGAGGGGCGCGATAAAGCGCGTGGTCGTCGGCGCCGACAGGGTGCTTCGCACGGGCCACGTGTTCAACAAGATAGGCACCTACCAGGTGGCGACGCTTGCCAAGAGGCACAACATACCGTTCTACGTCGCGGCCCCGCTCTCCACGTTTGACCTTGAAAGCAACCCCGAGGACGTAGTCATAGAAGAGCGTTCGGTCGACGAGGTGGTCAGGGTCGGCAAAAAGAGGGTGGCGCCAAAGGGGGTCAGGATTTTCAACCCCGCCTTTGACATGACGCCTCCCGAGCTTGTGACTGGCATCATCACCGAAAAGGGCATCCTGAAGCCGCCGTTTGAGAAGAACCTGAAGGCGCTCCTTGCAAGCTAGTTCCGCAGACCTCTGCAGACAAAGTATATTTATCGTGCGACCCAAACTCTTGCCAGAGGGAGAAAAGAAAAGAAGATGGCCTCCGGAGGATCCGCAGCTCAGCAGCAGGTCACAGAAGATCAGGTTTATTCGGCCCTGAAAAAGTGCATGGATCCCGAGATCCCTGTCAACGTGGTAGACCTCGGGCTAATCTACGGCGTCAAGGTTGCCGGCGGCAAGGACGTCGACATCAAGATGACCATGACCACCAGGGGCTGCCCGCTCCACGACACGCTTGTAAGCGACGTAAAGAGGTATGTGGGCAAGATATCCGGCGTCGGCAACATCAACGTAGAGATAGTCTGGGACCCGCCCTGGAGCCTGGACAGGATGAACCCCGCCGTCCGCGAGCAGCTTGGGTTTGGCAAGCCGAAGCTGCGCTTCCAGATAGACTATGAAAAGTCGATGCCGCTCAAGATCGGGCGCTCGACCAAGCAGGAGGACGGCTCGCTGATACTTGCAAACGACAAGGACCAGGGGTTCATGGTGAACGAGGCGATAATCGAGTTCTGGAAGAGCTGCGACGGCACCAAGACCATCAACCAGCTGACGGACCAGTTCTCTGCCAAGCTGGGCATGCCCCGGCAGCAGGTCGAGCAGGAAGTGGTCCAGCTCGTGCAGCAGCTGCTCGAAGCAGAGCTGTTGAAAGCCTGACATGCCTGCTGCCGGAGAAGGAGAAGGAGGAGAAGGGGGAGGGTCCTCCTCCTCTTTGTCTGCTACAATCGTCCCGCCGCACACCCGGACCATAGTTGAACTAGGGATGGGCGACGGCCGGCTCATAGAGGCGCTCGCAAGGGGCGACCCTCAGACGGTCTACGTCGGAATCGAGCTCGACTTGGAGCAGTGCGCGCAGGCAAAATCAAGGACAAGCGGCCTGCAGAACGTGTTTGTGGTGCAGGGCTCGTTTGCAGACATTGTGCCCCGGTTCCCCGACGGCTCGATTGATGGCTTTATCGCAGTCCTCCCCGACCCGTCGTTTGTAGACGAGAAAAAGGAGGAGCAGTGGCGCCCCTTTTACCAAACAGTGTATGCCAAGCTGAAAAAGCCGGGCGCGTTCAGGCTCGTGACAGAGCTTACCGACGAGCTCTTGCAGCCTGTCGGCAAGGACAAGTTTGACCTGTGGACGGTCTGGCTCATCGAAACCTTCCGGTCGATGGGTTTCAAGGCAGTCGGGGCAAACGAAGGCTCGCCGGAAGAGTATTCTTCGCGCTGCCTCGACCAGTTCAGGGGCGACCCGCAGCGCATCCGGCTCTTGACGCTCGACCTCGTCAAGTAAGGTAACCTGTACTAATAATAATAGTGGTGCTTTTTTGCCGCCGCGTGCTCTTGCATGCAATCCCTTGAGCAAAACTGCCCTGCGCACCCGTCGCGCCCGCACGGCAGGGGCTCGCCGGGAAATTTCCTGTTGCACCACGTGCACAGCGTTTCAAGCTCTGGATAGTTGCGGTTCATGTAGGGGCCGCAGTTG
This sequence comes from Nitrososphaera sp., assembly GCF_037447015.1. GTDB lineage: Archaea > Thermoproteota > Nitrososphaeria > Nitrososphaerales > Nitrososphaeraceae > Nitrososphaera. Next base: position 1,623 of record NZ_JBBIHK010000055.1, on the reverse strand, counting down.
CGCTTTTCCCGGAACCACAGCACTTCGAGATTCATCTTTTCTGCGTGCGTCAGCACAATGTCATAAGCTTCGTAGTAGCCGGGCGCAAAGAACTGCCTGACAAAGGACGCGCCCCCGGGGCCCTTTCCAGACGACGGGCTGCGGTAGGCGACGAGCCACTTTTCCTGCGGCAGCGGGTCGCCTTCTCCTTCTTCTTCTCCTACTCCTCCATCGTCGCCACCATCATCACCATTACCTGCTGCCGTCTTTTTCTTCTCCTTCTCCTTCTTTTTGTCTTCCCCGTCGTCTTTTGCCGGCGCCGTCATGATGATGATGCTGGTGCTGATGATGGTATCTTTAGAGAGTCGCGCATGAACTGCGCAAGGTCTTCTGCTTTGAGCCTGTCCTGCCGCATGCTGTCGCGGTGGCGCACGGTCACGGTGCCGTCCTGCATCGTCTGCTGGTCGACCGTGACTGCAAAGGGCGCGCCGACCTCGTCAAGGCGCCTGTACCTCCTGCCAATGTTGCCCGACTCGTCGTAGAACGAGTCAAAGTCCAGTTTCAGCTCTGCGTGTATCTTTCTGGCCTTCTCGCCAAGGCCGTCCTTTGTCATGAGCGGGAGTATGCCTACCAGCACGGGTGCAAGGTACGGCTTCAGCCTCAGCACCGCCCTTGTCTCGTCCCTGACCTTCTCCTCGTAGTACGAGTGTTCCAGTATCGTGTAGAGGCTCCTGTCTATGCCCATGGACAGCTCAAACACGTGGGGCAGCACCTTCTGCTGGTCTGCCGGATCGACGACTTCGAGCTTCTCCTTGCTCGTAGCGGCATGGCCTTTCAGGTCATAGTCTGACCTGTAGTTGCAGGCCACAAGCTCTAGCCATCCGGTGCTCGTCTGGACCTCAAAATCGAACGCGACAGAGGCGTAGAACGCCTTTTCCTCGTCTGACAGGCGGCGGAACCTGCTCCTTGACACGTCGATGCCGGTCTTTTCGTAAAACTCGACCAGGAGCGCCAGATAATAGGCGACCAGCTTGTTTGGCACAAGCCCTTTTGCAATGGCCTCCTCTGCCGTTACGACGGTGATGGAGGCGTCGCCGTCCCTGAAGAGCCTGAGAGTAGTGCCTTTCACCTCTTCAAACCTTGGCAGGTCGTCGAGCCGGGCGGGGTTGCAGAACACCTCGATCTCGGCCTGGTAAAACTCGCGCAGCCTCAGGAGCGACTGGCGTGGCGCTATCTCGTTTCGAAAACTCTTGCCTATCTGCGCTATGCCAAGAGGCAGCCTGCCCCGCATGGTCTTGAATACACGCGAGAAATCGACAAAGATGGACTGGCAAGTCTCCGGCCTCAGGTACGCCTCTTCTGCAGCAGGGCCTATGCCGACTCGGAACATCATGTTGAACCTGCTGACAGGCCCAAAGTCGCCCTTGCAGTTTGGGCATTTGAGGCCGTGCTTTTTCACCAGCGCGTCGATGTCCTCGTTTGACAGCCTCTCAGGCACCCTCTCGCCCGTCTTTTCCTCGATGAACCTGTCGGCCCTAAATATCGCGCCGCATTTCGTGCACTTCATGACGGGGTCGGTAAAGTTGCCTATGTGGCCCGACGCGACAAAGACGCTCTTGCTCATTATCTGGCAGCCGTCTATCT
>NZ_JBBIHK010000054.1:0-10397 GCF_037447015.1 Nitrososphaera sp. | reverse complement strand
CAAGCTGGTTTATTTATAGGGTCGGCCGCCCACGGTACTGCCGGCAATGTCTGCTGCTACTTCTACTGCTGCTGATGGTGACGGGGATCCGTTTGTCGACCACTTCTCAGAAGAGGAAAAGAAAGAGCTGAAAGGCCACTTTTCAAATACCGAAAGGAACGTGTTTGCGATAACTACTCCCCGGCAGGTCGACAGGGGGGCGCTGATGTCCCGCTATTCCCGAACGGACAAGAGCATGCGCCGCGTCTTTCTCGACGAGTTTGCCCGCAACCCCGGCAGGGGCGAGGAATTTTACCGCAAGGTGCTGCTGGAATACGGCGACGACTCGGTCGCCGAGCTGGGCGAGGCCCAGATAGCCCTGGAGGGCATATCCAACGTTGCAGCAAAAAAGATAGAGGACCGCCGGATCGGCCTGTCGTACCTGGAAAAGTCGTCCCGGTACGTGCCGTTTGATCAGCAGGTCGCGCCCGGCGTGTACCGCTACTGCCGCGAAGAGCGCATAATGGCGTCACGCCACGCCGACCTGTACCTGCGCTCGTGCGATCTTTCATTCGCCACGTACAGCAGGGCAATACCAAAGATGGTGGCATACCTTAAAGAGCGGGAGCCGATTACCGGCTTTTCCTTCTGGGACTCGGCAAGCGGGCGGGAAACGCTGTATGGAAACCTGCATGAAGAAAAAGACATCAGGGCCGCCGAGAGGATATACAACGCCACGGTGCGCGCCAAGGCCCTCGACCTCCTCCGGGGTCTGCTCCCGGCCTCCACGCTCACAAACGTGGGGATAACGGGCAACGGCAGGGCGTTTGAATACCTGCTGTCAATCATGCACGGCTCGCGCCTGGCTGAGGTCCGCTCGCTTGCAGGCAAGATGTTTGACGAGCTGCAGGAGGTGATACCGTCGTTCGTGCGGAGGGCAAACAACAGGCACGGGCAGGCTCTCCAGGCGTATTTTGCAAAGACGGAAGAGGCGGTGCGGGCGCTTGCTCAAAAGCACCTTGCAGGCGTGGCTGCAGACTCGGACCCTGCGGCTGTCCGGCTTTTAGAATACGAAGACAATTTGCTGGCAGAGGTCAGGGTGGCGTCTGCCATACTGTACAGCCAGGCGGCGGGCCAGTCGCTTGCAGACATTTCAAGCCGCGTCAGGGCGATGCCGGCCGCCGACAGGCACGAGATCATAAACGCCTACACGCAGTTCCGGGAGAACAGGCGCCAGAGGCCCGGCAGGGCCTTTGAGGTGGTCGACTATACATTTGAGCTGTTCACCAACTTTGGCATGTTTCGAGACCTGCACCGGCACCGCGTGCTTACGATGGAGCGCCAGCTCCTCTCCACGCGCCACGGCTACGACATGCCTGCCGAAATAGACGACGCCGGCCTGGCCAAAGAGTTCCAAGAGTGCATGGCGTCGTCAAAGGACGCCCACATGCAGATATCTGCTGAAATGCCAGAGGAGGCGCAGTACGTGGTCAACTTTGCCTACCGTTATCCATATTTCCTAAAGATGAACCTGCGGGAGGCGTGCCACATGATAGAGCTGCGCACCGTGCCGCAGGGGCACCCAGACTATCGCGCCGTATGTCAGCAGATGTACAGCCAGATAAAGGCCGCCCACCCTGTCCTTGCACAGGGGCTGAAATTCGTGGACATGAACTTGTATCAGCTTGAAAGGCTGGAATCGGAGAAAAAGACCGAGAGGAAAAGGCAGGATGCGGGCTAGAACCGCGTAGGATGGTAGTCAAAACCATTACGTGCCATTGATGACCAAAGTTTATATATTGCCATATAATACCATTATATGGTAATAAGAATGGTCGACAAGACAACCAAGGAAGACGCAACGACGAGCGCACCGAACGCAATAGACGCCGTAAAGGAGAACATGATACGCACCGTAGACGAGATCGCCAAGGTTCAGCCACAGTACTTGCAATCAATTTCTAACCTGCAGCTTGATTACATCCAGACAACCAAGAACATGATCCAGACCGCATTTGCAGCACAGAAGCAGATAGCCGGCAGCTGGAACGTACCGGCGCTTCCGTACACAGACCTCGTGGTGAGGCAGGCAAACGAGATGACCAACAACGCCGTCAGGGCAGTTGGCATCAACAACCAGCTGACCATCAACGCGCTGGACGCGGCGAGGGAGAACCTGAAAATCTACAACAGGACCGTCGACGCGGTGACCGAGTTCAACACCAACGTCGCCAAGGCCTGGACAGCGTTCTACGCTCAGGCACAGCAGCAGTTCACCCGCTAAAAAAAGCGGCAAGGCTCGTCCCCGGGCCTTTTTTCTTTTCTTTTTTCTCTTTTTTCATTCTGCTTTTTTCTGCAACGGCTGTAGGATTTTTCCGGCATCAAGAAAAACGCTTGCTGACAAAATAATGCAACAATTTTGACACCGCCTGCATTATACCTACTTACTAATGACAGCGCATGAGCGAAGAAAAGCTCGCATTCGTAGGCAAGCAAGTCAAGGACATCTATGGTACTTTCATCGGTAGGGTGGTCGGCATAATCACCGAGATCGACGGCGAGATCGAGAGCGTCGGCGTGGACTGCGGCTCGTCGGGGATCAAGCAGCTGCCGTACGAGCAGCTGGTGGTACAGGGAGATTATGTCTTTTTCATTCCCAAGTGGAGGCTTGAAGCTCAAAAACTCATCAGGCAAAAGTCTCTTACGCTCAAGAGGATGAAGGCGCTGCACGACATCATTGCCGAAAACGACGGCATGAAGGAGGACGCCGAGCTGGTCAGCATCAAGTACGAGAAAAAGCTGGCCGACCTGGGCGAGGTCGAGCGGGCTGTGACCGACAAACTCGCAGCACGCTTGGCAGAGCTTGACGCCGAGGCCAAGCAGGTCAAGGCGGTGCTCTTTGACGCCAAGCTGCAGTTCAGGAGCAACGAGATGAAGGAAGAAACATACCAGCAGGTCAAGGTCAACACGGACGAGCTGCTGGAGCACATCAACAACGAGAGGACCGAGATTGGCAACGTCAGGGGCAAGATATCGTCGCTCACGCTCGAGAGCGTGAACTCGTCTGCTTCTCCGGAGGTGACAGCGCAGGTCCCGCCGCCAGCAGTGCCCGAAGAGGTTGCAAAGGTGGAAGGGGCTCCTGCCACTGCAGCAACAGAGGCCGCTGCCGAGGAAAAGCCGATAACCGTGACCGCTCCGGCAGCAGCAACAACAACAGCAGGCCCGAACGACGCAGCCTGGATAAACCAGGTAATCCAGCAGTAATGAGGGGCATCCCCTCTTTTTCCACCCTTTTTCAAACGAACAACTTTTAAAACAATTTTGACCTCTCTTGCTCCGTATCGCAAATGAGCCAGCCTTCAAAGCTGTACGAGGAGAGCAGCGGGCTAAAGATAACGGTGAGGCCAGGCCAGGCGCTTGAAAAGATGGCAAGGGAGGCGCTTGCAGACCCTGAAAAATTCTGGGGCGAGCAGGCAAAAAACCTGGTCTGGCACAGGCAGTGGGACCGGGTGCTCGAATGGGACCCGCCCTTTGCGCGCTGGTTTGCCGGCGGCATGCTCAACGCATCTGTCAACTGCCTTGACCGCCACATGAACACAGAGGCCAAGAACAAGGCCGCCATCATCTGGGAGAGCGAGAGCGGCGAGTCCCGGACGCTCACCTACTTTCAGCTGTTCAGGTACGTCAACAGGTTCGCAAACGTTCTGAAGAGCCTGGGCGTGAAAAAGGGCGACAGGGTCACGATATACATGCCCATGGTGCCCGAGCTGCCCGTGGCGATGCTTGCCTGCGCAAGGATAGGCGCGACGCATTCCGTCGTATTTTCCGGTTTCAGCTCGCAGGCCCTGGTCGACAGGGTCAACGACGCCCAGTCAAAGGTCATCGTGACTGCTGATGGCACGTTCCGCAAAGGGAAACTAGTGGACTTGAAAAGGTGGTGGACGAGTCTCTGCCCCTGACGCCTTCTGTGGAGCACGTCGTCGTGTTCAGGAGGGCCGGCAACAGCGTATCCTGGGGGCCCAAGGACCACTGGTGGCACGACCTGGTCGAAGGCGCCAAGCTGTACTGCGAGCCCGAAATGGTGCCAAGCACGCACCCGCTCTATATCCTTTACACGTCGGGGACGACAGGCAAGCCCAAGGGCGTGATGCACGGCACGGGCGGCTACCTCACCCACCTCTATGCGACTGCCAAGTGGGTCTTTGATTTCAGAAAGGACGACATTTTCTTTTGCACGGCAGACATTGGCTGGGTCACGGGCCACAGCTATATCGTTTACGCGCCGCTTATGCACGGCGTGACAGAGATAATGTACGACGGCGCGCCCGACTTTCCGCGGCCGGACAGGTACTGGGCGGCTGTCGAAAAGCACGGCGCCACGATACTGTACACGACGCCTACTGCGCTCCGCATGTACATGAAGTACGGCGACGCAATACCAAACTCATTCGACCTTTCCTCCCTGCGGCTCCTTGGGACGGTTGGCGAGCCCATCAACCCCGAAGTCTGGCAGTGGTATTTCAAGACGATAGGCAAGGAAGCGCGCCCGATAATCGACACGTGGTGGCAGACAGAGACCGGGGGCATCATGCTCTCTGCCTGCACGGGCATCGACATGGTACCCATGAAGCCAGGCTCTGCCAGCTTTGCCGTGCCCGGAGTGGACGCGGCAGTAGTCGACGAAGCCGGCAAGGAGGTGCCGCCGGGTACAAAGGGCTATATCGTGATAAGGAGGCCGTGGCCGGGCATGCTGCTGTCGCTATGGGGCGACGACGACAAGTACAGAAAGACGTACTGGAGCAAGTTCGACGGCATGTACTATCCGGGTGACTATGCGCTTGTAGACCGGGACGGCTACCTGTGGCTGCTTGGCAGGGCAGACGACGTGCTCAAGGTGGCCGGCCACCGACTGGGCACGATGGAGCTTGAAAGCGCGTTTGTATCGCACAAGGCGATAGCAGAGGCGGCAGTCGCAGGCAAGCCCGACTCGACCAAGGGTGAGTCGATAATAGCGTTCCTTGTGCCAAGGGAGGGCTTTGCAGGGACGGACGCCCTCCGCAGGGAGGTCATAGACCACATCCGCAGGACGGTGGGGCCGATAGCCACACCAGACGAGGTCTATTTCGTCGGCAAGCTCCCCAAGACCCGCTCGGGCAAGATAATGCGCCGTCTGTTAAAGTCGATTGCAAGCGGGGACAAGATAGGCGACATCACCACGCTTGAAGACGGCGCCGCAATCGACGAGGTCCGCCAGGCGTACGAAGAGCTGAAAAAGGCCGTCAACGTCTAGTCGCTAGTATTTCCAGCTGGCCATGTACCTGGGCGTGATCTCTAACACGACAGACGACGGGCCTGCAGCAAGTATCATTTTCGCAGACTTGCTCTGCAGCCTGCCGCCAAGGTATTTCATCACGCACTTTTTCGTGACCTCTGTCGCATAGTCTGGGTCGTCTATTACTCTGGCGACTGCCTTGCCGCGCACGCCCCTTGGCGGCCTGCCGTCAATGTCGACTGTGAAATAGACGTTCATGTTTTTGTCGATGGATCTTGCCTTGACGCCGCCCCTGCCTGTGGCGACGTAGAATTTCTCTTTCTCGTAGACGTACCACACGGGGTGGACGACGGGTTGGCCGTCGCGCTCGTCTATGACGGCAAGCCTGAGCATGTTCGGCTGCGACAAGAATTGCTCGATCTCTTTTCTTGTCATCTTTTTTCCCATGCCGTCTGCAAGCGTGTACTTCAACTAACTATGGCATTTTGGGCGGCCTGTTTAATTAAACAGCTCGGCCAGGTTCTGCTCAGACCGAGTTTCCAGCCGCTCTGGCAAGAATCTCTCTCTCTTTCGCGGCGAGGGTTGATTTTGAGACTTTAATTGCCTGTAGCTGGCAGTTTACCTGTTGAAGACGTGGATGGCCCTTGCAGGGGTCGCTCTGGTCATCGCCAGCTGGGCATTTTACCGTGTAAACAGCGACTGGGCTTTGGAATGGCCTTTCAACTTTGTTGTCACCGTGTCCGCACTCTGCATTTTGCTGGCGGGTCTGGCGCTGATCGCCATCGGACTGTGGTCAAGGAAAACGGGCTCTGGCATGTCAGCCTGACCTGCAAGCCTTGTCCAGCGGCGCCCCTTGCATATTCAGGGCCTGTGAATCGGGGTTCTCTAGGCCAGAACCTTCACTTGGGATTTTGATCATATTATCAAAGTAAAGGTCTAGGCGAAAACAGCCGAAAAAAGCGATGCCTGTTTTATTTCGTGCTAGTTTCATGGAATTTTTGCACGCATGAAAATAACCTTACATATGCTGCCCCGGAACCCTGAGCCATGGCCAAGGAGAAATCGACCCTGCCCTTTGAGGTTGTAGACACTGAAAAGTCGCGCAGTTCCAAGAGTTCGTTAAAGAGGCTGGCGCTGCTGGTCAAGCCCGAAAGGGTGGACAGCGTAGTAGCGGCCCTGCGCTCGCTAAAGCTGGAGGCCACTATATACGATGTCAAGGGGGCGGGAAAGGAGAAGGAAAAGGTCACGTCGAGCAGGGGGATGGGGACGATAGAGCTTGCCTACACGACCCGGAAGGTGATAGCGACCGTCGTGGATGCTGGCAGGGTCGACGACGTTGTGGACGCCATAAGGGGCGCGCTTGGAGGCAGCGGGAGCGGAGGCATGCTCGTAATCACGCCGGTGGACGACCTGATACGCATCTAGGCCGAGACGAGCGTCATCTTGGACCCGATGCCGATGCCGTGCGCGTCGATAAAGCCTGCGCTTGCCGCCACTATGTAGAGCGACTTTGTGGTCGGCTTGTACGTGCACGTGGACGGGTCGAGCATGTTTGGGCAGGGCGGCACGTTTTTCTTGACATAGACTGCGTTGCCGTCAGAGTCGAACCAGACGAGGTCGAGGTTGTAGTCGATGTTGAGCATCCACACCTCGTAGAGGTCGGGCGTGTCGTGCTTGATGAGCATGGCCGTGTCGAGCGGGAGCGGCTCCTGCCTGAACGTGAGCCACCTCTGCCTCTCGGCTGCCGTGTAGGCTATCTCTACCGTGATGATGTCGTCGCCTATGCGCACAGTGCCTTTTGGGAACTCGCCCGTCTTTTCCCTCACGTCCTGCGGGATGAAAGCGATGCCAAGCCCGCCGACTGCCACGGCCGCTATGATGACTGGTATGAGCACTGCAGACCTGCGCGCCACGCATGCAGATCGCAGAAAAATCAATTTGAACTTTTGGTTCCACTTGTATTTCTGGTGGCGGCGGAAAAATAAGACACAAGGCCGGGGTGGAGCCGGAGGCGCCAGCTCCTCGTCCCGGCCCCGGCAATCAATGCGCCATGTGCATGGGCGGTTTTCAGATTAATACGCCGGCCCGTTTTTCGTGCTCTGCAACGAGAATCAAAGTACATGTGTGCGGGAAAAGGTGGTGGAGGGGGTGGGATTCGAACCCACGAACCCCTGAGGGACGGGATCACTCATCTCGCTTTTTTGCTAATGTAGCGAGGACGAATGCACTGCCGCCGTGCGCATTTCTGATCTTGAGTCCTGCGCGTTTGACCAGGCTTCGCTACCCCTCCTCCTCAGATGACGAGTGTGTACGTCATGCCTAGCCAACCTTATTTCATGCTTGCGACAAGGTTAATGAATAGGTTTGTCCAAGAAGGTCTGGATGGCCAAGCCACAGACACTGAACAGGCTTTGCATCAAATGCCACAGCAAGACCGTACACGAAGTCAGGGACAGGACGGTAGCGGGGACAAAAGTGGTCTGCACAGACTGCGGCTTTTCGCAGGTCGTCGCCGACAACAGCGTCAACCCGTGACGGAAGGAAGAAGGCAGCAGGAAAGGCTAAACTTTAATACCGCAGCAGATTCTCCCTTTTTGGCATGAAGATAAGCGAACTCAAGGCAGGCATGCGCAACGTGAGCGTCACTGCCAAGGTGGACAGCGTCGGCCAGCCAAGGACCGTCAACCTAAAGTCTGGCGGCACCAACACTGTGGCCGACGCGGTGATATCCGACGAGACCGGCAGCATCAAGCTGTCCCTGTGGGGCGACGACATTAACAAGATACAGGCTGGCGACCGCATCTCGATAGAGAACGGCTATATCAGCACTTTTCGGAACGAGAACAGCATCAGCGTGGGCAAGTTCGGCAAGCTGACCAAGGTCTAGCCAGCCGCTGCCGGCAGTGAGAGCTACCACTAGCTGATGTAGCCGGTGGTATCGCGGGGCTTTTGGGGGGCCTGCTGGCTCTCCGCTCCTGCCTGCAACCTCCTGCCCGCCGCCATCTGCTGCTCTATCGTCTGGATGAGCATCTCCGTGTCTTTTGCCCTCTTTTCAAGGTTGGACATGTCTACCGTGACGCCGAGTATGCCAAGCAGCGATTCGAGGACCGCCTTCGAAGCCTTGGCGTCCACCACGTAGCCAGAAGTCTCGCCCAGCAGGCAAATCCCCTTCATGCCGCGCAGCTTGGCGATCCCGACCACGAGGCCGTTCATGCCCGTTATCCCGCCGCTGTCCATCACTGCAATGTTGCGGCCTGCAAACGTGGCGACGGTCTCTGCGTCCGTGGCGGTCCCAAAGACGCGGGGCCTGTCAACGAACACGCCGGTTATGTAGGCTGCAAGCGTAAAGACCTGCTTGGCGCCAAGCCTGCCGGCAAAGTCGAGGATCTGCTCTGCCAGCGCGTATTCCGAGTCCGGGTTTGACGGCTGCGAGTCGCCTGTGAGCAGGAGGAGCGATGTCTTGCCTTCAGGCTGCTGCCAGAAAAATATGCTGTTCTTCATCAGGTCTGCAGTACCATCGGTGCGTATCATCACCTGCGGCGGGAATGAGCTGGAGTAAATGTCGGCAATGTGCGTCGCCTGGAGCTCGTGTATGAGGTGGTCGACTGCCAGCTTGCCGACATAGCCGGAGCCGGGAAAGCCGCAGACGAGGTGCAGCTCACCATTTGTCACCGCGGGCGGCATTTCGCGCACATGTACAAACTTGATCTCTGTAGAGGGCACAGCTAAAGACCCGCACGCTTCTCTATAAAGCCTTTACAACCTGTGCTGCCATTTGGCACGGCTTTCCGGAATAGTGTAACCATGAAATCTCATAGAAGCAGTGGCGCTGCTTTTAGGCATGGCATTGGAATTGCTGCCTGCCATGCACCCAACCCCTCCCAACCCCTCTCACCCTGCCCCGCACGGCGCACGCCCTCCCCCTCACAGCCCTGCGACCTGCACCATCCAGCTTGGAGAATGCCCAAAATGCCTGCGCGACCTGGGCTTTGACACCATTGCAGAGGAGCTGGAGGCCGCTGCTGCAGAAGAAGGCGGGCAGGGGAGAGGCGGCTACGCATGAGATCTGCGTCTTGATGATGCCCACAGTTCTGTCATAGAGAGGCAGGCTCCACTAGTTATTAATGGCAGGTCCCTGCGCCGAACATACGTGTACGAGACCGCCGCTGCAATACTTTCCGTCTGCCTGGAAAAAAAGGGCGCCGACAAGTCGCTGATAGCATGCAAGCTCCACCTGAGCCCGCAGGGCACGAGCATGTGCCTGGCCGCACTTGAGAGGAGCGGCCTCCTGGTCGGCGTCCGGCGCGACGGCTATGGCTACGACTGCAGCTGCTATGCTACGACAGAGCTTGGCAGGGAGTACCTGCGCAACTATGCCGTCATCAGCCAGCTCCTGGGCATGCACCACAACTACAACCACCACCACAACAACAACGACGGCGGCAACAAATCCCGTTTTCAGGACATTGTTGTCGTGTCTGATTCTAAATTCGAAATCTAGATCGCAGATGCATTGGGCATAAAAGGGAGTGATGCATGCCTTTTCAAGCATGTCTGAAATGGCAACCCAAAAGAGCAAAAGAAGCAGCAGCCCCGTCGTGTGCTTTACCTGCAGCATCGAGTTTTCGACCCACCGCGCCTTTGCATGGCACGTCAAGAGGTCGCACCAGTTCTGAGAACATCATTTTCTCGGTACACATGTGCATGTGCATATATACACACGCGCGCGCATACGCAGCGGTAAAGGAAGGAAATGGCACGGAGCAAGAAAGAGGGAGGGAAAAGACAAGCCTTGGGCGGGATTCGGACCCGCGACCTCTACCTTACCAAGGTAACGCTCTACCAGGCTGAGCTACCAAGGCGCGAACAAACAGCAGAACTACATGAGGGCTTGATTAAGGTATCGAACAGCAGCTCTTTTGCTACTGCTGATACAAGATTTAATTACAGACGACCCGAATCCTGTGTGGCTGTGGCTCCGCATGCGGGCGGGCGGGGGTTGTAGAGCCCGGCCAAATAGAGCAGGAGAAATCTTGGAGACGCGGGACTTAAGATCTCACTGAATGGGTTATCCCGTCCCTCAGGGGTCCGTGGGTTCGAATCCCACCCCCCGCACTTTTACACTAGTATGGTGCGGTATGAACAA
>NZ_JBBIHK010000053.1:0-10411 GCF_037447015.1 Nitrososphaera sp. | reverse complement strand
TGGGCAAGTTCTACAACTCGCCTGTCGCCCTGGGTTCAGGTGCCGGTGCAGTGCTAACGGTGCCCATCGCTGCGTTGGGTGCAAAGCTCAACACGTGGACATACAGATGGATGGCCGCGTGGAGCAAGTGGGATTAAAAACCCCCTCTCTCCTTTCTTTTCCTTTTTTCATCTGTTTGACGCCTTTTAGCGCACGCTGCAGCCAATTATGCAAGTATCTTTATTCGCAATTTTTATGAGAGACAACTTTATCTTCGACGATCAACTAGCCCCGGCATGGCCGAATCGACCTTTATGTACGGGGTGGTTGCAGGAGTCTTTGCCTTCCTGGTTGGCCTGCTGTTTGCCACAAGGGGAGCAAGGAGCAGGCGCGGCAATGAAGTTGCAGCAGAGGCAGAGACTACACACTCTGGCGGCGGTGGCGGAGGAGGAGAAGAGAGAAGGGTCAAGAGGTTCAAGTCCGACGGCACACCCGTCTACGACTAGTACTGCTGCTTCTCTTACACGGACAGCAACAGAGCAGGGCGGGGCGTAACGGCCGTTACGAGCAGTGGCTCAATGCGCACATACAGCAATGCAGGTCGCGCTGGCGGCAGACCAAGACAGGCCCGGCTTTTTTGGATCATATACGAAATTCAGCCGGCGGGTTTTATTATTTGGAGCAGAATTCTTGATGGCTTCTCATTTGGCCTTTTCTTTGCATTGAATTCAGCTTCGGTTATCTCAAGTATGCCCGTCTCCAGATACTGCACACCTTTTAGGTTTGGGAATTTCTTTCTGTCTATTATGTACGTGGATGTTTCTCTAATGATGGGCCTGTCTGGTGCAAGCGTAGCGACAAGATTGATCAGTTCGCCTGTCAGCCCAATCAACGTAGAGCCTGTCTTGCCGACGACTGGCATGGCCTCTGCCACATGACCGGCAAAAGTGACTGTTTGCGATACGGTATCTTTAGCCGCCTTTAATTCACTTTCTTGGAACATGTTTACAGTCAAGGTCAGGTAACCCTTTACAGGGCTTAGTGGGAATATCACATAATCTGCAATCTCTAGCTTGCTGTCATCCAGTACCTTGTCAAAGGTTCCAAGGGCGGTCGAAATTGTTTTGCCATCTGTCTTTACCTCACATGAAATGACGATCTTGGCATCTTTGTCTCCCCCAAAGAAACTGTCCTTGAGGTTATCTCGAATATAGCATTCTCGAATCAGTATCATGATGCTGTCTTCATGGTTGACTTCCTTATCGACGGCTGGAACCTGTTTTGCGATTCTTGCGCCAGAGATTTGCATTGCAGCGCTGGCGGCTAATTCTGGATAATCTGATGCATCCTTGAGCGAGTGGACAGTCGCAATACGAGGCACAAATACCAACAAACAGCGATTTATATAAGTATACTCTGTTCAAGGGCATGGAGGGTTATGCGAGATTGCATTGCAAGACGCGTATATACATGCCGGAAACGTCTCCACCGTCCAGACACCGTTATAGCCAAGCTCGCTCGGTGTTTGCTGGGAGCAAAACTCTGTCAAGAACAGAGAGCTGCTAGTGCAAGAAATGGTGGGGTCGGCCGGATTCGAACCAGCGACCTCCAGCGCCCAAGGCTGGCATCCTGACCAAGCTAGACAACGACCCCGTAAAATGCCGATGCTGGGCGCAATTTTAACCTAGTGAATGAACTGGAACTGCCTCTTTTTCCTTTGCAGGCTGCTGTGCAGTTTGCCCACGATCGGCAGAGGGTAGCCGCAGTTCTTGCAGTGGTTGTGCGCGTCGAGGTTCCACTCGTCGATGCCAAAGCCGTACCTGCCTATTGCGACTGCGTTGCAGCCTGGGCAGTACGTGTCTTCAAGCGGGTGGCCCGGCACGTTTCCAAGGTAGGCATAGTTGAGCCCCTCCTTCTTGGCTATTTCGTGGTGCTTTACAAGCGTCTCGACAGGCGTTGGCCCAAACTCCATCATCTTGTAGTCGGGGTGGAAGCGCAAAAAGTGGATCGGGGTGTTGGGGCCCAGCTCGTCATGGACGAACCGGCACAGCTTTTTTGCGGCCTCCAGGTCGTCGCCCACCTGCGGCACTACCAGGTCTGTGACTTCGACGTGGATCTTGGTCTTGCCCTTGATCTCTTTGAGCGTGGCAAAGACCGGGTCGGCGCTTGGTATGCCGATGTACCTGCGCACGAAATCCTGCTTGCCCGAGCCCTTGAAATCGACTGTGATGCAGTCCAGGAACTTGCTCATCTCGCCGACAGATTCGGGCGTATCGTAGCCGTTTGACACAAAGATGTTGAACATGCCCTTTTTGTGCGCCTCGATGCCGCAGTCCCGCGCAAACTCCATGAATATGGAAGGCTCGTTGTACGTGTAGGCGATGCCTTGCGCGCCCCGGCCTGCCGCCATTTCGGCGATCTGCTCCGGCGTCACCTCTACCCCCTCGACCTTGCGCCGCTGGGAAATGTCATAGTTCTGGCAGTATTTGCAAAGCCAGTTGCAGCCTGTCGTAGCAATCGAGAAAATGTCAGAGCCGGGCTCGTAGTGGGTGACAGGCTTTTTCTCTATGGGGTCGACGTTGCCCGTTATCACCCTGCCATACACAAACAGGCGCAGCTTGCCCCCCATCACTCCCCGCACGCCGCAGAGGCCGGCCTTGCCTTCGGGTATCTCGCAGTACCGCGCGCACGCGGTGCACCTTACGCGCCCGTTTGGCAACGGGACTGCAAGGTCTGCCACCTTGCCGGGCAATCCATAGTCTTCGTCCTGCACTGAAATGTAGTCGCATCATAATCTTATAAATCAAGCCTTTTTCTTGTGCAGGACGGCAAGGCCGTACACGCTGCAGGCAAGGACGGTCAGGTAGAACTTGGTCGCAGCCACCAGGTTGATCTTGTACGCGTCGGTTGGGAAGGTGTTGACCACGCTGTCAGGGTTGAAGGAAGAAGAAGAGGCGCCCTGCTTTACCAGGATGACTCCCCAGAGCATAAAGTTAAAGAGCACTTCGTACAGGCTGATGACTGCGGCCAGAAGCAAAAGCAGCAGGACGACTGACCGCTGCGTCCTGCCAAGGGCCTGCACCCGCTCCTTGACAAGCTCGACAAACGAGTACCACGATATGACTGCAAGCACCATGAGCCAGGTCACCGGCTTTAAAAAGAGGGGCGAGACGTTCGGTGGCGGGAATTCACTGTCTACCAGCGACTCGCCTATGACATCGTTGCCCGTGGTGTACGAATAGGCAAGCGAATATGCAAGCACCCCAAACGCAAGGGCAGTCGACGCGGCAAACAGCACCTTGAAGAAGAGTGGCGGCCGCTCCGTCCCGCGTGTCTGATAGTCCAAACGTAGAGATATTTTTGCATGACTGCAAAATATCCTTTACCGAATCTCGTACTTGTCGACCCCCTCTTTCTTTCTGCCACTGGCTGACTGACTGGCTGGCTAGCGCGTCGGCACTATTGTGGCCGCGCCCTTGCACGTCTCGACAATCGGGTCGACGTTTGTCCGGTCAGGCGATTTTTCGGCGTGCCGGGCGTTTTCAATAGCAGACCGGCATATCACGTCTGGAAAGATGTAGTAGCTGAATGCAAAGACCAGCAGGACCAGGCCGGCGACGACCATGATGACGCGCCGGACGTTTGACGAGACCCGCATCTTCATATATGCGCAAGTGTGGCTTGGCGCGCTCGACTAATCAACCTAGCGAACAACGACCACATGCGCACATGCATACGCGCGCGCAAGGCAGCTAGGTTGAATTAGCCCCCCGCTCCAGCGAAAACAAGATACAACAACATTGTCAGCGGCAAGAGTATGGAAAAAGTGCGCGTTCTGTAGCAGCGGCAGGAAGCGGTGTTTTACGTGCGGAGGCTCGGGCAAGGTTGCGCCGGGCTGGCAGACCTGCTCAAACTGCAACGGGTTTGGGAGCACGATATGCACAGACTGTGGAGGGAGCGGCGGCAGGTACGATGTCTCGTCATCACCATCTTCTTCTTCCTATTCTGCAGGGTACTGAAAAAACAGCTACTGCTGCTACTGCTACTACTGGCCGGTCAGGCTACTGCCCGCAGCTCCACCACGTTTGTTTTCGCCCTTATCTCTTCAGGCTCGGCATATTCGTGCTTGCCCCACCTGACGCGGATCTCGCACGACAGCTTGTGGGAGCCTGACGCAAGGTCTGCCCCGGGCAGCTCTATGACCTTGTTCACGTCAAACAGGAGCGACTGGGCCTCTTCCACCGTGAGCGGGTAGTACGGCGTGTCGTCCTTGACTATCGACACCCATATCCTGTACGGTATCTTGGGGTTGCGGGTCCAAAAGAGAGCGGCCTTTCTCACGAATTTTAGCGGTCCTGCCACAGTCCTGCGCCCGGATTTCACCTCTGCCTCGATGGTCATGCGGAAGCCGTTGTCGTGCTTGTTGTAGGCTTTTTCCCAGTTCTTTTGCACAAATGCTTCCCTTATCGCGCCCTCTATCTTGAAGCTGAGGTTGAGGGTAAGCGGCCTGTCGGCGCTGACGCTGTCATGGGATTTTTCGAGCGTCGCGCCCGTGATGAAGGAAGAGGAGGGTGGGGAAGAGGAGGACAACTGCTATTTTCTCGGATGGTATCATTTATATCCTCAATAAGTAGTTGTCTCTTTCGCGTCATGATTGCAGAGATCACCGATTTTAAGGACAACGAGCTCGAGATCAAGGTCCGCGAAGAAGACATCTCGATACTCTACATAGTCCAGCACGAGCTCTTGAAGGAAAAGAGCGTCGATTTTGCAGGCGTGATGCTGCAGCACCCCCTCACCAAGGACTACAAGATGAGAGTGGTGACCAAGAGGAAGGACCCGTCCGAGGTAATCCAGGACGCGTCGGCCTCTGCAGCCGACTATGCAAAAGAGCTTGCAGGCCTGGTCAAGGCCGCCCTAAAGTAGGCTGATCACATTGCGTTTCTGTCCCCAGTGCCAGGCCCGGCTCAAGCCGTCCGGCGAAAGCGTCGTCTGCCCCAAGTGCGGGTACAAGTCCAGAAAGGAGGCGTCCGAGGGCAAGAGCGTCACCGAAGTGAAACAGGTTTCTGGCAGCAACGCCTCTTTGAAGGTGATGGACGACGAAAAGCCTGCGCTGCCGACTATAAACATACCATGCCCGCAATGCGGCAACGACACGGCCGTGTGGTGGATGCTGCAGACCAGGTCCGCCGACGAGGCCACGACGCAGTTTTTCAGGTGCACCAAGTGCAACCACACCTGGCGCAATTATTCCTGACAAAGGAAAAAAAGTCCCCCCATTCTTTGCATACTCTCACTCACCCACTCTCGCACGCAGAGAGTGTACGTGTATGTATGTGTGTCTGTGCATCGATCTACATACAAAACGTATTGTGCGCAGCATGTCCTGATACCGGGGTGGTAAGTGGCGGCAGCAACAGCAACAGCGGCAACAGCAGCAGGTATGCCAGCATCGAAGCCTTTGAGCAGGCGGCAGAAGGCGTATTCAAGGCCCACCAGAGCGTTTCGTACATTGCGGTAGTGGACGACAACGTCGCCAGGCTCGCCCAGAAGGGGTCTGTCAGCCTGCACCCCACCAACCTCCAGAAATTCCACGTGCAGGCGGCGCTCCTGGTCAGGCTGAGCGGCATATCGGCAGAATTGTTTGGCGCGCTCGACTATGTCAGCGCCTCCTTTGATTCGCGCTTTGCAGTGATGGTCGCGCCGCTTTCAAGCAGGCTCCACGTGGTCGTTGTGACCCTGCACGCGTCCAAGTACGAGCTTGACGCCATCTGGCGCGACGTTGCCGATCTGCTTCTCAAGCCGCTCCGTCTGCATCCTTGATGGCAGCGGCAGGCCCCAGGCTTTAGGGAAAAGTGAAAGAGCAAGCAGATTATTTATTAGCATCATTGTTATAGAACACATGTACATATAACATGACGCAGTACGATGCGCTGAGCGACCTGCCCATGGTCTCCTTTCAGGACGAAAGGGCCGAGTCCAGCTACCCCAGCTGCGTCGTCTCGTTTTCAGGCAAGCAGCAGGAATGCTGCGTCTGCTGCATAGACATCGTGGGCTCGACCAAGGTCGCGGCCGGGCTTGGAGACAAGAACGCCGGCCGGTACTACGAGATATTCCTCAACTCGGTTGCCACCATAGCAAGCAATTTCGGCGCGATAATAATCAAGAACGTGGGCGACAGCCTGCTGTACTATTTCCCGAGGGTCTCCGACCCGCACGTGGACAAGAGGGTGGCCCTTGACGACGCGCTCCAGTCGTCAGTCGTCATGGCAGACGCAAGGGCGGCGATAAACGCAAGGATGGCAAAAGAGGGACTGCCTCCGGTCAGCTACAGGATCAGCAGCGACTATGGATCCGTATACGTGGCCAAGTCGTTCACTTCAAACATCGAGGACCTGTTCGGCTCGACCATGAACCTGTGCGCCAAGCTCAACTCCAGGGCCCGGCCAAACGGCATCGTGATAGGCAAGTGCCTGTATGATATTGTCTCGGGCTTTGAGGGCTACTCTTTTGTCGAGGCCGGCGAGTACGCGCTCGACGCAAGCGGCCAGGCGTACAGGTTTTACGAGCTGCAGGGCAAGAGCGATACAAAGGCGATAAACCCGTTCAGGAGGACGGGCAGGCTCGGCAGGATGTCGGCCGCCTAGTTAGTCCCTTTGCTATTGCTGCTGTTGTTGCTGCTGTGGGAGGAACTTTTCAAACCGCTTCTGGCTTTCCCCGTCCAGGTACTGAAAGCTGGCTGCAAGGCCGGTGCCAAGGCCCCGGGCAAAGTCGGGGTTTGTGCCTGCGGCCCTGAGCACCTTTTCCAGGGCGTCTGGCGCAAGCCTGTGCGAGTTTTCGCCGATGCTCCTGCCGAGGCTGAAAGAGAGCTGCGGCCTGCCCTGTCCCATCACCCTCATCACGCTTTCCTGCACGATTTCATCAAGGTAGCCAAAGCTGGCTCCGAGGCCGGTGCCAAGACCCCGGGCAAAGTCGGGGCTCTTGTCAGCCCACACAAAGGCGTCCGACATGCCTGCATCGTTGAGGTACTGAAAGCTCGTGCCAAGGCCGGTGCCGAGGCCCCGGGCAAAGTCCGGATTGGATTCGCCCTCTGACACCATCGCGCTGCGTGCGTCGTGGCGCATGTGTGGGAACGAGTGCCCCACCGCCACGCCCATCCCCCACAACAGGTCGGCCGCGCCCTGCGCCCTTGCAAAGATCTCTTTTGCTGCCGCAGGGTCGGCAAACCGGAGCGCCCTGCCAAGCCCCATCCCAAACGACTTTGCAAAGTCAGAGTTGTTGCTGCCGCCCAGAGCCCTGTTAAAGGCCCACTCTTTTGTCGACGCGTCGAGGCTTTCGTACCTGCGGCCGAGGCCCTCAAGGTATCCCCTGCACATTGCGGGGATGGACTCGACCTTTCTTATCAGGCCCAGACCGGGGAGGGCAAAGTCTGCCCGCTGGCCCAGGCCGAGGCCAAGGCCGTACGCAAACGTCGGGCTTGTCTGCGCCCTTGCAAGCATCTCCTCCTTGTAGTCGATGTCAAGGTAGGAAAAGGTGGACCCAAGCCCGATGCCAAGCCCTATCGAGAGTCCGGGGTTGCTCTCGGCCAAGATAAACAGCGACTCGCTCTTTTCCGGCGCCACAAACTCGTACGCGCAGCCAAAGCCCTCGCCATAGCCCCGGGCAAATGCGCTGTCGTTTTCTATGCCAAGCATCGCCGTTGCCGTGTTGCTGCCGCCGGCCTGCGCCCCTGCTGCTGCCGCCGTCGCCGTCGCTGTCGCCGTCGTTGTTATCATCACCTCCTTTTCGTAAAAGAGGTTGCAAAAGCCAAAGCCCTCGCCGAGGCCGCGTGCGAACTCGATGTCGCGCCTTGCCATGTCGAGCACCCTGAGCCTTTCCTCACCGGACAGGTAGGCGTAGGAAAAGCAGTGGCCAAAGCCATAGCCCCGGGCAAAGTGCGGGTTCCTTTCGCACCTTGAAGCCGCCTCCTGCTTTAGCTCCGGCTCGGCGTACTGGATCACCCACGCCAAGCCCTCGCCGAGGCCCCGGGCAAAGTCGGGGTTGGTCTCGGCCCTCAAGGATACCTCTAGCTGCACGTTCTTGCCCAGGTACCTGTAGTTGTAGCCAAGGCCCCTGCCCAGGCCCCTTGAAAAGCCGGGGTTCTTTTGCGAGCGGGCAAACATGCTGTACTTGAAGCCGTCGTCGAGGTGCTCAAACGTCCAGCCGAGCGTGAACCCGAGGCCGACTGCAAACTCGTAGTTCCTGCCCGCATAGTCCCAGACCCTCTTGGCCGACTCGGAGTCGATGTGGGCCAGTATGTAGCCCATGCCTTCGCCGAGGCCGTGGGCGAGCGGGCCGCTGTTTTCTGCCCGCCTGAACATGTCTTCCCTTACCTCGTCCTCGTAGTGCTGGAGGTTGTAGCCTATGCCCCACCCAAGGCCGGCCATGAACATCGGGTTGGACTCGGCGAGCCTGAACGCGTCCTTGCGTATGCCGTCGTCAAGGTAGCGGAACACGTACCCCATGCCGGTCCCAAGGCCGTGCGCAAACGCCGGGCTCTTTTGCATCAGGGCAAGGACGTGCGCCTTCTGCTGCCGCTCGAGGTACGAGTAGTGCCACCCCATCCCCTTGCCAAAGCCGTGCGCAAGCTCGCCAAGCCTCTCGCACCGGCGGCGCAGGTCGTCCCTGGCGCGCTCGTCCAGGTACCTGTAGCAGAAAGCGACGCCCATCCCAAGGCCAAGCGACAGGCCGGGGTTCTTTTCGGCGAGCCTGAACAGCTCGTCCTGCTCTGCGGCAGAGAGCGCGATATAGTTGTTGCCAAACCCGTATCCGAGGCCCCGGGCAAACTCGCCGTCCGTCTCGGCAAGCTCGTACATCCTCTTGCGGTTCACGCTGTCCATCTGCTTGATTATCCTGCCGATCCCTATGCCCAGGCCCCGGGCAAACTGGTTCGACCCCCGGGACAGCAGGTAAACTTCATGCTGCAGGTCCGGGTCCAGGTGGTGGTAGATGCTCCCAAGGCCCTCGCCGAGGCCCCGGGCAAATTCCGAGTCCTGCCTGATGCGCCGGCCAAGCTCTGTCCGGAGCGACCTGCTCAGGTGCCTGAAATTCTTGCCGAGGCCGACGCCGAGGCCCTCCGCAAACTGGATGTTCTCTTTTATGCTCGATATGACCTGCTTTTGCAGGTCGGCGTGGAACGAGCCAAAGACCGACGACAGGCCGTTTCCAAGGCCCCGGGCAAAATAGATGCTCGTCTTGATCTTTTTCAGGATGGCGTCGGCCACGCCCTTTTCAAGCAGGACAAAGTTGCGAGCTATGCCCTCTCCAAGCCCCTTGTCAAACTCCTCCCTCTCGCCGATCCTGCCAAGCACGTCCTGCTGGAGCTCCTCTTCCAGCTCGTGGAAGCTTTCGCCGATGCCCTCGCCCATGCCCACTTCAAAATGCATCCTCGTCTTCATGCAGTGGTCCAGCTCCTGCGGCAGGGCTATGCGGTACATGTCTTCTGACACGGCCTTGATGTTGCGGCCAAAGAACAGCCCAAACGCGTGGTCGGTGGACGCGTTCTCCTTTGGGATCACCTTGGCAAAGTTCTCGGTGAGGCGGTTCATTATCTTGAGCTTGATGTCGTCCGTGAACTCTATTGACTCGCGCACGACGTCGTTCATCGAGTAGTACGGCCCTGACACGTACACCCACGAGCTCAGCTTTTTTGCCGGCTCTTTTGGCGGGCTGCTGTCAAATATCAGGTTCTGGAGCTCCTCTATCGCGTTTATCGTCCTGGGCAGTGCAAGCTCGTAGCACAGCTTTAGCACGTACAGGAACTCGGTGTCAGCCTCCCTCTCTTCAAGCCCTGACAGTATCTTGAACTGGCTCTTGTAATAGTCCGTCCGGGGGAGCCACGACTCGGCGACAGAGACTGCGTCGACCTCGTCGCCGGCGGCAGCCGCGGCCTCTTTTTCCTTCAGCACGCGGTAGAATTCCAGTATTGACATCGGTATAGGATCCTTGCTCCAGAGGATCGAGGATATCTTGCCCAGGTTGTTCTCCACGTACTTGCCAAACACGCCGGAAAACGTGTCTATCTTGCAGCCGTATTCCTGGAGGATGACCCTTATCTTTTCCCTGTCGTACACTATCTCTTGCGAGTAGATCCGGGGGATCTTGGCAGAGATGTTCCTGTACAGCTCCAGGTAGCGCGGCTCCAGCTCGATGAAGATGCCGCCAATGTCGCTTGAGCTGATTATCTCCAGCGCCCTCCTCACGTCGGAATAGTCCTTCCTTATCAGGCCCTCCGGAAAGTTGTCCCACAGGAGCGCGTCCTTTCTTGAAAGCGACGACACTATCTCCGACAGGCTGGAGCGCTTTGGCGGCTGCGCCCCCTCGTAAGACTTGTTTATCAGGTAGATGCGCTCAAAGTCGTGCAGCCTGTTCTTGACTATCTCAAATATCGCCC
>NZ_JBBIHK010000052.1:0-10932 GCF_037447015.1 Nitrososphaera sp. | reverse complement strand
CTTTGACGGCGATGGCGTTGTGGATGCGACCACGAACGTCTCTGGCTCGCCTGCTTCGGCGTCTGCCACCAGGACCTACACGTACCATGCGACAGGCACGTTCTATCCGCAGGTGCGGGCGGTGGACGGCATAGGGCAGGTGTCGCCCTGGGACCAGTACGACGTAAACTCGTTGCCGGTGGCGCTTGACATCGTCAACCCGCCGCCGACGGTGACCATGAACCAGTGGGTGCCTTACAACGCCACAGGTCCCGACGGCTTTACCGATACAGTGTTCACGCTCTCGGCCGACGCCACGTGCCAGATCGGCCTTGCCAAGATCGACTGGGACTTTGACGGCGACGGTTCCATCGACGCCACGACGACCCTCAACGGCGAGAACTCGGTCTCGGGCGTGACGGTGCAGACGACGTTTGGCACCGCAGGCAACTATACGCCCAAGGTCAGGTCGACCAGCATCACCGGCCTGATGTCGCCCTGGGACTCGTTCAACATCGGCCCATCGTCGCCGGTAGCCGACATTGCCAACCCGCCGCCGAACGCGGCGCCGGTCGCAGACGCCGGCCCCGACCAGATAGTGCTGCTTGGGTCCACAGTCACGCTCGACGGCACGGCGAGCAGCGACTCTGATCCGCAAGACAGCATTTCCGTGTATTCCTGGAGGCAGGCGTCCGGGCCGATATCTGTGACGCTGAGCAGCTCGGCCGCGCCCAAGCCAACCTTCCTTGCCTCTGCTGCAGGCACTTATGTCTTTGAGCTCAAGGTGACAGACAGCCGGGGCCTGCAGGGCACGCCTGACACCGTGAACATACTGGCGGTCAACGCGCCCACCGCCACGCTCGCCTCGTGGTCGCCGTACAGCGCCTCCGGCCCCGACGGCCCTGTGAGCACCACCTTCACGTTCTATGCAGACGCCCAGGCAGAAGGCGGCATCGCAAGGCTCGAGTGGGACTTTGACGGGAACGGCGGCGTCGATGCCACCACCGCCATAGCCGGCGCCCCTGCGACTGTAAGCGGCAGGACGGCGACGTTCCAGTACTCTGCTGACGGGACATACACGCCAAAGGTGAGGGTCGTGGACGTGGGCGGCAACGTCTCTGCATGGGACCCGCTCAACTCTGGCACGACTGTGATAACGCTGGACGTGCTGACCCCTGTCGGCTCGGCAACAATGAACCAGTGGGCGCCCTACTCTGCGACGGGCCCTGACGGGACGCCTTCGACCAATTTCAGCTTCTCCTCTTCGGGGAGCGCAAACCTTGGAATATTGCGCTTTGAATGGGATCTTGACGGAAACGGCAGCGTCGACGCCACGACTGCAATAGCGGGCGCGCCGACAAGCGCGACTGCGACCTCAAACTATGTTTACGGGGTGGCAGGCACGTTCACCCCGCAGGTCCGAGTCGTAGACGTGAGCGGCACGGCATGGCCGTGGGACGCCTACAACGTCGGCCCGGCCGTGATAAGCCTCGAAACGGCCAGCCCTCCGCCACCTGCAGGCGACCTGTACTGCAACGGCATGACAATCGAGCAGCTGATTGCAAGCGGCCAGTACAGCAGCGTGATTGACAACAGAGGCGGCCCGCGCAAGACCCTGGTAGGTACACATGGGAACGACCTGATAATCGCAGGCTCTAACGGCGACCACGTCAACGGGCTGAAGGGCGACGACTGCATCATTGGCGGATCAGGCAACGACACCCTGAACGGCAACTATGGCAACGACCAGATATACGGCAACGGCGGCAACGACCGGATCCGGGGCAACAACGGCAACGACGTCATATACGGCGGCGCGGGCAACGACCGCCTGTACGGCAACGGCGGCAACGACAGGATATACGGCGGAGACGGCAACGATTTCCTGCACGGCGGAGGCGGCAGGGACCAGCTGGACGGCGGCGCCGGGCACGACGTTGCATGGGACGGCGACAGATATGACGGCTGCGAGTCGCGCAAGAGGTTCGACGACGATGAGGGCTCCGGCGACGATGGCAGGGGTGATGATGATGACGATGACGACAACGGTGACCGTCACAGTGGCAACGCTGGACAAGGTGACGGCAGCAGCAACAGCAGCAGTAGTGGTAGTAGTAGTAGTAGCGGCAGCCGCAACGACCGCGGTGACAACGGGCATGGAAACGACAGCAACTACTCTGACAACAGCAACCCCGGAAAGAGCGGCTCTGCCAAGGGCAAATCCAAGAACAAGTAAGAAGTGGCCTTCTTTTTATATCCCGCCTGTATGGAGAAACAGATGAGTAATTGATGGTGGCGCTAGCAGTGATGATGCCTGCGGATGCCTGCCTGCGCGCTGCGGCGGCCATTGCCTTCGCATCTGCCCTTGTGATCTCGCCCGGCCTGGCTGCCGCGCAGGCCGCGTTCTATGCCACCATGGAGGCCTGGTCGCCTGCTGCAAAACCAATAGCGGTCGGCGCCGAGATAACGTTCAGGGCCACCAGCTCGGCTGCGGCAGGAGTGCAGGGGTTCGAGTGGGACTTTGACGGCGACGGGCAGCCGGACGCCTCTTCGCCTGCTGACAAGCCGGGTGCCAAGCGGGCAGCAGGCGCCATCAAGCACGCATACGGCAAGCCCTTCTCCGGCTACCCTGCCGCGAGGGCAGTTGACGTGGAAGGCTTTGTCACGCCCTGGGATGTTTACGATTCAAAGGGCGAGCCAGTCCTGCTCGTCGTCGGGTCCTCTCCTGCACCCCCGCAGATAGTGATGGACAGGTGGAGCCCGTACTCTGCCGCCGGCCCCGACGGCCTGCCGTCTGACACGTTCCGGTTCTCTGCCGCTGCGACAGCGGCCGGCGGCATAGCCCGTGTAGAATGGGACTTTAACGGCGACGGGCGAGCCGACAGCACGACAAGCGCGGCTGGCTCTCCAAAGACGTTCACTGCGACGGCAACCCACAGGTACGGGGCCG
The DNA here is from genome assembly GCF_037447015.1 of Nitrososphaera sp. GTDB lineage: Archaea > Thermoproteota > Nitrososphaeria > Nitrososphaerales > Nitrososphaeraceae > Nitrososphaera. The sequence goes on along the minus strand of NZ_JBBIHK010000052.1, from coordinate 8,003 downwards.
AGGGCAGCTGGATTCCAAGAGCCCGGGCCATTGACTCGGCCGGGCTTGCATCTGCATGGGCAGGATACGTTGCCGCAGATGATGGGATGGAAAGAAAAGGAGAAGAGGCGCTGGACGTTGCCGCGCCGCGGCTTTATGCCGAGCTTGGGTTTGAGGAGCAGAGCAAATCTGCGCCCGGCTCGTTCTCTTTCTCCGTGACTTTGCCTGAGGGGAGCAGCAGCGGCGCATTACGTTTTGAATGGGACTTTGACGGCGACGGCAGGATGGATGCCACTACGAATTCGCCTTCTGCCACGCACCGTTACGCCAGGCACGGCTCGTACCTGCCGTCAGTCACAGTGACAGACTCGCAGGGGTCGCGGCTGACCGTGGTGGCCGTGGACAAAGAGTCGGGCCAGCCGCTGCGCGCTGTCTTTTTGCCAGAGCCTCCGACAGCCGCGATGGGCAGGTGGGTGCCGCCGCCACCACAGCAGCAGTCCGGGGCAGGCTGGTCGTTTTCGGCAACGCTTGCGTCCAGGGGTGGCCTTGCCGCAGCCGAGTGGGACTTTGACGGCGACGGGGTTGTAGACGCCCGGACGCCTGCCTCGGGCAATTCTGCCAGAGTGACTGCGTCGTTTGCGTACAAGAAACCGGGCGACTATGTGCCGCAGGTGAGGGCCGTCGATTCGTTTGGGCAGGCGTCGCAGTGGGCGGCAAGTCCCGGCACACTAAAGGTCTCTGGACAGCTGGCAACAGGCGACCTGTACTGCAACGGCATGACAATCGAGCAGCTGTTGTCGTCTGGCAAGTATAACGTGATCGACAAAAGGCAGGGCCAAAAGAGGACGACAGTAACCGGGACGGCTGGCGACGACCTTGTTCTCGCCAGCGACAGCGGGAGCGTCATCAGGGGCGTGGGCGGCAACGACTGCATAATCGGCGGGGCCGGGAACGACATTATCTGGGGCGGCGACGGAGACGACCAGCTGTTCGGGGCGGGGGGCAGCGACAGGCTTGACGGCGGCAGCGGCAACGACCTGGTCATAGGCGCTGCCGGGGCAGACTCGCTTGACTGCGGGCCGGGCAAGGACCGCTCCGACGCCTCTGCAGGAGAGAAGACTGTTGGCTGCGAAGCGCATGCGCAGAAAGATAATTGATTAAACAAGCATTAATTATCTTACCTACCTTGCCGCCTGGCGGTACTGGCAACATAAAGGTACAGTTTCGTATTGTCTCCGTTTTCTGGAATCTTTAATCCTTCCTCCGTTGTGTGTAAAGGAGATTTAAACATAAATTTAAATAATGATAGATGCTACCGGAAGAGCGTGTCGGATAGAGGCTCTATAAGCTACAGCATAGAGGCTGCTGCTAGAGTGCTCTCCGGCAACAGGCATTCTCAGGCGCTCCTCCTTTTTGCACTGGCGATGGCTTCTGCTGCTGCAGCAGTAGCAACCGTCCTGACATTTTCCGACACACAGCAGGCGTTTGCGCAACAGCCAGAGCCGCAGGTTTTTTCGAGGAGCGTCAGCGATTCTGTATCGGTGGCAAGCACGTTTGACGGCCCCCGTGCGCCAAGGATGTTCTATGCGACCATATCAGACGGCCTGACGGTAACCACGACGCCGTCTCCTCCTCCGCCGCCTGCCGCCGCTGCGGCAAGCCCTGCAGGCAGCAACAGCAGCAACGCAAGGCAGGGGCCAAGCGCGCCGGCGACAATAGGCAGGGTGGAAGAGAGGACGATGCGCGGATTATATGAAAGAAGCGACAACAGGCTGCTGCTGTATGGCAGCGGCAGCCAGAACGCAGTGTCGCAGACAGGAACGCCAGCCGTCGCTGAATTCGTGGCCGCGCAGCCAGAAAGGGTGGATCATTCAGAGCTTGCCACCGCCGGCGGTGACGGCGACGACCCTGACGGCAGTAATAGTAGTAGTAATAATCTTCTGGAAGCGCGCATTCGTCTGGTAGGGGAACAGCTCAGGGCCAGCCAGAGCATGAACAACGCGTTCATGGTGGGCGCAGCAAGCTCTGCCACCTATACTGCGCTGTTCATCGGCCTTGTGGTGTCGCGCTCGGCGCCGGCAAAGAACGGCAAAGTCTTGATGGTCGAGCGCCTGCGCGGGCCTGACCAATCACCGGCTTCGAGGCTCATCCTGCTTGCGGGGCTTGGCGGCATGGCCGCTCTTTCGGCCATCGGCGCCGGCGGCTCGCAGCAGGCGTTTGCAGACAACCAGGCAGGCATGGCGTACAAGTCGGGAACGACGACTCTTGCATACAGGGAATGGGATCCAGCCACCACGACCTGGGGGGCTGCCACGACTGTCGCCACGACCAGCCAGGAAATCTATGCGGTCAAGTACGTCTATGATGGTTCCAGCAACAGGCGCGCGATAGGGCTGATCGAGCTTGACGGCGACATACGCGTCTACTATTGCGACTTTTCCTGCACGACTGCCGCAAACTGGACTGCTGTTTTCATAGGTGACGCAAACAGCGCCGGCAACATAACCGCACCGTACAAGTACTTTGACATAACCTTCGAGTCTGCTAGCGGCGACCTGATGGTGGTTTACGACAGGGATGCGACAGAGGCAAACGACTTTTACTACAAGACGATAGACTTTACGACAAACCCGTTCACCGTTTCTTCAGAGCAGGGTTTCAGCTACATCGGCGCAAGCGCAGACGCAGAAGACATCCGCTTTTTCAGGATGGCATCCAAGTCCAACTCGGACGAGATAGCCATGATATTGCTTGACGCGACCAACACCGATGCTTACGCCTTCATATGGAACGGCTCTGCGTGGGGCAGCCAGCAGACCATATCCTCAAACCCGCTTGTGACTGGGGAAAACATTGGCATTGCATACGAAAGCTCCAGCGGGGCCGCGCTTGCAGTTGCAGGAGACAACTCTGGCGTCCAGGCGACCACTGGCAGGTTTTTCAGGTATACAGGTTCTTGGTCCGGCGTAACCACGTTTGACATCAACCCGGGAGCCACATCAAACTCCCTGTGGTTTGTGGTCAAGGCGAATCCTCTTTCGACCTCAAATCAAGTAATGGCATGCAATACCGATAACGCCGCGACGCCCGACCTCTCGTGCCATCTCATTACTGCTGGCAGCTCCACTTCCAATACCGCCCGTGACACTGCCGTAGCTTCTTCCGTACAGAGCGCAAGGATGTTCGACGTTGCCTGGGATCCTGCCGGGAGCACAGGCGTCATAGTCTACGAGGACAAGGCTGCCGCAACCTCGATCAAGTTCCAGACGTTCAACGCTTCTGGCACGCTCTCTTACGGGGCTGAAACGGCGATAACAGTTGCCGTGCAGACGCGCTGGCTCGTCGGTGCATCAGACACGGATGCCGTCACCACCGGCGTGGACTCGCTCTGGCTCTGGTACGAGGATCAGGCAACAGACGACATTGGAGACGGCGAGTGGAACAGGACATCAACTACAGCTACGATGACTGACAACGGCGACAGCGGCATCTCGGCCGACTCAGGCGCAGTCAACACGGTCGAGGTGATGGCACTAGACTTTAGAAAGAACGACAAGATCAAGCGGTATGCCTCCGACTCTCTTGCAGTCACGGAGAGCATACGCATCAGCGTGACAAAACCTCTGGGAGATGCGCTCGCATTAGCAGACTCTATCTCGCTGGGATTCTTCCGCAGCATATCAAACGAATCTCTCACGGTCTCTGACACCGGCATAACGAGGGCAGTGATCCCGAACAGGTCCATGCCAGAAACGCTTGGAGCCGCCGACAGCGTCAGCGCCAAGATAACAAGGAGGGCCCTTTCAGACCAGGCAACGGTCACCGATTCTGTCAGCCGCTCTGTGACTGTGATACCGGACAGCAACCTTGCCGCGATCGTCTACGCGTCTAGCTCTGGCAGCGGCATCAACTACCCCAAGTACAGGGAGTGGGATCCTTCCACCAAGAGCTGGGGTCCTGAAGTAGAGCTTGCCTCGGCCGGCAGCCCCGTGCGCAACGCCTGGCTGGAGTTCAGCCCTGTCTCGTCAAAGAGGGTGGCAGTCGTCCTGAGCGACGACGGCACGCTCGACTCGTACGTGTGCGACAACAACTGCACGACGCTTTCGCAGTGGACCGTCACCAACGACTTTGCCGACATGTGGTCAGTCGCGCCAGCCGCGCAAAAGCGCCCGTTCGACATGGAATTCGCAACCACGTCCGGCGACCTCTACATCGTCTACGACAGGAACGAGGGAGATAACAACCAGAACACCGACCTCTTTTACAGGGTGATGCGCGATTCAAGCAACACGTTCGGCTCCGAGAACCCGATAGACGACACGGGCTCGACACTCCCGGACACGACGTACAGCTTTGTCCGGCTCGACGCCCGCAGGACGTCCGGCTCCAACGACCTTGGCCTGATAGCCACTGACAGCACCAACAGCCGCGCCGTGGCGTGGTACTTTGACGGCTCTACAGAGACGTTTGGCAACTTTGTCCAGCTGGCAAGCAGCGGAAGCCTCACCAACTCGGGCGACTATGAGGTGATAGGCATAGCGTTTGTAACTTCAACCGGCAGCCTCATGGCCGTCTGGGGCGAAGGCAACAACATCAAGTATTCCCGGTTCACCGGGGGCTCGTGGAGCGCGGCTGCAAACGTGAGCGACCCGGGGAGCGGCAGGGGCACGACGGTCCCCAACGTGGGCACCGTCAGGTGGATCAAGCTCGTGGCCGCCAAGGCTACCGGAGCCGACGACCTCATAATGGCGTTCAACGGCTACGACGCCTTTGTGCACCGGCTGGACGTCTTTTTGTGGCAGAACGACTCTGCCTGGAAGGCGTATGTGAACCCAAACGCCGACGCCAACATGCCTGACAGCGCCACGCGCAACTTTGACGTGACCTGGAACAACGCCGACGACGCGACCCGGGGCATTCTTGTCTGGGGCGCAAATGGCGTCATCAAATACATCAGGTACACGGAAGGCAACGCATGGACTGCCGCCTTTAGCATAACAGACGACGGCACTTCCCACCCATGGGTGTCGCTCAACGAGGGGCCAAACCCGACCACCACGGACTCGACGCACGTGCTGGGCGCCGCAATCGACGTTGACGCAGACACGACGAGCGTGGGATGGACAAAGCAGGCCAACCCCGTCTTTTCGCACGGCAACGACGGCATAACGACGACGGGCACGACCGCGTCAGAGTCGTTCCACCTTGACTGGAGGAGGTCGGGCCTCTTCAAGAGGTTCCCGTCAGACTCGGTGGCAGTGGCAGACTCGCTCCTTGCCCGCATACGCACGGCCAACATCGCCGACACAATAACATTTGCCGAGTCGATGCTGGCAGAAAAGGGCACCGAGTCGGCATCGTCAAGCGCTGCGGCAATCTACAAGTCAAACACAGGCACCGCCCTACTGAACTCGCCCAAATACCGGGAGTGGATACCATCAACGCAGTCATGGAGCTCTGAAGTAGAGCTGCCAAACACCGGAAGCCCGATGCGGGACGGCAGGATACGCTTCAGCCCCGACTCGTCGCTCCGCGCCGCGGTTACTGTCCATGACGACGGCACGCTCAACCTGTTCAAGTGCGACAACTCTTGCACCTCTGCCAGCAGCTGGACGTTCGTCGCCGCCGACTTTGCCGACACCGGCACGCCTGCGTTTGGCGAGCCGTACAGGCAGTACGACACGATGTTTGAGAGTGCCGGCGAAAAACTGCTCATCGTCTACGACAAGGAGGGGACAGGGAACGACGACTTTTTCTACAGGACGTACGACGGCACGACGCTCTCTGCCGAGTCGAGCTTTGACCTGGGCGGCGCAGGCGACGCAGAACTTCGATACTTCAAGCTGGCCCCGCACCCGTCCACGGGCGAGATGGTGCTGACGGTGATGGACGCCACAAACAGCAAGGCGTACGCGCTGGTGTGGAGCGGCTCTGGCTGGGGCAACCAGATAACGCTCTCTTCGTCGCTGAACGCGGCAAACAGGGACGGCGAGTCGATAGGGGCTGCGTACGACGCGGCAGGCTCTGCCCTTGCAGTGTCTGCAAGCGGGACAGACAGCCTGGCCTATGCGCGGTGGAGCGGCTCCAGCTGGGGCTCTGTCTCTACAGTAGACCCAAACTCAGGCGCAAGCGCAAGCACCAAGTTCCTGAGCGTCAGGGGCGACCCGGCGCCGCTTTCCACCAACGTCATGGTCTGCCAGTCAGACGACCAGAGCGACCTGACGTGCTCGCAGTTTGCCGCCGGCTCGCCCGGCCCGTGGACCGCCGTGACCACAAACACCGGCACGGTCTCGGCCAGGGCGTTTGACTATGTCTACCACCCGTCCGGGACCGCGGGCACGCTGGTATACGCGACCTCTGCGCCGGGGATAACATACTACAGGCCGTTCACAGGCTCGGCCTTTGGCTCTGACTTTGCCATATCGACTACGGGCACCGCGCAGTGGGTGCAGGGAGTGCAGTCGCTGTCAGGACAGGACTATGTCAACGCCCTGTTCCTGAAATCGAATTCGGGCTTTGACGCAGGCGCGCTCAAGTACAAGGCAAACGTCGTCAGCCTGATAGGAGAGGCGTCGCTCACGGGCGACGAGCAGAGCGAGAGCCAAGAAGGCTTCCACCTTGACTTCCAAAAGTCCAAGAGGGTCAAGCGGTCGGCGGCAGACACGGTCACGGTGACGCCTGCACTCAACATAGTCAAGATCAACCTGCTGTCTGACATACTGGGGATGGCGGACGCGATAACCAAGATCGCGCACAAGCATGTGAGCGACGCGCTCGCAGTCGCAGAAGCCGCAGCCGCAGGCAAGCGCTATTCGCGGGCAATATCTGACTCGATGGCGTTTGCAGACGACATTGACTTCAGCGTGTCCCAGTCGCTGGAAGAGACGCTTGCAGTGACAGAGGTGTCGGGCAGGCGCCTGCTTGCTTCCCGCTCAGCGTCAGATTCCGTGACAGCGGCCGACTCGCCCACGCGTGCCTATGTCTCGTCAAGGGACGTCGCCGACCCGCTTGGCGTCGCCGACAGCGCTTCCCGCTCCGTGGCATTTGCAAGGGCCACCTCCGACTCTATCTTGATGTCTGACGCCGCGGCAAGGACACTTGCTGCAGCTAGATCAGCGTCTGACAGCGTTACGCTTGCAGACGACGTGGCGGCGACGCAGCTGGTGGCAAGGGGGCTGCCGAACGCAGCGGCAGTGTCTGACGCTATAGCCGCAAGGCTGTCTGCGAGCCGGACGGCTGCGGACAGCGTCGCCCCGACAGACAGCGTTGGACGCTCTACCGTGTTTGCAAGGTCTGTGTCTGACGCCGTGGCGGCCGCCGACGCGGTATCGACTGCGCTTGCAGCGTCCCGCTCTGCCTCCGACTCGCTTGCGGCGACTGACAGCATAGCAAGGATGGCAGATGTCTCCAAATCGCTCTTCGATGGATTTGGCACAGCCGACGCCGTGGCAGCAAGGCTTGCAGCATCGCGCTCGCTGTCAGACAGCGTGGCAGCCGCAGACGCCGTCTCGACAGCCGTCACGCGCTCGCTGTCAGACTCGGTGGCGGCGACAGACGCAATAACCACGCGCGCGTCCCGCTCAACAGCCGATTCCGTTGCAGTCACAGACAGCATTTCACGCTCTGTATCGCGGTCCATCTCTGACGCGCTCTCTGTCACAGACAGTGCTGCAAAGACGCTGTCTGCTTCCCGCCAGGCCGCCGACACTCTGGGAGCATCTGACGCGATCACCCATGTCCTGCTGGACGCCCGGCGCAGCGCCTCTGACAGCGTTGCAGTCACGGACGACGCCGTGCGCGCGGCTGTATTTGCGCGCTCACCATCCGACTCTGTGGCGACTGCAGACGCGCTCGATCCCCGCCTGCACGCAAGCCGCGCTGCACCTGACACACTGGCCGTAACGGACGCTGTGGGACGCATTTCGGCCTTTGCCCGCCAGGTGGCCGACAGCGTCGCAACCGCCGACGACGTATCCCGCACAATCGCTTTTGCAAGGTCTGCCTCAGACTCGGTCGCAGCAGCC
>NZ_JBBIHK010000051.1:0-11449 GCF_037447015.1 Nitrososphaera sp. | reverse complement strand
CGCAGGGTACAGCAGAGAAATACGTCATAAAGTATGCTTGCCAGCCAAAGCCAGCGGAGGTAATGCCAGTGTGACGACTGGATGCCAAGAATGCAGTACACAGACTGGCGAACTGCTGGAGGGGCTCTGCCAAGTATGCTGGGTAACAAAGAAGTCAACCGCAGAGACGAAAGAGAGGTCACATCCATTGAACACCATGAGCAGGGAGATGTACCGCTAGAGCCATGCAATACCATTCGCTGCCAATAAAAGGGGATTACAATAATTGAACGGACACAAGCAAAGCGAATACGATCTCATTGCTTGGAGGCGTGCTCAGACCATGGAGCTCTATGCCACCGGCAAGTCGATGACAGCCATAGCAGCAATCCTGAAGGTTGATGTGTCAACAATTAGTAGAGATATAGCTCATCTACGAGAAGAGGCCAAAGCCAAGCACGACGCCTATATCGACAACCTGCCATTCGAGCATCAGAAATCCATAGCCAGCATAGACAGGGCCCATAGCGAACTGTGGGCGCTCTACGAAAAGGAAACAGACACCAGGCAAAAGAAGGCCCTGCTGGACAGCATAGGGGAGATAATCATCAAACGCCAGGTATTGCTAGGCGACCCCCAGCAGATAGACAGGGCGCTCAAGCTGGTAGCCAGCCTAAAGCGCAGGGTGAAGGAAAGCGACAACTTGTCGGAATCTGAGGGGCAGCAGAAGGAAGCGGAGGCTACAGCTAGTTAATGCCGTCAGCCCTCGGCCGCAACCTGGACGCAGTAATGGCTAACCTCGACCTATCTCAGCAGATACCCCTCCCTGCCAACATCCCTACAGAGCCAGAAGCGTTCTACAGGGACTTTGGGCCCCTCAGACATCCAGCGACCAGAAAGCCCGTCCTGCAGCTGGCCCCCTACCAGTACGACACTTGGCGAAAGTTCCTAAAGCACAGGCGATTACTGGAGGTCAAAAGCCATCGTGTAGGCGAATCCTCAAAATGGATGCTGGTAGACTTTCACCTAGCAGTACTGCCATCTTCTAATCCCCTATCCACCAGAGGCTATGATACCATGCTTCTAGGTCCGACAAAGCAGCAGGCTATCGAGATTCTAAGAGACTTTAGGCGCAGGGTACTTGAAAGTAGGAAATACAGCCCCTTTATCATGGACCGCCCGGAAGAGATAGACCTCCTTAACGATTCAATATCATCGGGGGCCGTCCTTCGGGATGAAAAAAGCAAGACGGCAGCCCTGTATATCAAGAACCCAGAATCACCCCTCAGGCCATCCAGAATCATAGCACTGGGGGCAGACAATCCGGGACTTCTCGAAGGCTGGCCCAACTTTAAGCACATTCATGTGACGGACATCACCGCGGCAAGGCGGGATTACAAAGAAGCGTTAGAAATTGCCCTTACCAGAATCGCAAACACAGACGGGACAGCCGTCATAGAGACAATTCCAGGCAAGCCCTATGGTCAGGTGTACGAATGGGCCCAGCGGTACAGAGGCATCCCAGAATCCGAGCTCAAGAAAGGAGACTTTTGCTATGTAGAGGTGACAGCAGAACAAGCTGTAGCAGCCGGGGTCATGCCAGGAGACTTTCTGGAGGGGGAGAGGCGCAGGCTTACCACGGCAGACTTTAACGGACTCTATGGGGCATCATTCACCAGTACAACGGGCAACGTCTTTAGCTCTCAGGCCATAGAGAGAGCTATCGAGCTGGGCAAGAAATACAATCCTGAAGAAATCCACCATTCCGCAGAAAAGAGCCAGGGGATAGACGAAGGCTTTGGCTCTAGCATGTTTGGCGTTGTTGTCGTGCAGAAGGTGGACGGGCTCCTGGTAGTCACTCTTGCCGAAGAGTACGAGCGGCCAGACATCAACAAAATGGCATACGAGGCCAGCCAGCGCATAAAGACGTGGCCTATAGAGACGACGCAATGCGATGCAGCACAACCAGCCTTCATCAAGCTCTTGAAAACCAAGGTAGGGGAGAACCCAGACTATGCCAGCATCCCGAAAGAAAAGCACCGGTTCATGCGGGTAAAGCCTATCACGTTTGGTACAGAACATAGGGAGATGCTGGGAAACACAGCCCTATTGGTAGAGAAAGGCTGGGTAGCCATACATCCCAACTTTGCCAAGCTGATAACGGCCCTTAGAACGGCGGTTGCCGAAGACTATTCGCTGGACAAAGAGGCGACACTACACAACGATGTCCTGGATGCGTTTAGGCTTGCATTGCGCCCATACGCGATAAAGGGGAGAGGTTGACAGTCAGAAAATGACAATAGATTTCGCAAAAAAGGCAATACAAGAACGCAACAGAAGGAAGGTAAACGTGGTTTTCATCCAGTCCGGGGATGACGGCCAGTCTGAAAAAGTCATGTGTCAGATATGCAGGGTGTACATGCGTTTCGTAAGAGGCAACACGTGGATGTGCACCAGCTGCGGGGATGAAAAGTCACAGGAGGAAGACAACGACGCCGCCGGGCTGGAAAACACGTTCAAGAGCTCGCCCGCGATAGTCAGCTCCAAGAACAGAAAGCAGCGTGACAGGTCAGACTTTCCGGCAGGGTCACACATCACCCAGGATGTCGAGATTCTACCGACCGGAGAGCGTACAGAGAGGATTCTAGACGACCACGACATCTAGCCTCCTCTTCTTCCTTCCCTCTTCTTCTTTACTTGTAACAACTCGAAAGAACTTGTAGCGTTTTGACACCTTGCTAAATAGTCCTGTCTTCATTTTTCATCCATGAATACTACGAAATTCCATAACGGAGAGACGTCATAGATATGTCGCAGCCACCCAACGTTAGCTTTAGCACAAAAACCATAGGAAATTCAAAAACCCACTGGCAATTGACGGCAGAAAACATCCTGGACCTGTACAAGCAACACCCTCACGGCCATTTCATACACGCCTGGTATGAGCAAGCCTGCGAAGTGCTGGGAAAGGCTGAAGCAGACAGGACCATGATAGAAAACAGTGGGTGGATAGAGCTGCGCATGGATGCAAACTTTTTGCGCGTTGCCACCATCGCAAAGAAGGGCGGCAAGGCCCTACAAACAAGAATCAAGAACATCTACCGTGTGCGCGGACCAGAAAACAAGGAATACATCTTTTGGAGCGGGCAAGTATATACCGAGAACAAGCACGGCGAGGTATTCGAGACAAGCATCAGCAAGGTAGGCTACGGCGAGATTCCCAAATTCAAGACGACATACGACCGTGAAGAGGAAGAATGGAAGCCGTCTATGATCATACAAAGTACAACGCCAGTTTACACCATCCCCTTCAATGAAAAAGAGATAGCGAGACTGGAAAAATCGTTCTACGATAAGGGCCAAGAGCATACCTCGTTCTACTTTGTTGACCACCGCAACAACAAGAAGCACACGATATCAGAGCATGACTGGCGCACCAAGGCGAGGGGAGAGATAATCAAAGAGATAGATGGAGAGAGGACAAGCCCCCAGGATACCCTGAAGGAACTTACCGAGACCATCAAGAAAGCGGTAGAAAAGTAGGATGGCCGCCAAAGACAGCCCTGAAAGGGGTATCCCATTTCTTTACAGGGTCAAGCCAAAGCGAGGCAAAGAGTACATACGGATTAACAGCAGCGGCGAACACCTGCCATGGACTACTGAAGTAGTCGCCAAGCTGGAGCCGCACTTTATGGATCCCACAAAGTTTTATGCAGTCGACGAAACACGCGGGCGGAAGTACGGCTGTCCAAGAGAATGGTGGATTTCTCTACCTTTTGAACAGCTGGTCAAGTCATGCAAGTATGGGAGGGCAGTGGAGGTATGAGGCAAGCCAAGTTCAAGCGTGTAGGCAAGCTGGTAATCTGCAGCAAGTGCTCCCATGTATGGAGATACCGCGGCAAGCGCAGGTCAGGCTGGATTACATGTCCTAACGCCATCTGTGCATCTTCGATAAGGCTGGAGGATTCGCGACTGCCAACGGCAGAGGGTGGAAAGAACCGATGACAGTTACCTGGCATTCGTACACGCTATGCCCGGGACTGATAGCCCAGTCTGTAGAATGGGAGAAACAAGAAGAAAAGCCCACAGAAGCAGCTAATGGCATCCCCCTAGCATCCGATCATGTCGCACTGAAAACTTGGCCAGAAGAATGGAATCCTACTATTGAGGCAATGATGGAAGCCGTCAAACTGGCAGAAAAGGAGGAGCGCGAGAAAGACCCTACAGGGAATTGGATTCTCACCTTAGAATGGCATGCGGAGAACTTGATAAAAACAGGGTTTTTCGATAAGTCACCTGCCATGGAGCTAGTCCAAGTGTCGGAAGGGACTAACGACCTGATGCACTGTCTGCACATAGCGTTGTTCCTTTCGGGGCTCCACGACATTTCTTGGAGATAATTGGAGATGGGGCAGCGCCTAGTCTATGAATTGCTACAGGAGCTGGGAGGCAAAGCCACGCAGAGGGAGATTAGGGAACTGGCTAGGTGCGTGTGATGAACATGGCAAGCCTCTTACAGGGTATAGTAGCCAACTCAGCCTGACCCCGTCATCTTCCTTTGTGGGTACCTGACCGTTAGACTACTAAGAAATCAGAAAATTAATGAGTTTGGCAGCGGGTTCTTGCGATACAGTATCGTGTTAGTTGATTGTAGAAGCAAGGGACACCAACACTTTTCTTATCCTCTCGACATCCTTCTCAAAGTCAGGTCTAAAGTAATGTCGGGCAAACACCGTCTTTGGTATCCGTCCCTGCAGCAGGTCGATGAGCTCCGACTCTACGCCATTCATTCGCAGGTAGGTGGAGAATATCTTGCGGCAGTACTTCATCTGGGTAGTCATGCCTCTTTCTTCAAGGGCCATCCGGATAGCGGTGTAACTGTAGTTTCCGGCCTTTCTGGCAATATCCAAAACGTCCTCGCTGACTATACTTATGTAAGCCTTCTTTGTACGCCTGAGAAACAGCTCAGGATAACGATAATGCTCCAAGATTAAAGCATCTTTCTTCAGGTAATTGTCAACCTCTGTTTTAATGAGCCTGATGCTGTCGATGCCTTCTTTTGCCCTTAACCCAGTCAACGTGGTATAAACTAGAATTCGCCCGTAACCATCGGGGAGCTTTCGACATGCTTCCTTAACCCAGTCAACCATGGCAGAGTATCCGTGACCGTTGTTCACTATCTCCTGAAAGACATCAAAGCTGTCCTGCTGGGACCATTTCAACTGATATCGCTCCTTTATGCCCTTCCAATGGTCGTAACAACCCATGTACTTGGAGAGCGCAGCCATGGACTTCATTACGTGCTTGCGAATGTCCGGAGATTGCTGCAGCACCTCCTGAACCCCTTCCCCTGCCAGGACAAAGTAATACCGCTTGGCATACCTCAATGTGTCATCTGCAACCTTATCGCTCTGTATGGTGAGCAGGTATTTCTTGAATCCATCCCAAAAATCGTCATGCGTAGGCGGGGATTTGAAACTGGGAGGCTCCCCAATGACTCTCAAGGCGGAGATCCCGGGTTCAAATCCCGGCCGGAGCACTTGTACTCCTCATCATCATCGTCACCCAAACCTGCCCAGGATCTCCCTCACCTGCTCTATGACCCGCTCCTGCAATGGCCGCTGCCCGACGAGTGAAAACGCAAGTGTGCCGTGGACGGTCTTGAACACCCACACCCTCCGCTCCCGGTAGTTCAGGACGAGGTATTCCAGCTCGCCAAACACGTCCGACTGGCTGTCTGCTATTGCAGCCACCACCTCCACCTGAAAGAGCATCCTCATTATCTTCTCTTCAGGAGGGGTCGCAAGCCCCGGCCGGGTGTACGCTGCCACAAGCTTGCCCTGCCGCATGAGCGCGACTGCGTTGACGCCATCTATCGACGTGCCGATCAGCTGGCATAGCAGGCTGGAGCTTGGCACGGTCACCCGTGCGCCTTCGTCTGCCCCCACAGCTAGCCCTCCGCCAGCCTCTTGGAAATAAACTCTATCACAAGAGCGCCGGCCTTGTCCCCAAACATCTCTTTGAGCGGCCCCTCCAGTTCGGCAAGCGAGATGCCGCCACCACCACCGCTACCGCTGCTGGCTCCGTCGCTGCGTATGACTATGCCGCGGCCTTCCAGGGCGTCGATCACTTGGGGCGTGCCCCTGCCAAAGATCAGCTCCAGGTAGTGGGCCAGCTGTGCGGTCGAGACGGAGGAGACGTCTACCACACCTTTGTTGCGCAGGGCTTGGATTTAAGAATGCTTTTCGCTTTTATTCTGAATATGCATATGCACGCGTACGCGCATATGGTGTTGGTAGCTGGCCGGATCGGACGTGTGTGCCCCGACGACCCGGCCGCCAGCCAACCCCCTTTTTCTTGGTCAGGCGGTGCGAAAGCGTGGCGCCTCCAGGCAAGCCACAACCAACCCCTGTAACCGTACGGTCGGAGCTCTACGAGTGGCGTCGTATTAAAAATTTGGCGTGGAGCATTCCGGGGAAAACAGCTGCTGCCCGGGCCAATGAAAAAACAACAGTACAAACAAGTCGGCCGGCAGGACAAGTCCCACAAGCCCTGCCGGCGACCTCGGCACCAACGGCCGCCGAAATGGCACAGCCTGCAGGGCAGCCACGTATGTATATACACCCTGCAGGCCAGACGGCCATTGATGACCACATCCAGCAACCCCTTCCTTTATCGCATTGCAGGACTGGCGCCGCCGTTACACCTCAGAACTATTAAAGAGTTGGCGGAATCTTGTCCGGAAGATTTCTACAATATGCTGTTGTTATTGCAGGTAGGCCACCCGTCTGGCCGCCATGCAAAGCCAAAGCGTAGCCGGATTTGTCGTTGTTGTGGGGTAATGAAGGAAGGCTCCGCCCTCTCTCTATGGTGGCCTACCGCACCCTGATCTTGCCCCTGCCCCTTTTTACCGATTATGAACGCTGTTTCAGAAGGGAGGCTCTATTACAATCATCTGGGCCGGCGCAGCTGATCGTTCCGGACCTCGGCGTTTTCCGCGTCTATTATCTTTTCAAGCTGCTCCTTGAGGTCCTCGATGTAGCCTTCCAGGTACGGCGCCGCATAGATGATCCTCGTGTACCTGGCCTCGTGCGAGGTGGTCTTTAGGAAGGACGCGTGGCCGGATATCTTGGCTGCATACTCGGTGCCCTCCTCGTTCGTCCAAATCTCTAGAATCTGGATCATCTTTTTGTCTATCTGCCTGCCTGCAATACCCTTGCCATGCAAACTATATCTGGCTCTGTCCCACCGCGCCGCTTGAAACTGGCTGGCATGCCCAAAATAACGCACAGGGCAGGATCAGATAGAGTCGACTGCGCCCTTTTTCGGAAAAGAACCTGACTCCCTATCGACCATCTTTTTCACCTGCGCCGCAATGCCTGCCAGGTCGTAAGGCTGGACAAGGCCGGCAAGCACCGTGGCGTCGTCGCCGACCGGAAAGAACACGCCGTCTATCGACTCGTGGTGCACCAGCACGTACCCCAGCTCGCCGAACAGCCGCTCGTTGCTTTTCGTTATCTCCATCACCGACTTGGTCTGCATGGCCAGCCTGTCGGCGTCCTCCTTTTTGAGCGCAGGCACGTTCAGCTTTATGTGCGAGCCGGCTATCCTGCCCCCCGATATGACGAACGCGGCCACTATAGAGTCGCTGGAGCCTGCCAGGTCTGCGCAAAATTTGTCATAGCCTGCGCCTGTCGCCATGTATGGTCTTGCCGGCTATAGTGGGCGCCGCGCAGATTAAAAACCTTGACTGAAAACATCAGAGATCAGAGAGCCATCATCGCCTGATAGTTACGGCTCTGGCAGCCCTCTCCGAGGCGTTAAAACTCCGCTGCCTTTCCTGTCCTCCCCTCTCCCCCGCTCTCTTTCTTTATTGAAATCAAAAATAGGTGAGGACAGGGTCAGCCAAAAAAAAAGCTGCCGGCCTTTTTATTCTCACTTTTTCCTGCTGCCGGCGCCCCTCTTTCGCTTTTGCTTGTTCACAGTCGCGTAGCCGATTCTCTTGGCAGTCTTGGCAGACTTGCCCCTCTTCCTTTCAGAATCAGCGATGTGTTTTGCTTGCCGGTCCTCTTTTGCAGTAAACCTGCTGCCGGATCTTCCCTGTTGCGGCATATATATCATGTAATATTCATTTTTCAAAATTAAAGACTATTCATCAGCTCGGGTTGCAGGCTCAATAGAGCTTGACATACCTGTAGTGGTGATCTATTAGGGCCTGCCTCTCCTCGCCTGACAGCCTTTCAAAATCCTCCTGGTGGTACAGGCAAAAAGACCGGAGCTTCATCTTGTCCCACACGGAAGGCAGCGACAGCTCGTAGGACATCAGGCCCTCAAGCCTGTCGTCGCCCATCATAAAGAAAGAACCCATGTCGGCCATGCCGACCATGCCAGCTTTGCAAAGTCTGTCCACCCGCTCAAACAGCAGCATGTTGATCAGCGCCATGACTGCGTACACGCCATCTGCGGACTGGTAGCCCTTGACGCCGTCGTAAATGACGAGCGAGCCTTCATTTTCGTACCTTGCAACGTCCAGGCCGCACCTGCCAAGAACCTGCCGGATCTTGCTTTGCGGCTGGTAGGTGTTGACAAAGAGGGCAAGCTCGTTCCTGTCGTCGAGGGCCTCCTTGTAATGCGCAGCCATTACTTCGTTGAGCGTTTCAATGTCGGGATAGATCAGGATATTGTGCTCGCCGTGCTCTGTCTGCCGCAGCTGCTCCAGGATGGCTTTTGAACTGCCGCGTAGAGGCTCGCCGCGATTTATCTTGGCGCGTCCTTGCTCATCGCTCTGCAAACCTGCGACAGAATGAAATTACTCAGGACATCCTTATTTGGTTTGTCGTAGATTGTAACGCAGATCCGGTCCTGTTACGCAAGGATGGTCTTGCTTGTACTTTTGTGGTAGTAGCTTTGACCTTTGCGTCCAAAGTTTTAGGCACGCAAGACTCGGCAGTCCGGTATGTTCTCTTCATTTGTCTGCCCTTGCGCACGCATACCCATGCGTACGAGCGAGTGCGCCCGGGCATATAATAGGGGGACTGTACACTTCGTCATCATCCTGCAGCCTGGCAAGATTATTGCGCAGGGGGTACAAAACCTATTCGATGACGTGCACGCTGTGGAAGCTGGACTTGCACTTGGGGCAGTGCGCATGCACGCTCATGCACTCTATGCAAAAGTCGGCTGCAGACAGGAACTCGGACTCGTCGCCACGGTAAAAGCAATGTTCGCAAAAACGCTTGGCCAACCGTACGTGAGAGGTGGCTGTCACGCATTTAACCTTTTAGAGGAGTACTATTAAACGTTCTTCCGGCTCCCGTTCCCTTTTCTCTTTGGCTTGCTGCCGCCGCTACTGACATCTTTCTTTTTCTTCAAGAACGCCAGCACCTTGTTGCGGAGCTTTTCGGTCCTGGCCCTGGGCGACGCCGAGACGCACAGTATGCTGTCCTTGCCGAGAGGAAAGGTCAGCAGAGTCACCCTGTCGTGCTCTGTCACGCTGTAGCGGAACTCGCCCAGGCTGCCAGAGAACTGGCGCAGCGTCATCACGTTTGACAGCGACTGGACGTACATCTGCTGCTCGGCAGTGCCGTTGAGCAGGGGCCGGATGCCCTTCTGGAACCCGCCCTCGATTACCTCGCCGTTACCGTTGACAATCCCGGCAAAACGGATGTTCCTGTCAAGTTTGATGACCTTCTCGCACAGGCCCGCACCTTGCATGGGACGTTAAAGCCGGCAGGGCTATAAATCGTTTTTAGTTGGTCGCAGCCACACAGCCAGCCGGTCAGCCCTTCTCAGGGACGAGCCGGGTTCCCACGTCGTGGCCCTCCCTGATGTGCGACGAGTAGTGGATGTGGACGAGCTCGTTAATGTCTGCGTCTGTAAAGTATTTTGTCGAATAGCGCGCAAGCACGCGCTTGCAGTCAGAGCAGTACACCTCTTTGAACCTGCCTTCCACGCTTGTTTTCTCCCTCCCCCCTCCCTCCTTTTTTGGGTCACTCGCCGCTGCCGCTGCTGCCGCTGTCGTTTTTGCCGTTATCGCCGCTGCCGCCGCCACCAAAAGCTATCCTTATGTCGTGCCTGTTCTGTGCAAAGCGCATCTTGGACGCCTTGTAGTATATGACCTCGCCCCGCCGCTCGATGACTGCGACCACGGCCTCCTTGCCCATCTTTTCTATCTGCTCTATCGCGCCGGCAAACCCTTTCGCAGTCACGTTTGCGCCCTCGCTGACCCCAAACACCACGTACCTGGCAGGCTTGCTCTCGTACTCGCCCCGCTCGTAGACCCTAAAGTCGTCTCCAAACCCAAACCCCTCCTTTGCCACGTACCCCCTGCTTCTGAGGTCTCGGTATACAAGGAACTTGGTCATCAGGTTCCTGTCGTGCCGGGCAAGAAGGTCAAAGAGCGAGTCAAAGGTCATCTGGCCCCTGCCAGCTATTGCGAGCCGGCCGGCGTGCATGAGGTAGAGGGCCTCGTACGGCTTGAGGACATAGTCGCGGCCCTCCCTCTCGCCAAAGCCCTTGGTCCGCAGCTCGTCCTGCGACCGCACCTCGTCCACCACTAGCAGCCTGCCGCCGGCGGCAAGCCTGGCCCCGATGACAGGGACGGCCTCTGCCGCTGCTGTTGCTGCTGTTGTTGCCGCTTGATGACCAGAAGGCAGAGAAGACGGCGGCGACGGCGGCGACGAGGAGGAGGACATAACGATTAAATCACAGCAGACTTCCACATTTAAGCATTCAAATTTAGTAGTGCATAGAGAATGAAGGGAGTTAATTACCGCGAGACGCGTGGAATGCCTTACGTAAGGCGCGAATACATAGCCGGCAAGCCCCAGTTAAAGATAGCAAGGTTCTCGTCGGGCCAGGCCAGCAGCAATTACGATTACAAGCTCGAACTGATAGTGACAGAGAAGCTCCAGATACGCCACAACGCGCTAGAGGCGGCCAGGCTTGCCGCAAACAAGCGCATGGCGACCGTGGGCGAGATGTCGTTCTTCTCGATGCTCAGGGTCTACCCGCACGTCATACTGCGGGAGAACAAGATGATCGCAACTGCAGGTGCGGACCGTCTGCAAGAGGGCATGCGCCGCGCGTTCGGCAAGGCTACAGGGCTGGCGGCGAGGGTCAAGCCCGGCCAGGTGATATTTGAAGCCTACGTGACTGCGGCAAACCTGAACCTTGCAAAAGAGGGGTTCAAGGTAGCTTCAAGCAAGCTCGGCTGCCCGACAGAGGTCAGGGTGACCGCGCTAAAGCCGCAGGTCAAAAAGACGGACGACGACGAAGAATAGAAAAATTCTTCCCACTCTTTTCTATAATATTATGGATATGCAAGGACATTCTCGTAGGCGCAACCACGATGAGAAGCCGGTTACCTTAATTTGGACAGCCTGCTGGCAACAGGCAACGAGTAACGCCCGTCATCATCATTAGTCATTATTGCCTGTTGCGCTGCCGCTTGCAACCTTTTTTGCGCTGC
>NZ_JBBIHK010000050.1:4732-11649 GCF_037447015.1 Nitrososphaera sp. | reverse complement strand
GTTGGCTGTAGCCCGGGTGAAAAAGGCTGCCAGGCAGGCGTCCGTAAAAGAAGCACGGGTTCTAAAGAGCTTGGAAACTTACTATAAAGGTGAATGCTCGTTGGGATACACAGCCGACAAGTTAAAGATGCCGTTGAGAGCACTCATAGAATTCATGATTAAGCACGACCTCCCCCAGTACTGGCAGGAAGAAGACCGGATCCGGGGCCTAAAGAAGCTCTCCGAAATCCGTTCAATAGCATGATTTACCGGTAAAACCGAGCGTAAATCCCACCCCCCGCACTTTTCTCTCTTTTTGTACACGAACCGCTAGCGCGCGTTTCCAGTGGAAAACGGTAAAAACAATTGTTCTTTTATGCCAGTTCAAGACAGCGGGCATCAAAGTGCGGCGGGAGAAAGTAAATGCTACTCTGCACGAGCAGTAGATATTAAGCAATCCGCAGATACTGTCAAGTTGTCGGTTGTTGGAGCATCGCACTTGAACGTCATCAACTGAAGACTTGACAGAACCCTGCTGCCAGCCGGCTTTTTTCTGGGTCCCTTCAAGCACACGGATTAAATTGAGCGGCAGCAGACCGTCAATCAACCAATTATGGCAGCAGCGGCAAGCCCAAAGCCCGGGGGAGAGGGAGGAGGGACGCAGCCGACGGCAACAAAAGCGGCGGCCGGCAACATCATCCAGATACTTGCCAACCTGCCCGACTTTCTGCGAAAGCCGATGCTGCAAAAGCGCCTTCAAGAATTCTTTGGCATGTCTGCGGCAGACCAGCAGGAGACCATCGCCCTCGCCCTTGCAGCAGCGCCCGGCATAGAGCCGGCCAAGCTGGCAGTCCTGGTCAAGACCTGGCTTGAAGTGCTCGCCGGCTTTGACTCTGAGCAAAGGTCTCTGATATTTTCGACATACTGCCAGCAGATACTGGCCCAGCCTGCGTCCGTACAAAAATTGAACTTTCAGTCGCTGACGGACACGTTTGCGTCTTTGGAAGAAAGGAAGCAAGAGATCCTTGCAGACACGTTCAAAGAAGTGCTGCTTGGCCTTCCAAAGAGGAACGAGATCCTGGCGCTCATCCCGGACCATTCAAAGCGCGCGCTCGGGCTGCAGAGCTAGTGCGACGGAGGCTTTTCCGGGTTCTTTTGCACCTCGCCCACGCCCTTTTCCAGCCCAAAGAAGGCCCGCTCGTACTTGCGGAGCGCCTTGCGGTGCTCCGGAAGCGACATGTCTAGCCGGAGCTCGTTCATGACCATGATGGCGTAGGTGGTCCACTCTTTCCAGCACGCCGAGCAGGCGGGGTACTTTTCTGCGGCAGGGTCTTCAACAGGGCCCTCTATGGCGTTGCCGCACTTTAAGCAGGTTTTTTTACTGCTACTGCTCATTTTCTCTTGGAGACGTTTGCGCCTGCCATTATTATACGTTCAAAAGAGCGGCTTTTTCATGCTGGAGCCGCAGCTCCCGCACCTTGCGCCCTTGACCTGCGCGCCGCAGGCGATGCAGACGTACTTCAGATTCGGCTTTTCGCTTTCGTGGCCCCCGCGGCCGGCCGTCTCGCTTGAGAAGCCAAACGCCCTGAGCGCCTTTTGCTGGCGCCACCTGATGTAAAAGATGGCGCCTACGAATATGGCAATGTTTGCCGCCATGCCTATGATAAAGCCGAAAAAGTAGGTTAGCAGCAGCCCTGCGCCGAGGCTTGCGCCTATCAGCAGCACCTGCCTCTTTAGCACCGGTTTCATCGCGCCGTCCATGCATAGACTTGACATTAACCGCTTAAGAACATTTTTCCAAAAGCAGCCCGGATCGGATCTCAATAGGTTATTATAGTTTGCAGACCAGAGAATCATTTAAGGAAAGAAAGGAGCAAGAGAAAGAAAGAGAGATGCACGTCCCATGCCCAGACTGCAAAAAGGTGGCCGAGCTTGCCGACGACTTTTCGTACGTCAAGTGCGCCGCGTGCGGCTTTGACATGACCTACGGCGAGTACGTCAAGTACATCGCATACAGGGACGCCCGGTACAAGGACATCCTAGGCGACTACAAGAAGTAAAAAAGCCCTGTAGCGCCATAATAGAGAATAGAGTTAATAACGCTAGCCTGCCCTCGTTCCTTGCTTGGAGATCGAGCTTGCAATCAACGCCGCCGGCCTTGCCATTTCGGTCTTTATAGGCAGGTTCGCCTACGCCGGCTATGCCGCAATCGGCAGCCCGAACCTGCTGAGGCTGACGCTGGCGTTTATCTCGATAGCCACCGGCTTTGTGCTCATCATGGCCTCGCTGTTCCTGTCCTCGTCGGCAGAGCAGCAGGCGGTGAACACCGCCGGCCTCGGGGCGCAGGCGGTCGGCTATTTCTTTATAGCCATGTCTCACGGCCTGAAATCGTCGTTCGATTTTGCGCCCCGGCTAGGAGGAGGGGGAAGCAGCAGCAACGGCAGCGGCAATCCTGGCAGCGGCGGGATGGCCGCAGCTCTTATCCTCGTGCCCCTGGCGACTGCCCCGTTCGTGATACCGGGAAATTCAATAGAACATCTCGTCAGGTCAATTTCTTTTATTCTACTAGTATATGTGTCGATAGAGACCATGGCATCGTATATGCAGAACATGAGGAGCAATACCCTCATGATTGGCTCCGGTCTTGGAACGCTAGCGGTAGCAGAGCTCGTCGCCTGGTACGACTTTATCTTTCCTGGCGCCTTTTATTACCCTGCCATGGCCGCCAAGGTGGCCGGCTTTGGCCTGATGTTCGTCCCGTTCTCAAAGCTGGGGCTTGCCGCTGCGGGACTTGGCAACAACACTGGTGGGAGGATGGACAGCAAAATTGGTTAACGGCAATAATAACGGTAGCAGCAACAGGACGCACATCAGCATAATCGCTGACATACTGGACACGGCCCGGCAGTACAGCTTTGAAGGCTATGGCGACGGCGACGGCGACGGCGGCGCATCCGTTACGCACCTCATACGCCGGGCAAACGTGCCCCACCGCCGTCTGTCGTCCATAGTGTCGGAGCTAAAGGCGTCAGGGCTCCTGAGCGAACTTCCTGCCGGCTCGAAATACAGGATAAGCGAGAAGGGGCTGGAATTTTTGAAAAATTACCAGCAGTTCAAGGGCTTTGCAGAGAGCTTTGGCCTCAAGGTATAGCTGCCCTCTGGCAGAAGCGCCTGGTTGTCTTAAGAAAGAAAGAGAGTGCGCGCTGTCAGGTGCATCTTTTCTCTCTCCCTCCCTCATCGCTGACTGGGCCGATGCAAATGCCCGGGTAGTCGGGGAAAAAACAGGCTTTGCCGTCGCTGCTACTGCGCTTTTTGAGAGCTGCCAGAGGAGGAGCTGTCGGAAAATGTAAGCAGGGAACAAGCGTCATCCAAACAAACAGGCTGGGCGCTTGAGAAGGAAGGGTGCGCCCTGAGAGTGAGTCGCTTCGTTACAAGAATATCTCTCATATTTGTGATAATATTATAAAATCGTAACATTATGATTTGATTTTCACAACAATTATTAACACACGCGCATATTTTTGACGGGCTGGCGTATGACCTGGATCGATCTCTGCAGGCAGATAATCGCGCTTGACAGCGCAATCAGGTTTGCCGGCATTGCATTGATAAACGGCAAGATACTTGCAGCCGAGTACAGGGAAGGGCTGACGCCCCTGCTGACGCCGGAAGACTCGGAGCTCTCAATCATACAGTCGGTGATAAGGATGGGCACCAGGAAAACCCTTGAGGCAAAGCTAGGCAAGACGATCTATGCGTTTGCGTCGTATCAAAAGGTAAAGCGGGCAAGCATAATGACGTACGACGAAAGCGGGCGCGACGATGCAGTCGTGATGGTGTCCTTTGACAGGGCGGCCGACCACGATTCCATAATCACGGACAAGATACTGCCCTGCCTGAAGGCGGCCGGCAAAAGGATCGCCGAGTAAAAGCGCGTCTTTTATTTTTTAAATGGGCGAAAAACCATCCACTGTTGTGGCGGCGGCAGCAAGCGGAGCCTCTGTAGAGGAAATGGTGGAAAAAGAGGTAATGTCGTGGCCCGGCGTCACCTGCGGCCCGCACCGGTTTGGGGGCACCGAGTTTCGCGTCAACGGCCGCGAGATGGGCCACATGCACGGCTCCAGCTGGGCCGTCCTGCCTTTCCCGGTGGAACTGAGAAACAGGCTGGTTGCAAGCGGCATCCTGACGTCGCCCCCCCCCTCCTCCACCCCCAACCCCTCCACCACATGCTGCCAGACTCGGGATGGGTCGCGCTTTACCTGAACGGCGAGCGGGACGCAAAAACGCTGCCGGAGCTGTTCAGGATGCAATACGAAAGGATAACAACAATGTCATCGGTGGCTGCCTGCTGCTGCCAAAAAATAGCGGGAAAATCACTCGTCGCCTTCGTCTGCGTCGTCGCTCGACTCGTCCTCATCAAACTCGTCTTCAAAGTCATCCTCAAAATCGTCGTCTTCTGACATATGGCGCAAAAGCTGCAACACGCTCGTTATAAGCATTTTGCCCTGGCCGTCAGACTGGCGGCCGCAAACGCCCTGCAAAACAACAAAAGCCTGCTGATCTATTTTTGCACTATGACGATGCAGGTGCAGACCCCTATCTCGCAGCGCCTGACCTCCTTGCCGTCCGTCCTTGCGATTACATAGGAGTGCCTCTCCAGCGGGTGGAGGCACTTTTCGCACAGGGGCTCGTTGTACACAAACCAGGTTGGGCAAGCCCGGTATTAACATTATTTCGCGTCTCCAGTCAGCTTTTTATAGCCTGGAAAAGCCTTTCAGGCTATTATGGGCCGAGTCGACAAGGGCGTCAGCTGCAGCGTGAGCGGCTGCGAAAACACCGCAGAGCGTTCAATGAGTGGCTCAAAGGCGGCGATGGCTTCAGACATGGGGCTTTCAAGCGCCAAGCGGGTCTACCTGTGCCGCGAGCACTACAAGGAATGGAAAAAAGCCACCAAAGAGGACAGGGAAAACGAGCGGGCAAGATGGGGCTAGCGATACTAATACATTAAATTAGCAGTCGCGCCCTGTGAGAGGATGTACAGAACATGCGTCTGCTGCAGCTGCATTCTGATTTCATAGAATACGAGCCGATAGACAAAGAGATCAAGGGCGCCGAGGAGATCCAGTCAAAGGCCAAGGTGCGGCTTGAGGACCTGGTGGTCGCCTTTGTCACAGTCGAGACGGGCGACGACGAGAGCGTTGCAAAGGCCGCTGCAGGCGAGATTGCAAAATACATGGACACGGTCAAGGCGTCGAGGCTGCTCGTTTATCCATATGCGCACCTGAGCTCAGACCTGGCGGCGCCGGACGTGGCCGCAGGCGTCGTAAAGGCAGTCGAAAGCTTTGCCAGAGAGACGATAAAAGAGGTGCACAGGTCGCCGTTTGGCTGGACAAAGTCCTTCAACATCAAGGTCAAGGGGCACCCGCTTGCAGAGAACGCCAAAGAGATATCCAAAAGCGCGGTAGAGCACGAGATACACTCCCACGACGAAGGGGGCGGAAAGGAGTCCACCGCGCTCAAGAACGAGGAAAAGCTGAAATCGTTCTGGCACATCCTGCTTCCGACAGGCGAGCTCGTCCCGGTCGGCGAATACAAGTTCAAAAAGCAGGACGCAAACCTCCAGACGCTCGTCAACTACGAGATAGCGAAAAACCGCGCAGTGAACCAGCAGCCAGAGCACGTGCGGCTGATGAAAAAGATGGCCATAGCGGACTATGAGCCGGCTTCAGACGTTGGCAACATGCGCTTTTACCCCAAGGGGCGGCTGATGAAGTCGCTCATCGAGCAGTACGTCACCCAGCGTGTGATGGAGTACGGCGGCATAGAGGTAGAAACGCCGATAATGTACGACTCGAAACACCCCTCGATGGAAAGCTATTTCAACCGCTTTCCGGCCCGGCAGTACAACATCCAGTCGGACAACAAGCAGCTGTTCCTGAGGTTTGCAGCATGCTTTGGCCAGTTTTTGATCGCCAAGGACATGAACGTGTCG
Organism: Nitrososphaera sp.; assembly: GCF_037447015.1. GTDB lineage: Archaea > Thermoproteota > Nitrososphaeria > Nitrososphaerales > Nitrososphaeraceae > Nitrososphaera. The sequence goes on along the minus strand of NZ_JBBIHK010000050.1, from coordinate 5,678 downwards.
TACAAGCACATGCCTTTCAAACTTTACGAGTTGACCAGGTACTCGTTCCGGCGCGAGAAATCGGGCGAGCTTGTCGGTCTCCGGCGGCTGCGGGCGTTCACCATGCCCGACTGCCACGCCTTTTGTAAAGACATGCAGCAGGCAAAGGAGGAGTTCCGCAAGCGGTTTGAGCTCTCGATAAGCGTGATAAACGCGCTGGGCCTCAACAACGAGGACGTCGAGATGGCCATCCGCTTTACAAAGGACTTTTGGAACGAGAACAAGGATTTCATCACCGAGCTGATAGGCAGGTTCGGCAGGCCGGTGCTGGCAGAGGTCTGGGAGGAGCGGTTCTTTTACTTTACCCTGAAGTGGGAGTTCAACTACATCGACGGGATGGGCAAGGCGTCTGCGCTCTCGACAGACCAGATAGACGTGGAAAACGGCAAGCGGTACGGCATCGAGTACGTTGACGAGGACGGCAGCAGGAAAAACCCGATAATCCTGCACAACTCGCCTTCCGGCGCCGTGGAGAGGGTGATGTATGCATTGATGGAAAAGGCCGCCAAGATATCAAAGACGGGGGGCGTGCCGTCGTTCCCGCTCTGGCTTGCACACACGCAGGTCAGGATAATACCGGTCGGCAAAGAACACATCCAATTTTGCGACAACCTGCTTGCGCAGCTTTCGTCGAGCCAGATCCGCGCCGATATAGACGACCGGGACGAATCCATAGGCAAGAGGATACGCGAGTCCGAGACCGAGTGGATACGCTACACCGCAGTCGTGGGCGACAAGGAAGTGAACTCGGCCAAGCTGACTGTCAGGGACAGGCTTGAGGGCAAGCAGCGCGAGATGACCGTGCAAGAGTTGATTGAAGAGGTAAAGGCGCAGACCAAGGGCAGGCCGTACCTCCCGCTGAACCTTCCCCGGTACGTCTCGGCCAGGCCGCAGATAATGGCCTAGC
>NZ_JBBIHK010000050.1:0-4632 GCF_037447015.1 Nitrososphaera sp. | reverse complement strand
CCCTCCCGATAGTCGTCGTTTTTCAACCCGACCTCTACCATGTCCATCCCGACGAGCCTGGCCGAGTCGCTTATCGACCTGAGCAGGCGGAGCACCTGGAACGGGTCGAGGCCGTACGGCTCAGGCGTCCCCGTGCAGGGCACGTAGGGCAGGTCGTAGGCGTCGATGTCAAACGAGATGTAGACGTTCCTGCCTGCGGTCTTTTTCGCAAGAAAGTCTGCGACGGCGTCAAGGTCGCGGTGCACGCTCCAGGCGTCAAACGTGGTCACGCCGCTCTTTTCGGCGATCTCGTTTTCCTGCCTGTCCGTCTGGCGGATGCCTATCTGGACAATGTTCTCGCCGCCGACGTGCTCAAGGAGGTGGTAAAAAGGCGTGGTGTGGCACATCTCCATGCCCTCGTACTCGGGCTTCATGTCCCTGTGCGCGTCGAAATGTATGACAAACGGCTTCTCGCCGGCAAGCGCCTTTACCTGGTAGTAAGAGAGCGTGTGCTCGCCCCCGAGCATGAGCGGTATCTTGCCCTGCCGGCGAAGCTCGCCCACTATTTTCGGGATGGTCCTGTCCAGGAAGGCAAGCGTCTTTGCAGCTCCTACCTTCTTTGCCGGCATCCTGACGTCGCCCAGGTCAAAGATGGCTGACAGCTCGTAAATGTCGGCCCGCTCGTCCAGCACAAAGGTCTCTATCTGGCGCGCCGATGTCAGCCTTATCGCCTCCGGCCCCCTTGCGGTGCCCTTGCCAAAGCTGGTGGTGGCGTCAAGGGGCACGCCGTACACTGCGACTTTGGACTCTTTGAACGACATTCTGACAGGCGTGTCGGCAAAGCTATAGCCTGCCCTCGTCTTTTCAGGCACCACAAACAGGTCGAACAACAATGAAGAGTCCAAGTCGCCGCCGTACCACCACCACCTGATAAAAATGCGCGATAATAAACCTACTACTGTTTTTTATAGCCATTATGGAGCAGGCTTGCTCCAGAACAGCTCGTCGAGGCTCTGCTGGCGCGGCTTGCCAAGCACCGATTTAAAGTCAAAGTTCAGCGCGGCAAGCACCTGGTCAAACGTGGACTCCATCGCCTCCAGGTACTTCTCGGTGTCTATCTCGTCCGGCCTTGCAAGCTCGACCGGCTTGACCCCGTCGCCCCCCTTTGTCTTTACATAGGAGATGATGTCGCCGGCCTTGATCTCCTTGCCCCTGTCTGACAGCAGCTTGGCGGCCTTGATGTGCTGCGGCAGGCCCTTGTACGTCTCTACCTGCGCCGCCCTGCCGTCCATCGTCTTGACAGAGTTGTTTGTCTTTTTGCCGTACGAGCTGAGCGACTTGTTTATCATGACGTTAAAGCTCAGGTCCTGCACGGGTATCTTGTGCGCCTCTAGGTTCTTGGCGTCGCGCTGGATGATGTTTTTGATGCTCTCCTTTGCCGTTTCAAAGTCTTTCTGGGTGTTGACTTTTCCAAGGATGCCCAGGATTTCATAGAACGCGCTCCTGATGAAAGGCGGCGTGTGCGACTTTTTGCCGGTCAGCCCCTTGACGTCGACGGTGCCGTCCGGTAGCACGCCGAGATAGTTCTTTTTCAGGTCGCTAAAGACGACATACCTGTACTGCTTGTCTATCTCCAGGTCGACTCCGAGGTTGTCCTTTGCCCAGCACACCACCTTGTCTATCGCCTCCTTTGCCGGCTCTTTCAAAAAGAGCGAGTCGGTATTGTGCAACAGCACATTGCCTATGCCCCCGCAAAAGTGGTGGTTTTCTGTCTCGAGATCGTATACGTATCCGTCTATGTCGAATTCCTCGATCTTCTTTATTTCATCTGCTGGCTTGATGCGCAAGTCTGTGTTGTCCTTTATGACGCGAATGCGACACACATTGCTCTTGTCTTCTCTTATCTGGAGGGAATATTCCAGGCCGAGATCTTCGAGTATGCTTACAAGCCCCGCCTGGACGGTCTTGTGAATCTGGTCGATGGTAGCCAGCCCGTTGGCGTCCATGTGGCCGTCGCCTGCCATTATCCCTTCAATGAAAGCCTTCTTGGTGACCGGGTTGGCATTCAGGATGCATTGCGGTATCGCCTTTTCCGTTCCGCGGTAGCACATGCTCTTGAAATAATCTACAAGCAGCTTTGTATTATCGCGTGGCACAAGCCCGTACGTGGCAGAACTCTCCCGTATGTCTATGATGGTTGTCGGGAGTGCCAGGCATTCCTGCATTATCCTCTTTGCTTTTTCAAGCTTTTCCGCATCGCGGTTTACAATCCTCCAAGAGTTCTTTACATGAACAAAGGGTTCTTCGTACCTGTATGATCCGCACGTGCCCTCTGCAATGAAGAAGCCAAAGAGCCAAGCGAGGTCAGGATTGACGTTGACCTGGGATCCTGCCTTGAACGGAACGAGCTGGATCTTGTCGCCAACTCGAAGAGACGACGGCTTTGTCTCCTTGCCGTTGATGACCAGGCTGTGGTCTTCGGTGCATTCTACAAAGCCCTTCCTTGTGAGAATCCTGTATCCTTTCTTTCTCACCTTGTGCCTGTAGATGTATTTTATCTTGGTAAATCCAGCTTCTGTCCAGACATCCAGGTCGCCAAACTTGTCATACCTGCTAGAACTCACCGTCTTTGGCATCAGCGACTCGATCGGGACAATGTCGACATTGCCGTCCCCCCTCCTTATTATCACAGGAGTGTCTGGAAGCACGCTGTCGCCATATACAACTTCAATGCCCAGCTCCTTGCACTTTTCGATGGTGGCGTGGATGGTGTTGCGCCCGATGGCCGCAGTCGCGTCTGCCACCGGCAGGCAATAGAGCGGGAATATCTCGGCGCCCATTACGCCATATGACTGCCCTATCCAACCCATCTTACCATTACGCCCTGCATAGATTACATGGTTATCTTTTGCAGTAATACAATAGACGTCCAAGTCTGTAACAGGTTCGGAGCTGTAGTGCTTTGGCTTTAGACAATGATGTTTCCTTCCATACAATTGGACTCGGAAAATAATGCTGCCGCTCGGCAGCTTTTCTTCTCTTATCGAGGTCTCTATCCCCAGAGTAAATGCAAGGTGCTGGACGTCTCTGGCGAGAGATTCTGATACGGTTGAGTAGACGCGATCCTCTATATTGCCATCTCCGCACATCATTGTTTCCAGCAATGCTTCCCTATTTTCACGGGACGCAGAAAACACAAATCTTGGAAGGTGTTTGTTCTTGCTACCAGAACCACATTCACTAAGGAGAAAATCTCCAATCAGCGTGGATGTGAATGATATCATCATTCCGTAAATTTTCGGGATATATCCCAAATCTCGTATGGTTGCGAGTATGCTGTTTCTATTTGATCCGTGTTTCGGTGATTGGGTTATAGTTATCCTGACATATTTTGACTTTGAACTATCCCTGGCATCCTGTATACTGCCTTCCGTGACGTACCATCCAATTAACCTGAATAGACTGGCCGTTGGGACTTGCCAAGCCTGACGTCTTCCCTTCACCTCTGAATTTCTTATAACCAACTTGCAATTGAATTTCTGTTCAAATTCTTCTGGTGATGAGCATAAGCTATCGATCAATTGTTTGTTAGTATAGTAACATCTTCCCGGCTTGTTGTATACTAGCTTTTCTGCAAACGAATAATGCGTCCATCTCTGACTATTCGAAAAGCGCCTATCGTACGCCATTTTTGAGCGGATAACTACTACGTTCTTTTCATCAGGTACGTATTTCCAAAGGCTGGTCATACTTTCCGAAGACCCTGAGACAAAACCATGTCTAAACAAATATTGTCTTCCGGGTAGAGTTAAGACATTACTAGCATCGATTTTGTTCCATTTCATTAATACCGTTCCGTTATATTGTGTGATGGAGGTTCCGAGGTACAACTTGTGATTCCCGGTGACATTCCAATCCACGTGGTCGGATTGAATTTTTATCAAGTTATCAGAATACTTGAAGTGTTGGATGTCCACGACAGGTTTGATCTCGACTTGATGAGTGGTTTCATTTAATGTGTATACAAGGTCACCAACTCTAAAGTCTTTAATGTTCCGAATACCGTCAGGCGTAAGTACTTCGGTGTCACCCGTGAAACATGCGTTCAAAATGACCTTGATAGCCTGGCTTACGACGTTGTAGAGCTGGCGCTCCTGCGGCGGGAGCGCCTTGTCCTTTGCCAGGTGCTTGTAATAGTTGACGCGCAGGTCGCGAAGCGACCCTATCAGAAGCGACGACAGCCCCTTCCTCTGCTGGCACACCCAGTGAGTCGTCCCCTCTATCCTGCCCTTCTCCTTGCATTCCGGGTGCACGCAGTTTATCGTCTCGTACGACAGGTTGTGCACCTTGATGATGCTCGGGTACAGGCTGGCAAAGTCGAGCACGACCACGTTAAAGTGGATGCCCGGCGTCGGCTCGACTACCTCTCCGCCCCTGTATTTTTTTTCCTTTATGACCGCAGCGGTCGAAGCCGTGCCCTTGCTCTCAAGCTCGTCGCCCCTCGGTATGAGCTCGTTGCGCTGCCTGTGCTCGTAGTATAGCACACCCCTGATCCACTGGTTGACGCCGAATCTGGCAATGTCGTCGACTGACATCCTGCCTATCCTTGCGATGACCACCAGCAGCTTCATGAGCAGGTTGTCGCCAAAGCTG
>NZ_JBBIHK010000049.1:6178-11922 GCF_037447015.1 Nitrososphaera sp. | reverse complement strand
CGTCGTTTTCAGGTTCCGCGAGTCGAACCCCAAGAACGTCCCGAGGAGCTCCTCGTCGTCTATGGAGGGGGGACACCACTAGATGGGCCACGCGACGATGGAGTGGGTCTACGTGGGCGTAGTCATAGCCCTGCTGGTATACATCGGGGCATCGGCCTGGGAAGTCGAGCGCTTCCTTGACCACCCGCCAAAGGACTCGAAGGTTGTCAAGGTCATTGGGCAGCAGTGGTTCTGGACGTTTGAGCACGAGGACGGCCGCAAGGAAATAGGCGAGCTGCACCTCACAAAGGGCGTCCCGTACAAGTTCGAGATTACCTCCAGGGACGTGAACCACGCGTTCAACATACCGGACCTGACCGTGCTCATGGACGCAGTCCCCGGCAGGATAAACACGATGTGGGTCATGCCGGACGCTGCGGGCGAGTACCTGATTCAGTGCAGGGAATACTGCGGCTTTAGCCACTACCAGATGCGCGCCAAGCTCTTTGTAGAAGAGCCGGTGACCAACGCGTCTGCCACACTCGAACCAAAGGACGTCCAAGTGTCGCTGTACCAGGAATCCAAGCCGGCCGTCGTAGCGAGCAACTAAAAATCTCGCACGACCAAAATGCTTTTATTTGATACAAGATGCAAAAAAATCTAACCGGGGGATATTGATTGGTTCTCGAAGTTAAGAAACCTCGTCCGATGTGGGAGATCCTTTTTTCAACCCATCATACCGATGTCGGGCTTCTTTACATAGTTCTCAGCCTCGTCGCCTTGATGATAGGCGGGGCGCTGGCGCTCGTGATCCGTACAGAGCTGTTTCTGCCTGGGGCGCAGATAATCACTGATCCAAACACTTTCCACAGGATCTTTACCACGCACGGCACCAACATGCTGTTCCTTTGGCTCCTCCCGTTCGCCTCCGGTGTTGGCAACTACCTGATCCCGATAATGATCAGGTACAAGGACATGGCGTGGCCCAAGCTGAACGCGGTCGCGTTCTGGATGACGCCGGTGGGCATGGCTCTCGTGTGGCTGGGCATGGCAGACTTTACCTGGTACGCCACCCCGCCATACTCCATCCTGCGCGCTCCTGGCCCTGCAGCAGAGATGTGGATTTTCGGAATCAAGATACTCGGCCTTGGATCTATACTTGGCGCGATCAACTTTATCGTGACGATACTGAAGATGAAGCACCCGGACATGCCCCTCATGAAGACGTCGCTCTTTGTGTGGGCCACGCTCGTCACGTCGATCATGATCCTGGTGGCAATGCCGACGTTTGCCGCGGCGCTCATCATGCTCTTTACGGACAGGCTCGGCGTCACTGGCTTTTTCAACCCGAACATGGGCGGCGACCCAATCGCCTACCAGCACCTGTTCTGGTTCACCTTCCATCCGGAGGTGTACATATTCGCGATTCCTGCAATAGGGATGATGTACGAGCTGATACCCAAGTTCTCCCGAAAGCCTATATTCAGCTACCAGTCTGGAGTGACTGCGTTCATCGTGCTTGCGATAGTGGCGTTCTCGTCTTGGGCGCACCACATGTACGCGACAGGCATGAACTTTACGGAAAAGACCGTGTTCATGGTCGGGACGCTGGCGGCAGTGCCTGGGTCTGCCATGCACGTGTTCAACTTTATCGCAACCATGTGGGGAGGCAGGATCAGGTTTGCGACGCCCATGTCGTTTGTGGTCGGAGGGCTGGTCCTGTTCTTCTATGCCGGGGCAGGCGGCGTCGTCAACGCGCAGATGCCGCTTGACTTCCTCACGCACGACAGCTACTGGGTAGTGGGCCACTTCCACCTGTTCGTCATGGGGCTCATATCGTTTGGCTTCATTGGCATGCTGCACTACATATTCCCGCTCATCACGGGCAGGATGTACAACGAAAGGGTGGGCATGATCACGTTCTGGCTCCTGTTCGTCGGGGTCTCGGTGGTGTTCCTGACGCAGCACGTGCTGGGACTGTACGGGCAGCCAAGGAGGGTGTTCGACTACGTCCCGGTCGAGCCGCTGATAGTCATGAACCAGATATCGACCGTGGGAGCGTGGATCACGGGCATAGGGTCGGCAGTCCTGATCGGCAACCTGATCTACAGCTCTGCCAAGGGCAAGCCTGCAAACATGCGGGACCCCTTCCAGCTCGGGGAAGTCTATTACGACCAGACGCGGAAGGAGCCGCACCACTAGAAAAGGAGGCCGATGGTAGAACATGGAAGACCGCGAACATGAAGCAAGCGACCGCCCGATGCTGATGACCTCGCCGGGAAGGATGGCAAGGGGCATCATCATCTGCGCTGTAACTCTCGCAATAGGATTTGCCATAGTCCACACGCTCTTTGACGCCATGTTTGCAAACCCGCCACCGGTGACCCGGCTCCAGGCCGCGCAGCCTCCGCCCCCTCCGCCTCCAGCGGCAGCAGGCGTGACCCAGATATCGATACTGTCTGGCGCAGCCGTGCAGGGCAACCCTGACTATGACCCAGACGACGCGCAGGTGCCAGCCGGCAACAAGGTGGTGTGGATAAACGCAGACAACGTGCCGCACACAGCAACATCGGGGACAGGTCCGGAAGACGAAGCAACAGGTGCACGCTTTGACAGCGGCATAATAAACGGCGGCGAAAAGTCTTCTGAAATCGAGATAAAGGACGCCAAGGCTGGAGAAACCATACCCTACTACTGCATCGTCCACCCGTACATGACTTCGCAGCTGACCGTGACTGAGGCAGCCGCAGGCGGTGGTGGCGGTTCCACAAACAGCAGCCCTGTCGAAAACGTCCTGACTATTCCGTCAGGCGCAGCAGTGCAGGGCAACCCGTCGTACGACCCGGCGGAGCTGACGATCACACAGGGCAAGACCGTGCTGGTCCGCAACGCAGACAACGTGCCGCACACAGTCACATCAGGAACGGGTCCGGAGGACGCAAACTCGGGCAAGTCGTTTGACAGCAGCATACTGGACGGAGGCGCGCAGATCGAGATCAACACGTCCAGCCTGTCGCCCGGCGACTATCCGTACTACTGCATCGTCCACCCGTACATGAAGGGCAAGCTCGTAGTGACCGAATGACGACCTTACTGAAGGCCCTCTCGTTCACTACCCTTGCCGTCCTCTTTTCCCTTATTTTTATCGGGGGATACGTGAGCGCGTCTGGTGTCGGGCTGACGTGCCCGGACTGGCCGCTCTGCCCGCACGGCTTTTTGCCAAGCCAGGAATTCATAATAGAGTACACGCACAGGACGGTGGCCGCTACCACCGGCCTGCTGGTCATAGCAACTGCCGCCTTTACGGTCAGGTCAAAGCAGGCGCCAAAGGCCATGAAGGTGGCGTCGCTCATTGCCGCCGGCGCCGTGGTGGGCCAGATAGCGCTTGGCGCGGTGGTGATAGTGGAGCGGCTGCACGCGCTGCTCGTTACCGCGCACCTCGGCCTTGGGCTCGTCCTGTTCTCGATGGTGCTCATGACGTTCGTCTTTGCCTTCAGGATGCCTGCCGTAGCCGCAGAGCGCAAGGCCGTGGTGGCAAGCAGGAAAAAGGACTAGCAAGTAAGTAGGATCAGGTAGGTTATAGATGGATTGTGGGCTAGGTTAGGTTTATAGTGGCAAACCGTCCTATTGCGCCTATGGGACGCGCACGGCCCCTTGCGCTGGTTCTGGCATCGGCGATGGTCATCTCCCTTGCAGCCGCGCCCACCCTCCAGCTGCTGCCTGCTGCCTACGCACACCTCGACCACATCCCGCACTACAACGGGAACGAGGCCCACACCGAGCACTATTTCGTCTACCAGGCACTCGAGCCCGAGTACGCGGCGCCGGGCTCGCCCACCGCGATGATCTTTAGCGTGCAGGACTTTGACAGCAACGACCTGCGCGACGTGGAGGCGATGGTGGAGGTCTACTCTCCGACAGAGGGCCGCGTGTTCGCACTGCCCTGGACGAAATACGACGTGGGCGACTTTTCCACCTACTATACGTTCCCGGGGCTTGGCAACTACCAGATCGTGATGAGCATCGCAAACGGGCCCGTCAACTCCAACCAGGTCGACCCTGCCAGGGGCACGCTGTCAAGCACCGCAGGCTGCAACTGCGAGCGCGTCATATTCAACGTCCACATATCGAACAACTTTGGCACGATATTCACCACCACCATCCTTGCTGCCCTGACCGCGCCGATGGCGGGACTCGGCGTCATCATGTGGATAAACTACAAAAACAAAAAGGCTGCCGGCAGGATGCGCGGCCCCGGCGAGATCGTAAAATACGCAGTCATGCTGTCTGCGATTGCCGGCGGCATGGTGCACTTTGCGGTCTACTCAGAGCACGGCTCGCTCAGGCTAGAATACCCGATATTCCTGATATCGGCCGGCGGCATGCAGGTCAGCTATGGCATGATGTACATACTCTTGACGCTCACGTCCGAGTCAGGGACATTGAGCCCGCGCCAGTACTACCGCAAGACTGTGGCGCTCAACCTGTTCGGGCTTGCAGGCACCGCGGTGCTGCTTGGGCTCTACACGTATTCGGTCATATTCCCGCCGCCCCTCTCGCCCACCAACATGCCGGAGGCCGTCTCTGCCGCCGGCGTCCTTGCCAAGTCGGTGGAGGTGTTCCTGGTCGGGGGCATAGTCTACCTGATGCGGCTGGAAAAGAGGAGGCTTGCCGCGCTTTTGCACACACCCAGTAAAACATAAAACCCCTAGAGCAGCCACCTAACCGCATATGTGGAAAGTAATGATGCCGAGGAAAATAGTCTTCGGCGAGAACGCTGCCAAAGAGTTCCAGTATCCGAAAAATTCTCTCGTGATAACGACCACGACGCCCGACATATACAACAAGTGGCTCGACTACATGGGCATCAAGGACTATGAAGTCTATGACAAGGTCACGCCCGACCCTTCCATAGAGGCGATCGAGGCCATAAAGAAGCAGTACGAGGGCAAGAACATCGGGGCCTACATCGGCCTTGGCGGCGGGAGCTCGATGGACGTCTGCAAATATTTGTCAAAGCTGACAGGCATCCCGAAAATCCTGATCCCGACGACCTTTGGCACGGGCGCCGAGATGACCACCTACGCAGTCATCAGCTTTGACCACAAGAAAAAGCTCTTGCAGGACGAGGCGTTCCTGGCCGACGCGGCCATAGTCGATCCTTACTTTTTGCCCGGCACGCCGTTTAACATCATGCGCAACTCTGCATGCGACGCGGCGGCGCAGGCGTCGGAGGGCTATGACAGCAAGGCAGGCAACCCGTTCACCCAGCTTTTCTGCAGGGAAGCATTCGACATATTGTACGACGCGATAATGAACGACAAGCCGAACCTCCTGCCGTACGGCGCCATGCTGTCTGGCATAGGCTTTGGCAACTCGTCGACGACCCTCGGACACGCGCTGTCCTACGTGTTCTCAAACGAGGGCGTGCCGCACGGCTATGCGCTCTCGTCGTGCACCACCGTCGCGCACAAGTTCAACAACTCGATCTACTACAAGCGCTTCAAAGAGATCTGCCAAAAGCTGAAATTCGAGCCGCTAAAGCTGAAACAGCCGCTCGACGCCGCGGCAGATGTCATCATGCCGGACAGGGGCCACCTTGACAACAACCCAAAGCCGGTCACAAAGCAGGACATCATCAAGTGCCTCGACGAGATAGTGAACACCAACCCGCTGGCCTAGAATAGACGCAGGCCAGCACCCGGCCCTTTCTTTTCTTTTACACTATGGTCGTCTTTTTGATGTCAAACGGCACCGATTCCTGC
>NZ_JBBIHK010000049.1:0-6078 GCF_037447015.1 Nitrososphaera sp. | reverse complement strand
TCTTTTCTTTTACACTATGGTCGTCTTTTTGATGTCAAACGGCACCGATTCCTGCCACATGTGGTCAAAGAGGTCGAGGCACCAGCCCCTTGACCTCTCGTCGTCGCCCATGAGCGCCGAGCTCATCTCGACCGCGCCGCCAGAGAAGGAAGGGAACACGATGGCCGCCTGCGAGTCGGACACATAGAGCGCGGCAGGCACGCTGTCCACCATCCTTGCGTTCACCCTGCCGGTCATCCGCAGCTTGTCAAGCGTCTGGGTCGCCTCTATGACTTCCCTTGGGAACACGGTGTTGCGGCCCGCAAGCACCCAGACTTCAACCCCGCGCCCTGCAGCCTCTGCCAGTATCCTGCCCTCCTCGCTCCACGCCTGGGCTATCATTATCTTGAGCCACCGGTGGGCGTCTGATTCCAGCTTTTTCAGGCGCTCAAGCACCAGGGTCACGCTGGAGACCGGCCTGCATCCTTCCAGCTCGCCCATCCTCTGCACAAACTTGTCCGGGAGCCCGCCGCCTCCGCCTCCCTCTACAATCGCGTGCTTGTTGATGAACTCGCCGTTCTTTGCCAGAAAGTGGAAGAACGGGACCTGCCTGGCGGCCATCATGCCCATCTCGGTGAGCTCGAAATTGTTGCCGTCTGCGCGCCTGACCAGGCCGGCCTGCGCAAGCCTGTTTATGTTGCGGTAGACATCCTGCACCGTGGTGTCAAGCTCTCTTGCAAGCGCGCTGAGCTTGGCCTGCCTTGAATAAAGGGCAAGTACTATGGAACACCTGACCTCGCTTGCCAGCTCTGCAAACAGCGCCGAGGAAACGGCTGCAGCGTTATCTTCGACGGCAGCAGGTGATGGAGCGACGACCTCTGCCTCCCCCTCTTCCTCTTCCACAGCAAGAATTAGCTTGCAGAATAATTAACGTTTCCACGCAAGGCGATATTTCGCAGGAAATGTCGATATTGACAGGATTTGTAGAATTTGCCAAGTCCTGTTCAAACAGCGTTATCAGGCCGGGCGTGCAAATACTGCCTGACTGATATGTCCCAGGAAGTCGCAGAGATAAAGGATCAGTTCAGGCGGCTGCAGGAAAAGTACGAGCAGTACCTGCCCAAGGTGGACTCGGGGCTCGTGCACGACCTGCTGCTGCGGCAGCTGGAAAACCCCCGCGTGGCCCCCATCTACATGCTCGAAGTCTTTACCAAGCCGGGCGTGGACTCGCAGAGGGCGCGCGAATACATCATAGAAAAGACAGGCATGGTCCCGGCGATATACGACAACGGGACCCACTTTGTCACCAACCAAAAGCTGACCCTTGAAGCGTTGAAAGAGATATCGGATTCAGACGACGTGCTGGAAGTCACGGGCGAGTACACGGGCGGCATAGGCGCCTACCCTGTCAGCCACGAGCACGGCCACCGCCACAGCCACCAGCACGCGCGGATCGCCGACGAGCGGGCTCCCTCCCCGTCAGGGCAGGTCCTGGCGGCCGAGACCCCTCCAAGGGTGGAAGAAAGGGCGAGGGCAGGCGGAAAAAGCTCCCTGTGGCCGGCGGCCTATGTGGCGGCGGGCATCATAGGCGCCATCGTGATAGTAGGCGCGGTGATAAGCGGCGGGCTCCTGCCGAACTCGAACATTCCCACTTCGGCGCCAACAACAACATCATCGGCAACGACAGCAGGGGCAGCAGGCGGAGTCGAGCCCGGCGTCCTGCACGGCTTTGTCGCCGGCCCCGGCGGGCTACCTGCGGTGGGCGCGTCAGTGGTTGCTGCCGAGCAGAGCGGCTCCGGCCACACCGAAAGCGCGTTCATATCCATAGACGGCCGGTACTTTTTGGACCTGCCCCCGGGAACGTACATAATCATGGTCGCCTATCCTGACGGCACGGACAAGGTGGTCAACAACTTTGTAGTGGAGAGGGGCTCGAACCACGAGCTGAACTTTTCCTACTAGGGAATTGCAGAAACGAGGAGCAGGTATCTCCTCTACTACGGGGCTGCGGCAGCGACTGCGATAGCGGGAATACTGCACCTCGTCATGGCGCCAAACATGCTGAACTTTAACCCAAACGGCGCCATCCTCTTTTTTGTGGGCGGGGCGGCCCAGCTCTTCTGGGCGGTCCCGATGGCAAGGAGGTGGGGCAGGGCGTGGTATGCGGTAGGGATCGCCGGCACGGCAGTCCTGGTAGCCCTGTGGGTAATAACACGGATGCCGGGCAACCCGGTAACCGGCAGGGGCGGGCCCGTAAACGAGATGGGCCTCGCAGTGGAGCTGCTGCAGGCCGCGTTCATAGGGCTCGCAGCGGCGGTTCTTGCGATGGAATCGCGGGCGATGATGAGGGCAGATAGAGCGGCGGCGCAAGACGCGGGAGCATGACGCTTCCCACCCCTCCACGGCGGTGCCTGCAGGGAGAAACGTGAAGAAGCAGAGGCAAGGGAAGAAGAAGGGAGGGGGAGAGGAGGAATCCCTGTCCTGCCTCTCTTGTTATTATTCTCCCTTTTGTTTTTCTTCTTCTCCTTCTTCGCCGTCGCCTTTTATTATCGCGACCACCATAAAGTCGCGCAGCTGCAGGTTCACCAACTTGCCTGTCAGCGACGTGTACTGCTCTGCGTCAAAGTCGTCTTTGTCGTAGCCAAAGTCCTGAACGCCGGTGTGCTTTTTCACGGTGATCGTGCTCTTGGCAGGGTCTATCTTTAGCAGCGTGCCGGTGGCGCCACTCAGTATCATGCGGATGAAATTCTAATAGACGGAATAAAATGTTAACTGTAAAAGGACCCCTTTACTGCAATGCAGTGCAATCACACTGCTTCCCTGACGAACGACGCTTTTTTACACGTGCCCGCTGCATGGTCAAAACCTTTAAATTCAGAATGCCGAATTGGACTATCAATGACCGTTATCAAAAAGAGTGTCGAGATCAATGTCCCGACCAGCGAGGCATTCACTTATTTCGCGCGGCCGGAGCACATGGCTGACCAGTTCCCGGAGAACGTCGGCCTCAACGTCGTCCCGGTGGATGTCAAGGCGGGCATGGGCGTTGGCACTACATTTAGGATTAGCGGTGATTTCGATGGTAAGAAACTAGAGTGGGACTGTGAGACCACGGAATATGACTACCTGCGCAGGATAAAAGCCAAGATGATCGAGGGCCCCTTCAAGAGGTGGGAGATCACTGTGAGTTTTGACGAACTGGGCGAGAAAAAGACCCGGGTCTCGATGGAAGTAGACTATGACATGCCGATGGGCCCGCTTGGCGGCCTCATCGACAAGGTCAAGCTCAAGGGCATTGCAGAGCGCGGGATGGAGACGGGCCTCTACAGGGTCAAGGCTCTCCTGGAAGGCAACGGCTCGATACCCGTGTATATCACGCTGGCAGCCTACAGGCACATCCTGAAGGAAAAAGCGGACATGGGCTGCTCTGTCTCTGACGCGATCATCAAGATCATAAAGGACAGGCAGGAAGCTCTGGCCAAGTCTGCCTGAGCGATTCTTTTCTCCTTTCCCTTTCTGTTTAGGTTTAAATAACGCATTTTACACGAGACATTCTGCGGGTTCGTAGCTCAGCCAGGTAGAGCGTTTGGCTCTTAACCAATCAGCCTCTTTTTGTCAAAGAAAAAGGGCTGGGTTAGAATGTCGTGGGTCCGAATCCCACCGAACCCGCTCCTCTTACAACAATTTTAGCTCTGTTGATACATGCATGCGCCTTTTTTGCAGCTGCCGCAAACCTGCGACGTGTTTCTGACATGTCATCGTTCATGGAAACAGCAGATAGAGAAGGCTATGCTTAATACTCGCCACCATCCTTCAGGTCTAGGCGTCATCATCACATGTCGTCTCCTACTAGCTATCAACAAGTCATAGATGTCATCCTTGGCAGGTGGAAAAGCCAGATACTGTACGCCGGCGTGAAACTGGGGATATTCGAGTCTGTCGGCGCGCCGGCCAAGAACGCGTCCGAGATCGCCGACGAGCTGGGGCTTGACCCGTCGCTTTCATACAGGCTGTTGAGGGCCCTTGCCTCGCTGGGGTTCCTCAGCGAAGACGAAGGCCGCAACTTTGCCATCACTCCGATGGGCGAGCTGCTGCGCCAGGACCACCCGCAGACGCTGCGGGGAGTGGTGCTGCTGGAGGAGGGGCCCGTTCATTACGCGCTGTGGAAGCACCTGGTGGACATGGTCAGGGACGGCAAGCAGGACGGCTTTGTAAGAGAGTTTGGCCGCCGGATATTCGACTATCACGCGCAGAACCCCGAATATGCACAGGTGTTCAACTATGCCATGAGCAGCTACTCTGCCACACACACCCGGCTGGTGCTTGAAGCCCTCAAGGGCTACGACTTTTCCAAGATAGGCAACCTGTGCGACATCGGAGGGGGACACGGGCACCTCATCTGCAACATACTGCGGGAGCACCCCGCGCTGAAAGGCACGGTCCTCGAGCTGGAGGCCACAATCCGGGACAAGGAGCTCTTGTGGGCGCACAGGATGGGACTTGCTGACCGCTGCAGCTATGTCGCAGGCGACATGTTCAGGGAGGTCCCCGGCGCAGACGCGTACATCATGAAGATGATCCTGCACGACTGGGACGACCAAGAGTGCGTCGCGATCCTGTCAAACATACGTAAGGCGTCGGCCCCCGGCGCAAGGGTCTTCATAGTCGAGCACGCCGTGCCCGGGCCCAAGACGCCCCACTTTTCAAAGCTGTTTGACATACACATGATGTGCGCCCTTACGGGCAGGGAGCGGACGGAAAAAGAATATGCGGCCCTGCTGGAGGATGCAGGATTGCGGTACGCGCAGACGCATTACCCGCCATCCTGCGCCATAGGGGTGGTCGAGGGAGTAAAACCCTGAGAGCTGAAATCCTCTTTCCTTTCATTCATCTGCGACACTAAAAGCGCAGGGCACGGTTTGCCCTGCAATACCTTGCAAACGTCCTGCTTAATTTTAGAAAATGCGCATCCTGCGCCATGGAACCGGTAGAAAGCACAGCCTGGGTCGGACTCGGCTTTGCCGCCATGGAGTTGGCGTGGCAGCAGCAACAGCAACAGCAGCGATGGCCGGACAAGCTTGTGCGCGAGGGAAAACCTGCTGCAGCGGAAGAAGGGGGAGGGGTGATGGCAGCGCCGGCATGACCTCTGGCAAGTACTTCAACAAGGGCGTCTCTGCCAAGGACAGGCCCTACATTGGTCACGTCGTCAGGGAGACTGAAGACAAGATAGTCGTCTTTGGCGACGGCGACGAGAGGTACGACATACTAAAGACCGAGATCAAATCTGCCGCCGGCGGTAGCAACACTGTCGCAGTTGACCTGCCGTTCTACGAGATCGTGAGGCGCTACAGAAAG
The DNA here is from genome assembly GCF_037447015.1 of Nitrososphaera sp. Classification (GTDB taxonomy): domain Archaea; phylum Thermoproteota; class Nitrososphaeria; order Nitrososphaerales; family Nitrososphaeraceae; genus Nitrososphaera. Next base: position 744 of record NZ_JBBIHK010000049.1, on the reverse strand, counting down.
AGCCGCAAAGACCCTCTCCCGACCGGCGCAAAGGTCAAAAAGTGGCTCTCCACCGCCGACGTGGACCTGGCGTCGTACGAGAAAAAGTACCCAAACTCGCTCTTTAACAAGGGCGTGCGTACGCAGGACGAGGAGCACGTCGGCCACGTGATGAAAGAGACTGCCGACAAGATAGTGGTCTTTGGCCACTATGACTACAGGTTCGACGTTCCAAAATCCAAGATAATCGCAGTCGGCAGGAACGTGATACTGGGCATAGACTATGGGCACATTTTCAAGTACCGGGTCGACAGAAACGCCCCTCTGCCGGGAGGCGCGCCGGTGACCGCGTTGGCCGAAGAGTAAAACCGGCCGCCTTTACTTTTTTTTATGAAAGAAAGGAAGAAAAAAATCGTCGCCGTCAGATCTTTTCCTCCCTTTTTTCAAGCAGGGCAGATTCGAACCTGCGCACAATGTAGGTAAAGCCTTCCGCGTGGCCGCATGAGCAGAGGAACAAAGGGCTGGTCGCCGGCCGCATCGACATCTCTTTTCCGCACAGCGGGCAGGGTTTCCGCCCTGCCGGCGCTGACGCCGCTGCTGTTGCTGCTGCCTCCATTATCAGCGTTGTCACAAGCCGGCCGCATGTAATAATTCTCAGGTTTGCACAGCCATACAGGGCAAACCTTGATCTTGCGACCGGTGAGAAGGTCAAGTGCCAAACGCCCCTGCGGTGGGGCCGATTACCTGCGGGCTCGTGCCGGGTCT
>NZ_JBBIHK010000048.1:0-12581 GCF_037447015.1 Nitrososphaera sp. | reverse complement strand
CTGGCGCAAGATGCGGAAAAACACAACCAGCTCGACCTATTTTCTTTTATTAAATTCTACTTGATAAAATTACGGTAATAAAATCGTGTGTTCTGACACCATACCCTTTACGTTCAGGCGCGGTGGTAGGTGATGCTGGAAGAAGTGAGTAGTAAAACAGACAGCAAGCCCATCTCGAGGCAGGAGATAATCCGGGAGCTCGAAGGGTTGGGCATCAAAGCGTCGTCATTTAACCAGCTTTCGATAAACGAGCTGCAGGAGCTTCTAAAAACGATAATGCACGTCGTCAACGAGTCCCGGCAGAGGAAAAGGGGCGCCAAGCGCAACAGGGACCAGACGCCGGTGCTTTCACCGGTCGACAAAAAGATCCTAAAGACGCTGCTGTCGTCAACGGGTGAGACCTCGTCGCTCATGCTCTCGCGCGAGCTGGACATACCGCTCAGCACCGTCCAGCGCAGGAGAAAGAGGCTTGAGGCCGACTTTCTTGAGGCGTCTTATTCGCCCAAGCTGGAAAAGCTCGGCTGGCGCGTGGCGATGCTCTTTGTCAATACGGAAAAAGGCAACACCATGGCGGTGGGCAAGGAGATCCTGTCGTGGAAGGACTCGATAGTGCGGGTGTGGCGCGCCATAGGGGCCGAAACTACCGACGTGATAACTGAGGCGATATTCAAGGACAACCGGGAACTAATGGACATCATAGAGCGCATAAAGGCAATCAAGGGGGTCACGAACCTGTCCTGGGTGGAGCTCGTGTCGACCATAGGCAAGAACGACCAGTGCTTCGAGTCAATAATCGACAAGATGTAATCTACAGACGCCCCTTCTATACCCGTGTTCAATATCATGCCCGTTTTTTGCATCTTCTCCCATTATCTGCTCACGCCCTGTGCAGGTTGGCAGCCATTAATTACGCATTGTGACCGTACCGCTTACCTATCCGGACGCTCGTAGTGGAGACGGGTAAGGGACTATAGCGAAATTAGAAGAGATGGGAAACCGTAGCAGGGAGGAGATCATAGCTGAGATACTGACGACACTACTGGAGCCACAGATCAAGACGATGATCATGTACAAGTCAAAGCTGAGCTACTCTCAGCTAAAGTTCTATCACAGGCTGCTGCTGGAAAAGGGTCTGATACGAGAGGACACGGGCAAGTGGGTGATAACCGAGAAGGGCATCTCGTACCTGAAGGCGTACGATGTCATCCACCAGCTCCTGAACGGGCAGCTCGCCGAGACTCGGATCAGCTAGGATTTTCCTCCACAATATTTTTCAATTATTTTATTGCATATGATTGTGGTAGCCGGATCCCTGTTGCACCCTGGATTGATTCTCTCAACCGCTTTTGCTGCTGATATTGTTGCAGGCGGCAGCCGTCGTTGTCGTGGCAATAGCAGCGACAATAACTACAATAATGGCAGCCAATGTCCTTATTTCTGTACATGCATGATGATGAGTGGTAGAAGCCGGCAATGAGGGTTGCAATAGCGCTGGTCCTGATCGCAATAGCCGTTGCGGCCGCCGGAGCGGCCGCATTTGCGATGCTGTACTATGCTCCCAAACCGGCTTCTCCCGAAGGCCCTGCCTCCGGAGGGACTTCATCTGCCGCAGTCTCGTCGACGCCCCCTGTCAGCCTGGAGCCGCAGCTTGGAAGCGACTTTAGAGCAGAGCTTGTCGCAAGCGACCTCTCGCTTCCCACCAGCATGGCCTTTGTCGATGGCGGCAGTAAATTGCTCGTGCTGGAGAAGGAGACCGGCCAGGTGATGATGGTTTCAAGCGACGGCACGAAAAAGCAGGTGCTAAAGCTGAACGTAGCCAGGGGCGCCGAGCAGGGGCTGCTGGGCATAGCCGTGTCAGGCAGCGGCAGGGAGGTGTTCCTGTACATGACCGAGGCTGACGCCGGCGGCCACGTCCTTGGCAACAGGATCTACAGGTACGACTGGGACGGAAACTCACTCTCAAACCCTGTCATGCTGCTAGAGCTCCCCGCCATCCCCGGCCCCGTCCACAACGGAGGCAAGCTCGAGATGGACAGCCGCAGCGGTCAGCTCTATGCTGTCATTGGCGATGTGAACAGGCTGGGCGGCCCGCTTACAAACGAGCAGTCGGGCGAGATAGACGACACGTCAGTCATAGTCAGGGTCGACTCTGAGGGCAGGCCGCCTGCAGACAACCCGTTTGCAGGATACAGCAAAAAGCCGTTCACATACTATTTTGCCTACGGCGTACGCAACAGCTTTGGCATGGACTTTGATCCCGTCACCGGCAAGCTGTGGGACACCGAGAACGGCCCTGAAAGTTACGACGAGATAAACGTGGTCAACTCTGGCTTTAACAGCGGGTGGAAAAAGGTGATGGGGCCAATCGCCCGGTCCGGCCACACAGAGTCAGACCTGCTGCAGCTGCAGGGCTCTCACTACCTGGACCCTGTCTTTAGCTGGAAAAGCGCTATCGGTGTGACTGACATCGAGTTCTTTAAATCAGACAAGTTCGGCCCGGAGTACAAGAACAACATTTTCGTTGGCGACTATAACGCCGGCGACCTCTACTTTTTCAAGGTCAACGCCGCGCGGGACGGGCTTGACCTTGCAGGGAGCGTCGGCGACCTTGTGGCCGACAGCTACGAGGAGTCGCTCGAAGTCAGGTTTGGAGCGTTCCCCGGGGGAATAGTCGACCTGGAGACGGGGCCCAATGACGGGTACCTGTACGTCCTTACGTTTGCGGGCAACCTGTACAGGGTGGTGCCGGCCGAGGCAACAGCAGCGTCAGGCTAGCTAGCGCTGCTTGCCAGTTGTTGCTGCTGTTGTCGCGTTTTCAAGTATCATCTTGACAAGCTGGCGGTGCATCCTTGCGTCGCCTGCAAGCTCGGGGTGGAACGCCGTGCCAATGATGTTCTTTTGCCTCACCGCCACTATCCTGTTTGCGTGCCTTGCAATGATCTGCACGTCCTTGCCCGCCTCGCTCACGGCAGGCGCCCTTATGAAAACGCCTCTGAAAGGACCCTTGCCCAGAGAATCTATCTCGAGGTCCGACTCGAACGAGTCGTTCTGGCGGCCAAACGCGTTGCGCTCGACTACGATGTCGAGGCTCCCTATCGTCTTTTGCTTTGTCTCGCCCACCACGCGGTCAAACACCTTCTTTGAAAGCATTATCATGCCTGCGCACGTGCCAAGCACCGGCATCCCTTCAGATATGCGCTTTTTCAGAACCGGAAGAGAATGCTGGATGGCTGCAAGCGAGCTCTGCACGGTGCTCTCTCCGCCGGGGAGTATCAGGCCGTCGATGCGCTCCATCTCTTCAGGATAGCGCACAAGCTCAACCTTGCCCTTCACCTTCAGTTCGCTGAGCGCCTGCTTGGCGGCAGCGACGTTTTCTTCAATGTCGCCCTGGAAGCCGAGCACGCCTATCGTTATCTCTTTTGCAGCCGCGCCGCTCATGCCGACTGGCCCCTCTCCTGCATGCGCAGCTCCAGGTTCTTGGTGTCAAGGCCAAGGAGCGACTTTTTCTCGTCGACCATCTTTTGCGCTTCCCTCACTATCTTGGCGTCGTCGTGGAATGTGGTGGCAAGGACGACTGCCCTTGCGCGCTGCGCCGGGTCGTCCGACTTGAATATGCCCGAGCCGACAAACACGCCGTCGCAGCCAAGGTTCATGAGGAATGCCGCGTCGGCAGGCGTCGTTATCCCGCCTGCGGCGAAATTGACGACCGGCAGCCTGCCAAGGCGCGCCGTCTCTTCAACGATTGCAAACGACACCTTCATCTCGCGCGCAGCCTTCATCAGCTCCTGCTTGTCTCCGTCCTGGTAGTGAGAGCGTATCCTCCTTATCTCGTTATTGACCATGCGTATGTGGGTGACTGCCTCTGCCACGTTGCCAGTCCCCGGCTCGCCCTTGGTCCTTATCATGGCCGCGCCCTCCTCTATCCTCCTCAGCGCTTCGCCCAGATTCTTGGCGCCGTTGACAAAAGGCGTCGTAAAGTCCCATTTCCAGATGTGGCGCTCCTCGTCTGCCGGCGTCAGCACCTCGCTTTCGTCTATCATGTCTGCGCCGGTCACTTCGAGCACCCTTGCCTCGTCTGTGTGACCTATCCTGCACTTGGCCATTATCGGTATCGTGACTGCGTCCATTATCTCCTCGATTACCTTGATGCTGGCAGTCCTTGCCACACCGCCCGCCTTCCTCACGTCGTACGGGAGCTTGTCGAGCACCATGACGGCTACCGCGCCGGCCTCCTCGGCTATCTGGGCCTGCTCCACGCTGGTGACATCCATCACGACGCCGTGCTTTTGCATGTGCGCAAAGCCGCGCTTCAAAAGGGTGGTGCCCCGGACGGTCCCGGCGCCCTCCTCTACCTTGACGCCCTTGGCCCCCGGCTCGCTTGCGACAAGCGATATCGTAGTCATGTTATATGCATGCCGGAACGCCGAAACACCCTATATAGATATTGTTCTACGCCCTGACTTTTGACATTATCGAGTCAAGCTGCGAGTTCACCTGCAGGATTATCGGCGGGATGGTGCCGTCGCGAGCCTGCTGGTTGACCCACTTCAGTGTCTTGCTCTCTCCTCCCTCTACTGCCGTCGCCTTTAGCGTATAGCTTGTAAAGTTGGCAACGCCTGCCTTCTGCGGGTAGTCGGTGTCGGGTATCTGCATGAACCCTGTCTCAAGTATCAGCCCCTTCAGCCTGCCCTTCTCTTCGCTGCTTAGCGAGAACTTTTTTTCCTGCGGCTGCGACAGGAAAGCAGGATCGGTCAGGCGGTACGTGGCAGAGCCGTCCTTTGCTATTGTCAACACTTCTGTCCTGCCTGCGACAAATTCTCCGCTGCCGTCCCGCATGGTCATCTGCTGCTTTGTGTATTCAAGCTCGACAAGGCCGTCTTTGCCGGCGGGCTGCTGCAGGGCGTAGGACGCTGCTATCAGCGCGGCCATCGCCCCGGCTATGCCGATGATGACGAGGGCAAACTTGTTCATCCCTGCACAGGAGGCACTCTTAATCATTATATATTGATTAAAGCGCCCTCAAGCCGTGACAGCAGGTAAAAAGGCGGCAGTCATCAGGGGCGACGGCATTGGCCCGGAAGTGGTCGACTCGATGCTCAGGGTGCTCAAGGCGTGCAACTCGCAGATAGAGATAGTGATGTGCGAAGGTGGTTCTGAGCAATGGGAGCGCAACGGCCGGCGAGACGCGTCGTTCATCCCGGACGCCACCATGAAGGCGCTCGAGGAGTGCGACGCCTGCTTCAAGGGCCCCACGACCACGATCACGGATCCAAAGGCCCCAAGGAGCGTCGCTGTGACTCTGCGCCAAAAGTTCAACCTGTACACAAACGTCCGGCCGATCCGCACATACAGGAGGATAACGCCTGACAAGAACCTAGACTTTGTCTGCCTGCGCGAGGCGACCGAGGGGCTCTATGCAGGAATAGAGATGCAGATCACCGACGATGTGGCGATAGCGATTCGCAAGATAACCCGGCAGGGAAGCCGGCGGTTTGCAAACGCGACGATGAAGTGGGCCAAGGATCATGGTTTGAAAAAGGTGGTCGCAATAACCAAGAGGAACATATTGAAGACGACAGACGGCCTGTTCCTCGATGAGTTCCTGCAGGCTGGAAAGGCCGCTGGCATCGAAATAGAGGAAATCTACATCGACAACATGATGCAGCAGCTGGTCGTTAGGCCGGAGCAGTTCAACGGAACCGCGCTTGCCAGTACTAACTTGTTCATGGACATCGTTTCAGAGCTTGCCGCCGGCGTCACAGGCTCTGTCGGCCTGATGTACTCCTCAAACATGGGCGACAATTACGCAATGTTTGAGGCCGCGCACGGGAGCGCCCCTACCATCAAGGGCCAGAATAAGGCCAACCCGACTGCCACCGTGCTGGCAGGCGCGTGGATGGCAGGCTACCTGGGCGAGCGCCACATACAGGACGCGATATTCTCTGCGACGGAGCAGGTGATAGAGGACGGCAGGGTCGTGACCTTTGACATCGGAGGCTCGGCGTCGACTGCGCAGATGACCGACGCCATAATCGAGCAGGCAAAGGCAAAACTTCGGAAATAATATAACCCGATAGCGAGGAGTCTAGCTGCCAGATGTCATCAGCAGCAGCAGCGATAGTAGAGATAGAGACGACGCCTGCGCTTGTTTCCAAGGTTTATGCTAAACTGCAATCAAACGTTGAAAAATTCCGCAAGACCGTCAGCAACAGACCGTTGACCCTTTCAGAAAAGATACTGATAGGCCACCTCGACGGCAACGGGAACGTCTACGATCCCGAGAGGGGCAAGAGCTATGTTTTCTTGAATCCTGACCGCGTCGCGCTGCAGGACGTGACGGGTCAGATGACCCTGCTGCAGTTTGCACAGTCGGGGCTAAAGAGGGTCAGGCTGCCGACTACGGTACACTGCGACCACCTGATACAGGCCAGGGTCAACAGCTCGACAGACACGCGCTTTGCGATAATCCAGAACAGCGAAGTCTATGCCTTTCTGGAATCTGCGTGCAGGAAATACGGCATCGGGTTCTGGAAACCTGGCGCCGGCATCATACACCAGGTGGTGCTTGAAAACTATGCGTTCCCCGGTGGCCTAATGATAGGGACGGACTCGCACACCCCAAACGCTGGCGGTCTTGGCATGGTTGCAATCGGCGTCGGCGGGCTCGATGCGGCTGAGGTCATGGCCGGCATGCCGTGGGAGCTCCTCTACCCAAAGAGGATAGGGGTCTACCTTAAAGGCGAGCTGACAGGCTGGGCGGCGCCCAAAGACGTCATTTTGTACGTGGCATCAAAACTCACGGTTTCTGGCGGCACGAATGCAATCATTGAATATTTCGGTCCAGGCGCAAGGTCGATAAGCTGCACCGGCAAGGCCACGATAACCAACATGGGCGCCGAGATCGGGGCGACCTGCTCCATCTTTGAGTACGACGACCGCATGGAGGCGTACCTGCGCGCAACAGGCAGGGGCGAGATAGCAGACCTTGCAAACCAACACCGGTCCCTGCTGATAGAGGATCCGGAGGTGGAAAAAGATCCCTCGAAATACTTTGACCAGGTTATCGAGATAGACCTGTCAAAGCTAGAGCCGCACATTGTCGGCCCGCATACGCCCGACCTAGCAAGGCCGATATCCGAGATGGCGCAGGACGTGAAAAAGAACAGCTATATCGACAACATCTCTGTCGCGCTGATCGGCAGCTGCACAAACTCGTCTTACGAGGACATGTCACGCGCTGCAGACGTGGCCGAGCAGGCTTGGGCGCATGGCGCAAAGACAAAGGCGTCGCTGCAGGTGACCCCTGGCTCTGAAATGATCCGCGCCACCATAGAGCGCGACGGCCAGATGCGGGCATTGCAGGAGATAGGAGCAAACGTGCTTGCAAACGCCTGCGGCCCGTGCATCGGGCAGTGGAGCAGGCCGGAGCTGAAAAAGGGCGAGCCAAACACCATAGTGACATCGTACAACCGCAACTTTCCCGGCCGCAACGACGGCAGGCGTGAAACTATGAACTTTATCGGAAGCCCGGAGATTGTCACGGCCCTTGCGCTTGGCGGCAGGCTGTCGTTCAACCCGCTCACCGACGAGCTGACCGGCGCAGACGGCCGCAAGTTCAAGCTGCAGCCGCCAAAGCCGGCGCCAGAAGTGCCGAGAAGGGGCTTTGTAGAGGCCAAGGACGTCTACGTGGCGCCTGCGGCAGATCCAGACTCGGTGCAGGTGATAATCGACCCGAAAAGCGAGCGGCTGCAGCAGCTCAAGCCTTTTGAGCCGTGGGACGGCCGCGACCTGACCGACATGCCCGTGCTTGCAAAGACAAAGGGCAAAACGACTACTGACCACATATCGCCGGCGGGGCCGTGGCTGAGCCTGCGCGGTCATTTAGATAAAATAAGCGACAACCTGCTCCTTGGCGCCGTCAACGCGTTTGGCGGCCAGGTCGGCGAAGGGAAGAACCAGCTGACCGGCGCCATCGAGTCGTACCCCAAGATAGCCCGCCAGTACAAGGCGGCTGGCTTGAAATGGGTCATAGTGGGCGACAGCAACTATGGCGAAGGCTCTAGCAGGGAGCACGCAGCCATGACCCCGCGGTATCTGGGCTGCGGCGCAGTCATTGCAAGGAGCTTTGCCCGCATACACGAGACGAACCTGAAAAAGCAGGGCGTCCTTGCGCTCACGTTTTCAAACCCTGCCGATTACGAAAGGATACAGGAGGGTGACAGGCTGTCGATAGTGGGCCTGAAAGACATGGCGCAGGGCAAGCCGCTGAAATGCGTCATACGCCACGCAGACGGCAGAGAGGAGGAGATAGAGCTAAAGCATTCCTACAATTCGGCACAGATAGAGTGGTTCAGGGCCGGCTCGGCGCTCAACCTGATGCGCTCGAAATGATGTCTCTTACTGTCGGATGAGCAGCTCCACGTTGTCGGCGTCTATCATGCCGACAACGTCATACTTTTCGTATCCCTGCGCGGCGCCGTAGGTGAACACGCCAGAGATGTGGAACTCTTGGCCGGTGCCAAACGCTTTCTTTAGATCCGGGTTCTTTTCTTCTATCTCGCCATAGTTGTACAGCGTAAAGTGCCTGCCGTCGTCGGAGCGCTTGAACCCCAACATGCATACGTCACGGTGGTAGCCACCAAAAAAGAGCACCTGCTTGTGCGGAAGGCATACCGCCTGAGCAGCAATGTCGATTCTGGTGCCGTCCTGCATCCTGTACGGCAGGTCTGCAAGCAGGAGCGCGACGATGATGAAAACCACTCCTGCGGCCGCAGAGACGTACCAGATGATCATAGCACACCCGTACGCGCTGACAAAGTATAATAACTTTGGACGCCATGAGAAGGGGCAGAGAGAAAGACTGATGGCGGCCGACGAAATTGTGATGTGCGACAACTGCGGCAACCCGATTGAATCGTGCATGTGCGTCTGCCCGTATTGCGGCAAAAAGGACGCCTGCGAATGTTGCCTGCATGACGCAGTCACCGGCGGCTGAAAGTATTAAAAGCCAGAAAAAACAAGCTCTTGTGCTTGACGATAACAAACTCGCTCAACTGGGTGATAGGCGGGGCGCAGGGCTCCGGCGTCGACTCTGCCGCAAACATTTTCTCACGCGCCTGCGCGCTGGCCGGCCTCCACATATTTGGCAAGCGCGAATACTACTCCAACATCAAGGGCGAGCACAGCTACTTTACCGTGCGCGTCGCAGAAAAGCCAGTACGGTCTCCGCTTGAGGAGCTGAACGTCCTGGTGTCTTTCGACGCCGAGACCGTGTTCCGCCACTTTGACGAGGTGAGCAAGGGCGGCGCGATAATCTATGACACGGACGCGGCCGAGGCCAAGCTAGAAGAGGTGCCCACCATGGACGGCCCTGCAGCTTCCCGGGTCCAAAAGAGGCTTGAAAAGGCGGGGCTGGAGCTGTCTGTGGCAGGCGCGCTAGAGTACGTCCGCAGGCAGGGAGTCGTGCTATACCCGATACCGTTCTTCAAGGTGCTTGAAGACTTTGCAGGCAAGATGAACGACCCGTCGCTGAGCAAGCTGGCAAGGATGACAAACGTGATGGCGCTGTCGGCGTCCTTTGCCCTGCTGGAGCTTGACCCCGGGATCCTTTCAAAGGCCATACGGCACATCTTTAGATCAAAGGCCAAAATAGCAGAGCTGAACGTCAAGGCGGCCGAACACATCTATGACTATGCAAAGCAGAATTTCAAACGCGACGGCTTTGAGTATCGGCTGTCGGCAAGGCCGGTACAGCAGGGCATGATAGCCATGCAGGGCAACCAGTCGTCTGCCATGGGCAAGATGGTGGCAGGCTGCCGGTTCCAGACCTACTATCCCATAACGCCTGCTACAGACGACAGCGAGCTTTTAGAGTCAAACGAGATACTTGACATCTATGATTCTGGAAAAAAAGGCTCCACGGTCGTGGTGCAGACAGAAGACGAGATTGCCGCCATAACGATGGCTATAGGGGGCGCCCTTTCCGGCGCGAGGTCTGCTACTGCCACGTCCGGCCCGGGCTTTTCGCTCATGGCCGAGGCGCTGGGGTGGGCCGGCATTAACGAGGTGCCAATAGTGATATCGCTCTACCAGCGCGCAGGCCCTTCGACGGGCCTCCCGACGCGCCACGAGCAGGGCGACTTGCAGTTTGCAGTCAACGCCGGCCATGGCGAGTTCCCAAGGGTAGTGTTTGCTTCCGGCGACATCGAGGAGAGCTTTTACGACACCATCAAGGCGTTCAACTTTGCAGACAGGTACCAGATGCCGGTGATCCACATGCTCGACAAGGCAATCGCCAACAGCGTCATCACGTGCAAGGTGTTCGACCCTGCCCTCGTCAAGATAGACAGGGGGCTGATCGCCAAAGAGATAACAGAGGCAGACAGGGGCGAGGCCGGCAACTATTTGCGATTCAAGCTTTCAGACAACCCTGTCAGCCCGAGGATCGCGCTCGGTACAAAGGACGCCATCTTTTGGAACACGGGCGACGAGCACACAGAGGAGGGGCACATCACCGAAGACCCTGACCTGCGCATCCAGATGATGGACAAGCGCATGAGCAAGCTCGATCTGGCGCTCAAGGAGATACCAGACGAGGACAAGGCTGCCGCCTATGGCGACCCGGCTGCCAAAACTGTCATCGTGAGCTGGGGGTCGACCAAGGGCGTGATACTGGACACGATTGAAAAGCTGGAGCAGGAAGGCATACGCGTCCGCTTTATCCAGCTGCGCCTGCTCAGCCCGTTCCCGACGGAGCTTGTGGAAAAGATGCTTGCAGACGCCGAGCAGGTCATAGCAGTCGAGATGAACTATAGTGCGCAGCTGGCCTTCATGGTGCGCCAGCACACTGGCAGGAACGCCGACAACCTGGTGGTAAAATACAACGGCAGGCCGATGACGCTTGAGGAGGTTTATAACGCCGTGAAGAGAATATTGAATGGGAATGCTCCAAGGAGGCAGGTGCTGAAAAGTGGCTCTTAAGCTGGCAGACTACAAGACCGAGGTCCACAACGACTGGTGCCCCGGTTGCGGCGACTTTGGTATACTGAACGCCATCCAGATGGCGCTGGCAGACATGCAGGTGCCAAAGCACAGGGCCACCGTGTTCTCTGGCATCGGCTGCTCCGGCAAGACGCCCCACTACATCAAGACGTACGGCATACACACGCTCCACGGGCGCGTGCTCCCGTTTGCGCAGGGAGCCAAGCTGGCAAACCCTGATCTGGAAGTGCTGGCAGTCGGTGGCGACGGCGACGGCCTTGGGATCGGCGCCGGCCATTTCGTCAGCGCAGGCAGGCGCAACGTGGACATGGCGTACCTCATATTCAACAACGCGGTTTACGGGTTAACAAAGGGCCAGGCCGCGCCCACGCTAAAGCTGGGCATGAAGACCAAGTCGCTGCCGCAGCCAAACGTCAACAACTCGGTCAACCCTATAGCGCTTGCACTTGTCTCCGGCTTTACGTTCCTTGCACGCGGCTATGCATACGATGTGCGCCACCTGAAGGACATGATCCGAAAAGCAGTGGAGCACAAGGGGCTTGCGTTTGTGGACGTGCTGCAGCCCTGCCCGACGTACAACGACATCAATACCAAAGAGTGGTTTCAGGGGAGCGACAACATTGACCCCGAGACTAAAAAGGCGATGCCCCGCGTATACAAGCTGGACAGCATCGGGTACGACGGCATCGTGCGCGACCCGTCAGAGGCTCCTGCCAAGATGGCCGCCGCGCTTGAAAAGGCGGCAGAATGGGGCGACAAGATACCTCTCGGCATCTTTTATCAGAACGAGCACATTCCGACGTACCAAGAGCGCATAACGTCGAGGATCCCAAACTATGTCGAAAACCCGCCGGCGCGCCAGCAGATAGCGACAGACGACGGGACGACTGTGACAAACATCGAGCGCCTGCTCGAAGAGCACAGGGTGGATCGCTGAAAAGAAGAAAGAGCGGCAAGATCGTCTTTAATATTTTATTTTCATTATTTTCTCCAATGGCCCCGGAAGAAAAAGACGTAGCAGTGGTAGCGGTGGGCTGTCAGAGCGCACGCAAAAGCAGATAGACGAGCTGCCCAAGCACGCACAAGAGATCTTTAAATCGGCGCATGCCAGCGCGCTGGAGCAGTACAGAGACCCTGACAAGCGGCGCGACCCGAAAGACGATCCCGAGGAAATAGCGCACAGGGTGGCGTGGGACGCTGTCAAGAACAAGTATGAGAAAAAGGGCGACAAGTGGGTAAGCAAGAAATAGCTCTCTTGCGGCGACAGAGCGCGTATGTTCGTCGCGCTCTACAATTACCTGTGCCCATTTTATTCATGAGTGAATCACTCTAGAGGAATACAAGCAGGCATGCCGCAAGATGGTGATGAAAAAGGAGAAGCATGGTTTTACTATGCATGCCATCATACACGCCGGCGTAAACGCGGCGCTGGTTGCCATCAACCTGCTGACTGTTCCACAGGTGCTCTGGTTCGTGTTTCCGTTATTTGGCTGGGGAATCGGACGTACTTGGCATGCATTATTTTGGAGTCAGGACACTCTCTGGCCGGCTTGAAAGAGGCGAGATGATCGTAGAAAAGA
>NZ_JBBIHK010000047.1:0-13927 GCF_037447015.1 Nitrososphaera sp. | reverse complement strand
GATTGCCACTGCACCGAGGGTCATGCTGCCTGAGGGATTTGCCAAAGTTTAGATATGAACTCGGCCATTCAAGCCACTCGACCCATGCCCAGACCTCGGCATCATTATCACTGAAGATCGACGTCATGTTAACGGGTTCAGCGTTATCACCATCTTCTATGTCCCTCGTAGCCTTGGCAGTACCAAATTCGCCAATCTGGACCATCCACCATTGCGGCACAGAGGCAATTTCGATGTTTGTAAGACTATCTGTTGAACTTACAGTCTGTCCTGAAACTGAAGTCTCTAAAGAATATCTCTCGCCAGCATTTACAAGCTGGACCTTCTCTGAAGCCAGATCCACTACAATTGCAGAGCCTTCGAGCATTACTACGGTAGTTACCATAGAGTTACTATGTTCTTGAACGTCGACTGTCAGTTCTGTGCCTTCTGGAATGATCAAGGCGTTTGGCGTTGCCAATGCCCTGAACAGCTTGTCCCAAGCAAGCTCTGCTACTTGCTTTTCAGTCTCGGCCATCAATCTGTCAGCAGCTTCTCCTGTCGCAGTCTGGTGATGTAGGTGCAGTTCGCCATCAGAAACGTAAACGATTGAATGCTCGCCGCAGAGGTCGGCACTGTTGCTATCAATAGGGGCGAAAAGACAAGAATACACTGCGGAGTCAGATACTGAGACCTCAAATACAAGTTCTTTCAGCTCCTCCAAAACGCTAGGCTGCTTGTATTTCTGAAAATAGTTGGCAATCCACTCTGGGGTTTCCGGGGCCTTCGCCTTTTCGTCCAAGACTTTTGCAAAGTGATCCACATGATCATACTCGCTTGCTGCAGTGTTGCTTCCAACATTGATTGTTGTTGTAGAAATAGCATCATTGGTCCTTTCTATACCTGCGACAACAAATGTGGCAAGGCCATCGCTCCCTGTCGTGATCTTAACATTTTGATTGCCTGCATCTGTCTCTTCTTGCGTAATTTCTACCGGGCCAACGCGCTTGATTAATTTGAGATCTGCCGCTCGGGATTCGCCGACAACCAATACGACTTTAGCAGCTTCTATTGCATGGCATTCTTCTCCTGTGTCCGGATCTATCACCCATGCATCAATGGTAAGTGAGTAATCCCCTTCCTCTGCACCGTCTACAGTGACATCCATAATGACATTAATCGGACTTGATTGCATGTTTGCAGGGTTGAAGGCAAAGCTGGGACTGAGAGAGTCATCGCCGCCTTGTACGTCGAAATTGACCCTGACGGGTGTTGTTCCTTCCCACGCAACATCGAACCGATAGCTGGCAGTATCAGTTGGGCCGGCAAGATTGCGCGGGTCAGAGGAAGGCGGCATGGTTGGAGTAATGGTGAGCTGAGGACATGCGACGATTACATCACTTCCAGTAATCACAAACTCGTCTGTTCCACTGGTGTCACCGCTCCCGGCGTCTTGGAATGCGTCATTGTCTACCCGAGCGCCCTCCTTTAATTCGATGTACAAGACTTCCCAGTTATAGAATGGCCATATCACAAATACTTGGGTCCCTTGATCGTTGAATACAGGATATGTACTGGGTGTGACTTCTTCTAAACGTAGTCGGGCTTCTCCTGTGTCATAATCAACAATTTCTCCCCTTATTTTGAAAGTGACATTGTCAGCTCTTCCGTTGAGGTGGCCGCCACCTCTTTCAAATACCTCCCAACCTGTACCTTCTCCGCTGATAGAGCCGTCTTTTGCGACTACAAATGTCAGATCTGCGCTATGTTTGAAATTTCCATAAGCACCTGAATCTCCTGTAAAATCTCCGTCTATTCTTCCTGTCCACTCTCCTACAAACGATGCAGCGGCGGCAGGAACAAACGTTGCAATCTGCACGATAAGGACAAGGCATAAAGCTAACGTAAGAAGAGCACGCAGTGCTCTCAATCTACTGTAGAAATATTCTAGAAGTTAATAAGTATTAACAATCATTAGGAATTATTTAAAAAATTAACGCCAATTGCCCTTTATTGGAGAATCCGGTACATTGAAAACTGGTGCTGCTGAAAATTCTTGATGATACGCGGGCCCAGAGTGATTCCCACCTATTTCGGTATTGAACCCGCCAGAATACGGAGATAAGCGGAACAGCATCCTTTTGATCCTTGCAGCTTCGGTAGCACTAATTTAGTAGTATCAGCAGAGCAGAGTCATGCCAGACTCCTCTGGAAAGCCTCCACCAGATCTCTTGCAGTCACGATACCCGCTATCCTGCCCCCTGACACGAGTGGAAGCCTCTTGATGTTGCTTGCAAGCATCTGTTTTGCAGCCGTTCCGGCGCCCAGCCTGAGCCTTGCCGTCTGGATTGGCCGGCTGCAGTAACTTCCCACCTTATCCTCAAGGTCCACGTTTTGCGCCAATACCCTGCTCATCAGATCCCTTTCAGTAAAAATGCCAAATGGCTGCCCGTCTTTTTCGATCAGGACGCTCCCGATGCGCCTCTTGTACATCATCTTGACTGCGGCAAGTATGGTGTTTGTCGGACCTAGCGTGAACACCCTGTGTCTGACTATACCGGCAAGCGGCGGATTTCTGCCTGTTTCAGCAAAGGCCCTCATGATGTCGGACGCGGTGACTATGCCTGCAAGCCTGTCTCTGTCGGCAGCATGCCCTTTTTCAAAGACAAGCAGCCTCGTCTTTTTTACAATCATGGTCTTTGCAGCTTCGATGATTGTAGTGGCAGGCTGGAGCCGGGCAAATTTATGCAGCAGTGCCCTGCCGACAGGCATGCCTGGCAGTGCTTTGGAAAGGGCAAGGTAATACAGTATTGCCCGCTCTGTCAGGATTCCAAGCGGATCCCCATTTTCCCCGACCACCACAAGGTTCCCGATCTTTTTGGCTGCCATGACCATCGTGGCGTCAGAAAAGGGAACGTCATGCCGCGTTGTGATGACAGGCGAGCTCATGAACGCGCCGACGGTTAGCTGCTGGAGAGACACGAGATTGTGTCTGCGTATGCAGGCATTAATGTAGAGAGTATGCAGTGCATTGCAGAGTATGCTTTAAGGAAAATGTCTGCCATCACCACTAACTACTGCTTCATACAATGCCGCTTTCGATGCTGGGCAGGACAGGGGGCGGGGGGAGGATGCCGATCATGCTCTTCAAAGAGGGCACATCGGAAACATAGGGACGCAACGCACGGGAGAACAATATCGAGGCTGCAAAGGTGGTTGCAACCATGCTCAAGTCCGTGCTCGGTCCCCGCGGCGTGGACAAGATGCCCGTCGATACTCTGGGCGACGTTACTATCACAAACGACGGCGCGACCATTTTGAAGAACAGGGACATCCAGCACCCTGTGGCAAAGATGCTTGTGGAGGTGGCCAAGGCCGTTGACGATAAAGCCGGCGACGGCACATTTCAAGAAAGTGCTTTGCATGGCAGAGCATACCTCTATGATTAATCCGGGAGCGTGTAAAACATGCACGCAATATGATTTCTGTGCGCCTTGCAGGGCGTGGCGGCCAGGGCATCAAGTCGGCCGCACACATCGTAGGCTCGGCAGCATTCATTGGCGGGCATTACGTCCAGGACCAGCCACTATACGGCGCAGAAAGGCGCGGGGCGCCGATTACTGCTTTCATAAGGATTTCAAACTCGCCAATACTTGAGCGCGGGCCGGTGGTAAAGCCCACCGTGGTTGTGATTGCGGACGATTCGCTCCTTGCAGACGAGTCGTTTGACGTCCTCGAAGGCATATCGTCAAAAGAAACTGCTGCTGTCCTTGTCAACACCGCCAAGGATGAAAAACATCTCGTCTCGTCGTACGGGATAAACAGCAAGACTGTCATAGCCGCAGACCTGTCCAGAGTAGCGGAGGAGATTCTGGAAAGGCCAATAGTCGGCGTCGCGGTGGCCTGCGCAGCAGGACGCCTGCTTGGCCAAGACCTTGAGGACCTTGAGCAGGCTCTAGTACAGGAACTTGAAAACATCAGGGTTATGGGCGAAAGCCGGGCGCGCAATCTGGAGCTTGCCAGAAGGGTGTACTGGTCGTTTGAGCCTGTGGAAAACCTCGAGGCTGCTGCTGGCGGGGCTGGCGATAATAATAGTGATGATGAAGAAGAAGAAAGAAAAAGAGCGCAGACCTTCATAGAATTAAGGCAGCACGGGCCTGAAACGTCTGCCTGCAGCATTGTTTCGCCGGCAAACACGAGAGAAAGGAGGGTTGGGACGTGGAGTCGCTTCAAGCCCGTGATAAATTATGAAGATTGCACCAAATGCAGGATATGCTTTGTATACTGCCCGGACAGCGCCATCCTGATTGGAAAGGACGACTTTCCTGTAGTGGACTATGATGCGTGCAAGGGCTGCAACATCTGTCTTACCGAATGCCCTGTTGACGCCATATCACTCGTGAAAAGGGAGAAGGCCGTGGAATCTCTATGAAGCAGCTCTTGACAGGAAACGCCGCAGTCGCAACAGGCGTCAGGCTTGCGCGTGCAGAATACATACCGTCGTACCCGATAACGCCGCAGACAGAGATAATAGAGCTGCTAGCAAGGTGGATAAACGAGGGGTCGATGGATGCCAAGCTGGTCCAGATGGAATCAGAGCATTCCATGATAGCGGCCGCCGGCGCTGCCTCGCTTGCAGGCGTGCGGGCCTTTACCGCGACTTCCAGCCAGGGCCTCCTGTATGGCTTTGAGATGCTGTATGCTGTCGCCGGCTGGCGGACGCCGCTTGTACTTGCAAACGTGTCAAGGGGGGTGGGCTCTCCTCTGACGCTAGAGCCAGACCACAATGACGTGTTATCGGCACGCGACAGCGGGTTTTTGCAGATACATGCAGAGACTTGCCAGGAAGCGCTGGATTCAGTCGTAATGGCGTACAGGATCGCCGAAGACGGCCGGGTCCGCCTCCCCGCCATAGTGAACATGGACGGCTTTTACCTTTCCTACACGCGCGAGGTGGTGCAGGTGCCAGACCCGGAAACGGTGGCAGGCTTTCTGCCAGACTACAGGCCCGCAACGGGCTACATGGGTGCCCACAACCCCGCGTCCCTCGGAGTGGTCGTCCTGGATGGGAGGGCTTACTCGTACTTCAAGTACCAGATGCACCTTGCCGCGCTCAACGCGCAGGCCGTCCACGACCGGGTTGCGAGGGACTTTGAGAAGGCGTTTGGGAGGGCATACCGCGCGGTAGAAGGCTTTATGCTGGACGACGCCGACTATGTCCTGGTAATCACCAATTCTTTTACCACAATTGCAAGGGCCGCCATCATGGAGATGCGCAAGGAAGGCAAGAAAGTCGGGCTGCTGCGCATAAGGCTCGTGAGGCCGTTTCCGCGGCGGCAGGTTGCAGAGATGCTTGCCGGGAGAAAGGGCGTGGCAGTTTTCGACCAGAACCTGTCTGTGGGCAGCGGAGGGATACTGTATCCCGAGGTGGTGGCAGCCCTTTACCACAGAGGAGACGACCGCCCCAAAAAGATCGTGTCTTTCATAGGCGGCCTGGGAGGCAAGCGCATGGGGCTGGCAGAGTTCAGGCACATGTTTGGCATAACAGAGTCGATGGTGATAAAAGAAGACGGCGAGCCGCTGCAGAGCATCATGCTGTTCACAGATTCCGACTGGCAGACAGTCAGAGGCATGCTAAAGACGGCAGGAAAAGAGGTTGCAGAGTGAGGATGGGCGACCAGCACAAGACTCTCAGAGACCTCCCTGTGGAAGAAAACGTTGCCCCGGGCACCATGCTCTGCGCGGGCTGCGGAGGGGTGCTTCTGGTAAGGATATTTGAAAAGATTCTTGGTCCAAATACCATCACGCTCAATGCCGCCGGTTGCATGAGCATGCTTTCGGTCTTTCCGTACACCCCGTTCAAATCGTCCTGGCTGTATGTAGCCATGGCAAGCGCGCCGGCAGCTGCCCAGGGTGTGCGCGACGCGCTGGACATCATGATAAGAAAAGGGAGGATACGGCCAGAGGACGACCTGAAAGTGGTAGTCATAACCGGCGATGGCGCTGCAGCAGACATTGGCCTTCAGACGACCTCCGGGGCTTTGCACAGGAACCTCGACTTTTACTATCTCGTGTATGACAACGAAGGGTACTCCAACACAGGGTTCCAGGCTTCAGGCTCATCCCCGTTTGGGGCAGCCACAAAGACGACCCTGCCATCCAAACACGTGCCGGAGGGGAGCCTGCTGGAGAAAAAGGACCTGTTTGAGATATGGAGGGCGCACAGGCCGCCATATGTTGCCACCGTGTCGCCCGCATATATTGCCGACATGATGCGCAAGGTGGAAAGAGCCTCGCAGTTTGCCGGGCCCAAGCTCTTCATAGCGCACTCGCCATGCCCTCCGGGATGGGACATAGACTCTGGCGCGGTGATAAGGCTGGCCAAGATGGCAGTTGAGACCGGCGTGTGGCCGCTAAAGGAGGCAGTACACGGCCAGGTCACGCACTCGCTTGTAATGAAAAAGCGCAGGCCGGTTGAAGAATACCTGAAGATGCAGGGCCGGTTTGAGCACCTTTTTTCGCCTGCAAGGCAGGAAGATGTGTTGCAGAAAATTCAAGCCAAGGTTGACGGCTACTGGAAAAGCGTTACGGAACGTTCGCTCTGATATGTCAGGATAAGATGCCCTACCTAGCACAGGGCGCCCGCATTCAGCTCTGTGACCGTTCTCCTTTCTGTCCATATTTTGTTTGCCGCTGCTGCTGTTGTTGTTGTGGCCGCCGGCCCTGTCGTAATTCGGGTGTTCATCGACTCGTGATACAACGTGCCATTTACCTAGGTGTTGTGCCCGGTGTCTGCTTGCGCGGTTATGCCGCATCTAGCACTTACTTTTCAAATGCGTCGTGCAAGTGCAATGTAGTGCACTACATACACACACTACAAATATCATCGGAGAGTCTCACAAACTTGTGAGCATGCAAAATGTGTCTGTTGCAAGCATCATGACAAGAGACGTAAAAACGATAACAGACAACGAATCTCTGCAGCAATCGTGTAAAGTTATGAACGCCAACAAGATAGGGAGCGTCATAGTTGTGAGCAGCGATAGCGGAACACGAGTCCCGGTCGGGATAATAACTGAAAGGGACGTTATCAACCACATTGCGATGGACGTTTCTCGAGTCCACACCAGAGCAGGAGAGTTGATGAGCCGGCCGCTGGTCACCATACTGCCAACTACATCCCTGAGAGACGCACTGCGGATTATTGTTTCAAAAAATATCCGTCACCTGCCTGTGGTTGAAAGCGACGGAGGGGTACTGGTTGGCATGGTGACTGACAAAGACATCTACAGGGCGATTGTGAAAGACGAAGCCCTCATCGCCGGCCTCATGAGCGACGAGATGCTCATAGAGCATATCGGGAGACTTGAGCAGCCCTGGGTCTACAAATTAGGAGAGATCCTCCACAGGAGAATGGGCAGTAGT
Source organism: Nitrososphaera sp. (assembly GCF_037447015.1). GTDB lineage: Archaea > Thermoproteota > Nitrososphaeria > Nitrososphaerales > Nitrososphaeraceae > Nitrososphaera. Next base: position 6,523 of record NZ_JBBIHK010000047.1, on the reverse strand, counting down.
AGCAGCAGTAGCAGGGATGGAGATATTGGCCCGCAGAAAAACGCGTAAAGCAGGATATGCAAAAGATCCAAAAAAGGAATTTTTTTCACAAAGCGAAGAGGCAGGCTCGCAGGTTGTCCCTCAGAATGCCCGCGGCATCTCTCTTAACGAGCCGGTTCTGCTGGTGGCTTTTCTGGACGCGGGCCTGATCGGGCCCATGGCGCTAGACTATATCATACACCAGGTTTCAATGCACGAGGTGGCGTTTGTCAAGTCACATCATGTGGCACCTGCCACGGTGTTCATAGCAGGCCAGTTCAGGCACCCCTTCAGGATATATTCAAACAAAGAAGGTACGGTCTGCATAGCGGTATGCGAAGTACCGGTGTTGCCAAGCGGGGTACATTCAATTGCGGAAAGCGTATCAGGGTGGTGCATCCGGTCAAAGGTTCGGGAACTGGTTCTGGTTGCAGGGATCGCCAGAGATTATATCCCCGGCGTCACCGAAAAAGAATCGCCTGTCGCAAAGGTCTATCTGCTACAAAATCATGATGATGATGGTGATGGTGATGCAGGAAAAGAACGCAAGGCATTACAGGCTCCCCGATCTCTGCCCGGCGGAGGTTCCGGAGCGGAGGAAACCGCAGACATGGTGTCCATTAATGAGCGCATCAAGGCCAAGGTCCTCCGCCCGTCTATAGCAATCATCCCCGGTGTCGCAGGGAGTCTTCTTGCGTCCTGCGCTGTAAAGAAAATGAAATGCACAAGCGTGCTGGTTCCCCAGAATGAAACCGGCATAGATCCGGAAGGTGCGCTACTAATGATAGAATTACTGAACAAGCTGATTCCTACCCTCAATATCGATACCTCGGTGTTCAAACAGGAATCAGAGATGATGAAGAAACTCCAGGATCTGATGAAAGCACGCCTAAGTCAGCTAAAAGAATACGAGCGCATCGTCGGGAGAAGCGATATCGAGAGGATATACCGATGAGGAGGTGCAGACGTGTATATGTGTATATGTATATACATGCACGCGCCGGCAACTCGGTAGACTGATTTAGCCTTTTATCACTCCAAGCGGCACCAATCTGGCCACCTTCGTGGCTATTCCAAGCGCGTGCGAGACATCTGCAACCGAGTCGACATCCTTGTACGCGTCAGGCGTTTCTTCGGTGATGCCCTCCTTTGTCAGAGCCCTGACGTAGATTCCCCGTGACTCTAGGCTCCCCTTAACTTCATCTGAGGTGTGGCTTCTTTTTGCAGCCGACCTTGACATGGTCCTGCCGGCGCCGTGGGCGGTGGAGCCAAAGCTGAGGTCAAGCGAATTCCTGCCGCCAAGCAATATCCAGCTTGCTGTTCCCATCGAGCCAGGTATGAACACCGGCTGACCCAGGTGGCGGTACCTGACAGGCACCTGCTCCATGCCGGCCGGAAAGGCCCTCGTCGCACCCTTGCGGTGCACCACCACCTCTCTCGTGCCCTCGCCGTCGACTTTGTGGCGCTCAACCTTTGCAATGTTGTGCGCCACGTCGTAGACGAGATCCATATCCAGATCCTCCTCGCTCATGTCAAATACTTTTTCAAAGGTCTTCCTCGTCCAGTGGGTTATCATCTGCCTGTTGGCCCAGGCAAAGTTCAATGCAGAATTCATGGCCTTGCGGTAGTTTTCGCCCTCCTTCGAGTTGTTTGGCACGCAGGCAAGCTCGCGGTCTGGAAGGTGTATGTTGTACCTGTGCAAAGCGGCCTCGCAGACGCGCAGATAGTCGGTGCAGACCTGGTGGCCAAACCCGCGGGAGCCGCAATGTATGAGCACCGTTATCTGGCCCTTCTTCTCTATCCCGAGGGCTCTTGCCGCCTTTTCGTCAAATATTTTGTCAACCTTTTGCACTTCCAGGAAATGGTTGCCGGACCCAAGGCTCCCCAGCTGCGGCGCGCCCCTTTTCCGGGCCGCGTCAGACACGTTGCTTGGGTCGGCCCCGGCTATGGTGCCGTTCTCTTCGCATACTTCTGCGTCTTCGTAGACGCCGTAACCGCGCTCAAGCGCCCACCTGACACCTTCGACCAAAAGCTCGTCCAGCTGGGACCTAGACAGTTTGATCGTGCCTTCGCTCCCCACCCCGGAGGGTACCGAACGGAAGAGCTCGTCAACGAGATCCTTGAGTTTCGGCCTTACGTCGCCTTCCGCCAGGTTGCTCCTGATCAGCCTCACGCCACAGTTGATGTCGTATCCCACCCCGCCGGGGCTGATGACGCCCTCCTCGACATCGGTTGCCGCTACGCCGCCAACAGGAAAGCCGTACCCCTCGTGGCCGTCCGGAAGCACGACCACGTGTTTCATCACGCCGGGGAGGGTTGCAACGTTGGCTGCCTGGTCAATCGTCCTGTCGACCAGCATCTTTGAAATAAGAACGTCGTTAGCGTAGATGGTGACCGGCACCCGCATGCCAAGCGAGGCATTCTGCTCGATGCGGAACTCCCTGTCGCTCACCTTCTTTATCCGGTGCCTTCCGCTTCCCGTTACAAGCTCGGTCAATGCGATGATACTGAATTGTCGGGCGAAGTTATTAAGAGCACCCTGTTTGTTCTGGCTCCGGCTTTTTGTGGGCTGTAAAAACTCTTTTTCTCTCTCTGTCGGTCATCCGGAGGCAGCAAACCCTCGGTAGGCAAGCCAGCCAGATGCTTCTTTCCTCCTGTACTTGCTGTGATCCCGGATGAAACTACGGCTTTTCTGTCCTGTACCTGGCAGACTCGCGCTGCTTCCTCATTCGCCGGTGGCCAAACTTTTTCTTCAAGCTATCGCTCATCCCGTCAAACAGCTTTGCCAGATCCCATCCCGTTGCCGTGTATACGTGCCTCCTGTAAGGAGTGATTATGCTGACATCGACTTCATACCTCCGTCTTTCCCCTTCGATGTCCCGCAGCTTCATCCTGCAGCGTGCCTCTTCAATCTCTGGAGCCACTCTCCTCACGAACTTGACCAGACCGGAAAATTTGGATTTGGCAAGCTCTGCTTCAAAAGGGTCGTCCGGCAGCCCTATGATAAAGGCAGGTATCTCTTCCTCTATCTTTTCTCCAAGCAGGGCGACTATGTCCCTGTAGGTTATGATTCCCTGCACTTCTTCGCCGACCCTTACGACAGAGTATGTCGAATTTGCATCGATCATCGAGCCTGTCACCGAGCGAAGGGAATCGCCTGCGTCAGATGTCACTACCTCTCTGTCTGCAATCCCGCTTACCGGAAAATCCAGCCTCTTGTGCTCGTCGGCCACGCCGAGGATCTTTCTTCCAATCTTTTCTGACGGAAGCATCGCCCCTGCTATGTGCACGGACGTGACAATGCCTGCAAGCCTCCCTTCTTCGTCGACCACCGGGATGTGGTCAATCCTGTGCCTGATCATTATGCCCTTGGCGGTGGAGGCTTTGTCGGCCGGCCTCATCACGACAGGGCTTGGCGTCATGATGTTTGCGGCCTTTATTCCCTCTATTCCAGTTTCATGTATGGCCGCGACGATCTTTTTGGCGGTTATCTGGCCGGTCACGGCGTTGTTTTGCATGATGGGAAGCGCCCTTAACCTGTAGTAGCTCAGTATCCTTGCCGCGTAGCCGATATTGCTCTCGGGGGCGAGGCTGGGGATTATTTTCTCGCCAGTGACTGAGGGCTTTGCAGAGGCGATGTCGCGCACAGAAAGGATGTCCCTGATGTTTATGCAGGCAACCTTGTTGCCGCTGGCAAGAGGGATGAAAACGTCGTAGACGTTCTTTTCAAGCAAGAGCCCCAGGATCTTTGACACGGGGCTGCCTGCTTCGGCAACCACCGGCGGCTCGGCCAGCTCTCCGACCGGCCTGTTTCGAAATGCGCTTAGAGAATTGTACAGTTCTGGCGTCATCCCTTTTAGGACCATTGTGCTGGCTGCTGTTGCTGCAGCGTTTAACTTATCTGGTATGTCTCCTATGCCATGCACTGCATTCTAGGATCGAGGAGGTAAAAAGAATAATTGCCGCCACAGTATTTTTTCTCAGGATGGCGGCAGCAGCAGTAGTAGTAGTAACAGCAACCTCCGGAATGACGTTACGGCATCACATTGCCTGCACGGCACCGGCCAGGAAAACTGGAATGCGCCGGGCGATATGCACATACGCACGCACGCCATCTTCTCTCTGTCTGTACCAAAAGTTACTCATCCGGCCTTTGCATGGCTTTCAACCATAATCATGGTTACCGTTGACCTGACTTTTGGTATCCTTCTGATCTGCCACGTGATGATCTCGTTTAGCCCTTCTATCGTGTCTGATGTGACCTTTGCTACTATATCATGCATCCCGTAAACGGGATGAGCCTCTGCCACGCCGGGTATGTTTCTCAGCGCGTCCACCACGCCCTTTTCTGCCCCCAGCTCGCAGTTGATCAGCACGTATGCGTTCTGCACTGGTGTTTTTGTTGCTCTGGAATCGATATAAGCAATGCGGACGCACTGCATGGCAGAAAAAACCTCAAGTATATGTTGCGGTAATTCAACATCACCGAAAGAAAGATGGCTGCAAAGAAATCGGCCGAAAAGATCGAGGAAGTGGAGGAAAGGATAGCTGCAAAAATCAAAGAAGCTACGGATTCTGTGAAGATGCTGATACATTCAATCGCCACAACCACAGAGAAAAGGATTGCACTGGAAGACATAATCAACAACATATCGCGCGAAGCCGAGTCGATGCTCGACCAGGCAGATTACGTGTCAAAGGTCAACCAGAAAAAGCTCCTGCTTGCGTACAGGAGATTCCTGGAGCAGAACTTGGCAGCCGTCGACCACAGGATCAAAGAGCTGGAAGAATAAGGCAAGGCCGACCGGCATCCCCTCCCACCACAGTCAGTCAGTCAGTCAGTCGCAGAGACCCTCCCGCACAAGGAGCACGAGTTCTCTGACTGACAGGTTCTTTGCGGCCTCCCTCCGGGACGGCCAGGCAGGCAACCATACCCGGCCGCGAATAGTGGAGGTAAGGAAAGACTGGCCGATGATTATGCCGCAATGCACTGCATTCTTTCTGCTTAAATCCTTCTTTCTGGAATTGCATCATCAGTGTTGAGCCGGCAAGAACTGAGGGTTGGAAACTATATGACCTCCCCTGTCGTAACGGCAGGCGTTGACGAGGGTTTCTTGGATGCAACTTCCAAGATGGCCAGCAAAGGCATAGGGACGCTCGTAATAATGGACAGAAAGAACAAGGTGGCCGGCGTCCTCACCGAAAGGGAGATGCTGTACTATCTGGTGGTGAACGAGGGGATCCCGGACAAATCAATCGGGTATCTGGTGAACAAAAAGTTCAGCAAGGTGTCCCCTTACACAGACATCCGCGATGCCGCGAAGACGATGGTAACAAAAAACAACAGGCTGCTGGTATTTGATGAAGGCGAACTGACCGGCATAATAACCGCGTCGGACATGGTCAGGGCTTTTCTGCAAAGGCGCAGAAACCCGCCGCTGAAGGGGATAGCGAGGCAGAAGGTCTTTACGGTACATCCAGACAGCACCATCCTCGACGCCGTCAAGGCGATGCTCAAGAAAAGGATCGGCAGCGTAATAGTCACCGCCGGTGACGAAGACAGAAGAAAAAGCCCTTCCGGCATATTCACCGAAAGGGATCTGTTGGTCAAAGTCCTGGCCCAGAAGATAGACCTGCTTGAAAGGGTCGGCAGCTACTCCTCATATCCCCTGGTAACTGCAAAAACTGGAATCGGTGCAAAAGATGCCGCGCAAATAATGTCCTCGAACAAGATAAAGAGGCTGCCGCTTACAAAGAGGGGCAAGATAGTGGCGATGGTCACGGCAAGGGATCTAGTGTCGGCACTGCTCAAGTAAGCCTGCATAAAAAAAGAAGAAGAAGAAAAAGCGTCAGCCAGCAGGCGACCTGCCATTTGTTTTCTGGTTGCCGGCGCCAGGCTTCTGCAGGTTTCCATCATCCATCGTCCATCATTGCCTGGTTGCTTTGCCGCCCACTGCAAACGCACTTGATAAATATCATTGTCCGACACGGAAAAACAAGGAGCAGTCGATGGCTGAAATGAAAGCACAAGATGTAATGTCGGTTGACATTGTGGCGGCAACAGAAAACGCTACTGCGATAGAGGTTGCAACAAGGATGGTGCTTGGGATCTTTAACGGCATGCCGGTTCTTGACGAAGATGGCCGCCTGGCGGGCCAGATTACGACCATAGACATTCTCAAATTGGTACGAAAAGGGAGGAACCTGAGCACCACGTTGGCCAAGGAGATAATGAGCCCCGACCCTGTGACCGTGCACGAAGATGCAAGCGTGGAGGAGGTGATCGACCTGATGGACAAGTTTGGCGTAATGATGATCCCCGTGGTGGAGAAAAAGGACGGGGGCAGGCTGGTCGGCGTATGTTCCAGATACGACATCCTGAAGGAAATCCTGGACCAAAAGTTTGTCGCAATAGGCAGGACGAGAACTGCAACGACGACTATCGGCTAGACTTGACGCGCGCAACTGTGCAGGCCTCCCTGCTTCTTCAACCGGACATTTCCTG
>NZ_JBBIHK010000046.1:0-13947 GCF_037447015.1 Nitrososphaera sp. | reverse complement strand
TAGCTTTTTCGCAGTCGCGGCTATCCTCTGCACTAGGGTGATGCCTGCGACCACCGCGACCAGCGCCACGGCCCAGTTCATCTGGCCGCCGCCAAACGACATTTCCGGCGTAAACGGGATCATGCCTATTATCGCCAGGATGAGCAGGCGCTCGGCCCGCTCGCCTATCCCGATGCCCTTTAGCTCCACGCCAAGAGACTCGGCCCTGGCCCGGGTATAGCTCACAAGGAGCGACAAGCCTATCGCGACAAGGGCCCACACGGGAGACGCAAGGCCGCCCACCGCGACGCCGGCAAATATCACGACCTCTGCAATCTTGTCAAAGGACGAGTCCAGAAAAGCCCCCTTTTTCGACGCCTGCTTTGTCACCCGCGCCACTGCGCCGTCCACCACGTCAAGAAAGCCCGACGCAAGCAGCAGGACGCCCCCTGCAACCGCCGCGGCAAAGGGCGGGACGCCGGGGATAAAGTAGGGCGACGCATAGGCAGCGCCTGCCGCAAAGGCGATTGCAAGGCCAAGGGCCGTCCAGAAATTGGCAGACAGGCCGGTGGCTGCAAAGCCGGCGCCTAGCTTTTCCATCGCCGGCTTGAGCGAGTCGCGCAGGTTGTTTAGCAACTGTTTTTACGTGCCCAGTATACGTGCAGCGGGCTGCCAGAATAATAATTTATTGAGCCGCTGCCAGCGATACCCTGTAGAGCGCCCCCCAGTACGACAGCACGTACATGTTGCCGTCCGGGCCGGCCTCTATGTCGGATATGCCGCCAAAGCCCGTGCCGAGCGTGACCTGCGCCAGCTCGCCCTCGTCGTCTGCCACGCCGTCTGCCAGCCCCTCGCCTTCAAGCACCAGCCCGTCCCTCGCCTCGTTAACCCTGAAAAAGTAGAGGTTGCCGTTGTTGATGTCACCTGCAAACAGGTTGCCATCGTACTTGCCGGGCAGGCGCGAGAATGCAAGGTCCGTTACGCCCTGGGCGTCGGCCCAGCTGAAAAGCGGGTCTGCATAGTGCGAGCCTTCGAGCTGGACAAGGTCGGCCGCAGTCGCAGAGCCCCTCGACATCGGCCCCATGACGCGCTCCCACCCGCTGTTAAAGCCGGGGTGCACCAGGTTTATCTCGTCATAGTCTTCAGGGCCGTTCTCGGTGTCCCACAGCGCGCCTGTGAGCGGGTCGAGCGCAAGGCCAAAGCTGTTCCTCACCCCGTACGCATAGTACGCGGGCAGGCTGCCCTGCGCAAGCACGTTTGCAAGCGGCCTGCCTTCCCTGTCGACTTTGAGAATGACGGATGTATCATCCGGCGCCGGGCCGTTGTGGTAGTTTTGCAGCACGCCGTTGCGGTTCAAGTCGCCAATGACCACATAGAGCGCGCCGTCCGGGCCGGTTATCATCTTGCCCCCGTCGTGGTTTGGGCCCGGCTCCCCGGGCAGGTCGAGTATCCGCGTCTTGTTGGTGAGCGCGCCGTCTGCCCACGTAAAGCGGTAGACCCTGTTGCGCACCTCGCCACTGCTTTCGCTCTTTTCAGTCGCGTAAACGAAAACGTCGCTTTCGTGGGTTGCCACCCCGAGCAGGCCCCGCTCGCTTGCAGGCTCGACGTCAAACGTCGCCAGAGGCTCGGGCTGCAGCACGCCGTTTGAGACGAGCAGCACCTTGCCGTCCTCCTTTTGCAGTATCAGGAGGTTCCTGTCGCCGACAAACGCCATGCTGGTAGGCATCGACAGGCCCTGCACGACCTTGTCCACCTTGAGCGCAGGGTCGCTCAGCTGCGGCAGGTTTGGATCCGGGATCGGGGTGAACTGCATGCCGCCGGTGGCATGCGGCGAGGACGGGCCGCCGTTATTACTATTGTTACCATCATTATTATTATCATCACCATCGCCGGTGACTGGCGGGGTCGGGACGGACCCGGGCTCGCTTGGCAGGCCGCCGGATGGTGGCGGTGGCGAGGACCCCGCAGGCGCAGTCGGCTTTGGCGCGCTGCCGCCGGCGCTTACGGCAACTGCGATGGCGATGATGACGGCAGTGGCTGCCACACCGCCATACAAAACAGGGCGCCCAAGCTTCAAGCGGAGCTAATTTGGAAGCAGAGAGTTATTATGCATTGACGCCACAGCAGCAACCCCTATAGCAAAAATCTGCCAATCCGGCAGGCTTGGATGCAAGAAAAGAGCGGGGCCGAGTTGCAGTTTGCCGCAAAAAACCTCCCCGGCAAAGGTAGAGGCAGAGACGGTCAAAATGGGAGATTTAGACGCCAAGGATCTGCTTCAGCAGGGCCCTGTAGTCGACTTTTTCCTTCTTGCTGCCCGGCGACGGGAGCTCGAAGATGAGCGGTATTGGCCTCTTGGCCCTCAGGTTGGTCAGCTGGACGCGTATCTCTTTGCCAATGTCGTCGCTCAGGAGGACGAGGCCGACGTCGCTTGTGTCGCCCGTCTTGTTTATCTCGGCAAGCGCCTCTGCCGACGACTCGACCTTGACGCCCTTGACGCCGGCGAGCTGGAAGCTGGTGACAAACACGCGGCTCCCTATGGCAATTATTCGCATTCCGGCTGGCGTTTAACCCGGGTCCCTTTTTATTCCTTTAGGAAAGGGCGCGACAAGAGCGAGACTGGTTGCCCAAAACGACGATTTCCAATAAAAAGTGGAGGGGCGCTCCTAGGCTACTATTGTTAAGTACAACCGGATGCTAATTATTCATGACATGGCTGCACACTCCTCTTCTGGCGACAGACAGTTTTCAAAGGAGCGGAACGGCGAGGCCAAGAGAGAGTTCTTTGAAATAATCGCGGCGCTGCTTCTGGCGTGCCGCGACGGTGCCGCAAACAAGAACCAGATAATGCAGCGCGCCAACATGTCCCACGCCATGCTCATGTTCTTTCTAGAGCTTGCGCTTGAAACGCAGATGATCGAGGAGACCGAGGAGAAAAAGCGGTTCATCATCACGGAAAAGGGGAGGCTCTACCTGCAAGGCTACAGGAGGCTTGCGGAGGCAATCGGCATCACGAGCAGCAACAGCGGCCTAGTGAAAGAATGATGATTGTTTGTCGCCGGCTGCACATGGATAGAAAACGACTTATACCTTTACCATCCAGCATACTGTTGGTTGGCAGCTTCGAAAACCACGTTTCTCATGATGATGATCGCCTGCTTTGTGTCCGGCGGACTTGCGTTCCTGCTGGCGGCGGCAGGCGGCCCGTCCTTTGCGCTATACTCGATACCCGGCTTTGTTGTCGGCGCATTTTTTGCGTTCAAGTACGCCACCTACGACAAGACAAAGGCAAGGGAAGAGGAGCACAGGAGAAAGAGGGACAGCAGTAGCAGCAGCAACAACAGGAACCGCCGGCACTGACGGCAGCGCACATAACAGAACAGAAAAGAACATCCACTTCCGCCACTACTACTGTTACTGCTACTGCCGCGCGCGTATCTAGCTCGATATCAGAATAAAGATCACTATTGCGCCAAGGGCCGCAAAGAGCGCCACCGTGGCCTTCCACATGCCCATGCTGGCCTTGTCACTGATGTCCCACATGCCGCCGCGGATGTTTGCCGCCTGCCTGTACTGGCGCTTTATCTCCTCGTACGAATAGACGTGGGCAAAGTCTGCCGAAGGCGTCCACCGCTGCGCCGGCCCCGCCGACAGCCCCCCGCCTGTGTCGTACTTTTTGCGCTTTTGCTCGTCAGAAAGCACCTCATAGGCTTCGACGATTTTCATGAACTTTTGCCGCGACTCTTCCGAGTTCTTGTTCTTGTCCGGATGGTACTTTAGTGCAAGGATGCGGAAAGATTTTTTCACGTCCTCCTGCGACGCTCCACGTTCCAAGCCAAGCACAGTGTAATAGTCGCCAGCCGGTGACGCTACCACGGCAGCATATCATGACGTGGCGGGAATAAATAAACGTCTTGCAACAATAACAGGAACGACAGCACATAAAAGCAGGGCGTTGCAGCAACACCCTTGCTTGGAAGATAATAACATCAACAGCGTCTTCCTGATCATCTTTTACGCTGTCACCGTCGTGCCGACGCTCCTGTTTGCCAAGGAGACCAAGGCGCGCCTGGCGAACATGAGGCAGGGGCTCAGGTCGCTTGCGTGGATACCCCTCACAGTCGGCGGCCTGATAGCCTACGTCGTCTTTGCCATGGACTTCCTTTCGTCCGTCCCCGTCCTTGGCTGGTCGTGGCTTGGATACAACATTGCCCTGGGACCTGCCACCGACCAGGGGCTGTACGGCATCCTGCCGTTTGTCCCGATGCTCGTCTACATGCTCATCCACGTCAACTATTTTGAAGAGCTGTACTTTCGCAAGAGCGCCCTGCTGACGGTGGTGTGGGCGTTCCTGCACGTGGCGATGGGAGTCGCAGTGCACGTCGCAATCGCCCTGCTGCCCATAGGGTTCCTCTACAAGTACATCTACAGGACAAAGGGGCTGAACCACGCATACGCCCTCCACTTTGCTACAAACATGGCAGTGGTCGCGCTTTCGATAGGGGCGTATTTTCTGCCACAGCCGCCCTAGCTGCCGCCTGCAGCGGCGCGCCCTTCTTCGGCCCTTTTCTTTATCGCAAGGTTCATCTGCTCAAAGCCTGCACGTATGTCGCCTGCGCTCCCTCCAAAAAAGGAAGAGAGCAGGCCGCCAAAGACCTCCCGGTGGACCAGCTTTACCCTCCTGCCGCCCGGCTCTTGCACAATCTCAAACACGTGCTCGCCGCTCATGAGGCCGGGCATCTTGCCCAGCCAGCGGAGCTCTCTGGGCGGATCTATTTTTGTTATCTTTGGCCCGTACGTCCTGCTCGTGCCCGAAGGCGTGGTCAGGTGGATGGTGATTCGCGAGCCCTGTTCAAGCCTGCCTTCCACCCTGCGGATGAACGGGTTCCATTCAGGGTATTCTGCAAAGCCTGTGATTATGTCCCACACCTTTTGCGCGCTGGCGTCTATCTCTACTTCGGTGCGTATCTCTTTCCCCAAAGGCAGGCAGAGGTCGCGTAGGCAACTTATTATCGGTTGCGCGTCGTAAAATCGATCCTTATCGGCTCGCCGTCTTTGAGCGGGAGGTCGAGGAAGTGCTTTTCGGTGTACAGCTTGCCCCCCACGTACACCTTGGTGTCGTATTTTGAGAGGTCCTGCCCTATCCAGTTGTAGAGAAAGTGGCCCAGGGTGAACTCGTGCGGCTCCCTGTACGCGACGTGTATCATATTCTCTTCAAGCGTGTGCACGGGAAGCGTGCAGTCTTTGGTTATGCCCACGCCCTTTGGAACGATGGCGGGGGCCCCATCCTCTGTCACCGTGACAGGCACCGACAGCTGGTACGGCTGCGCCAGCGGGTCGCCTATGCACTGGTATATCGGGTCCTGGGAGCGGAAATAGTCGGTGACTGCCTTTGTGGCAAGGCCCGCCCCGACCACGACTGCCGCAAGGACCACCATCGACCACACAAGGCGCTTCTTTTTTTCAGGACCTTCAAGCGGTCCCCCACTACCACTACCACTACTACCGCCGCTGCTGCTACCGCCGTCACCCCAGAAACCCATTACACAGGGGATGCGGCGCCAAAAAGTTAAAAATCTTTGGAGATGGCTTGCCCTCTTCTTTCTCGCTGCTATTGTACTATTGCAAGCACGTGGCTTGCAGATTCTACCAGCGGCAGGCCGGCGAGCAGCTTGGCGGTGGAAGGTACTGCCGTCACGTAGATGAGCACGCCGGGAACCGCAGCACACACGATAAGAGTCAGGATAATCAGCCACACGGCTGTCATCTTTTCAACCATTAAAGAAAATCACTCGTCTTTGGATATATAAGTCTTAAATTGCCTTTTGCTGCTGCGGTGGCGCGCCCTTGGCCTTTTCCTTCAGCATTTCAAGCTCCTCCCGGAGGGCTTCGTTTTCTTCTTCAAGCACCTTGAGCGAGGTGATGGCCTCTATGCTCTGGCTGCGCAACCTGTTGAACTCTTGGACCAGCTTTTCGTAGGACTGCCTGAGCCGCTGCTGGTCTGCTGCAGCAGACGATAAAGTTGTTGCTGTTGCTGTTGATGGCGCGGCAGTCACGGTTTTGGCCGCCTGGATTCTGGCGTTTTCTGCCCTCAAAGACTCGAGCGACCTTGAGAGCGACGCGTTCTGCGACCGGAGCGACTCGATCTCGGCTGCGGCAGACCTTGCGCGCTGGGCAAGCAGGCCGTTTTCGTCGATGAGCTTCTGGCGTTCCAGGCTAAACTGCTGGAGCTCTGCCCGGAGCTGGGCCATGACAGACTCGGCCTGCTGTTGTTGTTGTTGTTGCTTTTGCTTTTGGGCGTCGCCGTCTTCTTCTTTTCCCTGCTGTCTGGCTGCGGACGCAAGCTCGGCAAGGATGGAGGCGACAGAGCTGGAATTGAGGTAAACAGACGACCCAAAGTCGAGCGCTATTGCGCCCCTTGACCTCAGGAATTCTTCCACGCTGCCGTCCAGTGTAAACGAGCCGGCGTTGAACGAGAACAACTTGTTGCTGTTATTGTTGTTGTTATTACTGCCAGACACGGCAATCCTTGTCCCCAGACGTAAAAAAAGAGCAGCGCAAAAATTGTTGACAAGTCACTGGTAATCGTGCAGGCGCCTGTCGCGGTGGTCGTTCACCTTGGCCTCGACCTGCTTTTTGTGTTTTTTCATGATGTGCTCGTCTGCGCACCTTGCGTGCATCGCGCCGGCTGTGCAGAACTCGCAACCTGTGACATAGTCCATCGCCTGGAACTCTTGCTTGCACAGCGAGCAGGCGTCGGTGCCAAGGTCGCCGTCTGACAGGGGCTTGAGCCACGGGTCGCGCCAGAGGACTATGACCAACAGACAAGACAAGAGATCAAAGACAAGTATGTAAAATTTTGCGCTTACTTGTTCTTTGTTTACCGGCCGAGCATCTCGTACATGCGCCTGTACGACGCCTGTATGTCCTGCTGCTTTTCAAGCGCCGACCTGGTTTTTTTCAGCCTGCCTTCAAGCGCCTTTTGCGACAGCCTGGCGATGCCCTGCGCGTCTTTCAGGTATCCGGCGATGTATTTTCTGGCATAGGGGTTGTCAAGGATCAGCGCGGATATCAGCTCGGGCTCGTCTGTCATCACGCTCTCGGCAAGCATCGACTGGACGGCAAATGTGGTGCCGCCGACCTCCTTTAGCAGCGCAAGGTCGCCCTCCTTGGACATCGCGCCGGCAAAGGCCACGTTGCAGAAATACGTCAGGCCAAGGACTGCGGCTATGGCCCTGTCGTGCGTCTTTGCGTCGGGCATGACCTTGACAGACATGCCTGCAAAGACCTGCTGCGCCAGCCTCTCCTCTTCTTCCCTGTCTGCGACAGGCACCAGGAGCACCTTTAGCTGCTTTTTCTCGTTTGCGCCGGGGCCAAACATCGGGTGGACGCACAACGCAGTGATGCCTGCGCGCCCTGCGGCTTTTTTCAGGGCGCCGTGCGTCCGGCTCTTGACCGACGATATCTCGGCTATCGCCGAGCCGGCCCTCATCGCGGCGGCGCACTGCAGGAGCACGGCAGGGGTGTGCCGGACAGGCACGCATACCAAAACAAGGTCGGCATCCTTGACGCAGCCTGCCAGGCTTTTTGCCTCCATGACGCCTGCAATTTTAAACGGCCTGACGTCAAAGGCCGAGACGCCGTGGCCCCTGCCTGCAAAGTACCGGGCAAACCACGACCCCATCTTGCCTGCTGCGCCGATCACTGCCACCTTTTTCATTTTCATCTATCAGTCACGGCGCCTCTTTTTTTCCAAGCACGGCCGCCATCGCGGCGAGCCCTTCTTCCATCTCTTTTTCGGGCCTGCACGCAGATATCCGCACAAACTTTTTGTAGGAATCGCCAAAGCCGCTGCCGGGTGCTATTGCGACGCCCTTTTCAAGGAGCTTTTCAACAAGGTCCATGTCGTCCTGTATTATCATTTCGCCCCCGCCGGACGGCAGCTGGGGGTAGGCGTACATGGCGCCGTCAGGCTCGACGAACCGGAGCGACATCTCTTTGAGCCGGGCAGACAGGAACTTGAGCCGGCCCTTCATCAGCTCGACGTTGTGCGACGGGTCCTCGGCAAGGGCGGCAAGGGCGGCAAGCTGCACAGGCTCTGCGACGCTTGTGACGCCGGCGGCCTGCACGCGGGCCATCTTTTTTATCGAATCGGCAGAGGCCACCGCATACCCCACCCTAAAGCCGGTCATAGCGTACGTCTTTGAAAACGACGAGACGACGATGGCCCTGTCGTAGTCGTATTCTAGCGCGCTTGTAAACGGCCGGAACGCATAGTCTGCATACACCTCGTCGCTGAGAAGGTAGAGGCCCCGATCCCGGGCGAGTGCGACTATTGCGTCCATCGTCTTGCGGTCGAGCACCTTGCCAGTGGGGTTGTTCGGGTAGTTGAGCGCTATCATTTTCGTCGCGCTGTTTATCATCGACTCTAGCTCGCGCAGGTCCGGCGTCCAGCCGCTTTCGATGCTTGTGCGCAGGACCTTTGTGCGGGCGCCGATAAAGTCGGCGCACTCCCTGTACGCAGGCCACGCGGGCTCGATGGTTATCAGCTCGTCGCCGGGCCGAAGCAGCCCCGCTATTGCGGCAAACACGGCGAACCTGCCGCCGGGCGTGACCATCACACGGGCCTCGTCTTTTACGCCGGCCCTGTTTGCGATTGCGATCCGCAGCTGCGGGATCCCGCGCGTGTCTGTGTAATGGTACCTGCCCTGCGCGTACGAGCTTGCAAGGGCCAACCCCGCGCTTGCCGGCGCAGAATAGTCCGGCTCGCCCACTTCAAGGTGTATTATCTTGATGCCCTGCGCCTCCATCTGCTTGGCCTTTTGAAAGACTGCAAGGTGCGTCATCTTCTTTTGGCTGCTTTTCTTTTTGTCGTCGTTGGTGGCTGTTATGGATGAGGGCGCCATCTGCGCCATGCCGGCCGCCTGCACCGCCTCCGACTCGCCAAGCAGCATGTTCAGGAGGCGGAGGGCAAACTCGCTGCTCATGCCCATGGCCTGCGCCTCCCTTATCACCATCAGGCGGACCTCCTGCTCTGCCTTTTCGTCCTTGATGTCCCTGCCGAGCCTGCCCTTCACCCTGCCGACCTGCCGGGCCAGCTCCATCCGCTCGTGCGCCTTTTTCATTATTTCCAGGGTTATGCCCCTTATCTGCAGCCGCAGCGATTCCAGCTCGTCGCCGTCGCTATCGTTGTTTGCCACCGCCGCTTTCAGGCCCCCTTTTTCAGAACCGGAGGTATCAGGCCGGAGCGGATGGCGTGGTCGGCAAGCACCATCGACATGACGCACTCGACTATCGGCGGAGCCCTTGGCACCACGCACGGGTCGTGCCTGCCAGGCACCACAAGGTCAGCCTCCCTGCCGGTAGAAATGTCCAGCGTCTCCTGCTTTTTTGCGATAGACGCGGCTGGCTTGAACGCCACCCTCATCACTATAGGCATGCCGTTTGACAGCCCGCCCAGTATGCCGCCGGCGTTGTTTGTCCTAGTCACCACTTTGCCGGTGCTGTCCAGATAGTACGTGTCGTTGTTTTCAGAGCCGCGCTTTTTAGAGCCTTCAAAGCCAGAGCCAAACTCGACTGCCTTGACGGCAGGTATGCTGAACAGGGCCTTGCTCAGGTCCGACTCGAGTGACGAGAATATGGGCTCGCCAAGGCCGACAGGAAGGCCGGTGCTGACGCATTCCACGATGCCGCCAAGCGAGTCGCCTTCTCTCTTTGCCTGCAGGATTGCCTCCTTCATCTTTTCTGCCGCCGCCGGGTCCGGGCAGCGCACGTCGTTTGAATAGCGCGACGCAATGTTCTCCCGGGTGATGCTGCCGGCGCGTATGCCACCTATCTCGAGCGTGTAGGCGACGGTGTCTATCCCAAGCGTGTGCTTTAGCAGCTTTTGCGCCAGCGCGCCTGCCATGACAAGCGTGGCAGTGAGCCTGCCTGAAAAGCGCCCGCTCCCCCTATAGTCTGCAAAGCCGCCGTACTTGACGAGGGCAGGATAGTCGGCGTGGCCGGGGCGGGGCGTGTTTTTTATCGCCTCGTACGAGCGCGAGTCGGCGTCCTTGTTCCATATGATCATGCACACGGGTGCGCCGGTGGTAAAGCCGTTAAAGACGCCAGAGAGTATCTCCACCTTGTCTTCTTCCTTGCGCTGGGTCGTTACCTGGGACTGGCCCGGCTTGCGCAGGTCGAGCTGGCCCTGTATGTCCTGCTCCGACAGCGGGAGGCCGGCGGGGCAGCCGTCGACCACCATCCCTATGCAGCGGCCGTGGCTTTCGCCAAAGCTCATGGCGACAAAGCGTTCGCCTATAGTGTTACCTGCGCCCACGGAGCGAGTTGCCCTCTGTCGGTATTTTAATTTTGGTCATCCCAGTCGCCGTCGCTGTGGTGCTACTACCACCACCATCATCATAATGAGCAGCAGAGCATTATTCCCTGTCAGGCATTGGCGCCAGGCGTGCCCCGAGCGCCTTCATGTCCGGCACAAAGTTTGGGTACGACACGTCGACTGACTCGGCGCCTGCCACTATCGACTTTTCAGTCATCATGCCCGCTATTGTGAACGCCATAAACAGGCGGTGGTCGTTGTACGCCTCGAGAGACGCGTTTTTCAGCTTTTTTGGCGCCGATATGGTCAGCCCGTCCTGAAACTCTTCCACGCCTGCGCCAAGCTTGGCCAGTTCGCGCGCAATGTTGGCGACCCTGTCTGTCTCTTTCACCCTGGCGTGGGCCACGCCGGTTATCTTGACCCTGCCCTTTGCCTTGAGGGCAAGGATAGAGACGACGGGCAGCAGGTCCGGCGTGTCTGCAAGGTCAAAGTCGCCCCCTTCAAGCGGTAGCCCTTCACCTGCATCTATCCCGTGCACCACCACCTCGCCCTTTGCCCTGTCGGCTTTGATGGCGCAGCCCATCCTCTCCATTATCTCGATTATCTGCGAGTCGCCCTGCGGCAGGTCAAAGTTCAGCCCCTTTACCTTCAGCCTGTCGCCGCCTGCAAGCACGCCTGCCGACAGTATAAGCGCAGCGGTGGAAAAGTCGCTTGGCACGTCGAACCGGGAGGGCCGGTACTGGGCGTTACGTATGCGGTATTCAAGCATGCCGGGGTCGTGGTCCACCTTTACGCCGAAACTTGCCATCGTGGCAAGCGTGGCTTTGACGTACGGCTTGGACACCAGGTCGCCCTTTATCTTGAGCGTTATCTCCGAATTTGCATAGATGCCTGCGATAAGCAGGCCGGAGATGAACTGGCTTGATACGCTGCCGTCTATGAGCGTCATGCCACCCTTGATCCCGCCGCCCCTGACGACGAGCGGAGGGGCGCCGTTTTCCCGAGTCGAGTACGCCTCGACGCCGAGGGGTCCGAGCGCGTCCAGTATGGGCTGCATCGGCCGCCTGCGCAGGCTCTCGTCGCCTGTCAGGACGGTGTGCCCCTTTTTCACAAGGCCGGCCATCGCAGTCATTATGCGGATGGTCGTGCCCGAGTTTTCGCAGTTGAGGACGTTTTCTGGCGGCTCAAAGGAGCCGTGCCTGCCGCGCACCTGCACCGCCCTGCCTTCCCGCCGGCCCTCTATCGCGGCTCCAAGTGCCCTGCAGCAGGCAAGCGTGGCAAGCGTGTCCCGTGCAAGGAGGGCGTTTGTTATAGTCGACTCGCCTGCGGCAAGCGACGCGATTGCAAGCGCCCTGTGAGTGTAGCTCTTGCTTGACGGGCACCTGACCGTGCCGGATATGCGGGACTTTTTGACCTGTATCGAGACCATGTTCTTACCTCTTTTCCCCCTCTTCTTCTACGACCTCTACGCTTGCCTTCTGATTATTAACCTTAGAGACCAGCACGCGGCCGGCAAACTTGCCAAGCGCGCTCCGGATGTCGTCAAGCTCGTCCTCGTACGCCACTGCCGCGATGGACGGACCGTTGCCTGACGTGCCGGCGGCGAGCGCGCCCTGCTCGAGTGCGGCAAGCGCCGGCGCGTAGCTTGTTCCAAGAGCAGCTGAAGCAAGCACGCCGTTCAGCTTCATGGCCTTCCAGTAATCGCCAGCCTCTGCTAGCCTGTACGCGTCGGTGAACAGGTCTGCAAGGTCTCGCAGCTTGGCAACGTCGCCCCGCGGAGTGTTCCGGGGCAGAAATATCACTGCGTACAGGTTGTCCGGCGCCTCCTCGCGCCTTATCAGCTTGCGGGCATAGTTGTCGGTGACTACGAACCCGCCAAAGTAGCAGGCAGTGGCGTCGTCGTACGCGCCCGTTATCGTGACCTTGGAATCAAGCGACGCCCTCACCGCCGCGTCCAGCACGGCGTTGTCGTCGATTTCGTCCCTTGCAAGCCGGCTGCAGGCAAGGGCCACGGCGTTAGAGACAGAGCTGGAGCTTTTCAGCCCGTAGCCTATCGGGATCTCGGATCGCACCTTGACAGTCACCTGGCTCTTTTCAAGCACGCCCGGCGGGATCGTGTTTCTTATGATGTTGTTGATGAGCCTGTCGTCGTTCTTGCCCGTCAAAAAGCGCACGCCCCTGCCGGCTCCCTTTGTCAGCTCTACTTCGGCGGTGACTGCAAGCGATATCCCAAGCGCCGAGCCGTTGCCAGTCGCTATCGCGTTCACTATCGACACTGCGCCGTGCATCGTGGCCCGCGCCTTCATTCGGGCTCACCAAATATGCCAAGCAGGTTCTTTTTCATGGCATCCCTTGGAGCAGGCAGGCCGGTCCAGATCTCAAACGCCTTTGCGCCCTGCTCCACCAGCATCTCGTAGCCGTAGACTACCTGCGCCTCTGCGAACTTGGCCTGCTCTATCAGGTCAGTCACCACCGGCCTGTACACAATGTCGTACACTAGGCTGCCCTTTTTAATGTGATCCGCGTCTATGGGCGACTGCTCGTTTTTGAGCCCAAGCGAGGTCGAGTTGACTATCAGGTCGGCGCCAGGCGACACCTGCATCACGTCGTCGAGTGCGACGACCTGGCAGTCCAGCCCGGACTCTCTTGCCCTGCCGGCAAGCTCTTCTGCCCTTTTCAGGCCGCGGTTTGCGATGATCAATTTGCCTATCTTTTTCTTTTCATCCGACAGGGCGGCGACGATTGCCCGCGCGGCCCCGCCGGCCCCAAGCAAAAGGACGGTCATGCCTTCCAGGTTTACGCGGCGTTTCCGCAGGGGCTCGATAAATCCATGCATGTCGGTGTTGTACCCGCGCAGGACGCCGTTGATGTTATTGACCGTGTTCACGGCGCCCGCCTTTTTCGCAGTGGCGTCCAGCTCGTCGAGGTATTTCATGACCTCGACCTTGTGTGGTATGGTCACGTTAAAGCCGGCGATGTTTATCGACCGCAGCGATTCTATAGACTCTTTCAGCTCGCCGGCAGGCACCCGAAAGGCGATGTAGGTGCAGTTGTTGAGGCCAAGAGCCGCAAAAGCCGCGTTCTGCATGCCCGGTGACAGCGAATGGCTGACAGGGTCGCCTATGATGCAGTAGATCCTAGTCGCCGAGCTACCGGCAGCAAAAGGCCGATCCTCCTTTTCTTCCATCTATCTCTCTCTGTTACGCTACCGATTCCTGCGACCGTCTCTTATAGTTTTTAGCAAAAAAGTGGGTAGGGAGGGTGTACGCGCGTGCGTGTGCGTGTATGCGTGTATACCGTTTGTCGTTACCCCGTTTTACCCGCTCTGCCACAACTGCAGCTAGACCGGCACAAAGTTATAGCTCGTGTCCAGCCCGCTTCCGCGCCGGGACACCTTGATAGTCGTGTAGCCGGCCTTCAGGAGCTCGTTGAGGTTGAGCGCCCACGAAAGCGACAGGGTCAAAACCTTCTCCTGCCCGTCGTTCACGTTGACGACCACGTACTCGACGGCCTTGGTCTTTTTGTCCTGTATCTGCCTGTCCACAAGCCGGATCCTGTTTGCGTCGAACTTGAGCACGACCGTCTGCCCGGGCTGCAGTTTCAGGAACTTGGACTGGGCCTGCGCTGCTTGCTCTATCTGTTCAAAGATCTGA
>NZ_JBBIHK010000045.1:0-14500 GCF_037447015.1 Nitrososphaera sp. | reverse complement strand
AAGGTGAAATCAAGCGCTACAACGGTACAACAGGGGTTTTCATCGACAACTTTGTGAATCTGGGAAATGACGACCTGCTAGACCTTGACGACCTGGCATTTGGCCCAGACGGCAACCTGTATGTAACCAGCTATTTCACACACGAAATCAAGCGCTACAACGGTACAACAGGGGTTTTCATCGACAACTTTGTCCCAGCTGGCAGCGGCGGGCTGAGCAGACCTGCCGGCCTGACTTTTGCACTTGCCCATCCACCCTCTGAACCAAAGCAAGTTACCTTGACAGTTCAATCTAGAGACCTTTCTAGCGATCCATTAGGCAAGATGTGGACCACAATCCGCGCTATGGATGGAACCCTGATCAAGTCCGGCTATACACCACTGGAATTCACAGGTACTGCCAGCACCCAGTACAGGGTATCGGTAGCAAACTATGACGGCATAACCTTTCACCACTGGGACGACAATAGCACAGGCAAAAGCCGGGTGATAACTCTGCCACCTGCTGATACTACTAATACAACAGCAACAACCCAGACTGTTGTGCTTACTGCGTACTATGACACGGGTGACACGCTGAGGGGATTTACTCCGCTCGTGTACGCAGGAGGAGCTGGGCAAAAGCCAGATCTGACAGTAAAGGCAATCTCGCTTGATGATGGCAGCCGGATGCTCCACATGTGGACAATAGTGGATCCCCAGCCGAGCACTGCATCTGGCACAGCCACGTACAAGGTGTACGCAAGCAACTACAAGGACAGGACATTTGATCATTGGGAAGACGGAACTATCGAAAGGGTCAGAATGCTAACAATCAAAGAAAATACGACAATAACCGCATACTATAACACCAGTTAGCAAATCTGCATCGTGATCGTTAGGAGAGACACAAATCTGTGACATGCCAAGAAACTTCTTTTCAAGTACACCGGAAAGCGGAAAAAAGGAATGGAAAGAAAGGCAAGTGTGGATGAAGGAGGTGATCTAACCACCGTCGCCGTCTCGGCATCCCTCTATTCCACGATCACCGAGCCTTTCATCCACGGGTGGAGCGTGCAGTAGTACTGGAACTGGCCTTTTGTATCAAACATGTGCTCCCACTGGGCGCCGGCCTGCAATAGTCCTGAATCAAACGCATTGCTTTCGGCCTCTGTAACGGTGTGCATTGCGTTGTCGTCGTTTTCCCATACCACGCTGCTGCCGGGGCTGACCTTGACCGTGTGCGGCTGGTAGGGGCTGCTGCTACTGCCTGTCATGTCCGGGTTGGAAGAGCCCTTCACTATGGACACGCTGTTTGCAGCTACTGCTGCTGCTACTACTGCTGCCTCTTCGCCCGTGCCTTGCATGTGGCCCGCGCCGTGACCGGAAGGAGAAGAAGCGCCTGCCTGCGAGTCGTCCGGGTTGCCGTCGTATTCTGTCACCTCCGGCTTTTCCAGAGTCCTGATCAACCCTTCCTGCCACTCTATCATCGATTTGCTGCCCTGCATGTTGCTCGGCCTTTCGACAGCCTTCAGCTCCGACGCGTCCTTGACAACGTCGATGAATGCCATCGACCCGCGCTCTTCCTGTATCCCGTGCACGTGGAACAGGTACCTCCCGGCCTCGCTCCATTTCGCCTCTATTATGGCAGTGTCGCCGTTGGCTATGAGGTGGGTCTGGGCGTGGTGCGGGGCGTTCCACAGGATGCCTGACTGCCATACCTTGAAGATCGTGCTGTGTATGTGGAATGGCGACTGCAGGACTCCTCCGATCCCGATCACGTAAAATCTGGCAGTCTCGCCTTCCAGCACCCTGATGGGGTTGTCCATGTACTGGTTCGGGTAGCCGTTGACAGGGTAGAATTCCGTGATGGTGGCCACAGGGTCTTTTGCGTCAAATTCGCTCAGCACAAACATGTATTCTCTGGCCGGCTCCATCGCATGGTGGACGGGATCGACGATCATCGCGCCAAACATGCCCATGCGGACGTGCTCGGTGGTCGGGAACGCGTGGCAGTGGTACATGAAAAGTCCCGCTTCCTCTGCGACGAACCGGTACGTGTACTCTTTTCCCGGGGGCACCTGCGGGAATACGCCGTCGTTTTCAGAATTGTGGCTGCCGTGGAAGTGTATGGTGTGCGCATAGGGCGTCTTGTTTACGAACCTGACAGTCACCTCGTCCCCCTCTGTGAACCGCAGGGTGGGCCCGGGCACCGTCCCGTTATATGTCCACACCTTTGCCTTTACGCCATTTGACACCTCGATTTCGGCGTTCTGCGCGATAAGCGTATAGGTTCTCTTTTGGGGGCTTGGATTTTCAGCCTTTTGATAGACATCGTCTGCCGTAATGTATGCAGAGGAGGGGGCCGCCGGAATTGTCTCCTGCTGTTGCTGCCCCTGGGCACCGGTATTTGCAAACGATACTTTGCCGGTGATGGAAGGAGCTGTGACTCCAGCTATCATGATTATCGCAGCTATGGACAGCACTACTCCAATGGTCGCTTTCTTGCCGCCGTCTTTCCCGTCAAACATCAGCTCCTGATTGACACACAGTGTGGTTATAGCCAGGGCGTCCATTGTGCAATAGGACACGCCCCTGCTGTACCTTGTGCAAACGACTGCAACCACACAAGCCGGTCAATCATCAGCGACATTGCAGAGAATGAGGACACAGCAAGCTGCCGGGAATCGCTGCCGCTCTGCACCTGCCCTAAAAGAAAGATACTACACCACGCGTGCATGGCGTCTGTAAAAAATAAAGGGGGAGGAGGGGGGAAAGAAAAGCCCTCTCTAAGAGTCGAGCGCCTCTACCATGCTGTTAAAGTACGGCGGGACGGTGTTGTACGGGTTGCCGCCCCCGTCGTCTGTCATGTACATGTACCCGACATAGTCCCTGGCGTCCTCAAGGTATCCGGTGTCCAGGCCGGCTACGCCCTTGGCTGTAAAGGCAAACTTGCCTATCCCGTAACCGTCGCGGTTGTTGAAGGTGTTTGACGCAAGGGTAGAGATCGACGGCGCGCCGTAGCGCTCGTAGATGGAAATGTTGTCAAACACTTCAAAGTAGGCTTTGTCCACCTTGGCTCCCGGGTTTGCCTTTACGTACGAAAAGCCCTTGGACTTGGCATAGCTCACAAGTTCCTTGTAGAACCACACCTTGTCGGCTCCCGCCGCCACCGTGTCCATCATGAGCCCGTCCATCTCTGGGTACCACGCCCTGTAGTTGTCTACCATCCTCTTGAGGTCAGCCATCGTCCTGCCGGACGGCTCGGTAGCGTACATCGTCGGGATGTAACCGAGCACGTGCTCCACCCCTGCCGCCCTGAGCTCGCCTATCGCGCTTTTTATCCGCGAATCAGCAGACCAGCCGGGGCCGTTTGACGGGTTGACGCTGACGGCAAACGGGACCGCCGGGTGCGCCTTTTTAGCCTTTATCACAGCGTTCCACATGCCGTCAGAGTCCCCCAAATCGGGATACTTGTACAGCGGGACATAGACGCCTGTGGAGCGTGTGCTGCCGCTGCTGCTTGGAGTAGGCGGGCTGCTGCCGCCGCTACTGTCGGTGTTTTGGATTGCCTGCTGCTGCGGCAGCGGTTGCTGCTGGGGCGGGGCAGTAGCGGTGGAGGCTGCCGCGCTGTTGTCCTGACCGGTTGTCCGCACGTCATAGTACGCAGTCAGCGTCACAGTCTTGCCTGCCTCGAGCGCAACGAGCCTGTCGCGGCCTGTGCTCCCGTCTTCCCAGTGCGAGAAAAAGAACCCTCCTTTAGACCAGTTGTGCGCCCTGACCATGTACGTCGTGCCTGCTGCACCTTCAAATTCCCACGGCGTCTGCCAGGAAGCCTTGAGCGGCTCGCTTTCCCCTTCGGCCTTGACGGTCACCCACATGTTAAGGCTCTTCCCGTCAGCCGTCGATAGCCTGTTGACAACGATGTTTCCCCGGCCAGCTTCTTTCCCTTCTTCTGCCCTGGCCTGGCCAAAAAAAGAGTGGCCGGCAGCCTGCAGGACTGCCCCCGACACTAGCATCAGAAGGGCTGCCGCTGCAGATACAGCCAGAAACGTCGACGCAACTCTGTCTTTCCTTTTTTGCCGAATCTGTTGCTTCGGATCCAACCTGCAAATGCCGAAAAGCATCGTTTTTGAGGCTTGCGCGTGACCGTTCTGTTAATTTGAATTATCAACATTTGCCGTCAATAATTTTAAAAGAAATATCAAGGTAGCTTGATTATATTACATTCATTTAATTATGATATTGAAATAATCCCAAAAAGAGCAATTGCCGTTTTCAGTCCCGTAAACCAGCCGGCAGCGCAGCAGATTTCCTTGTTGTTACTTGCCAAAAAAAGAAGCATGTGTATGCATATACGCAAACGTCATTCGTTGCGCCCAAAGAGAGATGGCTGCTTTTGCGGCAGAACCGCCTCCGGCGCCATTATTTTATAATAGCCGATTCTTCCTAAAAGAAAGATACACGACATGTCCTCCACAGCAGAAAACGGCGCTTCTCCACAGAAGCCTAAAAGCAAGATCGCGTTTGCCATAATCAGGATGCCGGACGGGACCGAGCACGAGATCCCGCTGCCTCCAAAGACATTCAGCACTGGCAGAGAAGGGTACTATGCGCAAATACCCGGGTTCGTCTACAATGACGAAGTGTATGGCGGGCAGATCCAGGTGTGGAAAAAAGGCGGCGGGGACAAGATGGGCCAGAAAGCCTGATTGTCTGCGCCCGCTCACCAGTGCTGTTTGAAAATCGCCGTTTTCCTGCCTGCAAAAAGTCGCTATAGCGTTGTTAGAAAAAAGGAAAAAAAGGGGGAAGGAGGAGGGGAACTGTGTCGTCCTCCTCCTTCTTCTCTTCCGTCTTTTGCGCTTGCCCCCGTCGTCTAGAGCGTCGTCGGCATTCCTGCCATGCCTGCCAGGTACTGGTACTTGGACATGACGTAGTTTATGTACGTGTTTGCCCTGTCGTTCCAGGACCCGCATCCGTACACCGAGCCATTCCCCGAGTTGTATGCGCCAAGGCTCATCTTCATGTACTGGCCTTCGGTGCATCCCGGGAACCTGCTCTTCATGTAGTCGTACACGCTGTCCATCGCCCTTACGGCAAAGTCAGTGTTGTACGCGGGGTTGAATACTGACGTCGGCCAGTATTGCGAGCCGGTGTCCTGGGTCATGTTCGGGTGCCCGTTTGGAAGCAAGGCGTACGCCGGCGGGTTGCATGCAGGCGTTATCTGCATCAGGCCGTACGAGTGCGATTCTTCTGCCGTCCAGCCGCCCGGAGTGCCGCAAGGGATGTCCCTGCTTGCCACCCATGACTTGAAGTCTGACTCTTGCGCCATCTGTGCCTTTATGATCATCGGGTTTGGAAAGCCGTACCTCTGTGCAGAGGCCACGATCAGCGAGTCGTACTGGTCGAATACAGAGTTGCCTGTCCTTATGCCTGTGCTGCTGCCGCCACCTCCTCCTCCGCTGCTGCCGCCACCACTGCTTGCAGCTGCTGCCGTCAGGGATATGGAGTGCCACTGCTGCGCGCCTGCGTTGTCAGTTACGCGGGCGACAAACCAGTGGCTGCCTGCCGGAACGCTGTATCCTATGCTCCAGGTGACAGAGCTGCCAGAGCCGGACAGCGTGGCTGCCCTGTACGAAGCTGCATTGCCGTCCATGGCAAGCTCTACCCTTGCCACTCCGGCGCCGCTAGATGCAGTACCCCGGAAGGTCACTGTCCCCGCAGTCACCTGTGCGTTGGTTGCCGGCGACGTTATCTGGACGGCTGTAGGCGTGCCGGGCGTGCCGCTCACAGTCGCGTCCCTGTAGATGGCCACTAGGTTCAGGCCGCCGCTGGCAGGAGCCGTGAATGCCCTTGTCGCAGACGTACTGCCGTTGTCTTCCCAGCGCTCAAAGGTGTACTGCTGGTAGTTGCTCAGGTTGATGGAGTACCCCTGTCCTGCTGCCAGGCTGATGCTTGCCGGCGTATAGCCGGTCTGCTGCTGTCCGCCCGGCCCTGTGAGCACGTAATACATGCCAAGCTGTCTGCCCGTGGCAGCTATCTTGGCCGACACGTTCAGCGCGCCGTTGCTGCTGCCG
Organism: Nitrososphaera sp.; assembly: GCF_037447015.1. Classification (GTDB taxonomy): domain Archaea; phylum Thermoproteota; class Nitrososphaeria; order Nitrososphaerales; family Nitrososphaeraceae; genus Nitrososphaera. The sequence goes on along the minus strand of NZ_JBBIHK010000045.1, from coordinate 8,445 downwards.
CTGCTCCCTGCCACTCCGTTCACGGTTATAGAGTGCCAGTCCTGCCTCCCCGAGTTGTCTGTCACTCTGGCCACCAGATAGTGATAGCCAGAGGGGATGTTGTAGTTTATAGACCAGGTGACCGATGATGCGCCCGCTTGTGACAAAGCTGCGCTCCTGTAGCTGGCAAAGCTGCCGTCCATGGCAAGCTCTACCCGGGCAACCCCTGCCCCGCTAGATGCAGTACCCCGGAAGGTCACTGTCCCCGCAGTCACCTGTGCGTTGTGCGCCGGAGATGTTATTGCGACATCTGGCGCCGCCAACTGGGCTGCTGCCTCCTGAAAAAAAGCTCCGGTGCCTTGGAATGCCATCATCCCTATCATGGAGATGACCAGCCCCAGGACCAGGCCGCAACCTGTTGGGTTCCCATTTGTAAAACCATTTCTCATTGTGGTTTCACGTCACGGGAAATGGCATAGTATTAAAGGTCTGAGGGTAACGTCTCTATTACAATTCCTAGATGAAATTCTATAACAATCCATCTTACACCGCAAAGATACTATGCATCCCCTAAAAGATTGCTTAAACTGAATATTGATTATGCGTTGCCCACTTTATGAAGCAAAATGATGCTCTGCATGAGAGGCCCAGCTTCTTGCAGGAGCCATCTTCTCACGTTCTCATGCTCCGGCGGAATCAATACTTTCATAAACGATTCGGCTTCCGCATGGAGATGCAGTCCACTATATCTGCTAGCAAGTACATCGGCCGAAATATTTCCAGAGCACTAAACTATATCAAAGAAAACGGCATTGCAAAGGTTGTTCCCTATATCGATCTATCGGTTGGGAGGGTGAGCTACAAGGAGCTCAGCGTGTTCAGCATCGAGGAGCAATCTGCTATACTGTCGATCCTGCAGCGAGAAGGGATTGCAAGCGAAGAGGAGGACTCGAGCTCTGTGATGCAGTGCGGCTCGTGCGACGGCTTCAAGTTCCTAGCCAGCTACACGTGCACGTTCTGCAAGTCGGCCAACATCGAAAAGGGGCAGGTGATAAGGCACCTGCCCTGCAACAACGTTGACTTTGACTACAAGTTCCAGACGCTGGACGGCGAGCTGCTGTGCGACAAGTGCAACACCCGGCTGAAGGCAATAGGGGTGGACTATTCAAAGCAGAGCAATTTCTTCAAATGCCTCAACTGCGACTCGATGAGCCCACGGCTCGACATCAGGTACACGTGCGAGCGCTGCGGCAGGCACTCGTTGGAAGGAGACCTTGAGCTCATGAAGCTGCCTGCGTACAGCATAGATCTGATCAGGCTGGAAAAGTTCATCCGGGAGTCCGACTATGTGCTCTCGATAATCGAAGAGCTGCGGGCGCTTGGGATAGACGCCCTGGAGATGGGGCTGGTGATGGGCAGGTCAAACGTCCCGCACCACTTTGCCATTGTCGCGTACAGGGGGAGGAGGATGCAGGGCGTCAGCGCCTTCCATAGCGGTGATCCGCACGCCGTCGCAGAGCTTGTAGACAGGAGGGCAGGCGTCGCCGGCGATAAAAGCAGCAACAGCCGCACCGCCCTGCTGGCAGTAATCGCAAAATTCGTCGACGTTGCAGCCCAGAACAAAATACTGCTGGCCATTCCGAGGCTGGACGACGACGAGAGATCGATGGCGGCGACGTACGGGATAGCCACGATAGAATCTGACAGCATCTCTGACGCCAAGGCCGAGCTGGTGAGCCACATCTCCCATGCCATGGCCGAGGCGGAGCAGCTGCAGCAGCAACAACAACAGCCAGCACAGCCGAAGGAAGAGGAGGAAGAAGAAGCAACAGCAGCAGCGCCGCATGTCACCCAGCCAGGCGTGCCGGCAAGCGTACAGGCGTAAAACAACCAAGCAAGAAAGGAAGGCGGTAGAGACTCGCATATGATGCTGAAACTCGTGGTGCTGTCCGTCCTGACCTACGTGATACTGATCAGCTTTGTGGTCGGGACCGAAAGCTACGTCCTTCTGATGGGGCTGCTCTCTGCCCTCCCCGTGTCGGTATACCTTGTGGCAAGCTTTGGGTGGCAGCAGCGCAGGAACGACGCTGCAACTGGCGCGCAAAAAAGGCGCCCCGCAAAAAAGAACAGGAAGGCGCGCAATGGGCCAAGCTTTCCATTCATCATAATCTACATGCTGCCTATAGGAATCGCAGTGGCCATTGCAATGTACCAGGGCTATGCCCTGCTTGAGGCCAGCACGCTGTATAGCGTCCTCATCTCTTTTGGCCTGTCGCTCAGCTTCAGCTACGCCCTTGTGAACCTGCCCCTTGCAATCAAGCACAAACAGATGGAGCAGGCAGCAGCAAAGAAGCAAAAGCCGCTCCTGTTTTTCCCGTCCGTGACCATAATCGTCCCTGCGTACAACGAGGAGGCCGGGATAGAGCGCACGCTTGACGCCCTCCTGGAGGTGGACTACCCCAACAAGGAGGTAATAGTCGTGGACGACGGGTCGAAGGACAGGACGTGGGCCATAGCGTCCAGCTACATAAACAGGGCGCCTCCGGGGAGGTTCAACGTCATCAAAAAAGAGAACGGGGGCAAGGCGTCTGCAATAAACAGCGCCCTGCGCTTTGCCAAGGGCGAGATAATCGTCGTGATAGACGCAGACGCCATAATCGCCCGGGACACGCTCAAAGAGCTGGTGAGGCAGTTTGAGGACGACAGCATCGCCGCGATAGCCGGCAACCCCAAGGTGCTCAACAGGGGCAAGTTTCTCGCAAGGATACAGGTTCTCGAATACGCTGTCGGAGTCAGCCTCTTCAAGAGGGCGTACGCCTTTTTCGGCGTCGTGATGGTTGTGCCCGGCGGCCTCGGCGCGTTCAGAAAAGAGTACCTCGTGCAGAGCGGGCTGTACGACAGCGACACGCTGACCGAGGATTTTGACATCACAATCAAGGTGCTCAAGATGGGCAAAAAAGTCGTGATGGCGGCCACGGCGCTGTCCTACTCCGAAGTCCCCGAAAGGGTGAAGGACCTGTACAAGCAGAGGCTGAGGTGGCAGGGGGGAAACCTGCAGACGCTCCTCAAGCACAAGGACGTCATGTCCGATCCCAAGTACGGCATGGTCTACAAGTACGGGTACCCGCTCGTCCTGCTGACGATGCTCACGCTGCCGTTTCTGGGGATGGTGGTGACAGCGTTCATCTTTATCGCAATCCTGTACGACTTGTGGTTCATGCTCCTGATCGCGTTCGTAATCTTTACCAGCCTGCAGTTTGTGCTTGGGGCGATCGCGATCATGCTTGACGAGGACGACTGGAAATCACTGGCCTTTGCGCCGCTGATGGTCGTCGGCTACAAGCAGCTGCTGGACTTTTTCACGATCAAAAGCACGCTTGACGTGGTTTTCAAGCGGAACCTCAGATGGAACCCGTCAACGCGCTACGGCATGGTCGCAAGCAACATCTCTACAGCTACGCTGGCAAAACCGTCTTAGGAGCTGTCTCTAGGACCGAAGCAGTATCGTGCCTGCGAGCCGGCTGTACGTCTCCATGACTCTGGCGACGTATGCGGCTCCTTTCTCGCTGAACTTGCCGCAGCCAGTCACCGACCCGGCAGACGCGTTGTACTGCGACAGGGCCATCTTTATGTAGTCATCTTCCGTGCAGCCGGGAAAAGCAGACTTTACGTGGTTGTAGGCGCGGCTCATTTCGTACACTCCAAATGGAATGTTGTTTGAAGGGTTAAAGACAGAGCCCTGCCAGGTTGGCGAGCCCTCCCTCGACAGGTTCGGGTGCCCGTCTGGAAGGAGCATGCCCCACCTGCCGTAGCTGGCAGGGTTGCATGCAGGCGTTATCTGCATCAGGCCGTACGAGCGCCCTTCGTCGGCAGACCAGTCCTGCGGCCGGCGCTGCTCGCACGGCGTGTCCCTACTCACAGCGTAAACGTCAAAGAACGATTCCAGGTGCATCTGCGACTTGATGACAAGCGGGTCGGGGAACCTGTGTTCCCTTGTGGCCTGGAGTATCATGTCGTCAAACCCGTCAAAGTGGCTGTTGCCTGTTGCAATCCCGTGGTTCCATGCATAGGAAAAAGGTTCCTGTTGTTGTTCTTCCGCCTCTTCGCTGGCTTTTACGTCCTTTTTGAGCCTTGACTTTATTTCAAGCGAATCGTCCATTTTTATCATCACCGTCGCCGCCTGGTGGGCGATGCCCAAATCCTGCTTGCCTCCGCCCGCAGCATCGTCTTCGTCTGCTGCCGCAGTAGTAGTAGTCGGTTCGTGGCTGGCCGGCGGCGGCTGTTGTTGCTGTTGCTCTTTCTCGTCTTCTTCTTTTTCATCCTCTTTGTGCACGGACGGTGGCAGCGGCAGCTGCTGCTCTGCCGGAGCATGCGCAGACACAAGGGCCAGGCCCACCACAAGCAGCACAAGCCCTGCCACAGCCGCCTGCATCGGCGACTGCATGGCCGCAATCGTCGCCCCTGCCGCAGCAGCTGCAAACCCCATCGCAGTTATCACGTACTATATGCAGAATGATTACAAGAGGTTTGCCGTCAGTCGTCCTGTGCCCGGCGGCAGCTGCTGCAGCGCCCGCTGCGCGTTTTTGCGGCTATCTGTACAAGTGCACAGGAGAAAAATAGCGAGAGAAAAAGAAAGAGAGAAAGAGAATTGGTGATCAGATTCTGGAATGTCATGTTTGCAAAAAGCCGGCTAAATCCGGCCACATTCTGCGCCATGTTTGGCACGTGAAAGCTAAATCTCCTTTTTGCTGAATAGATCAGCTCTAAACAAAATGGCAATCGCGGCAATCAACTTTGTATGATAGCGGGCTCTCTCAAACCTACCACATGTCGGGCGATGGTGGCAATAATAATAGTAGTAGTAATAATAACAATAACAACGCCGGCGGCAACAGCAGAATAAGCCGCCGCGATTTTCTAAAACTGCTCGGGGCCGGGACGGCAGTCCTGGCCGCTGCCAGGTTTGCGCCCGACCTCGTGGGGATTATGGGCAAGGGCAGCAGCAACAGCGGCTCTGGCTCTTCTATCCTGCCCGAGGCAAGCGCCCAGACTTCAGGCTCGTGGGTCCGGGGGCCAGACTGCCCCGTAATAGCCATCCACTCGTGCGTCCTTCCAAGCGGCAGGCTCCTTCTGATCCAGGGCTCCGGCTACCACCTGCCGTTCAAGGGCGGCCCGTTCAGGGCAGTCACGTTTGACGCCGACCAGGGCACGCAGCAGACTTTTGACCTTGCAGAGGACCTGTTCTGCTGCAACCTCAACCACCTTGCCAACGGCAACATACTGATCACCGGCGGCACCGAGGCGTACGACATTGACACGCCAAACGGGATGTTCTGGGGGCTCAACGCAGTCTATGAATTCAGCGCCTCTAACAGCACCTTCACCAAGCTTGCCTCCCTTGCGCACGGAAAATGGTACCCGACGCAGGTGGTGCTGCCCGACGGCAGGGTTGCGAACCGCAGCGGCCTTGACGAGTTTGGCGCAAGCAACGCGCTCACGGAGGTCTACAACCCTGCCACAAGGACACACTCTATAGTGAGCGACACCTCGTCCACCCAGACGTACTGCGTGGGCGAGGGCACCGGCGTCCCCGGCTCAGGCACTCCGTGCTACAACAACGTGGTCAAGGGGATATCCATCTACCCGCGCATGCACCTGCTGCCAAACGGCCTCGTCTTTATCAGCGGCATGTCAAACGCCCTCTTTGTCTGGGATCCCTCAAACGGCCGGTACACAGCCGTGGGCACCACGATATTTTCTGCCTGGCGCGACTATGGCACTTCTATCCTGCTCCCGCTGCAAAACACGCTGACCGAAAGGGGCCGGGTGCTTATAGCCGGGGGCAACCCCAATTCGGCGCCGCCTGCGACCAACACCGCCGAAATCTTTGACTTTAATGCGTCCACCGACGGCATACGCCCTGCAATCAGGTCAGCGGCCTCCATGAATTTTGCCCGGCGCTACCTCCTGCCCATCATACTGCCGACAGGCGAGGTGGTGGTATTTGGGGGCACGGGGGGCAACAGCAGGGATTTTGTGACCCGGCCCGAGATGTACGACCCTGCTGCAAACAGGTGGACCACCATAAACGCCCCTGCCACGATAGGCAGGACGTACCACGCAGTGGCCCTGCTGCTGGCAGACGGAAGGATCTGGACTGCAAGCGGCACGCCAAGCGCGACAGAGTGGGAGCCCCGCACCGAGATATTCCAGCCGTGGTATTTCGGGAGCACGAGGCCCACGATCTCGGCGCAGCCTGTGGTGGGGCCGTACGACGGAACGATAACCATCCCGACCCCGAACGCGGCCGACATCGGCTCGGTGTCCCTTGTGAGGCTCATGGCGACCACGCACCACCACGACGCAAACCAGCGGCTGCTCTGGCTCCCGATAACGTCGAGGGGCTCTTCAAGCGTCACTGTGAAGGCGCCGATCAACGGCAGGCTTGCGCCCCCCGGGCCGTACATGATCCACGTGCTGAACGGGTCGCGCGTCCCCTCGGTCTCGCGCATCATCATCATCCCCGGCACCGCCACGAGCCCGTCGACGGGTCACCCGCAGATAACGATCACCGCCCCTGCCGCCGGCTCGGTGCTGACAGGACCTTCAAGCGGCGTGCAGATAGCAGTCAGGGGCACTGCATCGGACCCCGGCGGACAGCAGATAAACCTGGTCACCGTCTCGCTCGACTCTCAGACTGCCGTCAATGCCACGCCCGGGGCTCCCGGGGACTGGTCCACCTGGTCGCATACCCTTACCGTGACTGCGAGGGGCTCGCACACGATAAGGGCCACTGCACGCAACGCGTCTGGGAGCACGACATCGACGCAGATAAGGGTGCGCGTGTACCCGGGGGCGACCTAGATGCGGCTCGGGTCTTCCTCCCCCTCCTCATCATCGCGACTTGCACTGGGCCTGTGGATTCTGTCGCTTTTGGCACTCGGCATTTTCGCTGGCGTTGCGTCGTATCCTGCCGGCGATCCTTTTGCTGCAATAACAACGACGACAAATACTACTGCCATTATCCCGCCGGCCAGCGCCGACGGGGGCACCGACTTTACCATAGACAACATCGTGTATTCCGGCGCCGGAGGCAGGACAGTCACATACGGCGCGACCAGCACCCACAGCGGCGCCGCCTCTGCCACAAGCTGCACTCCAGCCTCGGGCTCGACGTTTCCTCTTGGCAACAACGTCGTGACCTGCACAGCCCGGGACGCGCAAAACAACGTCGTGGGGACGGCCACGTTTAACGTGACTGTTACAGGCGACATCGCGCCTCCGTCGATAACCGCGCCTGCAAACGTGAACGCGCAAAGCACGGGCCAGTTCACCCAGGTCAACCTCGGGAACCCGGCGGTCAGCGACGGCGCGGATCCTTCGCCTATAGTGTTCAACGACGCCCCCTCTGCGGGCTTTCCGGTAGGCACCACAACCGTCACGTGGACCGCCGTGGATCACTCGGGCAACGAGGCCACGGCGCAGCAGACCGTGACCATCACAAGCGGTGGCGGCGGCAGCGGGCCGCCTGCCGTCCAGATAACGTCTCCGGCAAACAACGCGCAGGTGACTGCCGGCATCGTGACATTTGGCGGCACGGCCTCAAGCGGCGCCGGCGTTGCGGCGGTAGAGCTTGCCATGGACGGCGACGCGGCTTCGTACCGCCCAGCAACCCTCTCCGGCTCCGGAACGTCGGTCACCTGGACCATAGGCTACAATGTGCCGGCCGGCAGCCACTGGTTTGTAGCAAGGGTCACCGATAACGCAGGCGGGCAGCAGTGGCACTCCATAGCCCTTACAGCCACAACAGGCAGCACCACCAACACGCCGCCTGCCGTCCAGATAACGTCTCCGGCAAACAACGCGCAGGTGACTGCCGGGACGGTTCCGTTCTCCGGCACGGCCTCAAGCGGCGCCGGAGTGGCAAGGGTAGAGCTTGCCATGGACGGCAATGCAGCTTCGTACAGGGCAGCCACGCTGTCCGGCTCTGGCAGCTCTGTCACCTGGAGCATAGGATACAGCGTTCCGGCAGGCAGCCACTGGTTTGTCGCCCGCGTAACTGACAACATTGGCCGCCAGGAATGGCATTCTATAGGTCTGACGGCAACAACAGGAACTACAACCAACACGCCACCCGCAGTCCAGATAACGTCTCCGGCAAACAACGCGCAGGTGACTGCCGGCATCGTGACATTTGGCGGCACGGCCTCAAGCGGCGCCGGAGTGGCAAGGGTCGAGATGGCAATGGACGGCGACGCGGCTTCGTACCGCCCAGCAACCCTCTCCGGCTCCGGAACATCGGTCACCTGGACCATAGGCTACAATGTGCCGGCAGGCGACCACTGGGTGGTGGCAAGAGTCACAGACAACATTGGCCGCCAGGAATGGCATTCTATAGCTGTTGTGGGGCGGTAGGCTTTGTTTAAAAAGTAACTCGACCACGCTCAAATAAGGCCATACACGCAA
>NZ_JBBIHK010000044.1:0-14742 GCF_037447015.1 Nitrososphaera sp. | reverse complement strand
TCGACCATCGCCTTCAGGCCGCCTGCCTTGAACACCTCGTTTATCGCCTGCATGTGGTTGCGGTGGCCCCTGACTGCCAGCGTGCCGTCCTTGACGTGCATCCCGAGCGAGGTGCCAAGCAGCGCGTTTTCGACGTCGTGGACAGCTATCGCGTTGCCCGCAAGCAGCCCGTCGATGTAGCCCATCCTTATCAGGCGGGCAAGCGCCTCCGACGCGCCCGAGTGCACCAGCACCGGCCCGGACACCACGATTATCTTGCCGCCCTCTTTTTTCGTGTTATAGATGTCGCTTGCCACCTTGCGGGCGATGTGCTGCGTTGGGCGCTCGCTTGAGGAGCTGCTGGACATGAACTGGAAAATATCGACGCCTTCGCGTGGGCGCTCCTGCGGCGTTATCTTGACTCCGCGCTCGCCGACGACTATCATGTCACCCTTTTTGACATCGCGGATCATCTTGCACTCTGCCGTCATTTTGCCGGTGTCGACGACGATGCACTTGTCCATCATCATGTTTTCGACTTCTATCCACTTGCCCCTGTAGAACACCTGCGTTGGGTTGTTGGTGGTGCTGTAAAAGTCGTCGGGCATGACGCAGTCTTTAGATGCCGGGACAAGCTGCGCCTCCTGCACGGAGACGGGCTGCGCGCCCTCCCTGTACACTGCTTCAAGCAGGGTCTCCAGGTGATTCTGGTCGCGGCCCCTTATCAGCAGGCGGGCGTGGCTTGGATCCTTTTTCCTCTTGCCGACTGAAAACTCCAGGACCTGGAAATCCCCTTTCAGGTCCATGACGTGGTCGAATATCCTTGTGAGTATCATCGAGTCGATGAGGTGCCCCTTGACCTCGATCTCTTGCTCAAACTTGCCCAAGACAGTGCGGTTTGGGTTTTTCAGCTAATAAAGTTATATCGGGAGCGACAGCTTGCCCGTGTATTCCTGCATTCTCTGCTCGGCCTTTATCCTGCCTACTATCTCGTTCTTTGCGTCTTCTGGGAACCACTGCGCAAGCGCCTTGGCGATGCCCTTGCTGTCGCACAGGGCTATCATGTAGCCGTTCTCCTCCTTCACGACGGCGTAGAGGTTCTCGTCGCCGACCGGCTCCCAGTTGTTGCTCTTGTTGTCCCGCAGGGCAAGCGCCGGCATGGCGTGGCCTGCGTATTTGGTCAAAAGCTCCTGCGCCGCCTTGACCCTCTTTTCTCCCATCTTGAGGGCCGTAAAATACTGCATATGTGCCTCTCCCTTACTTTTTCACTGGCCGAGCCCGATTTAAAGACTTTAGTATTTCTACAAGCAGCAGGTCGTCGCTTTCTTCTTTTTCTTCTCCTTTTTTCCTGCTGTTGTTGCCGTCACCTGTGACTACTATTGCCCTGGCTGCAGAGTCGAAAAACTGCTGGAGCAGTTTCTCGTCGTGGCCCTCTTTTGCGTACCTGGCGGCCTGGAGGGCCATCTCGAGCTTGTCGAGCCTGTGCACAAACCTTGCCGTCCTGGTCCTGCCTGCGAGAAACTCTTGCCATATCCCCCGGTATTCTGCCCGCACCTCTGCCGGGAGGCAGGTAAGTATTTTGCTCATTGCCGCGTCCTCTGCGTCGGCCTTTTCCTTCGCCGCCACCTGGCCGGGCATGTAATCGCCGACGACTGACTCGGCAAGGTCGTGGAGCACCACCATCTTTAGGACTTTTTCCGTGTCAAGCCCCATCATGTCTGCAAGTGCCATGCCGGCCGCGCACATGGAAAAGGTGTGGTCTGCGACTGACTCGGCGTCTGCGATGCCTGCCTTGGCGACCCATCCTGCCCTCTTGACCTTTTTCAGCGCAAGCGCCGCGTCAAGGTAGGGGACGAGATCCTTGGCGGCCTGCCGCTTCAGCTTGTTCTTTTTTCCTCTCACCATTTGGTTGTGTCGCCTTCAAGCAGCCCGGAACCAGAGTGGATCCTGTCTATGTGCTTTGACAGCTGTTCCTTGTCGTCAAAGGTGGAGCCGCAGTAAGGGCACGTGACTTTCATGCGCCGTACGGTTGCCATCACGGGCCTTTAAGCATAACCATAGCCGTCGTCGCCTGGTAGTGCTGGTAATAATAGTAGCCTGCAAGCCTGGCTGATGCCTGCTTTACTCCGGGTACAAGGTCAAAGACAAACGCAATTGCGACAGTCGCAAGGGCCATCGCTGCCGTGATGGCTATTATGAGCACGACGTTGCGGATCTGGCTCAACTGTGTTTCATGTCCCTCTCTCTGTCATGCACACGGAAAGGCTACAGCGAATAAAAGTCTACTGCTGCTGCCGCCTTTTTTTCCAGGCCACGTCCGGCACGCCCTGGCGCCTGTTTGCAAGCCGCGCCGCAACAAAGAGCAGGTCTGCAAGCCTGTTGAGGTAGACTATTACCGCGGGGTTTATCGCCTCTGCCTTTGACAGGGCGACTGCCTGCGTCTCGGCCCTGCGCCCTATGCTCCTGCACATGTGGAGCGCGCAAGCCTCGGCGCTCCCGCCGGGCAGTATGAAAAACGTTATCGGCTCAAGCTCTGCTTCAAACCTGTCTATGATGGGCTCAAGTGTAGACGCCATCTCTCTTGTGGTGCGTGGCGTGGAATACTTGCTGTCAGGATAGTCGGGGTCTGCAAGGTCGGAGCCTACAACAAAAAGGTCGCTCTGCACCCCTGTCAAAACGTCCTTCAGGTCAGAGAATTTTCCGTCGTCCAGCGCGCACACCGCCATGCCTATTGCAGAGTTCAGCTCGTCGACTGCGCCGTAGGCGGCTATCCTCGGGTCGGCCTTGCTGACGCGCCTGCCGCCTATGAGGCCGGTCTCGCCGCTGTCCCCCGTCCTTGTGTATATCTTCACGTCCTCAAAGCGAGGAGTCAGCAGGCGATTTATTAAGGCTAGCTACCGCTGCCGCCATACTCGCCCTTTCTATTCGACTGTTGCTCCCAGCGCGCCCTGAAGAACTTTACCAGCTCTATGGCGTCCATCTCCTTCAGGCTCTTTCTGTTTTTTGCGATATATGCCGAAAACGCCTGGAGGCCCTTTTCCAGCTCGGGATGCCTCCGGCGCGCCTGCTCGACGATGTCCGGATAGTTGCGGTGCGGGAAATAAGTTGACTTGGCGACCCTTGCAAGCGCCCTCTTTGTCGCATCGTCTATCGCGCCCTTTTTGCGCGCCAGGTAAAGGTTGTACCGGATGTCGACCATCGCCTCTGACTGGAGGCGGAAATCGCCATCGGCAAACGTGACTGCCACCTCGTCGTCTGCGTCCAGCCTGCCGCTCTTGTAGAGGTTAAAGACGCGGCCGATGCCCACCATGCCAAATTTTTCAAGCTCTACTGCGCGCAGCGCGCCAAGGCTTGCCGCGCCGGCAAGGAGCACGCCCTCTTTTTTTGCCAGCTGGTACACCTCTATCGGCGTGGGAGGGTAGTCCTGCAGGAACACGCCGTCCACAAGCCCGACCATCACCGTCTGCCCATTGACCGTCGTCAGCGTGGCTGCAAGCCTCAGCAGGTCGCCCTTTTTCGCAGGCGGCCTATAGTCTGCCTCGGGAAATATCGCCCGGGCCTTCTCGTGGCTCAGCGACGGGCCGAGGAATATTATCGGCTTTTTCTCCTTCTGTTGCTGCTGTCGCCGTTCTATCTCTGGTAATGCCATTGCCCAAAACACGCCCTCGCCCTTGTACCCATGACCGATTTCGTTATCTTGAAAGTTTCCAGGCCCGGCACTATGGCCCTCACCACCGGAACCTGCAGCTCCGGGTTTGTCAGGTTGACGATTATGGCCCTGTCAAGCCCTGCCGCCTTTAGCCTTGCCAGTATGAACTTGATGTCGTCAAGGATGTCCTCGTGGAAGTAGGTCTTGACTTCTGAGAACCTGATCTTTCTTGAAGAGGGCATGAACTGCCAAGCCCGCCTGTCGTCGGTGTTGTTCTCGCCGTAGCGTATCTTGCGCAGGTCGTCCCTTGCGCCCTGTATGTTTGCGGCCCTCGTCTGCGACACCTCTGTGATGGCGCGCAGGAGCGCAATCCTGGCATCGGGGTGCGTGCCGTGGCCCTCTGCAAGGTAGCCATAGTCGTGCGTCACCCACTCGATGCTGCTTGCGTTGAACGTGGGCACACCGATGTCAGACGTGATGTCCTTTATGATGAGCGGGATGCCTGCCTTCTCAAAGCGGGCCACCAGCCTGTCGACCGGCTCAAAGCCCGTGTCAGAGATGTCAACGTCCGGAAACACGCCGGGGTCGTCGACGAACCTGTCTGACTGGAGCGGCCGGACGGGTATGCCGGCGGAGCCGAGCGAGTGCGCCACCATGCGGAGCACGTGGAACGGTATCGCGCTTGCCCGAAGCTCGGCCATGCTCATCGCGTCGCGCTCTATCACCTCGCAGAGCGAGTGGCAGACTGCCTCCTCTATGACGTTGCCAGACGCAAGGCCGTTTGTGTGGAAAAAAGAGAACGGGTTCACCGCCGGCGCCGGCGGGTTGTAGCGGAATAGCGCGATTGACGCCGGCACCATGACCTCCCTGCCGCCGTTTGCAATGTCGTGGCCGGCGATAAAGTCCATCAGCATGTCGTTCCGGTACTCGAATCGCACCGGCTCTACTATCTCGTCAGGGTGCAACACCTGATGACCCTTTGACAGCTCTGAAAAACTGGCCCTGACCATGTCGCGCGGGCCACCGGACGGCAGCGACGAGTACCTCTCGATGCTCTCCATCAACGCGCTTGCCTTTGCGTGCTCCCGCGTGGGGCCCTTGCCGCTGTAGACCCAGATATAGTCCTCGGTGCCGGGCAGGACGGCAGAATAGTTTGGTATGCGCAGCGCATCCATGTCGGTTATGTCGGCAAGCCTGGTCACCCCTATCTTTTTTGCAAGCGGCACGACCTTTTCCAGCGTCTCGTGCGCCGGCCTTATCCTGGAGGTGCCGTTTACCGTCCACTTTTTCCTGCTCTCCAGCCTGATGGGTGATAGCTGCACGCCAAATACAAGCCTGCCTGAAGTTCATATCAAGCTTGCGCAGCGGCAACGCCTGGTACCGTTTATTTACCTGCGCCTTGAAATCGTACAAAGATGGACACGCCACGAGAGCTAGAATGGTACCTGCGTGACCACCTTTTCCGCCAGGCCGGCAAGGGCAGGACGCGGATCGCAAGGGCCGAGATTGCAGGCGAGATGATCAGCCTGTACCTGCGCTACCGCAACTACGACCCCGGCCAGCTGGCAGGGCTGATGACGCCTGTCATAGACGACCTTGTGTCGATGCGAGTGCTGTCCCAGCTTGAAGGCGGCCTGCTCGAAGCGGCACCTATGACACGCATGCAGTGCGCCAAGTGCTTTTACGTCAGCTACCTGGCAGAGGCCGAGCCCAGGGTATGCCAGCGCTGCTCCGGCACCGAGCTTGGCGAGTTCCCCAAGAGAAAGTGATGATGATGGTGACGACTGCGACGGCGGCGAGGAGAAAATAGTGGCAGTAGCAGTAGTAGATTTTATTAACCAATCTCTGTTACTCCGATCCTGCACCTATGGCGGCGGGGAAAAAGAAGCAGGATGGCAGCAGCAGGGCAGAGCTTTGCAGCAAGGTCTTTGCAATAGACCCTGCAGTGCGCTTTGCCGGCGTCATTGACAAGATGGGCAAGCTGGTTGCAGGCGGCATGAGGGAGGGGCTGCGCCCGCTAGAGTCGGTAAAGGACATGGACCGGCTGTACCTGGAATTTGCCCTGCGAAACGCCATGCGCCGTGAGTTTGACGCCGAGTTTGGCCCCACGATATACGCCATGTCGGAGCGGGAAAAGATCAAGATAGCCACGTTCCCGATGCCGGGCGAGGAGCTTTTGCTGATCTCCATAGACCGTTCGCATCCCCACGACAGGATAATAAGCAGGATACTTGAGCTATTGCGCTGATGCCAAAGAGGCGCAGCGGTGGCCGGAGAAAGGGAGGAGGGGGAGGGAAGGAGCAGGCAGACGAAGACCTGGGCCCGTCCCGCACTGTGACCGGAAAAGAGCTGTCCGAGCTTGAAGAGCTGAGCGCAAGGCTCACGGCGCTTGTCGAGATGCTTGACGAAAAGGGCGTCATAAGCGCCAGGGAATACGGGCGGGTCGTCACCATGAGGTTGCACGAGATCTCTAAAGCAACTGCGATAGGAGAGCTGGACGAGGAGCTGTAAAAGTGGCAGTCACCACGCAAAAAAAGCAGGCCGTCGCGCTGTCGGCGGGGGCCGGCCTTCTTGCCGGGGTCGTGCTTGCCGCCATGAACCTGTTCGTGGTCGGGCCGTACGTGGAGCAGATGGCAGACGTTTACTTTGACGTGCTGGCATCGGAGGGCGAGCTTGGCGACGAGGAGTTTGAGGCCGCGCTCAAGTCGCTCTACGCCTGGCAGATGGCGTTTCCGGTAGCGATGGGGCTGGCAGCGGGCGCGCTGGTCGGCGTCATATACCTGCGCATTGCATCTGCCGGCGACATCGGCAGAAGGAAAGGTGCGTTCAAAATAGCCCTTGCAGTCGCCGTCGCCGCGTGGGTTGCACTCTATGTGATGCCAGCGCTAAAGTACCCGTACCCGCCCGGCGTGCTCTTTGACCCTGAAGCGGCCGGCGCGTACATGGCACTCTTTTCGGGGTATGCCGCGCTATCAGGCGCCGCGGCCCTGGGCTCTGCCATTGCGTTTTCAAGGATGGGGAAAAGAAGCAACTGGTATTTCGGCGCGGCCGGCGCGTACCTGGCCGTCATGGCCGCCATGTTCTTTGCGTTTCCCGATTATCAACAACAACAGTCCGACATTATCCCTCTGCCCCTCCTCAACGCGTGGAGGTCTGCAAGCGCGGCCGTCATGACTGCGTTCTGGTTCACGCTCGGAATTGCCACCGGCGCCCTCCTGGAGTGGAGGGAAAAGAAGAACGTGTCCGGCTGAGAAGCTAATCCTAATTCTGTATTCCTGGCGGGGCCAATCATTATCGCCATCGCTTTTTTCCAATGCGGCAAGCGTAAAAGCCGAGCCCAAGAGGCGCGAAAAACCACCGATTAACGTTTATAAGTGCTATAGAAACGTTGCATCCTAATCGTACAAATGGTGAATAATGCTAGTTGACTTTTGTTCGTACGCTCAAAAGGATCAGGAGTGACAAGACCAATTATCGCAAGAGGGCCGCAGTCATAATCGGCAGGCACTCTTTTGTCACCGTCAAGGTCACCGACCAGAACGTGGCCGCCCAGATGTTAAAGCCGACGCCGACGGGCGACCTGGTAATCGCTTCGGCCCACAGCCGCGAGCTTGCCAAGCAGCACGGGTGGAAAGGCTCCACAAACAGCCTGCCTGCGTGCTACCTGACGGGCCTGCTTCTGGGCAAAAAGGCGCTTGAGAAGGGCACAAGCAAGGCAATCCTCTACATCGGCAAAGACCACTTTACCGCCCGGGTCGCAGCGTGCGTCAAGGGCGTCGCCGACTCTGGCGTCAACATACCGATGTCTGACGAGTCCTTCCCAGACTCGGACAGGATTTCCGGCCAGCACATCGCAGACTATGCCAGCACGCTCAAAACAGAAGACCAGGACGAGTACAGCTCTCGCTTTTCCGCGCTCTTGAAAAACGGCCTAAAGCCGGAAGACTATCCGGCGCACTTTGAAGAGGTGCGGTTCAAGATCTCGGGCAAGGCCGCGCCAGCGGCTATCGCTGCTGCTCCAAAGAAAAAGGAGGCGGCTGAGGGCGGTGGCGGCAAGCAGGCAAAAGAGGGAGCAGCACCAAAAGAAAAGAAAGAAAAGGCCGCTGCCAAGAAAGAGTCTGGCAGCAAAGAAGAAGGTAATAGCAGCAATAACCAGAAAGGAGTCAAGAACAAGAAATGAGTCGCTATTATGGGTCAAAGCAAGAACAGCAGGTAGAATGGAAGCCGCGCACCACGCTTGGACAGCAGGTGCTCGCAGGCAAGATAACGTCGATGGACCAGATATACGAGAACGGCCTGAGGATCCAGGAGTCTGAAATAGTAAAGCACCTCCTGCCGGACATCAAGAGTCAGGTGGTGCACGTCGGCATCGTCCAGAAACAGACGGACGCCGGCGAAATGACCCGGTTCAACGCCCTCGTGGCGGTGGGCAACGAGGCCGGCTGGTTCGGGATCGGCAAGGGCAAGGCCGCCCAGATGCGCTCTGCAATAGACAAGGCCACCAACGCAGCCTACCTCAATGTCATCCCTGTAAAACTTGGATGCGGCAGCTGGGAGTGCCGGTGCAGCCAGCTCCACTCTGTGCCGTTTAAGGTGAGCGGCAAGGGTGGGAGCGTCACGATAGAGATAATCCCGGGTCCTAGGGGCCTCGGCCTCGTGGCGGGCGAGAACATCCGCAACCTGCTGAAGCTGGCAGGGCTGAAGGACGCCTGGACAAAGACGTTTGGCTCGACCAGCACCATGTCGTCGACTACAAAGGCGATATTTGACGCGCTGAGAAGCACGTACAGCGTGGGTTGATGATAGAAAATGGCATACCTCGTTGTTAGAATCAAAGGGACCGTGAACATCCCGTCGTGGGCAAGGACTACGCTTGACAACCTGAACCTTGACAGGCGCTTCCGCGCCACGCTGGTGCCCGAGACTGCCGAATCGCTTGGCATGCTCAAGAAGGTAAAGGAGGTCGTGGCCTGGACAAAGGCCGACGCCGGCATAGTAAAGGAGCTCTTGGAAAAGAGGGGCCGCAAGGACGGCTACAAGCCGCTGACCAAGGCCGACCTGCCAAAGGAGTTCAAGAGCATCGACGACCTGGCCGCTGCAATAGCGGAGAACAAGGTGGCCATGTCCAAGATAGAGGGCATCAAGCCGTGGTTTGCGCTCTCGCCACCAAAGGGCGGATTCAAGAGAAAGACAAAGCAGCAGTACTCGCAGGCCGGGGTGCTTGGCGACGACAAGGAGCTCGTCGAGATCGTCAAGAGGATGATCTAGGTAAAGACTTAATTAAGGTGAATAGAGAACTTGAACCAATTCCAGTATAAAGGTGAAAAAATTAATGGCTACCAGATTTAGAAAGAGCAGGAGACAGAGAGGCAGCAGGTACTGCGGCTGGGGCCAGATCGGCCAGCACAGGCAGGCCGGCAGCAGGGGGGGCATCGGCGGCGCTGGCAAGCACAAGCACTTTTTCGTCAGGACGGTAATCGAAGAACCCGACCACTTTGGGCACGACGCGTTCAACTCGTTCAACCGCAACCTTGTGAACAGGTGGGTTAACGTGCGCGACCTGGACGCCGTATTTGCAAAGCACGGCAAGGCCGACGCGTCGTCTGGCAAGGTTGTCCTGGACCTGACCTCGCTCGGCTACGACAAGCTCTTGGGCGGCGGCAAGATCGGCGGCGCTTACACTATAAAGGTAGCCAAGGTCTCCGAGAAGGCCAAGGCAAAGATCGAGGCGGCAGGCGGCGAGGTTATTTCGGATGAGCACGACGCAGAATGAGAGCGGCCTCAGGCGCATCATAAGGTCCGCGTCTGCCTACGTCCCCCAGGTCCCAAAGCCAAAGAAAAAGATCTCGCTCACTGAAAAGTTTGTCTGGACCGGCATCGCGCTCCTGGCATACTTGGTGATGGGCCAGATCCCGCTCTACGGCGTGACTGAAGACCCCCGCTTTGACTTCCTTGCGTTTGCCCGCGTAATTTTTGCGGCGCAACAGGGAACGCTCATGGAGCTTGGCATCGGGCCCATAGTCACGGCAGGGTTGCTCATGCAGCTGCTCAAGGGCTCAGACCTGATACGCCTGGACTTCAAGAACCCTGACGACAGGTCGCTCTTTACGTCTGCAACCAAAATAGTCACAATCATAGTCATTGTCGCAGAAGGCGCTCTGTACGGCGTCGCAGTGTACGGCCCGCTGGTAGACGGCCCGCAGGTGATAGCAGCAGTCGTGATGCAGCTGATCTTTGCGTCGTTTCTGGTCATGCTCATGGACGAGCTGGTCCAGAAGGGGTGGGGCATTGGCTCCGGGCTGTCGCTGTTCATCATGGCCGGCATCGCCCAGACTATACTGTGGAGCGTGTTTTCACCGCTGCCGGCCGGCGACGGAGGCTCTGTCGGCATCGCCCTGTACTCTGTGCAGGTGGGGCTGGATGGCCACTTTGGCGACGCGTTCTTCCGCTCTGGCGGCCAGCTTCCTAGCATATTTGCGCTTTCGCTCACGATAGGAGTCATACTCGTGCTCGTGTATATCGAGGGGATACACGTCGACATTCCCATCGTGTCAACCAAGTACAGGGGCTTTACCGCCGTGTACCCCATCAAGCTGCTGTACACGTCAGTCATACCCGTGATCCTGGCGTCGGCGCTCATCGCAAACGCCGTGTTCATGGGCCAGATGATGTGGGCAAACTATAACCCTAACAACACAAACCCGTTCTTCAACTGGATAGCCCAGTTCGACCAGAAAAGCTCCCAGACGCCTACAGGTGGCATACTCTACTACATCACCTCTCCAAGAACCATCGACCACGTCGTCCAGGACCCCGCGAGGGCCGTCATCTATGTCATATTCTTTACTGCCATAGTCACGGTCTTTTCGAGGCTGTGGGTGGAGCTTGGCGGGCTCTCTGCCAAGACGGCGGCCCGGAACCTGCTCGACGCAGACGTCCAGGTGCCGGGTTTCAGGCGGTCGGAAGGCTCTGTGGAGGGGCTGCTGAACCGTTACATCCCTGCGCTCACCATAGTCAGCGGTGTGATAATCGGCCTTCTGGCGTCGCTGTCGGACCTGCTGGGCGTGTTTGGCTCGGGGACGGGCATATTGCTGATGGTCAATATCATGGTCAGCTACTACCAGACGCTTGTCAAAGAGCAGGTCGACACCTACATGCCCAAACTGGCGGCTCTCCTTGGCAGAAAATAACATCAAGCGCGCAATCATTGTCGGCATACCCGGCGTGGGTAAGACCACCGTGATCACCCGCGCGGCCGAGCTCCTGTCGACTGAAAGGCAGCTAAAGACTGCTATCGTAACCTACGGCACGCTCATGTTCGAGGAGGCCCAGCAAAAGCTGGGCGTGAAAAACCGGGACGAGATGCGCCGGCTGCCTGTCGACCAGCAGGGCGGGCTGCAAGAGATGGCCGCCAGGCGCATAGCAGAGATGCGCGACGGGATAGTGATAGTGGACACCCACCTCTTTATCAGCACCCGCGAGGGCTATTATCCCGGGCTCCCGATGAGGCTGGCAACGCTCATGAACCCGACCAACCTGATAATGGTCACGGCGAGGCCGGAGGAGATCGCTGAGCGCAGAAAGAACGATCCTTCGCGCCAGCGCGACGCGGCAGAACCTGAAGTTATAAAGGAGCAGCTAGAGATATCCAAGATGATGCTTGCATCCTGCTCTGTCATAACAGGCGCGCCCTTTGCCATAGTCCGAAACGATACGGGCAGCATGGACGACGCGGCCATGGGCATCGTCAGGATACTCGATACCACTACTACTGCCGCTGCCCATAATAATACGTCAGCAAAAACAGCAGCAACAGCAACAGCGGCAGCAGCAACAAAAACAGGCAATGGCGATGGCGGTGGTGGTTCCAAGTAACATGGCGATGATCGACTACGACTCGATAATATTGCAGTTCTTTAGCCCGCAGTATACGCGCCACCCTATATTCCCAGACATGCTCTCGGCCACCATAGTTGCGCTCCTGATCTCTGTGGGCATGAGCTTTGCGTTTGCGATGCTGCGCAAAAAGACCACGGACATTGACCGCACCAACAGGATAATGAAGGAGACGAACGAGTGGCGCAAGGCATACACCGACGCGGTGAAAAAGGGCGACAAGGAAAAAGTCGAGGAGCTAAAGAAAAAGCAGGCATACATCAACAAGATGGCGCTCGAAGTCCAGCAGCAGCAGATGCGCCCGATGTTCATCTACATGATACCCTCGTTCCTGATATGGATATTCGTCTTTCCGGCGATATTCGGACAGGTCGTCAACATATCGCCTATCTACCTGCCGTTCATCACGTGCAGCGACGACGACGTGGCCAAGCACAGCCAGATAGATGATCAGGGCAACCCCAAGGGGCCGTGCGTGGTTCCCGGCGAGGTATACCTGTGGGGCTGGTTCCTGCTCACCTCGTTTGCTTTCAGCGGAATTATTGCAAAGGTAACAAAAACCGGTATGGCTACGGGCATATGAGCAAAAAGAACAGCAACAGCAAAAGCAAAAACAATACCGGCAAAGGGCGCAGGTTCAGCGTCATCATCTCCGGCTGGCCGGCTGTGGGCAAGACCACAATAGCAAGCGAGCTTGCCAGAGAGTTCGGCCTGTCGCACTACAACGGGGGCGACATACTGAAGATGCTCGCCGCAGAGAGGGGATATTCCACCGACGCGTCCAAGAGCGACTGGTGGGACACGCCTGAAGCCAAAAAGTTCATGGAGGAGCGCAAGAAGGACCCGAGCTTTGACAAAAAGGTGGACGCCAAGCTTGCCGAGATCCTAAAGAGCGAGGGTGCAGTCATCACCAGCTATACGCTCCCGTGGCTCGTGGGCGGCGGCAATGACGGCGGCGATTATGATGGTGGCGATAGCGAGAAAATTATAAAATTCTGGCTCAAGGGCTCCCGGGCCAACAGGGCAAGGCGCATGGCAAACCGCGACGGGATAACCGTCGCAAAGGCCGAAGAGATAGTGCGCATGCGCGACGAGGAGAACACCAAGATCTACCGCAAGCTGTACAACTTTAACTTTGGCGAGGACCTGTCAGTGTTTGATTATGCCCTCAACACGGACAGGCTCGGGCTTGACGACCTGGTCGAAATATCCAAGCTCATCGTAAGGCGCCACGCCGCAGGGTGGTGATGGTTTCACAGTGCCATTTTCGCTACCGCAGCTAGAGAACCTCGTCAACGTAGACGACGACGTGACAGACGACAGGTACGGCCACTACCCTGACAGGAGGCCGGTGAAGGAGCTTTTGGATTACGGCCTCGTCCTTGTGGACAAGCCGGCGGGCCCTACAAGCCACGAGGTGGTGGCCTGGGTCAAGCGCATACTGGAGATAGAAAAGGCCGGCCACTCGGGCACCCTTGACCCGGGCGCCACCGGGCTTTTGCCGATAGGGCTTGGCGAAGGGACCAAGGCGCTTGGCGTCCTGCTGCTTGGGCCCAAAGAGTACTATGCCCTTGCGCGCCTGCACGCCCACGTGCCCGCCGAGAGGGTCAAAAAAGTGATGAGCGAGTTCACCGGCGAGATATACCAGCGGCCGCCGCAGCGCTCGTCGGTCAAGCGCGTCACCCGCGTCAGGACCGTCTACGAGTTCGACTACATAGAAGACTATGACCGGCTGGTGCTCATGCGCATCCTGTGCCAGGCAGGCACGTACATACGCAAGATAATCTACGACATCGGCGAGGTCCTGTCGCCGGGCGCAACCATGGTGGAGCTTCGCAGGACGCAGGTGAGCAACCTGCGCGAGGGGGACAAGGACGTCGGCGGCGGGCTGGTGCGCCTGCACGACCTGGCAGACGCCTACCAGCGTTTCAAGGAAACCGGCGACGAGGAAAAGCTGCGCCGGCTCGTGATCCCTATAGAGCGCTGCCTGGAGGGGATAAGGGGCATCACCGTGCGCGACACGGCAGTCGACGCGCTGTGCCACGGCGCGCCGCTTGCAGTCCCCGGCGTGATAGCCGTCCCGGCGGACCTGCGGGTGGGCGAGCTTGTCGGCGTTTATACGCTCAAAGGCGAGATAATCGGGCTTGCAGAGGCGGCCATGACTATGGAACAGATAAAAGAGAGCGCCAGGGGCGTGGCGTTTGTGATGAAGCGCCTCATAATGAAGCCCGAGACCTACCCGAAGGCGTGGAGATCAAAGGGGGAGCAGGCGACCGCGCCCGCTGCTGCTACTGCTACTGCTGCTACAACAAGCGAGATAGACCTGTCGAAACTGGAAAGCGACGACGATTTTTAGCTTAGTGGCCTGCCTATGGGTTGGCGAGCAGGCGCTTTCCATTGCGCAGGACCTCACTGCAAGAGTGACCCGGTTCTTATATACATGTGCTATCTCTCTTTTTTAGGATGCCTGCGCCCACACCTGCTTTTTGCAGGGAAATACTCTGCCTCGACGCAGGCATCAGGTTTGCAGGTGTCGCAGACAGGATTGGCCGGCTGGTTGCCGCAGAATACCGGCCGGACTTGAAGAAGAAGCCGCTGCTGACAAAGGAAGAGTCCGAGCTGTCGGCGATACAGTCCATACTGCGGATGGGCACGCGGGCCACTCTGGAAGGCAAGCTGGGCAGGGTGGTCTATGCCTTTACACAGTACGAGAAGGTCAAGCGCGCGACGATACCCCTGGCGGGCGGGAGCATACTGATGCTCTCGTTCGACATTCGGGCCGACCATGAACGCATAATTCTGGGCGAGATTCTGCCAAGGCTACGCGGCAGGGCTGCTGCTACTACTACTGCCGGTAGGGTCTAGATGGTCTCGCCGATGCCGGGGCGCTTGCGATCCAGCTTGGCAATATTGCGGGCAAGGTTCTCCATCGTGCCGGGCACGTGGCACCTGCACATGCAGTCGCTGCACTCGACATGGTTTCCGCCCTTGCAGTTGTCAGATATCTGCTGTTGTTGGTTGCTCAAAAACAGGGTGTAGAACGGCGAGCCTCAATTTTTATCTTTGCCACCGGCTTTTGATTGAAATATATAGTGACGAGCCGAATCGGTTAGCGGCTGCCGGGGTCGCCTAGCCCGGTAGGGCGCAAGCCTGGAAAAAATCCCAGCCAGCTTGTGACCCGTAAGGGTCCCGAGGGTTCAAATCCCTCTCCCGGCGCC
>NZ_JBBIHK010000043.1:0-14780 GCF_037447015.1 Nitrososphaera sp. | reverse complement strand
GGCGTCAGGGTGGACTTTGTGCTGGGGGTCGGCTCGCCGGCAGACGAGATAGTCAGGATCGCAAGGAGGCTCAAGGCTGACCACATCGTCATGGGGAGCAGGCAGTTAAAGGGCGGCGGCCTCAAGGCCATCGGCAGCGTCGCAAGAAAGGTGTCAGAGACTGCAGACTGCCCTGTCACCATCGTGCGCTAGAGGCGCGGCCGCCAGGCTCAGAACTGGATGGTAAGCGACCTAATCTTTTTGCTGTGCGGGTTGAGGACAAACGCAAACCTGCCCCTCACCTTGTCGCCTTTTTCAAAAGTGACCGTGGCCGTGGCCTTGCTGTCTTCGTCGCCGTCATCATCACCGCTGCCGCCGCCATTGCGGTGGCCTTCCCTCAGCTGGTGAGGGTCAAGCTGTATCCGGCGGCGCATGTCGCTGTTTGCCATGAGCACCACCTTCAGAAAGGGCTCTATCTCCGACCGCCCGCGCAGGACCTCAGACCGGCTGAAAGGCTCCCTGACGGTTGCGTCGTATTCAAAGAGGTCCAAAAGCCCTGCAAGGTCTTTGGAGTCGATGAGCTTGAAGAACCTCCTCACCACGTCCTCGACCGTGCGCGGCTGCGACCTGGGTTCGCTCATTTTTTTGTGCACCCTTTTGCCTGAACACAGCTTCGCCCCTACAATAGATAACCTGTAGGTATGCAGTGCCATGCAGAGCTCTCTTTCTTTCCTACCTTTTTCTTCTTCTTCTTTACCGCAGCACGACCGAGGCAATCGTGGTGTTCGGGGTGACGCTGATCTCGGCCCGGACGTTTGCCAGCTTTTCAAATATCAGCGTCAGGAGCTCCTTTGTAAAGAGCGACCAGTTCTCGCCCAGCTCGTGCTGGATGACAAAGACGTGCCTGTCAGAGCCCTCTATGCGGTGGTCGGACTTTATCCCGGAGACCTTCATGTACTCCTGCAGCACCGAGAGCACGACCCAGAGGTTGTACTGCTTTTTCATAAAGAGCACGGAATCCTTCATGAGGTCAAAAGCGATCCGGGCCGCCTGCCGGATGATGTCTGCCCTGTAGTGCTCGATGTCTTTTATCCCCTCTGCCCTTGCTATCGCGATCGACTGGTCGATGAGAATGGAAAGCATCGCCTTTGGAACGGGCATCATCCCGATCTTGTTCTCGTACCTGTCCCACTCGGCGTACCGCTTCAACACCTGGTTGACAAGCACGTTGAGAGATATCTCGCGGCTGTCAGACTCGGCTTGGAGCTCGTCGATTACCGCCGAGTCCACCCTGAACGTGACGCTGCGGGTCTTGCGATCCGGCTGGCGGCTGCTACTGCTTTCCACTCTTGCGCCTCTCTCCTCTTTCTCCAACGCCACCAGTACAGGGCGGCTGTTGAATTAAAGCTTTGGCCGGGACTGACGCCTCTTTTTTTATTTATCTCTCTACATCTGTCGCAGGTCGCCTTCGAGCAGGCCGGCCCCGATGTGCAGCCTGTCTATATGCTTTGAGAGGTCCTGCTTGCCTTCAAACGAGGAGCCGCAGTACGGGCACACCACCGCCAGTGCCGCCTTGCCGGAAGAGGACGGTACAGAAACCACGTCGGCAAGCTCGACGCTCCTGCTTGGCATGTTGCCTACCACCGACTTGAGGGTGACAAGCCCGAGCATCGCCTTTTCTTTTCCCACCCCGGCGCCGGGGGCGACCACTGGCAGGCGCCTTATGCCTTTCTGCCTCATCAGAGAGATTGCGTCCCGGACCGTGGCAGAGCCGTCGATCGTGACCAGGGGCGAGCTCATGACATCCTTGAGGGCTACCTTGAAGGGCCCCCTGCTCTCTGCCACCACCCTGTAGAGGACGTCGCGCTCTGTCACTATCCCCACCGGGACCCCCTTGCGGCTGACAAACACGCTTGACACGTCGTTCTGGCGCATGATCTTGACCGCCTCGGCCACGGTGGTCGACTCGTCCAGCATCACGACCTGCTTTTCTGCGACGTCGGCCACCTTTCTGTCAAGGTAACTGTTACTGTTACTACCACCGCCACTACCAACACTACTACTACCGCTATTGCTGCTGCTTTCGGACGCTCCTCGACCCATGTGACCGGGATGCATGGAGGCCGATATAACGTAGGTGTATGCAGTGCAATGCACTAGAAACCCAAGTGTCAAATATTTTGCATTACCAACAAGAGCACGTATATGAGCATAGAGTCGATGCCAGTTTCCAGCATAATGACCAAGCAGGTCAAGACGGCAAGGGAGGGGCAGACGATAAGGGCAGTCGCAGCCATGATGACAGAGCACGGCATCGGGAGCATAGTTGTGACTGGGGAGGACGGCGTGAGCATCAAGGGCATCATAACCGAGCGCGACATTGTCAAGCTGGTCGGGTCGCCGCAGACGTCTTTTGCGGCGCCGGTAAAGGACGTCATGAAAAAGCCGGTGGTGACTGCCCACGTCATGACGTCGCTTCGGGACGCCATACAGGCAATGGAGGCAAGGAACATACGCAGGCTGCCCGTTGTAGACAGCGGCGGCAAGATGGTCGGGATAGTGACGGACAAGGACATTTTCAGGGCGATAATAAAGAGCCAGGCGCTTCTCTCGGGGATCCTCAGCGACAACGTGCTGGTCGAGTACAAGCCCATGTACGAAAGGCTCAGCGAGTTCATGATGAGTGAGATATACCTGCCAGGCGGCAGGGAATGAGATGGGATGAGATGATGCTTTGATGCCGCCGCCATCATCATCACCATCACCACCATCATCATCCTCGCCGTCACAGGCCCCTCCAAAGCCGGCAAAACCGTCGCCCTCGCGCATCCTTGTCGCAGTCGACGGGTCTGCGTGCGCAAAAAAGGCGCTTGACGCGGCGCTGGAGATGGCCCGCGAGATGGGCGCGACGGTCTACATCCTCATGGTGGTGGAAAAGCTGCCGCTCGTGGCCGCCCGCAGGGACATGATGGCGTCGGTCGAGGCGCTCATGGAAAAGGACGCAAGGGTGCTGCTGGCAGACTATGCCACCCTGGCAGAGAGGCGCGGCGTCAAGGCCGAGACGATAGTGGCAAAGGGCCACCCCGCCAACATCATCCTGTACACGGCCAAGGCAAAGGGCGCAGACATGATAGTCGTCGGCAGAAGGGGGCTTGGAGGTTTCAGGGGCCTGCTGATGGGAAGCGTGTCGAGCGCGGTGCTGCAAAACTCTAAAGTGCCAGTCCTTGTCATCAAGTAGTGAGAAAGATATAAGGAGCAGCAGAGCACCTGTTGGCAAAGGAAGGCGCGCAGCTTAGGCAGGGGATCGGCCTTTTCCAGGCGATAATGTACGGCACCGGCCTGATACTTGGGGCGGGCATCTACGTCCTGATAGGCGACGTGGCAGGCATCGCAGGCAACGCGATGTGGATCTCGTTTGTGATTGCCGCCGTGATAGCGGCCTTTACCGGCCTCAGCTACGCCGAGCTGTCGTCAGTATTCCCCAGGAGCGCGGCCGAGTACGTGTACGTCAAGAGCGCGTTTGGCAGCGAGCTCTTTGCGTTCGTGACCGGCTGGCTGGTGGTGTTCGTGGCCCTCGTCTCTGCCGCGGCGGTGGCCATAGGCTTTTCAGGCTATTTCGCAAGCTTTGTGCCGGGGGCAAACCCGGTTCTCGTGGCCGCGCTCTTGGTGGCAGGGCTCTCTGCGGTGAACTTTGTCGGGATAAGAGAGTCGGTGTGGACGAACACGACGTTTACGATAATAGAGATAGCGGGCCTGGCCATCATCATCGGGGCGGGGCTGTGGATGTTTTCTTCCGGGCAGCCGGTAGCCACGGTGGACTATTTCGAGATGCCCCCTGCAATCACCTCGCCGGCTCTTGCCGCCGGCGCCCTGCTTGGCGCAGTCGGCCTCGTGTTCTTTGCGTATTTCGGGTTTGAGAACCTGGCAAACGTGGCCGAAGAGACAAAGAACGCGCGCAGGGTGATCCCGGTCGCCCTCGTGGCCTCGATAGCCATCACGACTGCCATCTATGTGCTCGTGGCAGTGGCTGCAGTCGCACTCGCCGGGTGGGAGGCGCTCTCGTCGTCCGACGCGCCGCTTGCCCTTGCCGCAGAAAAGGCTTTTGGCCGTACCGGCACCGTCCTTTTGTCTGCCATCTCGCTATTTGCAACCACGAACACGGTGCTGATGCTCCTCATCGCAGGGTCGCGCATAATGTTTGGCATGTCTGGCTACGGGGCGCTTCCCGCGTCGCTTGCAGCCGTCCACCCAAAGACCAGGACGCCCTACAAGGCAGTGGCTGCTGCCGGCGTGGCTGCAGTCGCAGTCGTCGCGGCGTCGTCTGGCAGGATAGACGCGGTGGCAAGGGTGGCCGTGTTTGGCATCTTTATCATTTACGCGTTTGTCAACCTCTCGCTCATATGGCTCAGGTACAAAAAACCGGAGATGGAAAGGCCGTTTCGCTCGCCGGTGGCGATTGGAAGGTTCCCGCTCCTTGCAGGCCTCGGGCTTGCCAGCTCGGTGGCCATGCTTGCGCAGTTTGACGCCGCGACTGCCGCTGCTGGGGCCGCTGCCGCCGGCTCGGCGGTGGTGGCATACAAGGTTACAGTTGCCGCTGCGGCGCGGCGGCTCCAGAAGAAAGCGAAAAAAGAAAGGAGAGGAGGAGGGCCGGCGGAGGTGGGAGAATAATGAAGTGGCACCTGCAGGATTTTGTATACGGCGCCACGGACGGCGCGGTGACGACCTTTGCGGTGGTGGCCGGCGTGATAGGGGCCTCCCTTTCGCCAGCCATAGTCCTGATCCTCGGCTTTGCAAACCTCTTTGCAGACGGCTTTTCCATGGCAGTCGGAAACTACCTTGCGACCAAGTCGCAAAAAGAGTACATCGACCAGATGAGGAGGAGGGAGGAGTGGGAGATAGACAACCTGGCAGAGCAGGAAAAGCAGGAAATCCGCGACATTTACGCCGGCAAGGGCTTCAAGGACGAGATACTTGAGGAGATAGTGCGCATCATCACCTCGCGCCGCAAGGTCTGGGTGGACACCATGATGAAGGAGGAGCTTGGACTGATAGAAGACGAGAGCAAGCGGGCGCGCGACACCGCGCTAACCACCTTTGCAGCGTTCAACGCCATAGGCGTGATCCCGCTGCTGCCATTTATCGCGCTGTTTGCGTCCGGCGCCACGGCTGCGAGCTCTCAGGACGCGTTCATCTATTCGTCGGTGTTTACCGGGATCGCCTTTTTCATGATAGGCGCGATAAAGGGCAGAATAGTGGACAGGCCGCTTTTGCGTTCTGGAATAGGCACGCTCCTCGTCGGCGGGATAGCGGCCGTCGTCGCGTTCGTGGTGGGCTACCTCTTGAACCTGCTGGTGCGGGCAGGAGGCTAGCAAGGATCGAATGGCTCTACCCTGCCTGAACGCACTAGCATTAAATCCAGAGGACGGCCTACATCGCCATGAAACAATTCTCTTACTTGCAGCCCTGCTTGCGGCAGCATCGGGCCTGCTATCTGCGACGACGGCCTTGACGGACCCATATACAGCAATAACAGCGCCTACGCCCAGGGAGACCAGGTAGTGCATGCATGGCACGCTTGCGGCAAGGAGATGGAAAAAGTAACGGCGGCTGCCAGTTAAAGGCCCCGCAGCCTTCCTTCCTTCCGCTCTCCTCTTTCCTTTCCTCTTTCTTTTTTTTGAAAAAAATACACCGATCCGTTATATCCTCGGAAGTGGTAAGAAGGAAAGATAGAGAGAGAGACATATGAGTTCGGCCCCTACCTCCCCGGAAGGCGCGGCGAGCCAGCCAGAGGTGCTGCTTGCAAAGTGGAGCGACAGGTTCCTTGCGTGGCTCATCGACTTTATCATCGTAAGCATTGTCGTCAATGCTACGTTTGCAGCGGCCGCGTTCCCGTTCTGGTTTGGCAGGATGATGAGCGGCAGGGAGTGGTGGGACGCCGCAGACCCGTTTGGCGGGCCGCTCCACTACGCGGTGACCAGCACGGTGTTCTTTTTCTACTGGCTGTTCTTCGAGTCGACCAGGGGCCAGTCAATAGGCAAAAAGCTGCTAAAGATAAAGACGACTGACCTGTCAGGCAGCAAGGCGCCGGACGTAAAGAGCGCGGCAATCCAGAGCTTTGGCAAGGCGTTCCTTCTGCCCATAGACGTGCTCCTCGGCTGGATATTCACCAACGAAAAGCGCCAGCGCATATTCAACAGGGCAAGCGACACCATCGTGATCAGGTTGAAGGACGGTAGCGGCGGCAGCGGCGGCGAGCCCCAGCCCGGTGTGACATACCGGAAAGACTGACAGTGTACGCGCGGCGCAACACTGGATATATTATTCTAGCAGGACGCCAGAAAGCACAGCATGCCGCTAAAGTTCAGGTGCAGCGACGCGTGGTCCAACTGCGGTTTTACGGCCAGCGCCGAGAGCGAGAGAGAGAGAGATGCGGGACAGGATAGACGCGCAGCGCGACCACGGCATGGACACACCCTGCGACCATCAGCCCAGAGATGAGGAGCAAGATAGCGTCCAAGAAAGATACAGAGCGCCCAGACATCATGGTGACGACGATGACTATGATGGCAGCGAGATGAGATGCAGTACAGTGCAATGCACTAGATTCGCATACTTTATCCCCCGGGTTGCCGTGACCGTGGCGTGGAGCCAGGAGCATCACCGCCACCGCCGCCACCGCCGCCAGCAGCAATGACCTCGCCGGAGGAGGCAAGGACAATAATCGGGGCCGCGCCCCAGATATTCCGCAGGCCGCTGCTGTTCGTAGGCCCCAAGGACCCGATGCTGCAGGTAGCCACGTTCCTTGCCATCGGGCCGCAGATCTATGCAGACGGCCTGGTAGTGCTCGAAGGCGACAGGCTAGCTGGGAGGATAGGCGGCTATGCCCTTGCGCGCCACATACTCGACGCAAGGGAGGGGTGGCTTGACGCCAGGGCAGAAGACATCATGGACCCGCTGGAGCGCCCCGTGCAGTCCGGCGACCCCGTAAAAGCCGCGCTTGACATTTTCAGGGAGACAAAATTCGCGTTCGTGCCCGTGGCCCACGGCGGCAAGGTCGTGGCGTCGCTCTCTGTCAGAGACCTTTTGGGCACGGTGACTTCGGGCGAAAAGGCGGCGCTTCTGGGCTCGCAGGTCGTGACAGGCAACGATGACACGAGCGTGCTTGACTCGCTACGCCTCATGGTCGAAAGGGGCGTCAGGAACCTCGTGTTCATGGAGCGTGACGGCCCCTACGTGCTAAACGACAGGAAGGTGCTGGAATACCTGCTCAGCCACGACGCAAGCGAGAGGTCCACCCGGCACGGGTTTGAAGGCTTTGAAACGGTCAGGGCGAAAGCCCTCGAGCCGGTCAGGGGCGTGCAGGCAGCGGCAGGGGCCACCGCGGCCGAGGCCGCGCGCCTGCTCGCAGACATCAGTACCCCGTGCATATTCATAGACGACAACAGGACGGTGGTAGTGGTGACCCCCTGGGACGTGGTGATGAAAACTGCAGCGGCGGCAGCAGCGGCAGCGACCACTAGTGGTTCTCAGGCACGATGACTGCCCTGCCGGCAATCCGGCCCTCTCTGAGCTCTTCCACAGCTTTATTGATGTCGCCCAGCCGGAACGTCTGCACTACGTGGCGCACCTTGCCCTGAGAGGCGAGCGCGACCACTTCTGCAAGCTCGTTATAGTTGCCCCAAAGCGATCCCGTCACGACGTGCTCGTTTATCACCGCAGGCATGAGCGGGACGGTTATCTTGGACCCAAAGAGGCCGGCCACTGCCAGCGCGCCGCTCCGGGCAAGTATGCTGGCCGAAAGCGCTATCGTGCTCTCTGTCCCGACGCAGTCTACCACCAGGTCCACGCCGCGGCCGCCGGTCAGCTCCATCACCTCCTTGCGCGCCTGCCCAGAGATTGCCACGGCGTGGTCGGCTCCAAGCTTGCTCCTTGCCAGGTCGAGCTTTTTCTCGCTCCTGTCGATGGCGATGGCAAGCGAGTTTGGGCCCAGGAGCTTGGCGTACTGGATGCCGTACGACCCGAGGCCGCCTATCCCCACCACTGCTACTGCCGTGCCGGGAAGCAGGAGATGGCGGAACCTCCTTATCGCCCTGTAAGGGGTCAGCCCTGCGTCTGTCAGCGGCGCAAGCTCTTGCGGCCTGACGTGCGGGCCGGCCTTGACGAGGAACCTGTACGAAGGCACGTAGATGAACTGGGCATAGCCTCCGTCGTAGCGGGAAAGGCCCGGCCACTGCGCCTTGGGGCACATCTGCTCGTCGCCACGCTTGCAGACGGGGCAGGCCCCGCACCCCCACCCGCCAAAGACTGCCACCACGTCGCCTTTTGAAAACATACCGGGTGGGACACCCTTGCCCACTTCCTCGACCCAGCCGGCGACCTCGTGGCCCGGCGTCATTGGGAGCGGAAGCGGTATTGCGTCCTTCCACTCGCCGCCCATGAGGTGCAGGTCGCTGTGGCACAGGCCGGCGCCGCCGACCCTGACCAGCACGCCCTCTCCCTGTCCCGGCGACGTGACAGGCACGCCCTCTTCCACCGCAAGCGGCTTTTGGTATTCGTGCATCCTTGCAGCCAGCATACTATGTTATATCACTAACCGTGCATGGGAGCGGGGGCAGGTTATTTCAGTAATCCGATTGCAGTGCAATGCACAATATTCCCACCGGTTAATAGCACGCCCAGATTGGCTTTTGCGCGATGGTCTGCAAGGGCATGTGCATCCACTACAGGTCCAAGGCCAGGTATTCAGACGCCAACAAGCGCTGCCAGGTGTGCGACATCTTTATCCAGTGGGAGGGGGCAAGGTGCCCATGCTGCAGGTTCATACTGCGCAGCAAGGCAAGGAACCCGAGGCGCCATCCAGAGGGAGAAGAAAGAGGAGAGAGAAGGATAGCCGCTGCAGCAGCGGCGGCAAGGTATGCACTCTAGCGCCATCAAAAGCCATCGAGAGGAGAGGTCGCGCCTGTCGTCACACGGCCTCTTTCTTGTAGTATGCGACGGCGACTGCCGTTGTTGTTGTTGACGATGCCGCGTCCGGGCCAATGCTCACTGTGCGCGTCCTTTCGGTGCTGCCGTCCTCCCAGTGCGAGAACAGGTACTGCCCATAGTCGCTTGCAGTGAGGGAATACGTGCCTGCGCCGCCGACGTAGGTAAACGGAGTATAGCCGCTCTTGACCACAGTAGTAGCAGCAGTGGTAGCAGCAGTGGTAGCAGCCGAGCCTCCAGGCCGCACTGTAGCCCACATGCCGGACAGCTCGGACCCGTTGTCGTCGAGTGCCACCGACTTGACCGTCAGGCTGTACGTCTGTCGCGCCGCGCCCTCCCTGTAGTAGGCAGTCATCACCGAGTCTGCGGCAGACACGGTTCTGTACCTGCTCGTGCTCCCGTTCTCCCAGTGGTCAAAGACATAGCTGCCATAGTCTGCCACCCTCACCACTACCAGCGGGG
The DNA here is from genome assembly GCF_037447015.1 of Nitrososphaera sp. Classification (GTDB taxonomy): domain Archaea; phylum Thermoproteota; class Nitrososphaeria; order Nitrososphaerales; family Nitrososphaeraceae; genus Nitrososphaera. The sequence continues at coordinate 5,357 of NZ_JBBIHK010000043.1, read as the reverse complement.
CGGGCGATGAGCCGGCGGCAGCGGCTGTAGAAAAAGCAAACGGCGTGAACCCCGCCTTGACAGTCGTTGTTCCCCGTCCCGGACTGCGACCCACATGTTCAGGGCTTTACCCGATAGCGAGACTGCGTTTACTTTGACGTTCTGCCCCGCGGTGGTTGTCGTTGTTATCGTCGTCGTCGCCTCTGCACTGCCCGGCACCAATGACAGCGCCGCCGGCAACAACAACAATATCAGCATCAATGACGGCGGCAGGAATGCTACCGTTGTTGTTGTCATTGTCGCCTTGTCCCCGTGTCCTATCATTTTCATACGCTTGGCGACGTGCATGCGTGCATTCCTTATCACGATTCTGGAACCGCATTCTGTACGAGCGCAGCTAAAATTAGTTACCTGTCTTTTTTCAGGTTGTCCAGTATCTCCTGCGCGCTGACCTCGCCCTTTTTGGTCAGGGCAAACAGGTCTTCGCCTTCGCGCTCGCCGTCCTTTTTGACTAGGCCGGCCCTGACCAGCCTGCCTGAAAAGTTGCCGCCTTCAAACCAGCTGCCAAACGCCTTCCCCCAGTCCTGCAGCACCGCCCTGATCTCTGCCTTTGTCATCTGCGGCTTTTTGGTCCAGAGGGCGACAAGTATCAGATCCTGCGTGCCGATCCCGTCCACGTTCTTTGCGATCAGCTGGTCCGCATCCGCAGCAGATGATGATGACGACGTTCTGCCCCCTGTGCCAGAACCCCCTGCCTGCCTCTGCTGCTCCAGCAGGGCCACCCTCTTTTCGAGATCCTGCAGCCTTGCTTCAAAGTCTGAATTCAACGGTCACAGGTAGAGCGGCCTCCCTTTTTTATTACTTTCTTGGCAGCTCTTTCTGCAGCTTGACAAACAGGTCCTTGGCCTTTTTCCTTGCTTCCTCGGTGAGCTCTTCGTTAAAGACGGTGTTGCTCAGGGAGTCGAGAATGACCTGCCACTCGTCTTCAGCCAGCGGAAAGCTCTTTTTTTCTGTGCTCACGGTGCCCCAGTTTTTTGCCGGGGACAATATAATATAATCTTACTAACTCGGACTGCGCGGCAGTGCTACTATGACGAATACTGATCCTCGCCGCCGAGCGACTCCATGTACGCCGCGTGGCAGTCCTTGCACTGGTTGCCTACGAAATTTGATTCGTCAACTTCCTGCTTGCAGTTGATGCATTTCTTGAGCGCCATATACGTCAGCGCTTGACGTGGCAAGCCAGTGATAAGTGTTTGCCACGATATTCAGGAGAAACAGCGAATGTGTCATGGCCTAGGCCGTCGTCCCGCCCAGCGCAGACAGCAGGGTTTTCCGCACGGGCTGCCAGATCCTTTCGTCATCTGCCTTTTCCGGGCTAGTCAGGAGCTGGATCGCAAGGCCGTGGTACAGCGCAAAGAGGATCCGCACCAGCCCTTCGGCGTCGGAAGGGTTTATCCTGATGACGCCAAGCGAGTTTGCAATCCCGAGCAGCACAGTCAGCCTTGTGATAGCCTCGTTCAGCCCGTCTGCAAACACCTTTCTTATCTTGGCGCTGCGCCTGCCGCTGACCCACATTTCAAAGAGCAGCGCAGAAAAGTCGGGGTTCTCCTTCACGTTTTTTTTCAGCACCTCCACCATCCTGTCGGCCAGCTCGGAAGGCGACCTTGCAGAGGAGAGGCTGCCTATAGACGCGTCCCACATGGGCCCAAAGCCAAACGACAGGGCGTTTGCGACCAGATCCTCCTTGTCCTTGAAATAATAGTGCAAGAGCCCCCGGCTGATCCCGGCCCTGTCTGCAATGTCGTTGATGGTCGTGCTCTCGTAGCCCTTTTTTGAAAGCACCTGTACGGCCGCTTCGAGGATCCTGCCTGCCTTTTCCTGCCCGCCGCCGCTGCTGCCTGCTTTCCCCTGCTTTTTCCGTGGCACGCTGTCCCTAACGGGCGCAGGTATTTATTGATAATTGGTTGGACGGCCAACCAAATATTAATAAGCGAGGTGGTGGTAGCACAGCCATGACAGCAGGAACGCTCATCAGCCCGTCCGTGTACGGCCAGCTTGTAGACAGGTACCTTTTCAACTTCCGCGTCGACCCGGACGCGTTGCAGGAGCGCCTTCCGCCGGGCGGATGGCTCAGGCCGAGGCTTGTGAACGGGTCGGGGGTCGTGTCGTTTTGCCTGTTGAGGCTAAAGGGCGTGACATTGTGGCCGCTGCCGACGTTTGCAGGCATCGACTCGATTTCGTGCGCATACAGGTGCGCGGTGACCGACGCGTCGGGCGCGCGGCCAGAGCCTTCCGTGTACATACTTGGGAGGAGCACGGACGTGCCAGTAGTCAGCAGGCTTGGAACGAGGCTTTTTGCCGGCGAGATGCCGCTTGTCAGGGCGTCCATCAACGAGTCTGCTGCCGCCACCGCCACCACAGGCGTCAGCATCGACGCAAGGTACCCGGACGGTCGGCGACTCTTTGCGGCCACCGTCAGGCCGGCGGCAGAGGGAAGCAGGCTGCAAAAATCCAGGCTGTTTGGCACGCCCGGCGAGTTTGTCGCATTCATAAAGGGAGGGCTTTCCAGCTACACCCCTTCGACCAGGCCCGGCCGGTACTCCAGGGTCGACCTGGCAGAGGACTCGAACTCGTACAGGGCGGCAGATGCGGCCATAGGCTACAGCTGGCTTGAAAGCGCATGGAAGGACGCAGGAGTCGAATTTGACAGCGCGTTCCACGCGACAGGCGGCCTGTACAGGCTAAAGTACCTGGGGTCGAAGGAATGGAAGGCCGACAACGATGCGGCTGCGGGGACTGCATACACGCCAGAAAATGCTGCCTAGGGGCAGGACGGAAAAAAAGCGCAGTTCAGGATAGCGACAGTATAGCCATGCAGGACAAAAGAATATGCTGCACGGCTATCTTTTGACCAGGGCCAGTATGCCGCCGATTATCCCAAGTATCGGGCCTATGAAAAAGCCGCCCATGCCAAACAGGCCAACGATGCCTGCGACCAGCACCGCGGCTCCCCACGCGCCCGCGCTTGCGGGCTTTTTGTAGATCGAGTACCCGCCCAGGATCGACACTATGCCGGCGCCTATCGAGATTGCAGACACCACCCCTACTGCCATCCACATGAATGCGCCGGGCGATCCTCCTCCGCCCATCATCATTCCCCATCCCCCGCCGCTGCCACCCATCATTCCTCCGCCCCATCCGGGCATCCCCGCCTGGCTCCATACGCCAAACATAGATAGCGCCAGTATGCCGCCTGCCAGCATCAACGCCCCGCCTATGATCGAAAGTATCGACGAAGGTGGCATGCTTCCAGATTTTGATACGCTCTCCATTCTCTTTCAGGGCTATAATGGATGAACGGGGATATAGGCACAAGGCATGCACTGCAATGCGGTGTATTCCAGCCTTGGCGCCGAATTTCTTTTGTGACGTGTAAATATGATGCAGCGTATTTTACTTTTTATTTGTGGTTGTAGCTGCAGGTGCAACTGCCAAGGAGACATCCCAGGCATGCGTGCAAAGCGGAGCCTTGAAGAAAAGCGGGCCGAGGAACACGGTTCTACAGCGGGTGCGAGTCCTATGACGGCAGAAACCATTGGGGCGGCTATATAACTTCGTGTTTTTTATCTTTAGGCAGGAGCGATCCTGCTATTTTTTGATTATCCTACTTATCACATACCTTATCAGCCTTGCAGAAGATAATGCCGAAATCGCAACAACGGTCAAAACAAGGAAAGATGTAGTTGTCATCAGAGCAACCGGGTTCGCTACAAACACGGATATGACAACAGCTAATATACACGCTCCAGCGAAGATTGTCATAACGCGGTAGCTCATTATTTTTCGCTTGCCAAATCTTTCCGCCGCGAACGCTGCTGGCCAGAAATAAACTGCTCCTATCATTGAGCTGGCAATAATGCCTGCCGTTACGGCTCCGTATTCTCCCGGTATCGAAGAGTATGCTTTTTCGGATACTGACAGAATTCCAAGCAGCGGGTAAATGGCGGTCTTTACAGTTTGCTGCAGCCATGGCTGTCCACGCTCATAATCAGCAACGGACGGGCTGAACGAATAGTACCATGAGTTGAATACATTCATGAAACTGGATCCTGCTGCGGTTGAGAGAATGTGATTATCCCTAAAGTTTCTAAGGAACTGCACCTGAGGGGTTAATTCCGAACCAAACGCCGCCGTTGCGATTAGACAACCTGAAGGGGCAACAGTTAAAGTTACTGCGTTAGTCGCTGACGATAGATAGGCTCCTGACCCTAGGTATTCCGCTGTCACTGAATAAGAGCCATCTTTGTCCATCTTGTAAGTATCAGAAAACGCCCCGTTCGATACAGTCACAGTCCTCTTGATTGGTTCATCGCTGGCATCGTTCTTATTATAGGTCAATACAACCTGCCCTTCATTGACAGGTGGACTTATCGTACCGCTCACAGATACGTCCTGATTTTGTTGGATTTCACTTGGGATCGAAGATATGGTTAGCGTAGTGGGTATGCTCAGTTTCGTACCCTTTATCACAAAGTCAAGTTTTACGCTTCCAATCTCAGGGGCGACGATCGTGCCAGTTATCAGGGAATGAACCAGTATGCCGGTGTCCTTTTCGTAGTAACTGATCATTGTCATGTCAGTAGAAGCATCTCCTTCCACCAGTTTCTTGTTGCCTGAAAACACGAATGCTTTGATATTTGAGCCGCCGATGTTTATGTCAATGATCCTGTCAAAGGCAAGTTGCGAAGGGAACGGATCACCAGAACCTGTTTGGATCGTAAAGTCCTCGTCGATCCCTATTGTTGGAATAAATGTTGACAGAAATGCGTCAGAAATAGTCCGCTGCTCTGCATCAATAGAACCCTTCCCTTTTAGTTTCAGTGTATCCTGTATTCTCCCTTCTGCAGAATTATCTATGACGGTAGTTTTTACCCATTCTATATCACCAATACCGCTGATATCTTCTGCTCCCGCAAACCTCCCAACAACATCCGAGGCAAAGCCGTTCTCAAAGTAACTCTCGATCTCTCTGTTGTCAGAGATCATATTTGCTTCCAGCGCATATGTGACGGACTGATCCTTTATCAGGGTGTTCTTCGTTACGTAAAATGGAATTTCCTTGACTAAATCTCCTTCAAAATAGACTCTTACTTTCCATAGACCCGGATTCTCGGCTGGCTCAAAACCACTTATGTCTATAGCTCCAAAGGAACCATACGTTGTCCCTTCTTTATACCCGAGAATGGCGCGGCTATTCTTAGTAAACTCTGTCTCATAAAGTGAGCCATCAGGCCTGTACCATTTGAAATAAATATCATATGAACTGAACTTTGGCAAATTTCATTTCACCACCGTGTAAACAGCCCATTACTGCA
>NZ_JBBIHK010000042.1:0-15267 GCF_037447015.1 Nitrososphaera sp. | reverse complement strand
CAGCCAGCTTGTGACCCGTAAGGGTCCCGAGGGTTCAAATCCCTCTCCCGGCGCCATCCTTTTGATTTACTTTCTTGGCCTGACGGCCGTGACCTTGCTGTTTATGATGTCACCGTCCCTGTCGAGCGCGTCCCACGCAAGCGATCTGACGCCGGACGACTGTGCAAAAGTAATCTTGAACTTGGCCGTCTTGCCAGCCTTTACAGGGCTGCTGTCAGTCGTAAAGGTGACAGAGTCGCCGTCCTGCGATATCTTGGCCTTCCACCCTGTAGGGCCGGCAGCAGAGCTTATCTTTACCTTGTCGATCTTTACCTCCAAGCCGTAGACGGGCGCGTCGCTCCCATTGGGGTTCTTGAGCGACAGCGTGATCGCCTTTGTCTTTTCGCTCATGGTGGCTATCATGCCGAGCTTTGCGCTGTAGGATTTTTCTCCTTCGCCACCTGCTGCTGGCGGCGGCTGCACGGCTGGGGCCGGCGGGGCAACAACTGCACCAGCGGCGGCCTTGCCGACATAGGCAAAGGTCACAGTGCCTGCCCCTCCTGCGTATGTGGCCCTGACCGTGAACTCTTTGCCCTCATACTCGGGCCCTGCATAGATGTCGTACCTGCCCTCAAAGACCCTGACCCTGTTCAGCGGAACCTCGATGCTGTTCAAGAGCCTGCCGTCGGGGTACAGGAACTCGACCGTCACAACGCTCTCGCCTGCCACTATCGACGACGAGTTGCCTACAAACCTTATCTCGTCTGCAAACCTGTACGAGCGCGAGTCGAGGCTGACGGATACCCTGGGGACGCTTTTGCCTTCTGCCGCTGGCTGCGGGACCGTGCCCCTTTCTTCCTCTGCCGTTATCGACGAGAACTCGTCGCTCTGGGCGTTGACAGACGCCGACGCTATCCTGCTGTTGCCTGCGGTGGGGTGGGCATACACAAAATGGAACGGGGCAGTGTGGCCCGCGCCTATCTTGGCCGGGCTTGTGAACGCGGCGTCGGCGCCCACGACCCTGCCTGCGCCGTCGTAAAAGGCGCCTGCCACCACCACGTCTGTAGAGCCGCGCAGGCCAGTGTTGGCGACCTGCCCCACAAGGTGGTACTGGCCGGAAGCGTCGTAATAGCTGTCGGTTATCCTGACCTGGAGCGTGGCTTCCTTCTGCGCCCAAGCCGCGTCCCACTCGACATCTATCCTGTAGCCTGCCGCCCTGGCGCTCTGCTTGCCGTCTGCAAGCGTGACTGCAAACGGCGACTTTTCGCCCTGCCTGAGCAGCCTGATGTAAGCATCGCCGGAGGCGGTTGCCACCTGAGCGCCGGCAGGGTCAAGGAACGTGACTGTCACCCTTGCGTTTGCGGCCAGGCCGGGACCCTCGTTTTTCAGCTCGCCCACGACCCTGTACATGCCCGAGTTGTCGAGCGCGCCAGAGGAGCCCGACACGGTGACGCTGCCATCGGTAGCCGCGTGTGCGCGCAAGGGGAGAAAATGCTGCTGGCCTGCCGGCGACACTGCTGCCATGACTGTTGCCGCTAAGAGCGCGGCCGCCATCATCATCGCTACCGCCGCTATCTTCAACTGGTGCTTTTATGGCTGGCCGGTATTAAAACAGCTGCATATGTGTGTGTATTATCACTATTACTGCCTAGCCCTCTTGGCTATCGACGCGGCAAACGCTCCCGCCCCAACCCCGTTGTCGATGTTCACCACCGCAAGGCCGAGCGTGCAGCTCTGCAGCATCGACGCCAGTGCCGCAATGCCTTCCCCGCCAAACCCATAGCCCACCGATGCCGGAACGCCCACCACCGGCACGTCGACCATGGACGCCACCACAGACGCCAGTGCGCCTTCCATCCCTGCCACAACGACTATGGCGCCCACCTTTTGCCCAAGCATGTCCTTGAGCGCCGGAAAGAGCCTGTGCATGCCTGCTATCCCTACGTCGTAGCTTGTGACGACTTTGCAGCCCATCGCCTCCGCCACGAGCCTGGCTTCCTCCGCAATGCCGACGTCAGACGTGCCTGCAGCCATTATCCCTACAGTCCCTTCTTTTCTCGCCTCCTGCCTGCCAGCTTTTCTCGCTTCTTCGTTTGTTGAAAAAGAGACAAGGATCGTCGTGCTGTTCTTGCCTGCCTCCACCTGCAGCCCCTTTCTCTTCAGAGCCTGCACCAGCTTTTTCAGCTCCTGCTTTTTTATTCTGCTCACGACCACGCTGCCGTTGCGCCGGGCGGCTGCTTCGGCTATTTTCAGCGTGTCGGCGTATTCCTTGCGCTCGGCAAACACTATCTCGGGCAGGCCCTTGCGCACCTCCCTGCCCACGTCAAGCTTGGCGATGTCGCCTATGCGCTCTATGGAGTGCATGGCGATCTCTTTTTGCGCCTCCTCAAACGTGATGGCGCCCCTTGCAAACCTGTCCAGTATGCTGCGGAGGTCTGGCAACAGGGCAATGTCGTGGAAAAAGGGATAAAAGGTTTGTTCGTTCTTTCTTCTTTCTTCCTTCTTGCTGCTGGCGGGCTGTTAGAGGGGGAGCGCCTTTATCGCTTCCCTCACGCTTGCGACGCCCTTGTTAAAGACATCCTGCTCGGCGCCGTCCAGCTTTAGCTCGATCACCTTTTCCACGCCGCCTGCTCCTATGACGGCCGGCACGCCTATGCACAGGTCGGAGACGCCGTACTGCCCGTCCAGATAAGCGGACACGGGTATGACCGTCTTTTTGTCCCTTGCCATCGATTCCACCATGGTTGCAACAGCGTTGCCCGGCGCATAGACGGTGGCGCCCTTTAGCGCGATGACCTCTGCAGCCACCTTTCTCGTCTTTTCAAATATCTCGGCCGCCTTTTCCTTTGAGATAAAGTCGTGGAGCGGTATGCCGCCTATCGACGAAAACCGGGTGAGTGGAAGCATGTTCTCGCCGTGCTCAGAGATGACCATTGCCTGTATCGACTCCCTCGAAACACCCGTCGCCTCCTGTATAAAGCTCTTGAACCTGGACAGGTCGAGCATGCCTCCCATGCCCATGACCTTCTGCTTGCTGGAGGAGCCTATAGCCTTCATCGCCAGATAAGTCATCGGGTCGAGCGGGTTTGTGACCACTATTACAGTGGCGTCTTTTGCAAAAGAGGCGATCTTGCCTGCAACGTCTTTGACGATGCCTGCGTTTATCTTTAAAAGGTCCATCCTGGTCATGCCCGGCTTGCGGCCGACGCCTGCCACCAGCACGACATAATCAGAGCCGCGCATGTCTTCATAGTTGTTCGAGCCCCTTGCAAGCGAGTCAGAGCCGCACTCTGACAGCTGGTGGTTGATGTCCATCGCCTCGCCCTGCGGCAGGCCCTGGACGATGTCCAGGAGCAGTATCTCGTTTGCAAGCTCCCTCAGGCCGCAGTTAAGAGCGGCAGAGGCGCCCACTTTGCCCGATCCAATGACTGTGATCTTCATTTGAGGCACTAGCGGGCTGGATTCCTTATAAACCTACAAGCACGTACGTGCGGTCACCTTTAAATTGAGCGCGTGCATGCTCCAAACACATGTCCAAGGGCGGCAAGCGCGACGACAGCTATTTTGCAGCCGACAGGCGCAGAAAGAAAAAGTACATGATGATAGTGATACCGGCCGTCATCGCCGTGGCAGTAATAGGGGTGGTGGCAGCCCTCCTGTACCAGCCGCCCGAAGTTCTGGCCGTGAGCGGGGTCGAGTGCCACAGCCGCGAGTTTAGCAACTACCACGTCCATTCGCACCTCGACGTGTTTGTGGACGGGCAAAAGCAGCAGGTTCCTGCGCAGGTGGGCGTTCTCTCGTCGCCGTCCTGCCTCTTCTGGCTCCACACGCACGGCGCCGACGGCACGATACACGTGGAGGCGCCGGAGCAAAAGAGCTTTACACTGGGCCAGTTCCTGGACATCTGGGAGCAGACACACACGGGCTCGGCGGCGTTCTTTAACGCAGTCTCTGACAAGACAGTTACAGCGTACGTCAATGGCACGCAGTTTGGCGGCGATTACAGAGACATCCCGCTAGAGTCGCGCAAGCAAATAGTGCTGGCGTACGGCGCGCCTCCGGCAGAGATACCCGACCACGACTTTGGCAACCTGACCTGACCTAGCACGGGCAAGAAAGAAAGAGAAAAAGCAAAAATATGATATAAAGCACCGTACGATAAACCTGCGTGAACAAGGTCGCCGTCATCGACTGCCAGGTCGCAGGCATAGCCGGCGACATGCTGCTGTCCGCGCTCGTGGACGCAGGCGCAGACAGGAAAAAGGCAGAAGACGCCATCTTTGCCTGCAACGGTTTTCTGAAAGGCAGCAGGATAAGCAAGGTGTCTTTTGAAAAGGTGGTGACGCACGGCTTTACCGCGACGCAGCTGCAGATGGATCTCAAAGACGGCGTGCACGAGCGCAGGGGCTCAGAGATGCTGCGCGCCCTCGCCGGCACGTGCGACTCGCTCGGCCTTGACCAGCGCGCCAGGGCCTTTGCGCTCGACTCTCTAAAGTCAATAATATCTGCCGAGGCCGCAATACACGGTGAGGATTTCCAGAGCGTCCACCTGCACGAGGCGTCGAGCATCGACACGCTTGCAGACCTTGCCGGGTGCGCGGCCGCGCTGCAGGACCTCGGGCTGTTTGACGCCCGGGTGTTTGCCACGCAGGTCGCGGTAGGCGGCGGGACGCTGAAATTTTCGCACGGCACGGTGCCAAACCCTGCAGACGCTGTCCTGCGCATACTGCAGGGGAAAAAGTTCGTGATCGCAGGCGGCCCCGCAGGGTCGGAGCTCACCACGCCCACCGGCGCCGCGATGCTGGCCACGCTCGCCCGGGAGGGAAGCGTGGGCTATTACCCTGCCATGGCGCCTGAAAAGGTGGGCTGCGGCGCCGGCCACAAAAAGTTCGACGGCTTTGCCAACATCTTGCGCATCGTGATGGGCAGCGCGCCCCTGGAAGGGGGGCTTGAAAAGGACACCGTGTGCCTGGTAGAGACAAACATCGACGACGCGTCGGGCGAGCTCATCGGCAACGTGATAGAGCGCCTGACAGACGCCGGCGCAAAAGACGTAACGGTGATTGCCGGCACGGCCAAAAAGGGCCGGCCCGTGTACCTGGTGCGGGTAGTGTGCGATACCGCCCTGCTCGACACGGTGCTTGCCCTGCTGTTTGCCGAGTCTGGCACGCTTGGAGCCCGCGTCCAGCGCGTCGAGCGGTTCAAGCTTCCGCGCGCAGTCGTCACGGTGCCCGTCGAGATAAACGGGAGCACCTTTAACGTCCACGTCAAGGTCGCCCGCGACGCGCAGGGCGGCAAGATCATGGGCGCCAAGCCGGAATTTGAAGACATCAAGATAATAGCCGCCAGGTGCGGCATGCCTGCCAAGAGGGTCGCCGAGCTGGTCGGCGCGCAGGTGGCGCAAAAGACGGTAGCTGGTGATGGTATTCAATGAAGAGAGAACAAACGGCAGCAGCAACGACGACGACAACAACAACAACGACAAAAGACGTGTTTGCAAGGCTCGTGCAGTGGTTCTCCGATAATAATAACAACAATAACAGCAACAGCCGAGGCGACAAGAAGAGGGGAGCTATTGTGGCGCTGTCCGGCGGGGTGGACAGCGCGGTGGTGGCCCTTGCCGCGAAAAAGGCCCTCGGCCAGGACGCAGTCGCAGTGACTGCCGACTACAAGACCCTTGCAGAAGAAGAGCTTGCAACCGCCCGCAGGGTGGCGCAGGAGATAGGGATCAGGCACCTTGTGATAGAGTACGACGAGCTTGAAAACCCGGATTTTGTAAAGAACGACGGCACCCGCTGCTACCACTGCCGGACAGAGCTTGGGCAGCACCTCGTCCAGGAGGCGCAAAAGCTCGGCGGCATAGGGCTCATAGTTGACGGGACTAACCTCGACGACCTGTCGGACTACCGCCCCGGCATCAGGGCGCTGCGCGAAAACGGGGTCAGGAGCCCGATGGCAGAGCTTGGCATAGCCAAGAAACAGGTGCGGGCAATCGCAAAGGAGCACGGGCTGTCCGTCTATGACAAGCCTTCAAACGCCTGCCTGGCTTCGAGGATCCCGGCCGGGATGGAAGTCACGTACGAAAAGCTGCGCAGGATAGAGAGCTCCGAGATAGCGGTCAAGTCGATATTTGGCGTTAGGCAGGTGCGCGTCCGGGACCACGGCGACGTGGCGAGGGTCGAGGTGGGGAAGGACGAGCTGGAAAGGATGTTTGACGCCGCCAAGCTGGCGCTACTTGACAAAAAGCTAAAGGAGCTGGGCTTTGCGTTTGTCGCGGTGGACGCCGGCGGCTACAGGCAGGGCAAGCTTGCGGTGGTTGGTGGCGATCAGTAAATGGTGATGCAGCGGATATACCTTGACAACGCCGCGTCCACGCCAGTCGCAGACGAGGTGATACAGGAGATGCTGCCATACCTGAAGCAGCAGTTTGGAAACCCATCCTCGATACACTATTTCGGGCGCGAGACCACGCGGGCTATACAGCTGGCAAGAAAGCGCGTTGCCGCACTGATAGGCGCGGCCAGGCCGTCAGAGATAACGTTCACGTCGGGCGGGACGGAGGCCGACAACCTTGCAATCAAGGGCGGCGCCGAGCGCATGCGCAGCACGCTCCAGAGGGATCACGTCATCACAAGCTACCTGGAGCACGACGCCGTGATAGAGCCGTGCCTCGACCTTGAGAGGCTAGGCTACCGGCTCACGTTCCTGCCTGTCAGCCCGGACGGCACCATCAGGCCGTCTGACCTGAAAGAGGCGCTGACGCCTAGAACCGCGCTTGTGAGCGTCATGCTCGCAAACAACGAGGTGGGCACCATCCAGCCCGTAAAAGAGCTGGCCGCGCTGGCTCATGCTGCAGGCGCCCTTTTCCACACGGACGCGGTGCAGGCGGCAGGCAAGATACCGGTCGACGTGCAGGACCTGGGGGTGGACATGCTGTCCATGTCGTCGCACAAGATAAACGGGCCCAAGGGGGTCGGCGCGCTCTATGTCAGGCACGGCCTTGAAATACTGCCGCTCATCCACGGCGGGGGGCAAGAGTCGGCTCTTCGCTCCGGCACCGAGAACGTGCACGGCATCGTCGGGTTTGGCAAAGCCTGCGAGCTTGCAGCCGCGCGCCTGCCAGAGCGCCAGAAGCAGGTCACTGAACTCCGGAACCACCTGATAAAAAGGGTGCTTGCCGAGATACCGCACAGCAGGCTCAACGGTTCTTCTGGAAGCAACAGCAGCCGGCTGCCGGGCAACGCCCACTTTACCTTTTTCGGGGTGAACGGGGAAGACCTGATAATAAAGCTGGACGAAAACGGCATAGCCGCGTCGACAGGGTCTGCCTGCTCTGTGAAAAAGCAAAAGCCGTCCCACGTGCTCAAGGCGATGGGCTTTTCCTACGAGGAGATAACCGGCTCGCTCAGGCTCAGCCTGTCATGGCAGAACACCCGGGAGGAAGTGGACAGGGCAGTCGACGTGCTGGCGCAGGTGGTGCACGAGCTGCGCTCGCTTTCGCCCTTCAAGTCCAAGTACACATAGAGGCTCTGCTGCCCGATATTTAGTCGTCTGCTGTAGAGATGTGGAGCAGCACAAGCAGGATGAGCAACGCTACCAGGAGTACCTGGCCGTGCACCTGCATGTTGAACAGCCGCGCTCTTGACGAAGTGAACCTCATCAGCGCCCCGCTTGCCACCATGACCGTCATCACGAGCGCAAGCGAGATCGATATCCCGTCAGCCCCGCCTGACAGAATGAGCCCGTGGGCCATGCCCGCAGCGTACCCTATCAGGTTCATGGCCATGTGAAAGTTCAGAGCTGGCTTGTAGGCCAGGGTGAGGGATCTTGTCATCCCGCCGGAGCCGACAATCGCTATCATGGCCCTTCTTGACAGCTTGTATGCGACAAGCGACCCGGTGCCAAGGGTGCCGGCCCCGATGGCGGCCCACCCAAGCGCAACCGCCCCTCCGCCTCCTCCCTCCTCGCCGTCTTCTGCGCGGGCCTCGGGAAACCCTGCTGCTGCGACAGTGGAAAAGACTATGACGGCAGCAGCAACTATTACAAGAAATAGGTGGCGTCGCCTGGTCGCCAGCATAAGGTTCTCACCAAAAAATTAGGGGAAGCGGGCCGGGACAGACGACCTCTTGCGGCCTGCAAAGATCCTGTATGCGGTGTAACCTATCGTCCCAACCACTGCAGCTATCACGCCGTACAGTATCAGCCCCGATAGCCCTCCGCCGAGAGCCGCCCCTTCAGAGTCGTCGTCCTCTCCAAATTCTCCTTCGCTCTCCCTTTCGCCTGCGCCTGCACCCTCTCCGCGCTCTCTGTCGCCGACGTTCTCCCCTCTCTCGCCTTCTGCTGCTGCCACCTCATTTGCAGACGCCGCACCGTCACCGCCTTCCCTTTCATTCCCGTCGTTGCTGTTGTTGTCGTCGTCTTCGCCATCGTCTGCAAATGCCGGTATGGCGTTCCATCCCGCTCCTGCTGCAGCAACTGCTCCTGCCAGAAGGAACGCTGCCAGGGTGCCTGCCAAAAGTACTTGTTTGTCCATGGTTATCCTTTGCAGCCTGGACGATATTAAGCCCGAATTAACAGAGTTGCCGGACCCCTTAACTTTGTTAAGTGCCAGAATATAACCGGGCTTTCAAAAGAGTCCCCCATGGGCGACCCGCCGTCATCTCCCTCTTCGTATTCTACCATACTTGCCACCAGGTACGGGAAGGAGGCCGTGCGGCTCATACGCTCTGCGACGCGCTCCCTGACGTACGTCATCTATGTCACGGCCGCGCTGGTCGTCTTTTCCCTGCTCGACCTGTTTGGCGTCCTCTACCGCCTGCAGCTCTATTCAGAGATACAGCACGACTACATAATATCGGTGATGGCCCTCATTCTGCTCGGCGTGCTCTTTCCGCTGGTCTGGAGGGTTCTCAAGGCAAGGATGGCCCTCGACTCCTGGCAGGGCATGTTCGAGCAGGGGTCTCTGCGGATGGGCATAAGCATGGCAATGGCGCGCCGGGGCAAAGGCGAGGCCCTCGTCGCTGTGGCAGAGACCGTGGAGGAGCTGGAGCCGTTGAGGCAGTATCTTGCAACAGCCGGGACCTCGAAATTCACCGATGCAAAGGTCGCAGGAGGAATCGTATTTGACGGCCTTGTGGACGAGGGCATGGTGGAAAACGAGGAGCTGAAAAGGCTTTTGAGGGAATACGGCGCAATCGTCCTGGCTGTGACAGACGTTGCAAACGCTTCAAGCGTTGCCGAGTTCCGCCAGCGCATCAAAACGTATTCTGCCAGCACGGGCCGCAGCGTGGGCATCGCAGTGATGGTGGCCCGGGAGGTAACAGGCGAGGCTGCTGCTCGCCAGGCAGCAGGCGGCGAGATCCTGCTGGTGGAAAAGGCCGATGGTGGTAATCCTTGAGGAGGGGCCGGCGCGCCCGCTGCGCACCAGCAATTTACTTTAGGGTGGTACTACAAGGGTTATAGGTTGGCTGACGGCCGAAAGAGGTTCTCTGCAGAATACACCATGTTCTCCATACTGGAGTACATGTACGCCCTGCACCAGCCTGTCAGCAAGTACCACATCACCACCAAAGTTCCGGGCATCAGCTCCCAGCGGCCAGACAGGGTCTCGCAGATAGTCGACATGCTTGAAAAGAACGGCTACATCGAGGCCATGCAGACTGCAAACGCCACCTACTACCAGATATCGCAGAAGGGCAGGGAGGCTTATGACCGGTGGATAAAGGAATTCCTCGATTTCATGAGGTCGCTCTAGGCCGAAACGCCGAGATGCCGGCTGCAGCCAAAATCCCCCACCAAGACGGTGGTGTTTGGGCCGAAAATCTTTTTATGCCATGACGCGCCGCTGCTACCTCATATGGCGGCAACCAAGAGATCATCATCGTCATCGGTTCCAAAGATAGGACAAAAGGCACCAGACTTTGAACTTCCAGACCAGGATCTGAAGATGCAAAAGCTGAGCGACTACAGGGGCAAAAAGACCGTCCTTGCCTTCTTTCCAGCAGCCGAGTCGTCCGTCTGCACCAAGGAGATGTGCACCATCCGCGACTCGCTTGACGAGCTGCGCGACTATGGCGCAAACGTCCTTGGGATATCCGTCGACGGCCCGTTTGTCAACAAGGCGTTTGCCAACAACCATCACCTGAATTTCCCTGTGCTGTCCGACTATGCGCGCAAGGTGATAAAGAAGTACGGCATCGTGATGAAAAAGCTGGCCGTGATGGAGGACTATAACGCGGCCAAGAGGGCTGTCTTTATCCTGGACAAGGACGGCAAGGTGCGCTACAGGTGGGTGTCTGACAACCCTCTCGTAGAGCCAAACTATGCCGAGATAAAGGAATTCCTGAAAAACAACTAACAACAGCAACTTTTTTCCCTATCTTTATTCCTGATGCACAATCGTTATATACAAAAACCGGCTCCCTCTCATAGGGAAATGCACAAAAAGGAGCCGCCGTCACCACCACCGTCTCATTCGTCGGGCATCCGTTTTACCTTTCTGGCTGCGCTCTTGGCGGCGGCTGCCATATTAGTCGCCGCAGCCGGCTTTGTGCCGCCGGCGCCTGCGATGGGGCAGGACTCGCTCGGGTTTGGCGACAACGTGTCGGTCCAGGTCACCAAGGGGTCCGAAAAATTCTGCGGCAAGCCTGCAAGCGAATACAACCTGGTGGTGGGCACGGCAGCCGACGACGTGCTGGTAGGCACGGACGGGGACGACCTGATCCGGGGGCTTGAGGGCAACGACAGGATAAGGGGCGGCGCAGGAAACGACTGCATCATTGCAGGCGACGGCAACGACACGGTGTTTGGCCAGACCGGCGACGACACGATATTTGGGGGCGCCGGCCATGACGTGCTGTCTGGAAGGGATGGCAACGACAGCATCTATGGCGAGGCAGGGAACGACCGCATCTGGGGCGGCCAGGGCGACGACACGCTTGACGGCGGCGAAGGAAAGGACAGGGTGTTTGGCAGGGACGGCAACGACAGCATAGCCGGCGGCGACGGGAGCGACACGCTGGTAGGCGGCGCAGGCAACGATACAATAAACGGCGGCAAAGGGAACGACAAGATCGCAGGCAGGGAAGGCAACGACAGGCTCGCCGGCGAGGCCGGGATGGACAGGATGACAGGCGGCGCAGGCAACGACGACTCGACAGACGGCGGCCCCGGCAGGGACACCTGCTTTGACAGGGACGGCGCGGCCCCTGTAAACTGTGAAAAATCGGTGGCGGCCATCAAGGAAGAAGCCGACGAGCAGGATCCAAACGAGCTGATCGCCGAGTAAACTAATTCTTTATTTTTATTTATTCTATGACGGCCAGCACGTCGTTACGGGCCACGCTGGAGCCCTGCTTTACCTTTATCTCTTTCAGGTTGCCGTCCTTGTGAGCCTTGACTGCCACCTGCATCTTCATAGATTCCAGCACCACGATGACGTCACCCTTTTTGACCTCGGTCCCGGGCTTGGCCGAGATGTTGACCACCCTGCCCGGTATCTGGCTTGTCAGGTTGCGGTCGCCGCCCCCTGCTCCGCCAAGCGCCGACGCCTTTTCAAGCACCTCTGTCAGCTTGGAGTGCTTTTTCAGCGTGACCGGCTGGCCGTCTATCATCAGCCTCACCTCGGCGCTGTTTGACTGCAGCACCTTTGCCTGGTGGAACGTGTTGTCCAGCATGAATTCGAACTCGCTGCTGCCTGTCTTTAGCAGACGGATGGAATGTTCTTTGTTACCTATCTTGACCAGCACCGAGCCGTTCTCGGCTGTTCTCAGCACCTCTCCGCTGAACATCTGGGCCACGTCGCCTATCTTGAATTCCATTTTTCTCTAGCTCGCCACCTTTGGAGTCATCTTCCACCTTGACTGCTTGCTGCTACTACCGTTATTGCTGCTCTGAGTAGTGCTGCTGCTCCTTTTTACAAGCTCGCCGTGCAGCAGAGCGGCTGCCACCGCAGCCGGCGCGCCCTTGGCCGCCCTCTCCTTCACTTCCTCATTCATTTTATCGAATACCTTGAACCGCTCCAGATAGTCAGTCGACAGCTCGCCCTTGATAAAGTTCTCCTCCTCCATTATCGTCCTGTACAGCGGGATGGTGGTGTTGATGCCCTCTATCGAGAACTCGTCAAGGGCGTTCCTCATCCTGACCCTGGCCTCGTCAAAGTTCCTGCCCCACGCAAGCAGCTTGGCCGTGAGCGAGTCGTAATAGCCGGAGACGTTGCAGCCCGGATAGAGGTAGGTGTCGACCCTGATCCCTGGACCGTAGGGTATGTTGCAGTTTGGCACGATGCCTGTCGAGGGCGCAAAGTCGTAGAACGGGTCCTCTGCGTTGATGCGGCACTCGATGGCGCAGCCGTTCATCTTCAGGTCTTCCTGCTTGAACGGTAGCTCGCCGCCTTCCGCCACGTGTATCTGCAGCTTGACAAGGTCGAGGCCCGTCACAAGTTCCGTCACGGGGTGCTCCACCTGGAGGCGCGAGTTTATCTCGATAAAGTAAAAGTTGCCCTCCTGGTCGCGCAGGAATTCTGCTGTCCCTGCGTTCAGGTAATCTACCGCGGCTGCGGCCCTCACGGCTATCTCGCCAACGCGCTCGCGCGTCTTTTGGTCGACCACCGGCGACGGCGACATTTCGATGAGCTTCTGGTGCCTCCTCTGGATGGAGCACTCTCTTTCAAAGAGGTGCCTGCCGTTCCCATGCGAGTCGCGTATCAGCTGGAACTCGATGTGCCTGATCCTCTGCAGGTATTTCTCTACAAAGAGCGCGGCCTTGCCAAATGCCGCTCTGGACTCGGCAGACGCCATCTCGAATTCCTGGCGCAGCTGCTTTTCGTCCTTGGCAAGCCTGATGCCCCTGCCTCCGCCGCCAAACGCCGACTTTAACAAAACGGGGTAGCCGGCCTCGTGCGCAATGTCTGCCGCCTTTTCCACGTCTTCGATGATACCGTCGCTCCCCGGGACGGTTGGGACCTTGGCCTTTTTCATGACGGCCTTGCACTTCATCTTGTCGCCTGTGACTTCCATCGCCTTTGCCCTGGGGCCTATGAATATGATGCCGTTCTTTTCGCACGATTCGGAGAAGTTCTCGTTCTCGGACAGAAAGCCGTATCCGGGGTGGATGGCGTCGACTCCTGCCGCCTTGGCAGTCTCGATTATCCTGTCCATGTTGAGGTAGCTTTGCGCCGGAGCCGCCGGGCCGATGTGGTACGCCTCGTCAGCCCTTTTTACGTGGACGGCCCTCACGTCCTCGTCAGAGTATATCGCTACAGAGCGGATGCCAAGCTCCTTGCACGCCCGTATCACGCGGAGGGCTATCTCGCCCCTGTTTGCTATCAGGATGCTCTGGATTTTTTTGCTCTTGGCGGTCATGCGATCAACACTCCCCTCCTCTCACCAATCATTAAAGGTTGATGTTCCCGTGCTTTTTCCACGGCCTTGCCTCCTTTTTGTTGGCAAGCGCCTCGAGCGCGCGGATTATCATGGGCCGAGTCTCCATCGGGTCGATTACTGCGTCGATGATGCCCCTCTCTGCAGCCAGGTACGGGTTTGCAAACTTGTCTCTATAGTCTTTGGCCAGCTTTTTCTTCATGGCCGCCGCGTCGGGCGCGTTCTTTAGCTCTTTCCTGTGGATTATGGTGACTGCCGCCTCGGGGCCCAGCACCGCAATCTCGGCGCTTGGCCACGCATAGTTGACGTCTGCGCGCAGGTTCTTGCTGCCCATGGCGATGTATGCCCCTCCGTACGCCTTGCCCACGATGCAGGTCACCTTGGGCACGGTCGCCTCGCAGTAGGCAAAGAGCATCTTGCTCCCGTGCCTGATGATGCCGTTGTGCTCCTGGTCGGTGCCGGGCAGGTAGCCGGGCGTGTCCACCAGGGTGACGATGGGTATGTTGAATGCGTCGCAGAACCTGATGAACCTTGCGGCCTTGTTGGCCGAGTTGATGTCAAGCGCGCCAGCAAGGTACATGGGCTGGTTTGCCACTATGCCGACCGTCCTGCCGCCCATCCTTGCAAAGCCGACGATGACGTTTTCGGCAAACAGCTCGTGGACTTCGAAAAAGTCGCCGTTGTCCACGACCGACTTGATTATCTCCTTCATGTCGTACTGCTGGTAGGGGTTCTCGGGCAGAAGGTTGATGAGGTTGGGGTCGACCCTGTTTGGATCGTCAGAGACCTCTGAAGCCATCGGGGGCTCCTCTGCGTTGTTCTGCGGCAAAAACGACAGCAGCTTCTTTATCTTGTCAAAGCAGTCGTACTCGTTCTTGGCGACAAAGTGCGCCACGCCGGACTTGCTGCCGTGCGCCCTTGCGCCGCCAAGCTCCTCAAACGACACGTCCTGGCTCAGCACCTCCTTGACCACTTCGGGGCCGGTGACAAACATCTGGCCGACGTTCTCTACCATGATGACAAAGTCGGTCATCGCCGGCGAATACACGGCGCCGCCGGCGCACGGGCCTATGCTTGCGGTTATCTGCGGTATCACGCCGGAGGCCATCGTGTTTCGGAAGAATATGTCGCCATAGCCGTCGAGGCTGTTGACGCCTTCCTGTATCCTCGCTCCCCCAGAGTCGATTATGCCGATGATGGGGCAGCCGACCTTCATGGCATGGTCCATCACCTTGGTTATCTTTTTGCTCGTCATCTCGCCAAGCGAGCCTCCAAGAACTGTAAAATCATAAGCAAACACAAAGACCTGCCTGCCGCCGACGGTCCCAAAGCCCGTTACGGCGCCGTCGCCGTAGAACTTTTGCATGCTCGGGTCGTCGCTCCTGTGGGTGACGTACTTGTCGATCTCGACAAAGCTTCCCTCGTCGAGTAGCAGGGCGATCCTCTCGCGTGCAGTCAGCTTGCCTTTCGAGTGCTGGGCTTCGACGCGCTCGGCGCCTCCTCCGCCCTCGGCAGACTTTTTCATAGCGGCCAGCCGCTTTACTTTTTCTTCGTGCATGGGAGTGTAGGTAATGCCAGCTGCTCGCTATATAAATTCATTACAGCATTTGAGTGACAATTTCTGACCGGTGGTTATTTTTCCGGGCTGCGTGCACCAACTAGCTGCGGCGCGAGTCGCTGTAAGTAACAGGTGTGACAACCATGGTTTCTTTACCTCCCTGTTTCTCTGAATTCCCTGCGTGCATATATCTGATGTCGACCGACTTTTACGCCGAGTGGACAGGAGACGACAATGATGACAATAACGATGACAATGATGGTGGTGATGATGGTGGTAGTAGTAGCAGAGATGTCCCGCTTTTTAGAAGGATAGACGAGTGCTCCATCGACGAGCTGTACTGCGCCCTTG
>NZ_JBBIHK010000041.1:0-15572 GCF_037447015.1 Nitrososphaera sp. | reverse complement strand
ATGATGACAATAACGATGACAATGATGGTGATGATGGTGGTAGTAGTAGCAGAGATGTCTCGCTTTTTAGAAGGATAGACGAGTGCTCCATCGACGAGCTGTACTGCGCCCTTGACGACCTCGGGATGGACATGGGCCGGATCCTGCGACTCAACCTCACTCTGGATCAGGTGAGGGGGATATACCAGGGGCTGCTGTTCTGGCAGCTTGGAAAGGTGCCTGTACAAGAGGACAAGATCGTCGCCTAGTCTGCCTGCCTTTCTTCTTATTCTCTCAGGCCCGCCCTGCCGCCCTGCGCCCTGCGGAAGACGTTCATGCCGAGGTTGTAATTTTCAAACATACTTTCAAGCGACTCGATCTCGAGCTTTGTCATGGCGATCTTGGACGCGTTCTTTTCAGGGTTCTTCATCAAAAACTCCAGCTGCGCCTTTTTCTCTGCCAAAAGCTGGCCCACGTTGTGCTCGTATTCGCTTGACATGGCTCTCTTCTAGGTGGACATGCCGGCACTGTGCATTTTAACTTTTGCCATCCTGGACAGAAATGCCTGCTGGTAGTTTGCGTACACGTCCTTTGCTGCCATGCACTCGTTACAGATGCACGCCTGCGAGACTCTGGGCCTGTCGCAGTCCTGCTCGAGGGCGCACTCGGTGCATCCGGCGGCCCTGCCGCAGATAAAACACTTTAATCCTTCTCCTTCTTTTGCTGCCGCTGCTGCCGCGCTTGCCGTCTTTGCCTCTTCGGCTGCTGCTGTTGTGGAAGTAGCAGCAGTAACAGTGGTAGCCGCTGCCGCGTCGCATTTGATGTGTTTGATTGCCTTGGATGTCCTTGACCAGAGCGCATATTCGCCCTGCGGTATCTCTTTTCTGCAGACTGCGCACTTGCCCTTGTACTTTACCAGCAGCCTTATCCAGTGCTCGCTCATTTCCTTGCCGCCGCCTTCTCCATCTCTTTTGCAAGCGACTCGCCTATGGACTCGTCGTTGAAGTTGTCTATGGCAAATTCCACCGGGTCAACCTTTTTCTGCGCCATCTGGCGCACGAGGTAGGGGAGCACAAACGTGCTGCAGGTGCTCCTCGACACGTGCGTCGCCGGCGCCAGGGCAGACGACACCTTCCTTATGCTCTGCGCCCTTGCAAACACCGGCCCCATCACCTGCCACGGCATCGAGTACTGGGTGTACCTGGCCGCCTTGCCCCTGGTAACGTCGTAGAGGCCGTGGGCGAGCATGTCGCCGACGTACCTGAGCAGGCTCCACTGGCGCCTGCGGCTGACCCTGCCTGCCACCACGTCTGCCCTTGAAAGCACGTCGAGAGACGCGGCAAGCGTGTCGGGGTCAAGGTGCGAGCCTGCCAGACTTGAAAACAGCGCGGCTATCATGTCCTTCCTGCGCGCCTCTGCGTCCATCCCTCCGCCCTGGTACCTTGGGTCGGGGTAGGAGGCGTCGGCCCTTGCCAGGATCTTGGCGGCCTGCCTCCTGTCCCCTGCCGCAAAATAGCCGTTTATCGCGTCTGCGATGTCTATCTCTGTCACGTCGTCGTTTGCCACCGTGGCGTAACCGGCGACGCGCGACTGGGCGCCGTTCAGGAGCGCCCTTATGTCGCCCCTGCTGTTTCTCACTATTGATACCTTGTCGCCGGGGCCCAGCCTGGCGCCCTCGCTCTGCAGGACGTGGTCGAGAAACATCATCAGCTGCCTGGGCGGGACCGGCCGGAACTCGACTGTCTTGCACGCCTTGGCAAGCTCCTTTATCTTGGCCGACTTTTCGTTTGCGGCCATTATCACCGGGACGGTGGGCTCTTTGACAAGCTCGACCAGCGCGTCGAGCCCGCCCGAGTCCTCCCTGCCGGAAATGCCGTCCACCTCGTCGAGGAACAGCAATATCTTTTTCCCAAAGAGCCCGACGTTGCCAAAGACAGGCGCTACCCTCTCCCGGATGTTCTCCCTGTTGCGGGCGTCGCTTGCGTTCATCTCTACCAGGTCGTAGCCAAACTGCGACGCAAGCGCCTTGACCACCGTTGTCTTGCCCGTGCCCGGCGGCCCGACGAGCAGTAGCGGCTTGGCTCCGCTGACCCACCCTGCGAGCCACTTTAATATCGCAAGCCGGGCCTCCTCGTTGCCCACCATCTGCTCGACCCTCATCGGCCTGTAGACTTCGGACCACATCAGGGCCGCTACTGCTGATGGCTTTGCGGTCTCTGCTATTGCCTGTTCACCGCCGCTTCCATCTTGCTGTAATAGTCTGCAAAGGGCGCCCTGCGGTTCAGTTCGTTGTACCAGTACTGGTTGTAGTGCCTGACTGTGAGGAACAAAAATTCCAGGAACGGCCTGAGCGTGAACTTTTCTGGCAGCATCTCAAGCGCCAGCTCTGCCTCTTTCAGGTACAGCTCGCTCTTTTGCATGGTGAGCTCAAAGCCGCGCCGCGCGTCGCCGGTGTTGAGCGAGTAGTAGAGCGGCCACGACGGGATCTTGATGGCGCCGTTCTTTATCGCGTCCTCTATCTCGTTTCCGCAGCCCACGCCCTCGCCGGCCTTTGCCATGCCGAGGTGGAATATGTCGGCAAGCGGGCGCCTGTTCAGCGCCATGTTCCTGCCGGCCGTGCCCATGACTGCCCGGTATTTCTTGTAGCAGTCGCCCATGTTCTCGTCGTTTATCGAAGACGGCCTCATCTTTAGTTTCACGTCTATGTACTGGCCGACCCTTGCGTCCCTGAAGCCCTCTTCAAACGCCTTCAGGACAGAGTCGCCTCCCTGCGCTATCTTGAGCCGGGCTATGTCCAGTATGTAGGGGCACATGAACTTGTAGTCTTCTAGGTAGTCCAGGTCTTCGTCCCTGTCAACTATTCTGTCCATCGGCTCTGACAGGTCGATGGCGATGATGTGGCCGTCGATGACCGCCTCTCTCTTTTCCTGATCTTGCTGCTGTTGAGGTTTGTCGCCAAAATACTCTGCCGCCCCGTCATAGAGCGCGTTAAAGACCGGGAAGGTCATCTTGACAAAGTTTGAATTCAGTATCCTTGCCACCCTGTCCTGCAGCACGTCGGTGCTCGACAGCCGCGCCTTGATGTCCTGCAGCGCGCCTGCGTCAGGCACAAGCTCTTGCGAGCCGACCTCGGATGCAAATTTCTCCATCGTCAAGGCGGGGCTGCTGTCGGACTGGATGGCGGCGTGGAGCGACGAGGTGAACCTCTTGGCAAAGGGGCCGAATTCCTGCTCTGTCTTTTCCTTGTACTGGTTGAACTGCCTAAAGCCCTTGCTCTTGAACAGGCCCTGCTTGATTATCTCCTTGCCGGCCTGCGTGCCCATCAGGGCCTCCTTGGAGAAAATGGATTCGTCCTTGCCGCTCATATGTATTGTGTCAGAAAGAAACCTGCTTGATAGTTATTTAACTATTCAGAACCCAGAGCTTTTCCAGAGGCCTGCTAGAAAGGAGGGAGGCCGTCGGCGCTTTGGCCTCGCTTCAAATTCTCTTTGACGATCCTTATCTCTTTACTTGAGGATCTTGCTTTTTACCGCCTCGCACAGCTGCGGCATGGTGACCGGCTTGCTGAGCAAATCCTTCTTTAGTTCCTCAGCCGGCATCGCGCCAAAAGATTCGTGATCCAGATTGAAGGCTGATATGAATATCTTGCTCATCTGTGGTCGTATGGCAAGGATCTCTTTTACAAGCTCCGGGCCGCTCATGCCGGGCATCCTGACATCGGTGATGATCAGGTCAAAGGCGTCGGGCTCCTTCCTGAATGCCTCAAGTGCCTTAAACGGGCTTGAAAAGCCATCGACCTTGAACTTCCAGCGTTCAAGGACCTTGCTTATCACCATCACTATATCTTTCTCGTCGTCAACGACCATTATCCTCTTGCCAGCTGATGACGATGATGACATGCGGACAAGTATTGGTGCCACATACACAAGTAATAAGTCTAATGTAACTTGGCACCTGTGCACAGCCCGGATCGCTTGACCCAGTCAGTCTGGCAGAAGACAGACAGGCAGACATCGACATGTGCGCTGACCTGCTGGAACAATCGAAGAAGCGGCGCGCACAGACATATGGTGTCGTCAAAAGTCTAATCGATCCTGAGAGAGAATAAATATCATGATTAGAAAACAAGAGGGCGTCGATTCAAGGTGTCTTCGCAGTTCTTTTCCCTGCCAATCATGAAGAGCATGTGCTCCCGGGCGGACGGGCCGCACATCCTGCTGGTCTATGAGGACATTGAATCTTTCCGGGAGGCTTACTGCAACGCGGCAAAGGCGGCCCTGCCAGACGACCAGATCCTCCTGATCCTCACCTATTACGAAACGCCAGAGACCGTGAAATTCTACTTGGCCGAAGCTGGCATCGACGTTGACAGATATGCCCGGACAGAATCCCTGTTTGTCATAGATTCTGCCCAGCAGTTCTTCAATGGTAGCATCGAGTATGCGCTGAGGTTCATCGAGCTTTTGCACCGCAAGGCCCGGCACCGAGGGAGAAAAGGCGTCGCCGTCGTCGCGGCCATGGATGCGTTCTTTTACCTTGGAGACAGGGACCTTGCCGAAAGGTTTGAAGAAATGGTTCTGCCGGCAGGCAACCCGGGCAAATTTACGTGCCTGCTGTGCGCCTATCACAGGGACACGTGGGGAGCGCTCAGCGGCCCTGCCCAGAAGCGCATACGCGCACAGCATGTGGAGACGTTATCTCTGTAGACCGGAGCAGAGCCATACACATCTATGTACGTATATTTTTGATGTCAAAACTCTTTAGAAATATTTTCCTTTACTACTAGATTGCACTGTCCCGTATTGGAGGAGGCAACAACAACAACGACGACGGCAACAATAATGATCATCGTATTCCCGGCGCTAGCAGAGGCGACGACGGCAACAATCCGTTTGCTTCAAAGATAGAGCGTGCTTGTCCTTGACGACGTAAAGGACGCAGCCGCGCACGTCGCCGGCGCACTGTGGCTCAAGGGGATCAGGGCGATAAAATCACACACCCCTTCAGAATGCATAGGGGTTCTCCAAGAGCTGGACAGGGAGAAAAAGGAAAAGCCTGACATCGTGCTTTTAAACGGCAACCTCGCCGCGGACAACGGCGGTTATCTGGTGATGAAAATAAAAGAAATATCGCCGGACACCGCCATCTTTATCATAGCAAACGGCGAATCCGACAGGGCAAGGGCCCTGCACCTTGCCTGCGACGACGTTGCAGAAAGCCGATAAGCGCAGAAACGATAACGTACAGAGTGGCCGCGTTGCTGATAAAGACGGGCGCCCTGCCAATGAAATAACTATCTATCTGAAACCTGACTTGGGGCCCCTTATCATCGCAAGCGCGTGCTCGCGCAGGTCTTTCTGCTCCATGATGCCCCTGTAGGCGATGGTCATTATCGAGCTGTCGTTGCGCACGCCCCTCATCTTCATGCACAGGTGCTCGCCCTCTGCTATCACCATCGCGCCCTTGACCCCCATGTGCATGAGCTCGTCTGCCACTGCGGTAGTGAGGCGCTCCTGTATCTGCAGCCGGCGCGAGTGTTTCTCGACCAGCCTGACCAGCTTGGACACCCCGAACACCTTGCCCTGCGGCACGTAGGCGACGTGGATCTTGCCAAAGAACGGCAGCATGTGGTGCTCGCACATGCTGTAGAACTGGATGTCCCTAGCTATTATCACGTCTGTCTCTTCTGAAAACGTCACGTCCAGCTCGGCGTCCATCTTGTAGCCGCCGAATATCTCCTCGTACATGTTGGCCATCCTGTCAGGCGTGCCGGCAAGCCCCTCCCTGTCGGGGTTCTCGCCGAGCTCTATCAGCAACTGCCTGAGCAGCCTGGCTATTTTCCTCTTGTTCATCTCTCCTTTCTTGTTCATCTTTCTGGCTATCTGACTCCTATTACCTTGTGCAGCTGGGGGACGACGCGAACCTGATCATAGTAAGGGTAAACTGCGTCGTAAAAGGCAAAAAGCCTCTCCAACACGGGCTCGTCTACTTTAGAGCTCGGCTGTATTATAAATCCTGCTATGTCCCTCGTGACTGCAAATATCTTTCTCACAAGGTCTGTAAATTCCTTCAGGTCAGACGAGTTTGTGACCACCACCTTGACGTACGGCTTTTTGCAGGCCTCCGCCGCCATCCTGAGGCATTCAAGCTCGTTTTTTACAAGCGTGGCATAGTTCCTGTCTCCGCCGGCCACCGCCCTGGCGTCTTTCAGCTTGAACTCTACCTTTACAATGTCCATGTAGGGCAGCACCTCTGCAAAGCGGGCAGAGTCGTAGCAGGCCGATTCCAGGTACGTCTTGACCCCTTTCTTCTCCTTTACAAACCTGGCCAGCTCTATCACGGCCCTGTGCTGCGCAAGAGGCTCGCCCCCGGTAAAGTTGACCTTGTACGTGTTTGGCACAAGCTCTTGCGATATCCTGTCCTTGACCTCCTCTACGGACAAATCAACGCCGCTGTCCATCGGTATGGCATAGGTGGTGTCGCACCAGTGGCATTTCAGCGGGCAGCCTGCAAGCCTTACAAACATTGTCTTTGTGCCAAACAGGACGCCCTCTCCTTCGACGCTCGTAAAGATCTCTGAAAGCCTGACCCTGCCGGGCTCCCTGCCCCTGCTGCTATGCCGCATAGCGCGTCCTGTCGCCAATATTTGCAGCTTTAAATGCCATTTTCCTATTTATACACGATTCGCACACGCCGCAGTGCACATAACCTGATTTCCCGGCCCTGACGCCGTCAGAGTAGCAGCTCCACGTCTCAAACAGCCTGTCGCCCAGGATGGCGTAACCTTTTGAGAGGAGGGCCGACTTGTCCATGCCACGCGCCGCAGGAGACGTGACCTCTATTTCGTGCCTCTTGCCGCTTGCTATGCTGTCTGCGTCTGCCATGTTGAGCGCCGACGCGAGCGCGCTTGCAAAGGCCGGCCTGCAGTCTGCGTAATGCGGCACGTCGCCTGCGTGCGCGCCGTACGCCACAACCCTAGCGTCGATGCTCATGGCCCAGGCGCTTGCGATGGTGATAAAGATGGCGTTGCGTATGGGGACGACCAGGCTCTGCTCAAACTCTCGGGACAGCTTTTGGCTCCTGTCGGTCAGGGCGTTGCTCCTGCCGTACAGCGACCTCATAAAGCCGATGTCGACTATTTTATAGTCGCCGGCCCCAAGCAGCCTGGCAAAACGCCTTGCAGCCCTGATCTCCCTGGCCGCGCGCTGGCCGTACGCAAAGGTGATCATGTGGATGTCAAAGCCTTCCCTGGCAAGCATGGCGGCATAGCACACCGAGTCTAGGCCGCCTGACACAATGCAGACTGCCGCCGGCCGCGTCGTTGCCGCTACTGATGCTGATGCTTGCTTTCTTCCCACCCAAAAGAGGGGCAATGGCTGGTATAAAGAGGATTGGCGGTGTCCCATCAGCCGCCAACCCTCAGCAGGTGTGCATGGTAGCCGTCGACTTTTCTGCCCGTGTGCTACAGGGCAGCGGCGACGGCGCCGTACCACCGCGTACATTCGTGCGCGTGTAATGGTAATGGCTGCCGCAGCTTTTAATGGGTATCTCACTCGCGTTCGGTTACATCATTCCCTGTCATTCTGAGAGCCTCTCTATGAGGGCGGCATGCCGAGGGTACCTTTTGACAAGATAGCCCCGGCTCCCGACCTGCCAGTCGTCAAAGTCAAAGCCCGGTGCGACGGTGCATCCAACAAGCGAGTAGCTGCCTGCGCTCTCTGCTGCAAACCAGTACCCTGCCCTGACTGCAGCCTGCAATGCCTGCCCGCTGTCAGGGTCCGGGCCGAGCGTGACGGCCGCAATCATTGTCTTTTCCTCTTTACTTCCTCTTCCTCCTCCTCTTCTTTTGCCATCAATGACGTACAGGCGCAAGGGGCTGCCTGCGTAAAAGTGCCACAGCTCGTCAGACTTGATCCTGTGAAAGACGGAGCGCTGCCCTTTTTCCAACAGGTAATAGATGGCAGTAGACGCGCTGCGCCTGCCCATGCCTTTCACGTAGAGATTCACGTCTGAGCGAAAAGTCTCTCTGAAATAGCCTCCCTCCGGGTGTTCTTTGAGGCCAAGCTTTTCTATCCAGTAGCGTGCGTTCCTTGTTAGCAACGGCGGCATTTGCAGAGAAAGAGCTGGCGGGAGGTATTTGAAAAACATTAATGCTGGCCGTGCGCGCCTTTCTGCTGGGCAGAAGAGAGAGAAGAAAAGAGACATGATAATTGGAATAATAGGCAAGGCAAACGTGGGCAAGTCCACATTCTTTAACGCCGCCACCGAGCTTGCGGTGCCCTCTGCCAACTATCCGTTCACAACCATCGAGCCAAACGTAGGCGTCGGCTACGCAAGGGTAAAGTGCGCCTGCCGCGAGTTTGGGGTGCAGGACAACCCCGTGCACTCGATGTGCATAGACGGCAACCGCTTCATACCTGTAAAGCTGATAGACGTGGCCGGCTTGGTCCCCGGGGCGCACGCCGGGAAGGGCCTTGGCAACAAGTTTCTGGATGACGCAAGGCAGGCAGACGCGCTCGTGCACGTGGTGGACGCGTCGGGCTCGACAGACAGCGCAGGCAAGCCAGTCCCGGCCGGCACGGGCGACCCGATGTTTGATGTCCGGTTCGTAGAGGAAGAGTTTGACCTGTGGATGTCCGGCATTGTAATGCGGGACTGGAGCAAGACTGCGAGGGAGGCAGAGAATCAGGGACAAAAGCTGGAGCAGATGCTTGCCAAGAGGCTTTCCGGGCTTGCGATACCAGACCACCTTATCTCGGCCACAGTCCACGAGTCTGGCCTTGGGCTGAAAAAGCCCACAATGTGGTCTGAAGACGACATCAAAAAGTTCTGCCACATGCTGCGGGTAAAGGCCAAGCCGTTCGTGGTGGTGGCAAACAAGGCCGACCTCCCGTCGGCAGATGCCAACATCGTAAAGATGAAGCAGGCGGGGCTTGAGGTAGTGCCGTGCGCATCAGAGGCCGAGGCGATGCTGAAAAAGGCGTCCAAAAAGGGCATCGTCCACTATTTGCCGGGCGACGGCTCGTTTGACGTCAGGCCCGGCGTGGCGCTCAACGAGCAGCAGAAAAAGGCGCTTGAAATAGTGAAGGGGCTGATGGACAGGTACGGGTCGACAGGCGTGCAGGAGGCGATAAACATCGCCTGCTTCAAGCTCTTGAAACTGATAGCGGTGTATCCCGTTGAGGACGAGTTCCGCCTGGCAGACAAAAAAGGGAACGTCCTGCCCGACGTCCGGCTGCTGCCGCAGGGCTCGACTGCAAAGGACCTGGCCGGCACTGTGCACGCCGACCTGGCAAAGGGGTTCCTGTACGCCGTAGATGCGAGGACAAAGCAGAGGATAGGCGCCGACCACCACCTGAAGGACGGGGACGTGATCAAGATAGTGTCTGCTGCAAGCAGAGGCTAGTACGCGGAGTGAGCGAGCGAGGGAGTGAGTGAGCACAAGCATATGACAAGAAAAGAAGCACTGTTGTGCCTTGGCGTCGAAAGCACGGCGCACACATTTGGCTGCGCAGTAGTCGCAGGCGACGGCAGGATACTGTCAGACGCCAGGGCAGTCTACAGGGCGCCGGAGGGCAAGGGGATACACCCGCGCGAGGCGTCGAGGCACCACATCGACAGGTCGTCAGGCGCCCTTGGGGATGCCCTTGCGTCTGCCGGGGTATCGATGAAAGACATCGACCTGGTGGGGTATTCGGCCGGCCCCGGCCTGGGCCCATGCCTGCGCGTCGGAGCAGTCGTCGCCCGCACGGTGGCAGGCTATTACAAAAAGCCGCTCGTGCCTGTCAACCACGCGCTTGGGCACATAGAGCTTGGGGCGATGCTGACAGGGGCCTCCGACCCGCTAGTGCTCCTGGTGTCAGGCGGCCACACGATGATCCTAGCGTTCCTGGAAGGCCGCTGGCGCGTCTCTGGCGAGACTCTGGACATCACTGTCGGCCAGCTGCTGGACCAGTTTGGCAGGTCGGCCGGCTTTTCCTCGCCCTGCGGCGGCAGGATAGAGGAGCTCGCAGGCAGGTCGAACAAAGAACATTACCACTCGCTCCCGTACGTGGTCAAGGGCAACGACGTGTCGTTTTCCGGCCTGCTGACTGCCGCAATCAGGCAGGCGTCCTCAGATGATAACAACGGCAACGAAGAAGAAGAAAAAAAAGAGAGGCTGGAAGCTGTCTGCTACTCGCTCCAGGAGACGGCTTTTGCAATGCTTGCAGAGGCAGTCGAGCGGGCGCTCTCGTTCACCGGCAAGAAGGAGATGATGATAGTGGGAGGCGTGTCTGCAAATCGGCGGCTCGCCGAAATGCTGCAGGCCGCCTGCGCACGGCATGGCGCCCGGTTTTACTCGTGCCCCATAAAATACGCCGGCGACAACGGCGCCCAGATCGCCTGGACTGCCCTGTCAGAATATGCGGCGACTGGCAAAAAGGTCGCAGTCAAGGACGCGTCGGTCACGCAGTCGTGGAGGCTTGACACGGTGGACGTCAGCTGGCGGCGGACTGTTGCTGCGCCTGCTTGAACTGCTTTTCCCACTGCCTGTTTGAAAAGACGCCAAACTTGTACGTCTGCCCGCCCTGCGCTGCAGATGTGATTATGACGAATTTCTTGACCAGAAAGCCTTCCGCCCTGACGGACGCTATCTGCGAGAGCGGGATGTCTAGGGCTATCTCGCCCTCTTTTTTTGACAGCGTGGCCATCCTGCCCTCCGTCTTTTGGAAGACCAGCCTCCTGTTCGTGAGGATGAGGATGCCGCTTCTCAGCTTGTCCTCGGAGCAGTCCTCTGTCAGGAGCACGCGCTCGCCTTGGTCCGGCTTGAAGAAAGAAGAAGAGCTCACGTTTTTATCTCGACTGGGCAGGCTATATTACTATTGCAGCAGGAGCAGGAGCAACAGCAACAGCAACAACAAAAGCTGGTCAAGAGGGGCGCCGAGGCAGACATCTTGCTCACCGAGTGGCACGGGAAAAAGGCCATACTGAAAAGGAGGACTGCCAAGCCGTACAGGCACCCTGCACTTGACGCTTTGGTGCGCCGCCAGCGCACCGTCCACGAAGCGGGTCTGCTGTCTGCAGCCAAGTCCGCGGCAGGCGTCGAGGCGCCTTTCGTCTATTTCGTCGACCCTGTCCGGGCCGAGATAGTCATGGAGTACGTGCAGGGCACGGTAGCCCGCGATATCCTCGACGCAGGGCTGTGCAGGCAGATCGGCAGGTATGCGGCGATGCTGCATGCAGCGGGCATAGTGCATGGCGACCTGACCACTTCAAACTTTATCGTCGTCAACAAAAGAGGAAACAAAAGAAGAAGGAGGCTGGTGCTCCTTGATTTTGGCCTCTCTTATTATTCGGAGAGGATGGAGGACAGGGCAGTCGACGTGAGGCTGATAAAGGAGGTGCTTGCAAGCGCCCACGTCTCCCTGAGAGGAGCCTTTGCCGCCTTTTGCAGGGGCTATGCCGAAGTTGCGGGCCGAAAGGAAACAGACAGGGTACTCCTCAACGTGAAGGAGATAGAGCAGCGCGGGCGCTATGCCCGGGTCGAATAAAGGAGAAAAGAAGGTGGGGGATATTGGCGGTGGTGGGTAGCGCGGCAGCAACGATAACCTTTGCAAGCACGAACCAGAACAAGTTCAAGGAGGTGCAGGCGATCCTTGCCCTGCACGGCATCGCAGCCGACTTTGCCAGGGCAGAGCTTGTCGAGATCCAGTCCGATTCGCTTGCAGAAATAGCAAGGGAAAAGGCAAGGAGCGCCTACGCCATCGTAAAGAGGCCGGTCATAGTGGAAGACGACGGCCTCTTTATAGACGCGCTCGGCGGGTTCCCCGGCCAGTATTCCTCCTACGTCTTCAAGACTATAGGCAACGCCGGCGTCCTGAAGCTGCTCTCAGGCAATGACCGGCGGCGTGAGGCGTCGTTCCGGTCCGTGATAGCGTTCTGCGGCAATGATAAAATAGAAACGTTTGAGGCAAGCGTCCAGGGCCGGATTTCAGAGAACGGGGCGGCTGCCGGAGGCTGGGGCTATGACCCCATCTTTATCCCTGAAGGGGCGGGCGGCAGGACGTACGCGCAGCTAGGGAGCGAAAAAGGCGACTATTCTCACAGGAGGAAGGCGCTCGACTCCTTTGCCGGCTGGTTCCTCATCAATCGGCGAAATACTCTTTGATCCACCTGTCGGTGTAGCGCTTCTGGTTCTGGAGCACCACAATCCTTGAGATCTCGCTTTCGTCCATCACCGCAAAGCCGGGCATCTTGCCGCACAGCCTCTTTGCGAATTCTCGCACCTCGTCCATCGTAAGCATGTCGCCGTGCTCGAGCCTGTTTGTGGACATGCCGACGTGCATGTACGATTTTAGCTCGATAAAGTGCGGGTTGCCCTCTGCCATCATCTGTGCAAACTCGTCAACAAATTCTTCCTGGTTGTTGTAGTTCCTGATGATGGTCATTCTGAGGACGGTCCTGGTGTCGACAGTCGCAAGGAACCGCAGGCTGTCCCACCACCGCTCCCATGCGTCCCTGTGCATGGGCCGGTTTATCATGTGGAACATCTTTTTGTTGGAAGCGTTGGTTGAAAGATAGATCTGCGTCGGGAGCGCGTCTTCGCTGACAAGCCGCCTGAGCATGTCCGGCTCCTGCCCGTTTGTCACGAGGAATATCGACTTTGTGGCCTTGAGCGACTTCAGGTACTTTATCAGCTGCGGCAGCTTGGGGTACATCGTAGGCTCACCAGAGAGCGAGATTGCATAGTGCGCCGGCAGGAGCGACTCGTCCAGCTTTTTCCTGTCGTTTTTCGGGTTGCCATAGAACCCGTTTATCAGCTTTTTGCGCTCGGCCATAAGCTGCTCGACGATTACATCAGGCTCGTCGACGAGCTCGGCAGGCATCTGGAGCGTGTCGAAAAACTCGGCTGGCCGCCAGCAGTATATGCACCTGTTCTCGCAGTTCATGGCGGCCGGCGTCATCTCCATGCACTGGTGGGTGGAGATGCCATAGAACTTGTGCTTGTAGCAGCTCATGCTGTCGTCGCCAGCAGAAAACGATTTTTTGGTCCAGTGGCACAGCTCGACTGCCGAGTGGTTGTAGACACCGTACTTGGCCTTTTTCAGCTTGGCCGCCACAGCCGGTGTTATCTGTATTAGATCGTTATTGTTGCCAGCAACCGAGTGCGAGACGTACTCGTCAGAGCAGCTCATCTTCTTTTCTTCTTTTAAAGAGAGGGAGTGGAACAGATTTAAATTTTGCACCCTGCTTCAAATGCCGGTATTGGCTGGCATCGACACTGCTAGAATAATGAAGGCCGGGCTGGAGCTTGCGGGGTGGAAAAAAATGCCCGCAGACAGCGCCGTCCACGTCAGGGGCAGCAACATCAGAAAGGTGCTTATCGCAGTGGACGTTGGGACTGCCGAGCTCTTGCTCGCAAAGAGCCTCGGCTGCGACGCCGTGATAGCGCACCACCCGATAGGCGTGGCCGCGGTAAACTTTTACAAAGTGTTTGACAGGCACGTCGACTACCTTGTGGAGCACGGCGTGCCCAGAAAAGTCGCAAGGGAGGCAGTCGACAAGCTGAAGGAGCGGGTCGAGACTCGCACGCACGCAGACATTTACAACGACGTGGTGGGCGCGGCGCAGGCCATGAGGATGCCACTTGTCAACATACACCAGCCCTGCGACGAATACATGCGCCGGACTATTTTTGAAAAGATACAACAGGCAAGCAGGGTGGAAAAGGTGTCCGACATCGTCAGGGCCGTAGAGTCGATACCCGAGTTCAAGAACGCTGCAACTGGGGTAAGGGTGAGGTACGGGAGCGAGGACAACAACGCCGGCCACTGGGCGCTTGTCATAGCTGCCGGGACAAACGGCGGGTATTCCGTGGCAAAGGCGTATTTCCAGCACGGCGTCGACACCGTCATCTATTTGCACGTTGACTATGGCGACCTGACCAAGATGCGCGAGGAAAAGCTGAATGGCAACTTGGTGGTGCTGGGGCACCTTGCCGGCGACTCGCTTGGGCTCAACGCGCTTGCCGACAAACTTGAAGAAGAGATGGGCGTCGAATGCGTCAGGATGGGCCTGATACCAGGCGGCAACAAAGGAAAATGATCTAACGATTATATACTGTGGTCAATGCAAATGCACTTGCGGCCTTCGTAGTATAGCCTGGTCAGTATAGGCGGCTGTGGACGCTCTTTTAGGGCAGATACCGCTTGAGGAGGGTTCAAATCCCTCCGAAGGCCCCATCTTTATCTTTCACCATCGTGCCGACAGGATGAAAATAACTTGATTATACTTTGCAGCATGGCTCGTCATTTAACAAAATAAAATGAAAAAGGAAAAAGAGGAGCCGGTTCAGCTGCTGCCCTTACATCTTAGGCAGGAAGCTGAACTTGCTGTATCTTGTCGTGGCTACGATGATGCCGACGATTGCGACTGCGAGTACGATTGCAGCGATTGCGCCGAACTCTGGAACCAGGAAGGTGCCAGTGATGTCAATCTGTTCCGTGTCTTCAAAGAACGGGATTGTCAGCGTCCTTACGTCATCGCCGCCGTCGTCTTCTACATCATCGGTGACATCCTCGTCGTTGACAAAGACTGCAAACTGGGCATCGTCGTCGCCTTCCTTTGCATCAGCAATGTCTCTCGGGAGCTGGATTGTCAGCTGGCCGTCAGAGTTTGCAGTAATCATCGCCGTGATCGTCTTTGTTGCCTGGTCGCCAGTGAGCTCGTTCAGCTCTCCACCTTCAATCTTGTACTGGATCTCGTGCTCCGAAGTGGTGCCGTCTTCCGCTGTGATTGTCAGCGTGGCAGTTTCCCATTCTCCGGCCTCTCCACCTGCAAAGTTGAAGCTCGTCTCCCTTGTCACGCCGTTGTAGCTGAACTTGACGTTGTATTCGCCGTCAACGCCCAGCGGGCCACCGACCTTGAACGTGTAAGTATACGATCCGTCCGCAGCTATTGGCACTTGGTCGAACCTGTATGCTGCGCCGTTTGGATTGAATACCTGGATCACGCCGAGTGGTTGGCCGGCTACCGGTGCCTGTCCAATGTTTCCAGAGACGGTGATTTCATCACCAGTGGTGTAGTCTTTATTGTCTGTCGCTACGGTGAAGCCTGCTTGCGCGTAGGCGGTGCCCAGCGTGCTCACGGCTGCCACCGAGGACAGCAATATAGCCATTAGTGCGTACGCTTTATACTCCATTATCCCTCATGCACACCTAACACGCTATATTTCCGTTACTATTTATCTTTTTTGTGTAGGAACTCTAACCTCTGCACTCATTTCAGATAACACGCCCAAACGGTCAATCTCAATTTTCTAAATAAATTTGGCTTTTGGACCAAATAATTCACAATACTTATATAGGCTATTTTTTCATTCAACAATTTGACTTTGAAGTTTTCCATCGAGCACAAGCTATTGAATTTGGAGGTAGCAGCGTCCTTTGTCTGAAAAGAAAGTAGTCAAGATAACGAACCACGTGTACCAGCCAAAGCACGAGATCCTGTCCAAGGCGGAAGCCGAGGAAGTGCTGAAAAAGTACAACGCCAAGCCGGGGCAGCTTCCGTACATTTTGATGAGCGACAAGGGTATTGAAGATCTGGACGTGAGG
>NZ_JBBIHK010000040.1:0-16812 GCF_037447015.1 Nitrososphaera sp. | reverse complement strand
CTTGTCGACGTCTGCCCTGAGCGCGGAAGGCGACCTTGTGCCATAGTCGTCGTAGGTGTAGCCCAGCACAATGACGCCTGCGGCCTGCAGCTTGGCGATGCCTGACGCAAAGTTGCTGTCCTTGTTCCACCCCGGCCCGCTGGACGGGTTCACCACTACGACTATGGGCACCGATGGGTGCGCCTTCTTGACATCTATCACCTTCTGCCAGTGCGACCACGACGAGCCTGCAGGATACATGTACAGGGCTGCAAACACACCGGTCCTTGAAAGCACGTGGTTCTCGCTAGGCTGCGGTGGAGTGGGCTGTGATGGTGAAGGCGAAGGCGGCTGCGATGACGGTACGGGCGCCGTGCTCCTGTAATAGGCCGTTATCAAAGTGTCTTTTGACAGCACGACTGTCTTTGTCCTCTCTCTGCTCCCGTCATCCCAATGGTCAAAGACCATCCCGCCATAGTCAGAGACTGCCACCGAGTACGCCTGGCCTGCCGTGCCCGTGTGCACAAGCGGGGTAAAGCCGGTCTTGACCGTCGCGCCTGCGAGCCTGATCGTGGTGTAATAGCCGTTTATCGCATTGCCTGACGACGACATGTCTGCCGAGCCCACCGAAAGCGTGTACGTTGCGACAGGAGTCGTGTCCCTGTAGTAGGCCGTGAGGGTAACGTGCCCGCCAAGCGTCACAGTCCTCGTCCTTGCCGTACTGCCGTCCTCCCAGTGGTCAAAGACCATGTAGCCCCTGTCTTCTGCAGTCACTGCGACAGCCGTCCCGCCGTTTGCGGCAAGCACGAACGGCGTGCTCCCTGACTGGACACTGCCACCGCCTGACGGCTGCGCCGCGACCTGCATCCCTGCCAGCTCGTCTCCGCCTGCTCTGGCAGACTTGACAGTCAGGTTGTAGACCGGGACCGGCTGCGGAGGAGGAGGTGATGGCGGTGGCGTTGGAGGAGTCGACGATATGCTGGATTTGTAGTACGCGGTTATCGAAGTGTCCTGGCTGAGGTATACCGTCCTCGTCCTTGCCGTACTGCCGTCCTCCCAGTGGTCAAACACGCGGTCTTGGTAGTCAGACACGGTGACGGCATACTGGCCCTGGTTGCCCTGGTATGCAAGGGGAGTAAAGCCGGTCTGCAGCACCGCCCCGCCCGCGGCGGCAATGGTGGTCCACATGTTCCTTTCGCTGCCGTCAGAGGCCAGCACGGCGTTGACTGTGAGCTTCTTGGTGGTGACCTGCTCGCTTGTCCTGTAGTATGCGACCATGCCTGTCTGGCCGCCGCTGCTGCTGATAGTCCTCGTCCTCTCCTTGCTCCCGTCCTCCCAGTGGTCAAAGAGCATGTCGCGATAGTCGTACACCGTGACGGTGTACGACCTGGACGTGTCTGCGGAAAACGTGAGCGGCGTAAAGCCGGTCTGCCGCGCGGCCCCGCCGCTTTCCCGCACCTCGGTCCACATGTGGAGCGTGGTGCCTGCCAGCGAGACTGCGCTCACCGTCGTGCTCTGCACAGCTGCCTCTGCCTTGCCAACTGCCATCATCATCACGTTGTTGCCGCTGCTCCCGGGTGCTGCCGTCGTCGCCGTCATCATCATGAGAAGCAGGGCCAGGACCGCCGCTGTAACAATGCCTCCTCTCTTTCTTCTGCCCTGCCTCCCCTTTCCCGTGGAAATTCCTGCGTTATTTTCTCTGCTGTCGGTACCGTCGTCGCCGTCTTTCCCCATGCTCTGGGTAGAAAGGGCAGTAAAACATAGAATTGCGCATGTTTGCTATGCATACACACGCAGGAGCCTAGATGATAGACTAGTATATCTGCCTCTATGGTCCCTTAATGAATATCTTTTAATAGCTATGTTCTGTAAGAATTCCCCGAATGCAGAAACACCCCTCTGTTACTGGCCAGACGGCAAAAATTGGCGCAAACATCAGCAACAATAGTGGCGACTACATCGGCAGCGACAGCAGCGCGATAGGCAACCTGGTATTGGAACTCCGCAGCATGGGGCTGTCGCAGAACGAGGCCAGAGTGCTAGTTTCGCTGCTTGTGAACGGGCAGTCGATAGCAAGCGACGTGTCAAGGAGCACCGGCATACAGAGGACAGAGGTGTACCAGACCCTGTACGGGCTGCAGTCAAAAGGGCTCGTCTTTTCCACGTTTGACAAGCCGCAAAAGTACTACTCGCTGGCTGTGGGAGAAATTGTTGACGCCCTGATAGAGATAAAGCAGCGCGCTCTTCGCGAGCTTGCAGCAAGGAAGGGCTACTGCGAGGAGCTGTTCTGCAAGGCGATAGAGAGCAGGGTGGCGCCGAGGGTGCAGAGCCGGGAGAACTATCAGGTGCTGACAGGCATGGACGCCATATGTACCAAGATTGCCCGGATGATACTGGGTGCCCGGAGCGAGGTGCTGGTGCTCGTGTCAGAGAAAAAACTGCGGGCCCTGGTCTACATGGACGTGATGGACAGGCTCCAGTCCCTGCCAGAGAGCGTGCGCATCACATTGAAGGTGATGGGGTGGAAGGATAGTGGCGGCAGCGGCAGCAGCGGCAACGGTGGCAGTAATGGTAAACAGAACAATAACGGCGCCCGGAACGGCGGTGCTGGCGCTCCGCAGCGCTATGACGACATGCTTGCAAGCGGCAGCTTTGTAAGCGTCGACGAGAAGGCGTTTGCCTGCGACCTTGTCGGGGGCACGCCGGTGCCCCTCAACATGGTCATAGTGGACAGGGAGCAGATCATAATCCTGCCCGAAGAACAATCGCTGGACGGGGATCAGAAAGAGTTTGGCTTTTACACCAACACCCGGTCGCTTGCCTCGACGTTTGCCATAGTGCACGACCAGCTAAAGTGACTATTGCTGTAAAGCGCGTCGCGTACCTTGCTGTTGCGTTTCTCTTTCTTTGTCTACTTTTACCCGCGCTCTATTACCGTCATGGTTATCGTGGACCGGATGCCGCGCTGCATCCTTTCTTGCTTATCGCCTTTTTCACGCCCTGGAGCGTGTCTGACTTTACCTTTGCTATCACGTCGTACACGCCAAAGACCCGCTTGATGTCTGAAACGCTGGAAATGGCTGCAAGCTCCTCGATCACCTCTTGCTGGGAGCCTGCCTCGCAGTTCACCAGAACAAAGGCTTCTGCCATGCGGCAATATTGAGCTGATGATATTAAAGGGTTTTTAGCCCCGCCAGCCGGCGATAAGTCTTTTAAGTTTTTTATGAGTACATGAAACGCCCGGCGCAAGCCGGGTTTTGTGGATTAAAATGTGTGGAATAGCAGGGATTTTGAGCAAGAACGGGGAGAACGTTGCCCCGATCGTGGGTATGATGCTGTCGCGGATGGCCCGGCGCGGGCCGGACGGGGCGGGCATGGCTGCCGATGATGCCCTTGTCCGCGCCGACTCTGTACAGATGCTCGCAGCAGCCGGCGTCCGGGGCTCGTGCGTGCTCGGGCACGCAAGGCTCGCAATAGTGGGCGGCAGCATCGGCTCGCAGCCGTTCCGCAGCTGCGACGGCAGGCTGGTGCTGGAGCACAACGGCGAGATATACAACTACAAGCAGCTGCGCGCCAAGCTCGAAGCGAAAAGCAAGCACACGTTCCAGACGATGACTGACAGCGAAGTCATCGTCCACCTGCTTGAAGATTACCTTGCACAGGGGCTCGGCCTCGAAGCGGCTATAAAAAAGGCCGTCCCCCGGCTTGACGGGATCTATGCCCTTGCTGTCAAGGACAACGCCACGGGGCAGGTGGCGCTGGTCCGCGACCCGCTTGGCGTCAGGCCGCTCTACTGGGCGGAAAACGGCCGGTTCGTGGCGTTTGCGTCCGAGAGGAAGGGGCTGTGGGAGGCCGGCGTACCCGAGCCCACCCGCCGCGTGCTCCCCGGCCACGCGCTGATGGTTTCGCCGGCAGCAGGCGCCGTTTCGCAGGTGAGGGTGGCGCCGCTCCTTTCGCCAAATAAGAAGAACCGGCGCCCCTCCTCGATCTCTACTATGCGCGACGCAGTGGCGGCCTACGAGAAGGCTCTCATGGCGTCGATGAAAAAGCGCACGCAGGACGTGGAGCGGATAGGCATCATATTCTCCGGCGGCATCGACAGCGTGCTTGTCGCCCACATAGCCAAGATGATGGTGCCGGAGGTGGCCTGCTACACGGCAGGAGTGAAAGGCTCAAGTGATCTTGACCACGCAAGGGCAGTCGCAGACTCGCTTGGGCTCAGGCTCTACGCGCACGAGCTTGAGCAGGACGAGATCGAAGGGCTGGTCCCGCGCATAATCAAGGTGATCGAGGACAGCAACGCCGGCCAGGTCGAAGTCGCGCTGCCGGTCTACTGCGCAGTCAGGCTGGCAAGCAGCCACGGGATGAGGATAATGCTCACGGGCCAGGGTGCAGACGAGCTGTTCGGCGGGTATTCATGGTATCCGCACATCGCCCGGAGGTACGGCTACGGCAGGCTCAGGGCACACATGCTCGACGATCTCATGCTGCTGTACAAGGAGACGCTGGAGCGGGAGGACAAGATAACGATGGCCCACAGCGTCGAGCTGCGCGAGCCGTTCCTCGACAGGGGCGTCATCCGCACGGCGATGGACATGGACCTCCGGCTCAACGTTAGGAAGGAAGACATGTTTGGCAAGCGCGTGCACCGCAACCTGGCGTGCAGGCTGGGCGTGCCAAAAGAGATCGCCTACCGGGTCAAGGAGGCCGCGCAGCACGGCTCTGGCGTGCATTCTGCCATCGACGCCATTGCCCGCAAGAACGGCTTTGACGAAGACGCGGTGACTGCCGGCTACCTGCGCATCCTAGAATCAAAGGAGAAGGTGGGAAGCTCCCAGAGGTACGGCTATTTGTTTGAAAAAGAGAAAAAGATGTGGATAGCCGAGCCCCACGTCCAGATGTATCTGGACAGCCTGATCAAGTGACAAAATTAATCGGTCAGGCAGACCGGAACTACTGCGGTAATAAAAATAAAGACGGTGGATTAGCATAGGGCAGCAGCCGTCCCTACCTCCCCATGTTGCAGCCAAGAAAAACTACTTCTCCTTTTATGCGATAATAAAAAGAGAGGCGAAAAGAAATCTTGCTTCTTTCCTTCCTTCCTTCTACTTTACCTCATTATTCTCCGACCAGTATCTTTCTCATCTGGCCGTAAGCCGAAAGATACTCCCTTCCTTTCTCGGTTGCAACCCACATGCCGTCCCTGTTCGTTATCAGCTCCCTGCCAAGCAGGAACGACAGGTAGAACCGCAGCTGCGAGTAGCTCAGGTTTGCCCTGTACATTATCGGCGTTGGCCTGCACGGTGCAGTCACTACTTCCAGTATGTCGACTATTATCTCTTGTTGTGAACGCTTTGCCATTTTCCTCTCACCCTCAAGCAATTGCCAAATTATGTAAAGGGTATGATTGCATTGAACGAAAAAATGTACACTGTAACTATATTATTGCATTGAAAGATTGTTCTATACGTTCTTTAAATAGTACAGGTCCCGGCTAGCGTCTCTGCCTGGGTTTTGCGGCCGCGTCTTTTCTGTCCAGCCACGCCCTGACCGCCCGCGCGTATATTTCGTAGGCTATGGCCTCGCTCCCGTGCTGCACGTCCTTTCTTGTGTACGGCTTTGCCATGCCGACAAGCAGCCTGGACAGGGTCTCTGTCACGGCCGCCATGTCCTCCCAGTATGGCTTGTTACTGCTGCCGCCACCGCCTGCCCTGCCATTTCTCGCCGCCATCGCGGACACGACGCCCCGGGCCCTTTCGACGCTTATTGGGTAAAAGTAGCGAGAGATGTCCTTTGGCAGGGCGTCTAGGTCGTATATGAACAGGTAGGCCACGGGGGAAAAGAATTTCTGGATTATGCCGTGTTCCTCGGCGACCTTTTTGCTTATGGTAACAAGACCCGCTGCTCTCAGCTTTTTCATGTGGTAGTTGAGCGACGCGTCGGACAGCCCGAGCACGTCTGCAAGCTGCGACTGGGTCATGGGCTTTTCGGCAAGAAACCCCAGGATCGCTCTCCGCATCGGGTCAACGAGGATCCCTGCCACCTCTTGGTCGTCGACAATGTACGCGGCCTTCATGAATATATGGGGTGGTATTTCTATTCAAGATATAACCTTAATGGCCGAAAAATTGCCATGTTTTAGAATTAACTAAACAGTTAGATTTATCTAAGAATATTGCCTCAAATACTCATGGCACAACAAATCCCAAGCAACTGCGATCCTTCTCTGGTAGAGATAGCGAAACAGGTTTGCTCAAAAGAGGGGCTTGATTTTGAATCGCTGACCCTGCATCAGACGCGCGGCCTGCTATACTACTGGTGTTCCACATGCGCAGGCACACACCCGCTAACGGACCTGATAATATCGCGCAAGAAAAAGATTTGCACGCATTGCAATACGTCGATAAAGCTGTACGCGACGAGCAACAAGTTCGGCAAGCTCAGGCGCACCATATTTTTTGCGCACCTTGACAGGATGGTAAAAAGATAACAAGAAAACGAAACCCGAGCCTGGGGCCTCTTTTTTCAAGAGGCTTCCAGGTACGCCTTTGCCCCTCTTCCTTTTTCCTTCTCCTTTTCATTCTCTTCTACAATTACTCTTCCGAAATCGTCTTCGACCCTGATTATGTCGTTTTCGTCAAACCGGCCGTAGGAAATCTCGAGCAGCAGCGCGTCGTTTTCAAGCGCGGCCAGCCTGTGCTTTGACCCTGCCGGTATCCTAAACTCGTCGCCCTCCTCGCCCCTGTACTCCTTGCCGCCTATCTCGACCCTGACAGGGCCCCGTATGACCTTCCAGAACTCGTTCCTGTGGTTGTGGTATTGGAGGCTCAGCCTGCTGCGCGCCTTTACGTGGATGAGCTTGACAGAGCACTGGCTGTTCTCGTTGAACTGCTCAA
Source organism: Nitrososphaera sp. (assembly GCF_037447015.1). Lineage (GTDB taxonomy): Archaea > Thermoproteota > Nitrososphaeria > Nitrososphaerales > Nitrososphaeraceae > Nitrososphaera. The sequence goes on along the minus strand of NZ_JBBIHK010000040.1, from coordinate 9,937 downwards.
ACCAGCCCCACGGCCTCTGCTCTACCTTTTTGAACTCGGCTTCCGGCTTTGACGACGACGCTGCTGCTGATGATGCTGACAAATGGTATATCACTCTGTGTTAAAGGGGAGGAGCGCACGCACCTGCCAGCCGAGCCACCACCCTGAACTACACGGCCGTACAAGTGCGGTCTCCGTCGTAACTGCTTGGTGGAGATGATTTTAAAGAGTTGTGGGAGCAGGTTATATAGAAAACGCTGAGGAATCCCGTTCTGGCAGGATATTCTGTGCTCAGAGAGGGGCCGCAAATCTTTTCTCGTACCTCTGCCCTAAGAGTGCATGGCAGAAAGGAGGAGGCTTGCGCAGGCAACCCGGGACGAGTTTATCGCCTTTTTGCAGGACAGCGGGCTCAGGGTGGACAGCCTGATAGAAGGGGCTATCGAGACTGCAGAAGAGGTCCATGCAGGAGTCAAGCGCGAGGACGGCCGCTCGCCGTTCCTGGAGACCCACACCTGGCCCGTGGCAATCGAAGTCGTAAGGCACTACCGGTCTGCAAACCGCAGCATCACGGGCGTCGAAGTCGCATCTGCAATCCTGCATGACGTGATGGAAGACGACGGGCGCATACTCAACCTCTACGAGTCAAAGTCGTACGGGTTCGACGCGTACCTTGCGTACCGCTTTGGCAGCAGGGTGTACAAGATAGCAAGCGAGCTGAAGGTCAAGCCACTGGACAATTTCGTCGGGGCGACAGAGGCCGAGAGGCAGGCGGCGCGCTTTTGGGACTATTGCGGGCTGCTTTGCAGCGCCGACTATGACGTCAAGGCGATCAAGCTTGCAGACAGGCTCAACAACATGGCCTTCATCGCTTCCGTGCCCGGCCACGACAAGGTCAGGCGCTACATGCGGGAAGCAGAGGACTTTTACCTCGCATATGCAATGTTGCCGCCGAAAATGCCAGAATTTTACAGCAAGCTACGACAATCGTATGAAGATCTGCGCGCGCAAAAGTACGCGATAGCCGCGTAATTGATTCAAAAACCATTTAAAGCCATCAAATGGGACTAAAGGGTGAATCAATGGCACTAAACACGGCAGTCATAGTCAAACTAGAGCCCGACTTTTCAGAGGGGAATGTCAGCTACAACGCAGACGGCACCCTCAACCGTGCCGAGACCAAGAGCATCCTGGGGCCGCACAGCGCAGTAGCCTGCCAGGCGGCGTTCTATGCCAAGGTGAGGTTTGGCGCCCGGATAGCGGTCGGGACCATGGGGCCGCCAAACGCAGACGTGGCGCTTGCGCAGGCGCAGGCCATGTGCGACGCCGACGAACTGCACCTTTACAGCGACAGGCTCTTTGCCGGCGCAGACACGCTTGCCACCGCCGAGACGCTGCGGGCAGGCATAGAAAAGATGGACGGGGGCAAGGGCAGCAAGAACATGGACATCGTTTTCTCGGGGCACAGGGCGTCAGACGGCGAGACCGGCCAGACGGGGCCGCAGACTGCGTGGAAGCTCGGCTTTACGTTCCTGGGCAACGTGGTGAGCTACGATGTCGACGTGGAGCGCAGGGTGGTCAGGGCGCGCCGGCTGATAACCCTGCAGGGCTTTTATGATGTCATAGAGGAGGTCGAGGCGCCGCTCCCTGTCTTTATCGCCATCGACCCGACCTACAGGTCGTCGTTTGGCACGGTATCGCAGAGGCTCGCCCTTGAAAAATACCAGAAGGAAGCCAAGTCGAGGGCCGCCAACTTTAAGCAGTATCTGCAGGTCTTTAACGCGCAGCAGCTTGGGGTTGACCCCAAGTTTGTGGGCCTGCCCGGCTCGCCCACCATCGTCTACAGGGTGGAAAAGATACCCAAGGCCAAGGCGAGCCGCAAGGCAGAGGTCGTGGACGGCTCTGACAGGCAGGCGCTCCGCAGGGTGGCTGCCAAGATGCACGAAGTGCTTGGAGGCATGGTGATCAAGTAAGATGGGCAAGTACGAGCACCTCTACGTGGCAATAGAGCACGAGGAAGGCAAGCCCATCCCAGTCAGCCTGGAGATGCTTGGCGAGGCGCGCCGGCTGATGGACGACTACAACAGGCGCTACTCGGCAAGCGAAAAGGTGGTGGCAGTCGTGCTCGGCCACGGCGTGCGCCGCCTGTGCGAAGAGCTTCTCTTTTACGGCGCCGACGCAGTCATCTACGCAGACAGCCCCGAGCTGGTCCACCCGCGCAACCTGGTGGACACCAAGGTGATAAGCAGTATAGCGACTGACAGGAACCTGGTGCTAAAGTTTTCGCCCGGCTCTGCAGATTTTGTCAAGCCGCGGTACATGTTCTTTGCAGCAGACAACATTGGCCGCCAGCTGTCCTCGACCGTGATGGCCGAGCTTGAATCCGGCCTTGCGTCTGACATCAACAAGCTCGTCATTAGCGACCTTGAGATCAAGCACGAGCACAAGACCAAGGGCCAGGCGATGGTCTACGAGCGCACGCTCGAGATGTACAGGCCAGATTTCTCTGGCTTTCTCTGGACCACCATCCTGTGCCTTGACAACCGCAACCCTGCGATAGCGAGGGACTACCACCCGCAGGCGTGCAGCATCATCCCCGGGGTGTTTGCGCCCATTGAGAGAGACGAGTCAAGAAAGGGCGTCATCGTAGACTACTCGCCCACGTTCGACCCGCAGGACCTGAAGGTCAGGGTGCTCAGCAGGACTATAGTAAAGAGCAGGGTGGACTTTGACAGCAAAAAGGCAATCGTCAGCTTTGGCAGGGGGATCAAGGACTCGCCGGAGGCAGACATCAGGCTTGCAGCCGACCTCGCAAGGGAGCTTGGCGCCGAAGTGGGCGTGTCGCTCCCGATATCCAAAAAGCCCTTTCCCGTGAGCGAAAGCATCAGCTCTGAATACATGACGCCTGACAGGGTGATAGGCACTTCCGGCAGGAAGGTGACCCCGCTCCTGTACGTGGCGGCGGGCATCAGCGGAGCGATGCACCACCTTGCAGGGATGAAAGAGTCCGAGTTTGTAGTGGCGATAAACCCAGACGAGGGGGCGCCGATAAAGGACGAGTGCGACGTGTTCATCAGGGGCAGGATGGAAGATGTCATACCTGCCCTGATCGAGGAGCTGCGGGCGACAAAGCCTGCAGCTGCAAAGGAGGTCGCGGCAAGGAAGTGACTGCGATGGAAAAATACGACGTTGCGATAATAGGCGGCGGCTCGGCGGGGCTTGCGGCTCTGAAAAAGCTGGCCGACCTGGGAAGGCAGGCAGTCCTCATAGAGGCCGGCAAGCAGCCGGGGACAAAGAACGTGTCTGGCGGCATCATCTATTCAAAGAAGCCCAAGCAGGGCAGGCCGTACAACGTGGAGGACGTTTACCCTGATTTTCTAAAGGAGGCGCCGTACGAGCGCAGGATAACGAAATACGTCCTCCACGCGGCGTCGGGCGAAAAGGACTATGCCATCGACCTGACTGCCGCGCACGAGTACCAGGCCAACTTTGGCTGCTCCGTCCTGCTCAACAGGCTCAACTCGTGGTTTGCCCGGCAGGCAGGCAAGGCGGCCGAGAGGCAGGGCGGCGGCATCGTGTCTGGCGTCCATGTCCGTTCAATCGGCTGGGAAGGCCAAACTGCAATAATCGAGACCGACGAGCTGGACCCGTTCCAGGCCCGGGCAGTAATAGCGGCAGACGGTGTCAACTCTGAAATCGCGCACATGACAGGTGCCCGCGAAAAATTCACGCCCGAGCAGCTCTACCAGGGCGTCAAGGTGGTCGTGAAGCTGCCAGAGCAGCTCTTGGAGGAGAGGTTTGGCGCCGGGCCCGGCGAAGGCGCGGCGCACCTTTTCGCCGGCGACGTGACTTTGAACCACATCGGCGGCGGGTTCCTCTACACCAACAGGGACACCCTGTCGGTGGGCGCAGTCTACCACTATGACTCGCTCCTTGGCAACCCTGCGTCGCCAAGCGCGCTCGTCAACGCGCTCTTGAAAAACCCGCTCGTGTCAGAGATGATCAAAGACGAGGTCGCAGTCAAGCAAGAGATAGACCGCAACCTTCCAAAGGAGGAGCAGCTGCGAGCCCGGTTTGCCGTGAGCAAGCTGATAAAAACCTGGGGCGAGCTCCGGGACGCCTATTACTCGCCAGCCGGCCGCAGGCGCCTGATAGAATCGGGCAGGTACAAGTCAGACGACGAGATAAGGGCAAGGATGGAGTCGGTCAAGTCCGAGCTGGTGTCGAAATATTCGACCAAGTTCGTCACAGACTATGTGGAGCTGGAATACTCGACCAAGCTGGTGCCTGACGGCAAGCGCTGCGCCATGAAAAAGCCATACCATAGGAACATCCTGTTCATAGGGGACGCCGCCGGCAGGGGCGTCTTTATAGGCCCGCGCATCGAGGGCCTGAACGTGGGCATCGACGACGCCGTGCGGGCTGCCGAGTCCGTGAACAGGGCGATAGAGCGCAACGACTTTTCCTCGATAGGCGAGCACTACTCGCAGCAGGTGGAATCAAGCCCCTACACGAGGGACATGCGCGAGATAGACAAGGACTATTTGAAGACGTTCCTTGACGCTACCAGAGACGTGCCAAAGGACATCGTGGGCCAGCGCTACGGCGTTGTGTTCAGGCTGATGTCGTCAGGCACGTTCCGAGGCCTGGCAGTCGGCCTTGCCAACATTCTCGGCTATGACAAGCTGCTGCCGCTGGTCGAGTCGGAGGAGACGTACGTCCAGGTCCCAATAGAGATAGCCGAGAGGCTTGGCAAGCCGGTAAAGGCGTCGTACCGGCCGACGATACCGACGGTTGCAGAGCGTGTTGCAAAGCTGAAATACGACGACGACAGGCAGTCGCACATCAAGGTGACCAAGCCGGAATCTGAATTCATGAAAAAGATGGTCACCCTCTGCCCGACCTCGTGCTACCTGCTGGAAGACGGCCGGGTGGTCCTGCAGCACGAGCCATGCATCGAGTGCGGGACGTGCGCCAAAGAGACCGAGTGGCGCCACCCTAGGGGAGAAAAAGGTGTCTCGTTCCAGTACGGCTGATAGCAGCAGCCGTCAACTGGATCTAGCTCTTCCACTTTATCGAGCAGCCGATAGAGGGGTCAAAGTCCTTCTCCAGCTTTTTGCCGGCAAGGAGTGCCCTGACGTTGTTCTCCATGACCGGGGTTGTCGGCTTGGCCTCCGGCTCCATCGCGTCGTTTATCCTGCCGTGGAAGGCCAGCCTGCCGTCTACGAACAGGAACGGGTCGGGCGTGCACACGGCGCCGTACGCTTTTGCGACCTGCTGGCTGTCGTCTATCAGGTACGGGAAATTGAGTTTGTATTCTTTTGCAAACTTGACCATGTTGTCAAAGCCCTCGTCCTGGTACGCGGGGTCGTTGCTGTTGATGCCAATGACCTGCAGCTCTGACGGCTTGAACCTGGACTGGAGCGCCACGATGTCGCCTATCCTTGCCTTGACAAACGGGCAGTGGTTGCAGATGAAAACGACCAGCACGGCCCTGCTGCCCCTGTAGTCGGAGAACGAGTGCGTCTTGCCGTCCACGCCCTTTAACTTAAAGTCGGGGGCGGCCATGCCTGTCTTTAACACCTGCGGGGATGAGAGAGTTCGAGCCATGCGGGCAATTGGCAGTTCAGGCGTTATATCTATTACTGCGCATGTACACAACCGGTTATTAGGAAATCCTGCGCACTACAAGTGCCAGAAGGGGCATGGAACGCCAGGACTATGTTGCCATTGCATTGCTGGCAGCTTCTGCCGCATCTCTGATTGCTACAATAGTCCTCATCTCGCTTGGCATCTACTTTTTCTTTCTGCCCATAACATTTGGGCTGCCGTGGTCGATAAAGAGGCTGTTTGTGAAGAAGAGACAGTGGCAGCGGCAGCACGACCCTGAGGATCTCAGATAACAAATAATATTATTATAGGTAGATCCTTTCATTTTCAAATGCGTATACACGCGCCACACACACGCATATGTCAAGCAACAACAATAATAATAACAATGATTCAATCGACGCGATTCTGCAGCTGCCCCAGCGCAAGCTGGTGGTCGCGCAAAGCGACGTTCTCCTCGACGACGACAAGCAGGCAAAGAACGAAATTTTCATTCTGATGGTTGAAGAGTCGAGGGGCTCTGCGGGTGGGCGCGCCGCCGGCTCGGGCCACAGGCGCATAAGCAAGGTCTACGGCTTTTCATGCGCTGGCGGCGGGAAGCGGTGCGAAAAGGTGTTTGAAACCGACGACCCTGCCAAGGTAGAGCAGTTTGACATTCCGTACAGCGCAGTAGCCATGGACATACGGCTCTCAGACGGCCAGCCGTACGTCGTGCAGGGCATAGTCGACCCCGAGTTTATCGCCAGTTATAAAAACGTCACAAGCAATCTAAAATAGCATGTGTGCGGGATGTCTATTGCGAGATAGCATATACCGTGTCCTCGTCCCCCTCACCTGACCGCACAGAAGAGATAGCCTCTGCGATTGAAGACCTGCTGTACATGGGCGCCATCCGGATAAAAGAGGGCGGCAATAACGCCATGCTCTCGCCCCAGCTTGCGCTTGTGGCCGCAAACGTCGCAGACGGCGTCAAGGAAGCGCAGGGCGACCCCATGAAGCTGATGTACTATTCGCTTTTGATATACATGAACGAGCACCTGAAAATCCCCAAGTCGCTTACGATAGCGATGGGCAACGACATGGAGAAGCACCGAGAAGACACCGAGTCGGGGTCGCTTGTGACGACCTATGTGCAGGTGCTGGCAGAGATCTGGTCGCAGAACAATAACAACAATAATAATAACAAAAACAAGACACCGTCTTAGCCGCCATCACCACCATGATCATGGTTTTATAGCGATCCTGCCGACTGAACGCTGTAGCGGTCATATACATACACATGGCAAGAAATATCAAGACTGCGACCATCCGGCAGGTCCACTTTATACCGTCTGCGACGCCTGAGCAGGTGTATGACGCCTATGTCGACCCAGAACAGCATTCAAAGTTCACGGGAGGCAAGGCCACCAACGTAGCCAGGCCAGGAGGCAGAGGTTCTCCGCCTGGGACGGCTACATCACCGGCAAGAACCTGGAACTTGTGCGGCCCCGCAGGATTGTGCAGGAGTGGCAGACAAGCGAGTGGCCTGAAGGCGCCGCCCCTTCGATGCTGGAAATCACCCTTGAGGGAAAAGAGGGAGGCACGCAGCTTACGATGGTGCACGAAAAGGTGCCGTCTGAGCAGGCAGAGGACTATGGCAGGGGCTGGATAGACTATTACTGGGAGCCGCTCAAGCGCCACTTTTCGACAACATGATTTTTAAGGCATAGGCTGCTGACCGGTTGGTGCTGCGATCAATTTGTACGTCCGCTCGCTCAAGCCCAAGCTAATCGAGTCGATAAGGCTCCTGAATAAAAAGCCCGAGCCCCGGAGCCGGGTGTGGGTCGAGGCGTACGGCTGCTCTGCGAGCATGGCCGACTCGGAGATGATCTCTGGCCTCCTGAAAGAGGCAGGCTACGAGATTGCCACAAGCAGGAAGGAAGGCTCGCTCAACCTCATCGTAACATGCTCTGTAAAAGACACGACAGAGCACAAGATGGTCCACCGGATAAGGCAGCTGAGCCGCGAGGGCAAGCCGCTTGTGGTGGCAGGGTGCCTGCCCAAGGCGGACAGGGCCAAGGTCGAGTCGCTAAACCTCTCCGCCAGCCTCATGGGGCCGCACTCTATAGACAGCGCAGCCAAGGTGGTGGGCTCGGCGCTGGCAGGGCAGAGGATGGTCGCACTCGAAGACTCGCCCCAGAGCAAGGTCAACCTCCCTAGGGTGCGCATAAACCCCGTGGTGAGCATCGTCGAGATAGCGTCGGGCTGCATGAGCGAGTGCACCTTTTGCCAGACCAAGGTTGCCAAAGGGTGGCTCGACAGCTACCGCATAGGCGACATCGTGAGGCAGGTGCAGGCAGACGTCGCAGACGGCTGCAAGGAGGTCTGGCTCACGTCTACTGACAGCGGCTGCTACGGCCGGGACATTGGTACCGACCTTGCAGAGCTATTGAGAGCATGCTGCGCGGTGCCGGGCGACTTTAAAGTCCGGATAGGCATGATGAACCCACAGTACGTGCCCGAAATGATCGACAGGCTTGCGTCGGCGTTTGAGGAGAACGAGAAGATGTTCAGGTTTGTCCACATGCCTGTCCAGAGCGGAAGCGACTCTGTCCTGAGAAAGATGAAGAGGGGCCACACGGCGCAGGTCTTTGCAGACGCGGTACAAGAGCTGCGCAGGAGGATGCCTGACTTCTCCATCTCTACCGACATTATCGTGGGCTTTCCGGGCGAGACGGAGGCCGACTTTGAAAGGACGCTTGCCCTGGTAAAGGAAACCGAGCCGGACGTGGTCAACATCTCGCGCTACAGCGCCCGGCCGGGGACGCCTGCGGCAAAGTGGAAACGCGTGAGAAGCGACGTGGCAAAGGATCGGTCCGAGCGCATTCACTCGCTCGCAAGGGAGGTGGCAAAAAAGCGCAACTCTGCCTGGAAGGGATGGGTGGGCGAAATAATCGTGGACGAAAAAATAACGGCGGCGGCTGCAAACAAAGACGCCGATAATAATGATAATGATGATGATAATGCTGGTGCTGCCGCCACCGCCGCAATGCAGGGCAGAAACGGCGCCTACAAGCCGGTGGTGGTCGCGCAGCCGCCGGCAGGCACAAAACTTGGCGACAGAATGCGCGTACAGGTTTACGGTTTTTCCAGCTTTTCGCTCAAGGCACGCGCGATTCTGTAACAGCTCAACATTGTTACACCGGAGCTTGCCGGCGTGCCAACTACCAACGTTTTTAATATCATCCAGCTATTGGTGACGGGGGAGCTCGGGAACGTCATCGTCACCTACATCATCGTCTTCTACTAGTGACAATAACAACAATCATCTATCGCTAAAGGGTCCGCTGCTGGTCGTCGGGATAGGGGGCGCAGGCGGCAGGGTCGCAAGGCAGGCAGGCGGCAGGATAGGCTGCAACTGCCTCATCGTGAGCAACGACAAGAGGGACCTTGGCGAGGACAGGTCGATATTTGTAAACACGCACCCGCACATCAACCCGTCCGTGCAAAAGGTGCGCCACTTTTTCAGCGCCAAGGAGGGCCAGTTTGCCTCCGCGATTGAAGGCTACAACACCGTTGTCATAGTCTCAAACCTTGCCGGGACGGCGGGGGCGGCCATGGCGCCTGCCGCGTGCGCGATAGCAAGCAGGTCTGCAACCGTCATCTCGTTTGCCATCATGCCGTTTGGATTTGAGAAGGAGAGGCACTTTGCCGCCGGCGTGGCGCTCCGCCGCGTGAGGGCGGCGTCCCATTCTACAATAGTGGCAGACAACGGCGCGCTTTCTGACAACAACCCAGACCTCTCTTTTGAAGAGTGCATCTCGCTCCTCAACTCTGCCCTGGCCGACGTGGCCGCCTCGGTGGCTGCAAAGGGTGCCGGCCCTGACCTGAACATACTTGCCACGGGCAGGGCTAGCCTGGACGGGCCCCTGCGCGATCCTCTCTCGATGCTCTTTTCCGGCGCCACAGAAATCGGCCGGGCCGTCGTCTACGTGATGGGCGGCGACAAGCTCTCCCTTGGCGCGCTGGACGACATTGCAAGCTGCGCCCGCGGAGTGTTCGGGCAGGACGGGGCTACCGAGGTGCTGCTGTCTGTAGAACCGGCAGGCGGCTCTGCCCAAACAAGGGTGCACGTGGTCGCCTCTGCGCCTTCCAAGACGCGCTTTGACAGGTACGACCCTCTCGGCGAGGTGATACCTGCCGACAGCCACCTGGACTGGGACGAGCCCGACTCGGCGCCTGAAATGGGGCTTGCCGCCGTGGCAGCAGCCGTCGCCATTCCGGCCATGGAATAAGCCGGACAATAGCAAAAACAACAACAATAATAAAATAATAATAGTTATTTTATTAAAGAGCAGCCCGCCAAAACCGG
>NZ_JBBIHK010000039.1:0-16818 GCF_037447015.1 Nitrososphaera sp. | reverse complement strand
ATTCGATTTCGTACGACAAAAGTGGGAGAAGACACGGTTCTTGCCAACATAGTAAATACCGTTCTTCAGGCAAGAAGGTCGAGAGCACCAATTCAGAGGATCGCAGATAGGGCAGTGCGGTATTTCGTTCCGATAGTTTTCATCATTGCTACAACTGCTTCTCTTTACTGGCTCACTGGAGTCTCACAGTCGGTATCTTTTGCGATCACAGTGTTTGCCACCGTGCTCGTTGTTTCGTGCCCATGCGCTCTTGGCATAGCTACTCCGATGGTCGTATCACTAGGCATAGACAAGGCCGCAAGGCATGGCGTTCTAATAAAGGGAGGAGAATATCTGGAAAGGCTGTCGAAGATAGATACGGTTGTATTTGACAAGACAGGTACACTGACAAAGGGCAAGCCAGAAGTGACAGATGTTATTTCGTTCAGCGAGGAATTTAGTAGAGATGATGTACTGCAAATCGCATCCTCTACAGAGAGCAAATCAGAACATCCTATAGCTCAGGCAATAGTAGCGTCTGCATATAAAAAAGGGATAAGAATTCTCGAAGTATCTGATTTTGTTTCGTTAACCGGCAGAGGCGTTGTCAGCGTGCTACGCAACAAAAAGGTATTCGTTGGAAACCCGAAGCATGTGGAACCAAGTCTGGCAGAACAAGAAAGAATTGATATCAAGAAGATGGAGTCACAAGGCAAGACTGTTGTCGTAGTATCGCTGGACGGAAAATCAGTGGGTGCAGTGGCAGTGGCAGACACGCTGAGAGAAAATGCGGCACAAACGGTCTCGCAGCTACAAAAGCTTGGAATAGAAGTGATCCTGATGAGTGGCGACAACGAAAGAACGGCAAGGGCCATCGCAGAAAAGGTCGGCATAGAAAGAGTGTTTGCTTCTGTTCCTCCCGAAAGGAAAGCTGAAGAGGTAAGAAAAATGCAGGCAGAGGGAAGAAAGGTCGCAATGATAGGAGATGGCATAAACGATGCCCCTGCTTTGACACAAGCAGACGTGGGAATGGCGATGGGTTCTGGGACGGACATAGCCATGTCATCAGGTCACGTGATACTTGTCAAGGGAGATTTGGAGCATTGCGTGTATGCGATAAAGTTGAGTCGATATGCGATGCGAAAGATAAGGGAAAACCTTGCGATATCATTTGGGTATAATGCCATTGCCATGTCGATCGCTGCCGGCGTGTTGTATGGCATGACAAATTCACTAATATTGACACCAGCGCTAGCTGCTTTGGGGTGGATTGTCAGCGATTCTTCCGTATTTGGAAATTCGCTACTGGTTAGGAAATATACATCTGATAGAATCCTTTAGTGCTGGCTTTCATGGTAAGGGTTTGCGAACATTCAGCCGGCCTGTCGTAAGATTGACGTACGAGCCCTTCATAGTTTTTTCCTAATGTAAAGCATAACTGCGCCACCTGCGCCAATGATTGCCGTGACAATAAGGATTGCAAGTGTAACCCTGTCTGTGAGCATCAATAGATTCTGACTGGCAACAGACAGGTCAAAGCTTGTTACCAATGGATTGGACTGGTACTTTTCATCACCCGTTATCCTTGTCTGGAGCGTCACAACATAGCTGCCGGCCTTTTGGAAAGTGTATGGAACGGTGATGTCGCTAAACTCGTACGGCCTGTATGACACTTGATCAACTAAATCGCCAGATTGCTTGTCTGTGATAACGACCGCCGCGTGGATATTGTAGATATTGCTGCCGTTCTCAAGTACGCTAAAGTTAAGCCGCGTAGAATTGTCGCCGGGAGCAGGAGTTGAAGGATAGGGCGCAAATACCACTTGAAATCTACCATCCACGTCAACCGTCTCTCCGAAAAAGTGTGCATAAGCGTCATGTTGAGACAGTAATGGAATAAAAAGGGTAAGAGAAATAATTGGCATTGCAGACAGGAATAGCATCCATAGCGGGTGCGCAGATAGAGTCAGCAATTTGTCAGGATGGTATAGGCTTAATTTGGGTTCATAGTATTTCATATGCCAATCGGCCATTATTTGGATGCTCTTTGTCTGGGCTCGTGCCTTTCGATACTTGGCTGCTGTGGCTTGTATGAAATAAGCACAGTGTCTCCTTCGTTATAAGGGCAATTCTGTATTTCCCGTGGCACTCTGTCAGACCCTTCCACTATACATTTGTCTCCCTGTTTCAGGATTACTTGCGCCTCTTCAGTTACGCTCGGTGCAAATAAGTTGCGTGCCTGAAAACCTGATATGGCAAACACCGCAACAACACCCGCAGCAATCATGATTATCGCCAGCTTTTTGAATGAAATATCCGAGAAGCTCAAAGCTCTTCCACCATCCCGACAAAATTATCCACGGCCTTATCAACAAGACTCGTTCTGTATTTCGAGATAACGTCTGCGACTGATTCTCTGTCAACCAGACAATACGACAGGCACATCTCTTTTCTTCTAACAGCTACTAGCCCTGTCTCCTTGAGATGTTTCAGATGTACCGATACTGTTGATGGGGCTTTATGGGTAAGGCTAACAATGTCGTTAACAGTGCACACATCATGTTCAAGCAAGCACAATATTATCTGTCTAAGTGGCTCGTGTCTAACGATTGCGAGAATGGCAGACTCGCTTTTGGAAAAGTTTGCGGGGTAATATCTCGTAGTCTTCGTTGATGGAGTTCTTTCAACTTGTATGAGGCCTGCTTCTTCAAGAAGGGTCAGATGGTGAAAAAGAACGCCGTTTGAAAGCTGTGTAAGTCTCAAGAGTTCCCTGTACCTTATACCCGGTGCACCTTCGATATGCTTTAGTAGCGTTACTTTTCTGTCGTCTAACATATCTGCCCTGAGCATGTTGTTCATTACATATGAGCCCCCGCACTTGGTTTTAGCACTCCTACTCCGAACAAGCCAAGCATTGCTAGTAAGATGATATGAGAAAGCTCGGCATTGATGCCCGGAATGTGCATAGAAGTAATCACCCCGGTAGTGTCAAGAAAATACAATAGTTCAGAGATAGTTAGTGCCATGAATCCCACAGTCATCAGAAGGATTCTTGTGCCTGCGACTCTCTTGTATGCCAGTAGTGATATAATACTAAGAAATGCTGCTACAGTAACACTTCCCAGATGCAGAAGGATGTGAAAAATCATTGCAGGGTGGGCAATGTGAGGGATAACCAGAGGCGTGATTAATCCGGTGACGATTGCGGTCGTAAGGCCCAGAAGAAGAAGTTTGCTTGGTTGGTTTTGCAAGTCGTTAACGTTGTGAGGCCTTTGCATCCAAGTTACGATTCGCCTGACAGGTAATAAGTACATTGGAGCAACAGCCGAAACTCAGGTGTACGATAGAGTAAATCATAATCACCGGATGCAGGATATGACAATCAGCTCTTAACTCATCGTCAGCTATCTTCACCGTCACCAAACGAAGAAAATTTGAAAGGAGAAATGTCAAAAGAAATGGGTAAGAAAAAGCAACCCATTATCATATCATGTCCGGAACCAACCATTTAAGCACGGGCTCTACCTAAGGGGAATGTGAGAATTTCGATTTGTACATTAGTTACAACAACATTGTTGAAGTCATCGAAATGTTGATCCAATGTATTGAATCTAACATGAAGTCATCTCATAAATAGTCAAATAAGACAATAGTCGAATGGTAACCGTTTTTCCTTTGGATTTTTGGCTCCTTTCTACCCAGTTTTTGGCAACGGGCCATTTATGAGATGACTTCTAGCAAAATAATAATAAAAAGAGCGCCGGCGGCTTCCGGGAGAGACCCTCGAAAAATAATCCGGGCTGGCGACTACTACTACTAGACTAGATGTTGTCTAGCGCCGAGTCGATAAAGTCGTCGGTCATCATCGCCGGCGCCGCAAGCTCCGGGGGGTACGAAAGCGCCTTGCGTATCTGCTGGTAGAGGGCAACCTTCCTGTCCATGTCTGTCTCCTCCCTGCATGCCCAGACGAGCTCGTCGATGCTTCTGGCTTGATGGCGTAAAAGGTTGCTCATATGCTTCTATAATGGCATGAATTGCTTTTAGGAGTTATGGAATGCGGCTATATGCGACGGATAGGGGCGCGTGTACGTTACTTTAGCTTCTCCAGTATTGAAAAGCTGACCAGGTTGTTCAACAGTATCCCCTTGCGGGCGACGTCGCGCCTCGTGCGCTCGCAGTATTTCTGGTCCATCTGGTGGGTCTCCGACCCCTCCACCTCCAGGATGACGAGGTTCTTTGAATACGGAAAAGCAAAGCGCGGCTGCTCCGACGAGAAGAGCTGCATCTCTGCTAGGCTTGCCTTCTTTACCCTGTCGCGGCGGGCTATGACGTTTGCAAGGTCGCATATGGCGGGGTGGCCGCTCGTATATTTTGTAAAGTAGAGCGAGACATAGTTCAGCTTGTTGCCGGCGCGCTCAAACAGCGGGCTGGAAAAGCTGAACATGAAGGCGAGCCTGTCGCCGCCTGCAGCCCGTATGTCTTCGAGCACGCCTTCCATCGCGCGGAACGACGCAAGGACGTAGTTGTTGGCCTTGTTGGGAAAGTACGGCGTGCTCTCGTCGGCAAAAGTCGCCGTCACGAAATAAACGTCGGCAACGTTGTCAGACCTGGACCACCTTTCGACCAGGGATGCAGAATGCTTGCCGTGCGGAGTGCAGACATAGCCTGCAATAGACTCCCCCTTACCTGCCAACCCTTTTCTCATGAGTTTGGACTAGGATATATACCATTTGCCCGCAGTGGCTCGAATTTTTGCAATGCATGGCGTTCGATAATAGAATTACAATGCCCAGATGAGAAAAATACAGGAGATAATTGCCTTAGCGGTGGGCCTCGAGCCAGCCCAGGCGGTAGAAATAGATGAACATCAGCCCTGCCGGCACCGCCGATACTGCGATCACAAATACGAGCGTGGTGTAGGGCCCAAGCTGCATCCACTGGCCTGTCTGTATACCGCCGGGGAGGTTGATGTTCATGCCGTAAAAGGCAGAAATGACGGTCGCCGGTATCGAAAGCGTGAATATTATCGTCAAGAGCGCCAGTATCTTGTTCGTCTTTTCCGTGCTCAGCACAAAGTCTGTGTCCTTGTAGATCTCGACGGTCTCCTTTGCCTCCTCGAGCGCCTCGTACACCTTTTCCACGTGGTCCTGCACGTCCTTGAAGTAGGGGGTCAGGTCCTCTTTTGAAAAGCGCTGGACGTCCTTGGTCAGGTCGAGCACCGTCCTTCGCAGGTGGATGACTATTCTGCGCAGCGTCGTTATCTCTCTGCGCAGGAGCGCTATCTGGCGCGACACGGATATGCGCTCGTCAAAGACAAGGTCCTCGACGTCGTCGATGTTGCCGACCACCTTCATCAAAAGGTGCAAAAGGTCGTCGACCAGCGTGTCGATTATCTTGTGCATGAGGTAGCCGGACGACCTGCCCATGATGCTCTGGCGCATCTTTTCGTCGGCCTTGCACATGCTGAACAGCTCCTCTATGGGGCGGAGCTCTCCCTGGTGCACGGTGACCAGGTATCCGGCGCCCATGAAAACTGACAACTGTGAGAACACAAAGCCGCGCTCTTTGTCAGGCGTCGGAAAGTGGAGCACGATAAAGATGTGGTCTTCGTACCGGTCTATCTTGGGTATCTGGATCTTGGAGAGCGAGTCCTCAAAGTTCAGCTTGTGGAACGACGGATAGGTGCGCCCAAGCTCTGCCAAGTCGGCGTAGGCCGGCCTCTGCATGTCCGTCCAGACAAGGCCGTTGTTGCCCACGGTGTCCCGCCGTTTCTGGGCCTCCTCCATTATTATCCATCCCCACCGCCCCGGTGGTGGCATGCGGTGTCATAAAAACGTGCGTGCGTATTTGTCTGCATATACATACATACACACACAAGGGGGCGCGCAACACAGATATGCAAAAGGCGCAGACCGGCCACTGAACCTGTTTGTTGCAGCAGAGAGGGCAGGGTGCTGGCGGCGGCCGGCGGCAGCATTATTATGCGCAGCTGCTAAAAGAGTCTGGCCTGCGCAGGGAGCACCTCGTCTGCCCCGTGTTTGTCTCCGAGCAGGACAGGAGCATCACAGACAGGAGCATAGAGGCCATGCCGGGCATGGAGCTTACGCCCCTTTCTGCCATAGGCAGGCGCATGCACGACATAGTGGACGGCGCAGGCATCGGGTCGGTGATACTTTTTGGCATACCAAAGGTGCGCGACGGCAGCGGCTCTGCAGCGTACGACGAAAAAGGCGTGGTCCAGAGGGCGGTCAGGGAGATCAAGTCGGCGTTTGGCCGCTCTGCAAATGTGGTCACCGACGTGTGCGTGTGCCAGTACAACCTGTCGGGGCACTGCGGGCTGACGATCTCTGCTGACAGTGGGAATAAAGTGGACAACGACGCGACCATCAGGCTGCTTGCGCGCATTGCAAAGAGCCACGCCGACGCAGGTGCAGACATCGTCGCGCCGTCCGCCATGATGGACGGCCAGGTGCAGGCCATAAAAGAAGCAATAGCAGGAAGCAGCAAGAGGACAAGGATACTGTCGTACTCTGCCAAGCACGCCTCGTCGCTCTACGCCCCGTTCCGGTCGGCCGCCTTTGCAGCTGGCAATGGAGAGGATAGTGCAATCAAGAAAAAGATAGACAAGGCGCTGTACCAGGTTTCATACTCCAACCCCAGGCAGGCTATGCGCGAGATAGAGCAGGACGTTTCAGAAGGTGCAGACATGGTGATGGTCAAGCCCGGCATGGCTTACCTCGACCTTGTGAGGATGGCCAAGGAACGGTTTGCCGGCGTTCCTGTGGCGGTGCAAAACGTGTCAGGCGAGTACGCCATGGTAAAGGCCGCGGCGAGGAGGGGCTGGATAGACGAGGAGGAGTGGAAGGCGGGCTCGCTTGCGTCCATGAGGAGGGCCGGCGCGGACATGATAATCTCCTATTTTGCGCTCGAAGTGGCGCGCTACCTGCGTGAATGACGATTCGATTATATAACATTCGTGCCGTCAACGACTCTGTCCCGCTGTAGCTCAGCCTGGTAGAGCTTTCGGCTGTAGATGCTGGCAACTCCTAGTTGCTGGACACGTGTAGCAGCCTATCGGGCGCACAGGTAGCAGTAACCGAAGAGTCGCAGGCTCAAACGGGGCGGTTTGCGCCGCTCCGGGGCAAATCCTGCCGGCGGGATACACTTTCATTTTCTATTGCATTGTTTCTCAAGCTCGATGCTGGGCTCTGCTTATTAGGCTCCAGAGTGCAGAGATATGGAGACGGCAGAGCATGGAAAAAAACAACAATAGCAATAGCAAGATAGAGACGGTCAACCCGGCGACGGGCAAGGTTATCGCTAGCTATGATAACGAGGGCGCAGAGCAGGTCAACGCCAAGGTAAGGGCGGCAAGGCAGGCTTTTGCATCATGGAAAAAGACGGACCTGGCAGAGCGGGCAGACCTGATGCGCAAGCTGGGCAGGGTGATGCGCAAGAACCGCGAGGAATACGCAAGGGTCGTGACGGAAGAGATGGGCAAGCCCATCAGGCAGTCGCTTGCAGAGATAGAAAAGTGCGCGTGGGTGTGCGACTATTACGCCGAGCACGCAGAGGTTTTCCTGCGCGACCAGCTGGTGCCAACCGAGTTCCGCAAGAGCTTTGTGTCGTTTGAGCCGCTCGGAGTAGTGGCAGCCGTCATGCCCTGGAATTTCCCGTTCTGGCAGGTGATGAGGTTTGCAGTCCCGGCGCTCACAGCAGGCAACGTCGGCGTCTTGAAACACTCAAGCGTCTGCCTCGGGAGCTCGCTCAAGCTGAAAGAGGCGTTTGACGACGCCGGCTTTCCGGAAAACACGTTCCAGGTAGTGATAGGCGACTATCGCGCAGGCGAGGCGCTGGTGCAGTCTGACATAGACGCAGTCTCCGTCACGGGGAGCGTCAACACGGGCAGGCGCGTGGCCGAGCTGGCCTCCAAGGATTTGAAAAAATTCGTGCTAGAGCTTGGCGGGAGCGATCCGTTTGTGGTGCTTGAAGACGCCGACCTGAACCAGGCTGCGCACATGGCGACGCAGTCGAGGCTCTTGAACACGGGCCAGAGCTGCATCGCCGCCAAGAGGTTCATAGTGGTAAAAGAAGTGGCGGACAAGTTTACCAAGCTGTTTGTCGAAAACACGCAGGCAGAAGTTGTCGGCGATCCTCTGGACGCCAAGACGACGGTCGGCCCGCTTGTCCGTGACAGCCAGAGGCAGGCCCTTGCAAGGCAGGTGGACGACGCAAGGGGCAAGGGCGGGAACGTGCTTGTGGGCGGAAGGCCGGTGGGCGGGCTTGACGGCTACTTTTACGAGCCCACCATAGTGTCAAACGTGAACCACGAGATGGAGATGGTGAAAGAGGAGGTGTTTGGGCCGGCGGCGCCTATCATCGTCGTCGAAAACGAGGAGCAGGCGATAATGGAGGCAAACAACTCGGAATTCGGCCTGGGCGCAAGCATCTGGACCAGCAACATAGAGAGAGGGGTCAGGCTCGCAAGGCAGATCGAGTCCGGCATCGTGTCTGTGAACGAGATGGTCAAGTCAGACCCGCGCATGCCGTTTGGCGGCGTGAAAAAGTCCGGCATCGGCCGCGAGCTGTCCGAGTTTGGCATCAGAGAGTTTGTCAACATCAAGTCTGTGGTGGTAAAGGATGTGCAGAGCAAGCTGCTGGTAGAATAGAATAGAGAGGAGCTTTTACAACCGTACTGCAGATGTCGCCGGAGGCTTAACAAGGCTTAATCTGCTTACCAGATCTTCACTTTTGCGTTTATTAATTCCGCAGGCCATGGCAGAGCATGGGCGGCAGCAGCAGTAGTAATAGTAGAAGAAGAAGGGGAGCCATTGCTAGGCACCGCTGCGGCGGCGAGGAACCATGACAGAGTTTCGCAAGGAAATAAGCGTCAACGCCACACCCGACAGGGCGTGGGAGGTTCTTGGTGACCTTTCGAGCGTGACCAGGTGGATCCCGGGCATTGTCGATGTCAGGGTACAGGGGAACGAGCGGGTATGCACTTTTGCAAATGGCGCGGTCCAGCACGAGACAATCAGCGACTACTCTGGCAGCGCCAGGTCGTACCGTTACGAAATAACTGGGAGCCCCCTGCCAGTAAAAAACAACAGGGGAAGATTTTCAGTCGAGGCGCGCGGCAGCGATCCCGGAGGACCTGCCTCTTCTTCAACAATAGTATGGGAGCATGAATTTGAATTGCTGGATGCTGCACAGGAAAAGCAGATCGTCCAGATGTGGGAAGGAGCCGCAGAGCAGATCGCAGGGTTGCTGCGCAAGCTAGTGGAAGAACAGCAGTAACAGAGTAAAGACGCCCTGCTCGTCCACCTTTCTTCTTTTCTGCAGCCTCTCCCTCCTTTAACAAGATCAGGGGTTGATTACCGCCCTGCCCACTATTTTGCGGGCCTTGAGCTCCTCCAGTGCCGTGTTGGCCTCGTCCAGGCTGAACTTGCGCGACACGATAGAGTGCACCTTGCCCTTTTTGGCAAGCTCTACCAGGTCGACTAGGTCCGCGTATTTTCCCGTATAGGCGCCCGTTATCGTAAAAGCCCGGAGGGGCACGAGCGGCAGGTTCAGCTCCATCGACCCGCCGAACAGCCCGACCATTATCAGCTTGCCGCGCTTGCGCAGCATGTTGAACGAGTTTGGAGCAGTCTTGGTGTTGTTCACGAAATCGATTACGGCCTCTGCGCCGAGGCCCTTTGTCAGGTCCTTGACTGCCTGCACGGGGTCGGCAGAGCCAGAGTTGATTGCGTGGTCGGCGCCCAGCTTTTTGGCCTCCTCCAGGTTCTTCTCGCCAATGTCCACCACTGCTATTTTGGCGCCCGTCATCGCCCTTGCTATCTGCACCGCCATCAGGCCAAGGCCGCCGGCCCCGACGATCACAAGCGTCTCGCCGTCCCCAACCGCCGCCTTTTTGACAGCCGTGTACGCCGTCAGCCCAGAGCATGCAAGCGACGCGGCCGCGTTTGGGTCAAAGTCGCCCAGCTTGACCAGGTATTTGTAACTGGGAACCAGCACGTACTCGCCGTATCCGCCGTCCTGGTAGACGCCAAGCGACCTCGGCGCGTCGCAGAGGTTCTCCTCGCCGGCCCTGCACGCGGGGCACGAGCCCTCGCCTATCCACGGGTACACGAGCACCTTCTCGCCCTTCTGGTAGCCTTTTGCAGTGTCGCCGAGCTCTGCAACCGTGCCTGCTACCTCGTGGCCCGGCGTCAATGGAAATTTCACGCCCCTGTCTTCCACCTTCATGAACACGCCCTGCGGGCCGGCGTAGCCGCCCTCCCACAGGTGCAGGTCGCTGTGGCACACGCCTGCGCTCTCTACCTTGACAAGCACCTGATCGCCTTTCGGCCTTGGAGTATCGATATTTTCCACCTTTAGCGGCTCGTTGGTCTTGATTATCCGGGCAACCTTCATCATATTCCTCACGGTAGGGCGCCACAGCGTATAAACTAAGCGCACGTCCAAGGAGAAGAAGGAGGAGGAAGGAAAAGCAGGTTTATCTTGCGCGCAGGTATGCTTTTTCCTTTTGCCGGCGGCAACAGCAATAATGGTAAAGAGGATCTATTCCCTCACGAACGAGGGCGACGGGTTCCGGGTTCTGGTCAACCGGCTGTGGCCGAGGGGCCTGAGCAAAAAGGACGCCAGAGTCGACCTGCGGCTCAAGGACATAGCCCCGTCAGACGGGCTGAGAAGGTGGTTTGGCCACGAGCCGGCCAGGTGGGAGGAATTCAAGCGCAGGTATTTTGCCTAGCTGGACGGCAAGCGCGACCTCTTGAAGAAGACGATAATGGGGAGAGAGGGTGGGGGCAGCACTGTCACCCTGCTTTACGCCGCCAAAGACGGGCGGCACAACAACGCGGTGGCGCTGGCAGAGTACATGGCAGAGCGCGTTCATAGTTCCGGCAGCAATAGGCGCGTGAAACGCTTTAATTGCTAAAATGCGCGCCTGCCGCTGTTGTTGCGAGTGCGACGACAACAGCCGCTGGTTGCATACGTGCTTGCCGCCATCGCAATCGTGGGGGCCATAGCCATCCCCACAGGCAACCCCATGTTTCTTGACAGGGCGATTGCAATCGAGGCGGCGTTCACAACGCTTGCAGTGCTCACCTTCATGGGCTACAGGAGGCAGCTGTGGGCGTGCATACCGCTTGCCGTCGTCGTGATGATAGGCAACTCGCTGGCCCCGCCGCACGTGGAGATAATGACCACGTTCTCAAAGCCGTTCAACGCCGTCATTCTGATAACGGGCGGCTATGTGCTGCAGGCGCTCCTGATAGCGTCTACGGTGGCAGAGCTGAGGAAAAGAAAAAAGATGGAAAAACCGGCCGCCTAGCCGCCGCTGCTGCTGCCGCCACCGAGTATGTTCTCCTTTGACAGCGCCTTGTCCAGGTCTTCCTTTGTCATCAGCTTTTTCTCCAGCACCAGCTCGCGTATGCTCTTGTTGGTCTTGAGCGACTCTTTGTAGATCTCGGCGGCCTTCAGGTAGCCGATGTACGGGTTCAGCAGAGTGACTAGCACAGGGCTCTTGTCTATGTAGGACTCGAGCCGCTCCTTGTTTGCCTTGATGCCGTCCACCATGTTTGCCGCAAACACGGGCAAAAAGTTGGCAAGCATGTCGGTCGAGTCGAGCACGCACTTTAGCATGCCCGGCAGCATTACGTTCAGCTCGAACTGGCCGGCCTGCGCGGCCATGGCGACTGCGACGTCGTTCCCCATGATGTTGAAGCAGACCATGTTCAGGCACTCGGCAAGCGACGGGTTGACCTTGCCCGGCATTATGGACGAGCCGGCGTGGACGGCAGGTATCAGGATCTCGGCAAAGCCGGCGACCGGCCCGCAGGCCATCAGGCGCAGGTCGTTTGCCATCTTGGTCAGCTCGACTGCCAGGTTGCGGAGCGCAGACGAGCAGGCGGCCACGTCGAGCTTGCTCTGAAGCGAGTAAAACATGTTGCCCGATGGCCTGAGCGCAAGGCCCGAGACTTCAGACAGGCGCCTTATCGCAAGCTCCCGGTAACCTCGGGGCGTGTTTGCGCCTGTGCCGACGGCGGTGCCCCCAAGGCCCACCTCTTCAAGGCCGGCCATCGCCTCGTGCATCTTTTTCTGCGCCCTTTCAATCGAGTAAGCGTACTCTTCAAACTCGGCGCCCAGCGTTACCGGGATTGCGTCCATCAGGTGCGTCCTGCCTATCTTGATCGCGTCTTCAAACTCTCTTGCTTTGGCGCGCAGCGACCTGACCAGGACGGAAATGGCGGCGTCTGCCTCCTTCATGCTCAGCAAAATGGCGACGTGCATCGCAGTCGGGAAGGTGTCGTTGCTCGACTGCGACATGTTGACGTGGTCGTTTGGGCTGACTGCTTCGTACTCGCCCTTTTTCTTGCCCAGTATTTCAAGCGCCCTGTTTGCTATCACCTCGTTCGTGTTCATGTTGAACGCCGTGCCGGCGCCCGAGTTTATCGCCTCGACAACGAACTGGTCGTGCAGCCTGCCTGCCAGTACCTCGTCGCACGCCTTTACTATCGCGTCGGCCTTTTGCGCGTCGAGCGCCTTCAGCTCCTTGTTTGCAAGCGCGGCCGACCTCTTGATCATGACAAACGCCCGGACAAGGTTTGCGTGTGCCCTCTGCCCCGTCACTTTGTACTGCTCTTTTGCCCGGGCCGCAAACGGGCCGTAATAGGCGTCCGACGGCACCCTGACCTCTCCAAGCGAGTCCTTGTCGATGCGGAAGGAAGAAGACGAAGACGACATATCTCTCTATATCCGCGCCTGAAAACGGCTGCGGCCATAATAAATCTGTCTCATACGATGAGCCGCGACCGCGCCAGGCGCTCTATCGCCTGTACGTCGTCGACTGCAAGGCCGTGCAGCAGGGCCGCAGGCTTGCTGGCAAGCGGCGTCGCGGCGGCTACAGGCACGGGCGGCATAAAGACGGCCACCTGCGAGAACACCAGCTTGCCGTACCAGTTGTTTTCCACGCACAGGCGCCTCTCTTGCTCGTCGGCAAGCGAGTCGAGCTCCACCGTGCGCTCAAAGATGCCCAGGCCGATCACCATGTCAGACACCGCTGCTGTTGTTGTTGCTGCTGCGGTATTGCTGCTATTGCTACTACGAGTAGCGTCATCGCCTGCTGCCTGCACCCTTTTCACAAAAACGACCGGCCCCCGCGCCCAGTCGCGGCGTATGCCGACGTACAGCTCGCGCCGGGCCCACAGCCGGCGCTCCTCTCTTCCGTCCTTCACGCGCACGGCATGGCCGCCTCCCACCATAATCGCTACTACAGCGCACTGTTGCGCCGGGCGCGTTATTAAGTTATGATATATTATATTATACAGTAAATAATAACGACGACAACGGCGGCGGCGACGCAGCATCGCACGTACGCACACAGACATGCATGCGCGCTACTCCTGCGCTACCCTACAGCGCCATTCTACTGCTACTATTATTTGCCCTGCCGGTGCTGCTCACTGCAAGCAGGGAGGCGCGGGCGTACCGGCTGGCCTTTTCGCACAGCTCTTCGGCCTCGTCTCCGTACGCCTCTATGCTGTAGCCAAAAGAGTCGCCCGTCACCTGCACGGTGCAGTGCTTCATCCCGTTAGCCCCCAGCCCTATGCGGCAGACGACCTGCATGTCCGGGCCGTGGCCCTCCTTCACGGCGTGCAGGAACGCCTCGATGCTGTTACGGAAGGCCATCGAGTCCTCCGCCTCCCCCTCCGCCTCCTCCGGCTTTTTCCATCCGCCTCTTCCAGATGGCGATGGCGACCTGTTTCCTTGCCCTGCCATACTTGCCCGTGGTGCTAAAGCTCACCAGCTGGCCGCACTTGCCGCAGCGCGCCCTGGAGTAGTGCGACAGGTCCAGCATGTACAGCGGCAGCATCTTGCAGAACGTGCACCTGTAGTGGGTGACGAACATCCTCTGGATGGGGCTCATCGCCCCATAGTTCAGCCCCAGCGCGGCACAGGTGGGCTCCACCACGACACGCATCACCAGCTCCCCGCCCCTCGTCTCCTCTTCTGCTGCCACTGCTGTCGCAGCGGCAGACGAAGGGCGCTCCTTCTGTTCAAGCGACGTCAGCAGTTCTTTCCCCATATATGCACTGTACCGCACTGCAAGACATAACGCTTGATAAAAGGGGCTGTTTCCTCCTAGCATGGATTTTTTATCGCTAGCATCCTCCTGATACATTTCATAAGCAATTATTTGGCACAGATTGCAGAAATTTTACAGTTTATCCCGTCGCTGTCAAAAAATATTGCAGCCTTTGCCAGCCGGCTTGCACATTGTGGATAGCAATATATTATCACCTCAAGCCTCAAGCAGACGTATATGCAAGTCAGCGGCAGGGTTCTCGTTTGCGATTCTATAGACCAGGCAGGCATCGACAGCCTAAAGCGCGCCGGCCTCCAGGTCGATTACAGGCCAGAGATCAAGGCGGCCGAGCTCGTCGCGGCCGCCAGGGATTTTGAAGTCATTGTAGTTCGGAGCAGGACCAAGGTGACAAAGGAGGTCATCGACGCTGCCGCAAACGCCAGGATAATCGCCCGCGTCGGCGTGGGCCTGGACAACGTCGATGTCAGGGCAGCCGAGGCCAGAAAGATAAAAGTGATAAACGCGCCCGAGGCCGCTGCAACTGCCGTAGCTGAGCTTGCAATCGGCCTGATGATATCGCTTGCAAGGAGCATACCCAGGGCCGACGCCGAGGGCAAGCGCGGCAACTGGATAAAAAAAGACCTGATGGGGACGCAGCTGTCAGGCAAGTACCTGGGCATCGTGGGCGTGGGCAACATCGGCAGGCACACGGGCAGGCTGGCAAAGGCGCTGCACATGAACCTCATAGGCTACGACCCGTTCCCGATAAACCGGGATTTCATCAGCGAGACAGGGATGATAGTCACCGACCTTGACACGCTGGTAGAGAGTGCCGATTTCATCACGTGCCACGTGCCGGCCACGCCGGAGACAAAGCACATGTTCAACGCCGCCCGCTTTGCCAGGATGAAGCCTACCGCCTACCTAGTGAACACGTCGAGGGGCGAGATAATAGACGAGGCCGCGCTCTACTCGGCGCTAAAGGCAGGCAGGCCGGCAGGGGCGGCGCTTGACGTGTACGAGACAGAGCCGCCGACCAACAAAGACCTCTTGAACCTGCCAAACGTGGTGTGCACCCCCCACATCGGCGCGCAGACCAAGGAGGCGCAGGAGCTGGCGTCGACCGTGATTGCGGAAAAGATAATCCAGATCCTGCGCGGAGTGATATAAAACATATAAAGGGCAAAGCAACAGGAGATCGCTGAACAAAAATGCGCAGCTACATGGCCCAGACGTGGACAAGGATGTGGAAGACAAACTCTGACGAACTAAAGTCCAAGGCCATTGCATGGAGGGCAGAGCCCACTATCAACAGGATAGAGAGGCCGAGCAGGCTCGACAGGGCGCGCAGGCTGGGCTACAAGGCCAAGCAGGGCATCGCGGTCGTCCGCATAAGGGTCGGCAGGGGCGGCATGCGCAAGCAGAGGCCGGTCGCAGGCAGGAGGCCAAAGCACATCGGCGTCGTCCACATCAAGCAGGGCATCAGCATGCGCAGGGTGGCAGAGCGGAGGGTGGCCGAGAAATACCCCAACATGGAAGTGCTCGGCTCGTACTATGTCCACAAGGACGGCATGTTCTACTGGTTTGAAGTGATCATGGCAGACCCGGCGCACCCGGCAATCTCCAAAGACAGAGAGATGCGCGGCAAGCTCAAGGCGTTTGCCAAGTAAGAAGAGTATCTTACTTCTTTTTACCGTCCTATCACGCTATATTGCAGCTAGTTTGCGCGCAGACTCGATTATCTTTGCCACCTCTTGCGCGCTGGCATCCTTGTCTATCGTGACATAGTAGAGGTGCTGCTCTTTGCCCATGATCGTCACTATGCGCACCTTCTCGTTTTCAGTCAGGGTGTATTCGGTCCGGCCGATGCTCTTTTCAAAGCTTCTGCGCATCTCGTTCCTGGCCGCCTCGATGAAATACTCGCTCTTGGCCTCCTCGGGCTTGAGCAGTGGCACCACGCCCTTGCGCAGCGATCCGGCCAGGGTCCGGCCAAACCTGTTCATGATGCCGGCATAGCGCACCTTGGGCGATATTGCGAGCATCTGGTTGCACATTTCCTTGTACTTTTGCGTGTCCGGGTCGGCATGCGGCCGCTGCTGCGAAGAGGAAGAGGACATGTGTATTGTGTCAGCCGATATTAGGTCTTGGAAGTATATGAACTACTCCTGCCGCCTTTTACCTTGATGAGGGCGGCAGGCATCATGGACGGGAGCAGGTCGTCGCTGCCGCTGGCCGCAGTCGTGGCAGATGATCCCTTGCCGGCCTCGTCGGGAAAGACGAGGTGCTTTATCCGCTTGTACGTCTCCAGGTACTGGAAGCCCCTGTCCGTTGTCTTGTACACGCCCCTGTCGCCATGCTCTTCGTATGCAAGCAGGCCGGACTTGATCAAAAGG
Organism: Nitrososphaera sp.; assembly: GCF_037447015.1. Classification (GTDB taxonomy): domain Archaea; phylum Thermoproteota; class Nitrososphaeria; order Nitrososphaerales; family Nitrososphaeraceae; genus Nitrososphaera. Next base: position 357 of record NZ_JBBIHK010000039.1, on the reverse strand, counting down.
TTCAGGTACTCTTTCATGTGGGCATAGGACAGCCGCGTGCTGTACATTATGTCGGTGATGTTTTCGCCATCCTGCGTGTTGACGAGGATGTCGGTGATGATGTCAACCCAGGCGCGCCTTGTGGCTTTCACGCCATACGGTACGCAAGCAGGTCATTTAAACTCTTTGAAAGAGGGGATAAATTAGCTTTATTACCGAAATTAGCAAATTTTATGGGGGTACGGGCAGGGCGGAGGGGAGAGAGGATTGAAAGAGGAAAAAAAGAGATGACGGACCAGCCTTACTGGCCCATCAGGGATGCTCTGCTTGGAACCCACGTGCCTTCTGGGTGGTCGTCTTCAGTGGCGTCCTCAGTTG
>NZ_JBBIHK010000038.1:0-17880 GCF_037447015.1 Nitrososphaera sp. | reverse complement strand
GCCTGCATGTGCTTACAGGCAGACAGATCCCTGACCGGACAATTTTGCATGCACTGCCTGTCTTTCTTTTGCCAAGCTGTGCTATATTTCTCTGTAAGGTGATGCCGCGTTCCGCAAATAACGGTTTTCTCATACTAAACTATGAGCGACTCTGAACGCGTTGAGGAGCTGTACGCGCTCCTGAGAGAGTTTGGAGTTAACACCGACCTCTTGCAGACATACGACCTATCTGTAAATGAACTCGAGGGCCTATATCTTGGAATCAAAAAACTCGGGCAGAATGCCGTGAGAGCCAAAAAAGACCAATCATGATTGCGGCACATGGAGGAAGAAGAACGCCCCCTCCCATACGCTTTGCTGTACAAAAAAGAGATCTCTTGCTAACCGGTTATCCTTGTCGATAGGCGCATGATCTAAAACGTAAGAAAGACCTCTTCGACGGGCTCCCTTATGCCCATGGCCCTTATCGACTTCTCGAACTCGCGCTTGCCGTCAGAGACCATGATCTGCAGCCTGCCGCTCCCGCTCTTTTTGGCCATCCTGTTGAACGCAAGGAACTTTCTCACGTCCTTTGCGGCCATCTGGGCGGGGTCGATGAACCTGACCGTGGGCAGCAGGGCGTTGAGGTAGCGTTTCACAAATGGCAGGTGCGTGCTCGAAAGCGTTATCACGTCGATCTTCTTGTCCAGGTCGTCGTCGCCTAGCACCCTGGAAATAACGTCAAACGTCCTGCGCTCGTCCTCCAGGTGCACGCCCCGCTCGACAAGCTCGATTATGGGCGACGCGTCGAACCTGGCCACAAGGATGTGCTGCGGCACCTCCCTGCGTATCTGGATCTCCAGCTCCTTGCTCCGGATAGTGCCGGACGTGGCCATTATCCCGATGTGCTTTTTCTTTGTCAGCCTGGCGGCCTCCTTCAGCGGCGGCCGTATGCCTATCAGCGGCACGTCGGTCACCGCCCTGCGCACCTCGTCGAGCACCTGCACGGAGGGCGTGTTTGACGCCACCACGACGAGCTTGGGCTTGTAACGGAGGAGGTAGCGTATCGTGTTTATCATCAGCTCGCGCAGCTCCTGGTGCGACTTGCCGCCGTAGGGAAAGTGCGCCCTGTCTGCGAAATAAAGCAGGTCCTCTGCCGGTATCTCGCGGCGGAGCTCCCTGATTATAGAGAGCGAGCCTATCCCCGAGTCAAAGACGGCCACGGGATTGTTCGTCAACAGCTAGATGAAGAGCGCGCGGGCTATAAATTCCACAGCCTTCTTCTCTTTCTATCCCTGAAAACCGCTAGCGCGCGTTTCCAGTGGAAAACGGCAAAAACAATCGTTCTTTTATGCCTCCTTTGCGGATGCGTACAAGTGCGGCGGGAGAAAGTGCTTCTTTTGCTTACCAGCAGAGGCAGCTGCTGGCGTGTATCTCTTTGTCTTGTCCTGTGGCGTTTTTGCCTGGAGGGAGGCCGTGCATGCATGCGTGCGCGCGTTTCCAGCCTTCTACAAATACAAGCGTAGTTGTAGGTTCTTGTTAGTTCTTTTACGGGCGTCCCGTAGCTTTTGGAGTCGGCCGGTGCGCGCTCGCTGCATGATTTTGCTTTAACTGGCCGGGCCTTCCTTTGCATAAAAAATTGAAGAAATAGCGTCAAAAATGGGCAGAAACAGGTCATCCTGCTTTTATCTGCTCCGTGGCTATCTGTTCTGGTTGCAAAAGCTGGCCGCACAGGCTGTTTCTGTTTTTCTTATCGTCCTCATAATTTCGTTGGCATCGGCTGCCGGCGAAAAAAGAGGAGGAGGGGTAAAGGCAGCAGACGCGCAACCGGCAGTCGATGCAGGCAGCAAGATGCTCTTTGCCCGGACCTCCTTCTCTGAACCCCTGCCTTCCACGGAGATCTATGTCGCCAACTTGGACGGAACAGGCGCGTCCAGGCTCACAAATAACAACTATGCGGAAATAAACCCCTCCTGGTCTCCCGACGGCACGAAAATACTCTTCTCATCCTACAAAGACAGCAGAGACGACGGCTCGCTACGGCAGAGCCTGTATGTGATGAACGCAGACGGCACGGGGGTCAGGCGGCTGACTGCGGGGCTGATGACCAGCGACGACTCTCCCGCGTGGTCCCCGGACGGCTCCAAGATAGCATTCTCCCGCACGACCGTCTCGCAGAATAAATCCATCACCAAGATAAGCATACTGGACATAGACAGCGGGTCTGTTCGCACCCTGGGTGGAAGCGGGCTTCTTCTTCAAGACCGCATGCCTGCATGGTCCCCCGACGGGACAAAGATAGCATTCTCGGCATACGAAACCACCTGGCCCGGGGTCCACGTGTACGTCATGGACTCTGACGGGAACAATGCAAGGAGGTTGAGCCCCGCGCCTACCGACCAGGATTACTCTTACTATTCGCCCGCGTGGTCTCCCGACGGCACGAAAATTGCCTTTGCAAGCAATACGGGGATCTCTGTCATTAATCCTGACGGCACCGGCCTGCAAAAGTTTAGCAACAATTACACAAACAGTACAGGCGGCCTGAGCTGGCTCCCGGACGGCAAAGGAATAGCATTTTCAAGGTATGATGCAAAGGGCTCCGATAGCTTTGACATCTATGTGATGATGAACGCAGACGGCACGGGAATCGCCCCCTTGATCGTAAGCAGCCACGTAAACGAGGGTGCTCCCCAGTACCAAAAGAAGGACGGCGGCAGCAGCAGCGGCAGCAGCGCCACAGTCAATCTGGAGGAAAGGCTGAATGCCATCGCCGACCATGCAGAAAAATTGGCAGCCGACCTTGCGTCTGCGAACATCAAGTTTGTAGACCCTCTGCCTCCAGAGATTGGCCACAGGAAGGTTGCCTTCGTGCGGGAAGACGGACCAGACCCCGAGATATTCCTGATAGATACCGACGGGGGCGGGTTGAAAAAGCTGACCGACGACCGCTCTTCCGGCTACAACCCGGACTGGTCTCCAGACGGCAGGAGGATAGCGTTTGTCAGCAATCATGACACAAAGTCGGCAGCATTTCAGCTGTACACGATAAACGCCGATGGCACGGATCTGCGAAGGCTGACTAACGACCCGTCGTACATGGACATGAACCCCGCATGGTCTCCAGACGGCAAAAAGATCGCATTTACACGGTACCTTGCTTCCGGTTCCGGGGAGCTTTTTGGTCGAATAGCCGTCGTGGATGCCGCCGACGGCAGCAATCTTGCAATGCTGGCAGGGACAGGAGGAGGCATGGACGCCAGTCCAAGCTGGTCTCCAGACGGCAGCATGATCGCGTTTCACAGCTTCAGCATGACCCTGATAAACGGCACGTACGCCGGCACCGAGATTTTTGTGATGAACGCCGACGGCACCGGCGCAAGACAACTTACCCGCCCAGTACCGGGTTTGCAGAGCGTCAATGTCTTGCCGTCATGGTCTCCAGTAGATGACAGGATTGTGTTTATGACCAGAGAAGGCATTGCCGTCATCGATGCGGACGACAACGACGACAACAACGACGAGGACGCCGGCAGCGGCATGAAGCTGCTTGTGGAAGCCGAGTGGTTAGGCGACCCCTTCTGGTCCCCGGACGGCTCCAAGATCATATTCACCGGCCCAAAGGGGAACTATACCCGAGAGACCGGACCTACCGACTTTGGCCTCTTTATAATGGACCCTGACGGCACCCGTATACAGGGCTTTCTGGATGATGGCGATCCAGCCCACCGGGAAGGAGACGCAGACCTCAGTCCATATGCCATTGACGACGTCCCCCAACCGGTACCGCCGCCCCCAGCGGCAAACAAGGATTTGTTCTGCGGCCGGCCTGCCAGCGGATATGACCGGATTATCAGCGGTACCGAGGATGACGATACTCTCTTTGGAACAGGAGGCGACGACCTGATCCGGGGGTTTGGCGGCGATGATGCGATATTTGGCAACGCCGGAAACGACTGCCTTAAAGGAGACGATGGGAACGACATAATATGGGGAGGAGATGGCAGTGATACGCTGCTTGGAAACTCTGGAAATGACAAGATGGTAGGCGACGCCGGCAATGACATCCTAAATGGTAATGCGGGCGATGACAAGGTATGGGGCAGCGACAATGACGACGTGATACTTGGAGAAACAGGAGCCGACCTTCTCATAGGCGACGCCGGCAATGACATCATATGGGGAGGCAACGACGACGACAGAATCCTGGGGGGAGAGGGTAACGACACGATCTACGGCGACGGCGGGAGCGACAGGTTGTATGGGCAGAGAGGAGATGACCGCCTCCTCGGTGGTAGCAGCAACGACATAATTGTTGGAGGCATCGGCATGGACGTCCTGATAGGCGACAGCGGCGATGATAGAGCGTGGGGCAACGCCGGCAACGACATGCTCTATGACGATGGAGGCAACGACCTTCAAAACGGCGGCAGCGACAACGACACGTGCTATGACGTTATCGGGAATAACTCGTTCCTTAACTGCGAGGGATAAGAAAATCAATACCATACTTTTACTTGGGAGCGGCAGTATGGGGGATTAGCCAGGCGACTAGATATCCACCACCTGCCAGACATGGCAAACCCTCTACAATCATTTACCCCGGCGGCGTGGATCGTGGCTCGCATCATTTACTTTTCCCCACCCTCCATCTGTCGTGCTTCGTAACTTTTGCTCAGAGAAAATCAAGAAATAATGAATCTTTCTTTGAGGGCGGAGGTACTGTAAATCTGCTGCTCATTTGCCGCTTAGATATATGCGCCGATAATGTTACGGTGCCTTTGAAGAAGATGCTTGTTTTGGCTGCAATTCCGCCGGATATTGCAAAAATGCGTACTGCGATAATCTGTGGCAGAGCCTTTTCTTCATGACCAAAAATCCGCCGCAAGTTGACGCCCGTGAGGGAAGGGCAAGAACAGCAGCCAACTTGGCGGTGCAGGCGATCTGTTTTAGAATAGAAAGTAAGAAAGAAAAAGAGAATGTCTATCTCTCTGCTAGTGCGCATGGGGCGGCGGAGCGCTGCTTTTTGATAGTTGCTCGTTGAATGTCCCTGCCGCCTTTTCGTGATATTCCAGATTGGCCTGGTCGACTTTGATCGCCTGCGTAGGGCACACCGACACGCATGCCATGCACCAGATGCAGTCGTGTTCTCTGATGGGGTCTGACTTGTCCGTGTAGTCTTTTCTGCCTTCTTTGTCGTGGTCCTCGCCAGTGCCTGCACTTGTGGCATTTTGCATCTCTATGCCGGGTACATCCTGCTCCGTCCTGTACCACTGGTATACCTGAGTAGGGCACGCTTCTATGCAGGCGCCGTCGGCTATGCATGAATCCCAGTCAAGTGCAACCATCGTACCGTGCACCCCAAGCGGCACAAGCTGCTCGCCCCTTGCTTCGTACGCCTTCTTTACCTTTTCATTTTCGGCCGCTTCAGCTGCCGCCCTGCCTGGCCCCACCCCATACAAAATGAAAGTGCTCGCCGTCAGAATGCTTGTGCTTGCCTATGACCTGATGATGGTTCTTTGGGAAATCTGGATCGATTGGCATCTTACAGTGTGGAGCTTTGATTCTCTTATGAGTTGCGCTTTATCTGCACTTGCATGCAATCTGAAAGGAAGGCAGCATCTTCTGTCGCAAGCAGCCGCGAAACATATCTGTCATGGCCGCGCTACCCGCCACAGATTCGACAGCCCCGTTGGGATAAAACCTTATTAGAATACCTGCAAACTGGACAATCATGATTTTTGCTGCTCCCATGATGTGACAACCTGGCATGAGGAACATCAGCACTCTTGTGACGGCATTAACCCTCATCATCCTCGTCGTCGTGGTAGCAACGTCTGCGTTGGCGATACCCGGCTACGTCAACGATAATAATAGTAGTAGTAATAATGCAAGCGCATACTTGATCAACCTTAATGCTGAAGCAAGCGACCCTGCATCAAGAGGTCTCTGGTCTGCCACCGGATACGAAATGTACCATCTGGTTCCTTTGGCGGCTGCAGTCGCTCTTGCCGTGGCGGCAGCAGCAGTTTCGCTTGCAGTGTGTCATTATTATTTGCAAATAAGCGGCATGCAGGTGGGATTCGATAGAGGATGAAAAACAGCCTTGGCCCCGTCATAGTTGGACTGGCCGTTGGAATTGCATTCGTGCTATTATTTGCAATCTTTATTCCATCCCCTTCCTCCCCATCATCGTCGTCTTCTCCTTCTTTTGCGGCATCAGTTTCAGACAATAATCCAAATGCGTTGACAATGAACAAGAGCGGCAGCGAATGCACGTATTCACAGTCCGACCCGAAAGCAGAATAGCTGTTGTTGACATCGGATAATAGTAGCTTCTCAAGCCTCATAGAATTGAAGGAACGGACGTGGATCTCTGTTGTCAAGATTGCTAACCCTTCTGAAATCGTGAAAGGCAAATGCATCGTTGTCGTCTCGCAAGAGATTATCTCTGAAATACCAGCCCTCGTCAAGGCTATGAGCGGGGCAGACGGCTGTGCAGCTGGCACCGAGGTATGCGAAGTGTCTTATGGCATATCCTCTGCTACTGGAGATCCTTCCTTGGGTATAACCATATTGGACAAAGACGACTATGAGCTAACGGTATCGCACGACGAAGCCATTGAAATTGCAAAACAATTCAAAACGACGACAACTGGTCTTGGAATTGATGACGGTCATTCTGCTGCTGGAGCAGTAGTCTTGGCATACAACAACAGCTTTTACGCGCTGTACCTGCATACCGCAGACACCAAAGAAGGCATTGGTGCTCAGGTGGAAGCAAAATTCGTCGAGCCATCCACAGCAGCAGTAGTAGCAGCATACCCCACACCAGCAGTACTTGAGAAAGACCGGTCACTAAGCTACACTGTCATGCTAAAGACCTGGGCGACCTACGGCGGTCCTGCAGAGGTCGACTTGAGGGCTACCACTATGGCAGATTCGGGCCTCCAAGTCAGAATAGAGCCTGACCATCTGGTGATACCGGAAAGGAGCGAGGCCAAGGCCAAACTTGTTATCTCCAACTATGACGGCAGACCCGGAAATTACGAGATAAAGGTGGCAGGCAGAATAAACAATTCTTCAACCCTCTTTGGCCCGTGCGGCTTTGATAGCCAGTGCCCTGTAATCAAAGTGGGCGGCTCTGGATGGCAGATCCGTGACTATGGGGCGGGGCAAGGAATGGGGATGGCCGGCCAATGGCCCCCTGAAACTTTCAAGGTACAAGTTGTGACCGACAAACAGGCATATTCGCCGGGAGAAGCAGTAACCATCGAGGCATACCTAGTCAACGATGGGCCGGAAAGAGTTGTACTTGACAACGGAGCAAGTCTGGTCATTGCCATCGCAGGGGACAAGCACAAATTTCCAAACGGCTTTGTCTATACGATAGATGCCACGTACAATTCAGATAATGAGCCAATTATAGTAGAGCCGGGGACACGGCTGCTTCTGGCCCGGCCCTTCCAATGGGATCAAAAGAGCTTTGACTCTAGCCTAGTTCCTTTTGCAGTGGGAGAAGGCAGGTACTCTGTTTCCTTGGCGCTGTCCGGCCTCCAGAGCTATGTCATGCATGACGATAAAGAGGTAGTGATAGGCAAAGAACCTCATCCTCCTCCTTCTTCTTTAGAAGAATCGCATGATAGCTTTGCAGGGGTCACAATAACCATCCCCCAAGGCGTCTACGAAGACGACGGCAGCGGGCATTACTTTGATCCAGACATTGCCACAATACCTGCCATGACGCCCTTCAGGTGGGAAAACAGGGACTTTGTCCTTCACACGGCTACGTCAGGCACTCCGAGCTCTGACGGCATTGGCCAGATGTTCGACACCGGCCTTGTCGCACAGGGGCGGTATTCGCAGGCAGTTACGATAAGCGAACCTGGCAAATACCCGTATTTTTGTCAGCTACACCCTTGGATGACAGGTACGATAGTGGTAGTAAAGGGGTGACAGGCGTAATAATAATAACGTGTACATACGCGCCCCCGTTGATATTGGAAGCCGGCTGTTTTTGCCCGGCTTTTCTCAGGGCATCGGGAACATCGGGTGTCTCTTGTTGGCACTGCAATGCGATGCCAAGGTAAGGAAGGGATTTCCCTCCCCCCTCCCCTCTGCTTACCAGTAAAAACAAGCATAAACGCCCTCCTATAGAGATGGCAAATTCCAGAAGGAAAAAAGAAAAGCAATACCAAATTGCTTTTATCATAATGGGTGCCGTGATAACGATGGTATCCTGATATGGGAAATGACAACATACCCAAGGTCCAAAAGGCACTGGTGCTGCAGGGAGGAGGCGCCCTTGGCGCATACGAGGCGGGAGTCTTCAAGGCGTTCTACGACACTTTTTACAGAGGACAGGAGGGCGTGCCCTTTTTCGACATCGTGGCAGGCGCGTCGATAGGGGCAGTCAACGCCACGATCCTGGTGAGCCACGCCAAGAACAAAAAGACCTGGCGGGGCTCGTCTGACACCCTGCACCGCTTCTGGGGCGACATCTCTACCCCGGGCAGGCTGTCGCCCCCAGTGTGGCAGCCGCTCATGGGCTGGCTCGACAGCGGCTTTTTCAGGCAGGCGTGGAGCCTTGCCGCCGGCGCCCGGGAGGTCTGGAACGCGTACTGGGCGCAGTTTGGCCCGCTCCTTTCAAAGGCAGGCTATTACTACTACTGGCCGGCCGCGCTCTACTTTTACAGGCCGGACAGGCTGGGCCCGCTTGCAAGCGGCGACGCGGCAAGGAGGTACTATGCGTGGAGGCAGTTCCTGGCCCTCGGCACCCCAAACGTGCTTTCGCCCGGCATGATCCAGCCTGACGCCAAGTTCCTCGACCCGTCGTCGTCGCTTGTACGCTTTGACAACTCGCCACTTGCTAGGGTGATAGAGGAATACTGGCTCCCAGGTAAGGCGATTGCGACGCGGCTTGAAGACGGCGAGCCGAGGCTGCTCTTTGTGAGCGTGGACCTTGAAAGCGGCTCCACCGTCACCTTTGACAGCTATGAGAAAAAGACGGAGGTGGAAAGAGGAGGAGGGGAAGCGAAAGGGCAGGAGGACGAAGAGGCCGCAAAAAAGGCAGGCAACAGCAGCAAAAAGACGACGACGATGACAAGGCGGACGGTATACGGCGACGACAGGGCGACAAAATACGTCATCGATTACCCTGACGGCCTAGAGATGAAGCACCTGATGACCAGCATGTCGTCCCACCTGAGGTTCGAGTACCCTGCGCTTGAAGCCAGGGACAGCGGCAGCAGTAATGGCAGCGGCAAGGCGCACACCCGCCACTTTTGGGACGGGGCGTACCTTAGCAACACTCCGCTGAGGGAGCTCCTCCAGGCCCACCACGACTACTGGAGCGAGACAAGGGGGCTCAAGGAGGGCGTCCCCAAGCTTCAGGTATACATCGTCAACCTTTACTCAGGCGAGGAAAAGGACGTGCCGGCGGCCCCGGACGAGATCCAGGACAGGCAGTACGACATCCTGTTCCAGGACAGGACGAGGTACGACGAAAAGGTGGCGCACATCGTGTCCGACTATATCGGCCTTGGCAACAGCCTCAAAAGCCTTGCAGAAAGATCGATATCCAGGATCAGCGACGGCAGGGCAAGGGCGGCGATGGAGCAGGAGCTCAGGGCCATACTGGACACCCGTGCCAGGAGCTCTACCCGGGACGGGCGGGACCGGCGCTACAGCAGCCTCTTGGACGGGCGGTTCGAGGTGGAGGTCTTTAGGGTGCAGAAACTGGCAGACGGCAGGCGCGACATATACGGCAAGGCGTTTGACTTTTCGGCCACCTCGATAAAGGAACTCCTCTCGCAGGGCGAAAGCGACGCCCTTGCCCAGATCAAAGAAGGCAGGGTGGGCTGGTAGCAAAGAGAAATGGGGGCAAAAGTAAGTAAAATGCACTGGCTAGCCTGCCACCGCAGATCCGACCCTCTTCTTTGTACGCGGCTTCTGTAATAAAATGCGCCTTTTTAAGGGCAGGACAGTAACATTTACTTGTAAATGGTACTGCATACTAGCAGTATTGGAGGAACCTGCAAACGGGAGGGCAGAGCCGCGCGCCAAGAAGATAACTACAGAGGTGCTCTACGGGACGGAAAACGCCGTGTCCCGGGGCGCGCAGTTCATGGAGCGCGCAAAAGAGAGGATGGACCTGTGCTACGGCAAGGAGGCGCCGTCCATCGTAATCGAGGTGGACACGTACAGGAAAGGGTACAGGGGCGTCCAGAGCAGGGGCGGCAGGATAAGGGTGATAACCGAGATCACGAAGGAGAACATCGGCTACTGCCGCCAGCTGGCCGGCATAGTTGACGAGCTGCGCCACATGGACGGCGTCAGGGGCGGGCTGGCGGTGAGCGAGGGCGAGTACATGGCCACCATCGCCGAGTTCAGGGAGGGCAAGCCGCTGACGCAGGTGATCTATAGCAACTCGCCCGTCCTTGTAGACCAGCAGCAGTACATATTCGACAGCCTGTGGAAGAGCGCCGTCCCGGCCGAGGACAAGTTTGCAGAGATAGAGCGCGGGATAGAAGTCCAGAGCACGAGGACGATTTCAAGCCTGCAGGAGGCGCAGGAGCGCATATTTGACACCATCCGGTCGGCAGAGGAGCAGCTGCTCATCCTGATCTCGGACCTGGAGATGATCGACCAGCAGATGACCCTCAACCTGGAGCACACGCTGAGCAAGGTCTCTGCGAAAGGCAAAAAGAAAGAGATCAAGGTGCTCCTGCCGGCATACGGCCAGAAAAAAGAAGATGAGGGGGAGGAGGGAGGAGAAAATGACGCCCCGCAGTCTCCCATGTTCAGGGCCCTTTCGTCGATCCCCGGCGTGAACCTGCGGATCATGCGGGAGGAGCTGGACCAGAGCCTCATAATCGTGGTGGCCGACAAAAAGAGGGTCGTGTTCGGCGCGCTCGGGGCAAAGCGCAGCGCCGGTAACGGCGGGGGCAGCAGGGAGATGGGCATCTATTCCAGCAACAAGGCGATAGCGTCGACCTATTCCATGATCATAAACACACTGTGGAACCACATCGAGCTGTACGGCAAGCTGCAGGAGCTGGACGAGCTGAAGGAGGAGTTTGTGAACATTGCCGCGCACGAGCTGCGCACGCCGGTCCTCCCCATAATACTGAGCGCAGAGGTGCTCGCCGAGGAGGCCGGAGGGGTGGCCGACGAAAAGATCGCCATGATCCTGCGAAACGCCAGCAGGCTGAACAGGCTGACAAACCAGATCCTCGACATAAGCAGGCTTGACAGCAACACCCTGCAGCTCCGAAAGGAGAACGTGGACATTGTTGCAGTCGTGCAGGAAGCGGCGGGCACCAGGCAGATGTTTGGCCGCGATAGCAACCCCGACGTGGAGGTCGTGGTGAAATCGCACCTGAAAGAAAAAAAGGCGCTGGCGCTGGCAATCGACAAGGAGAGGGTGATGGAGGTGCTGTTCAACCTGCTGGACAACGCGTTCAAGTTCACGAAAAAAGGCACCATAACGGTGAGCCTGACCGAAGAAGGAGGAGGAGAGGGCGGTGGTTTTGTCAGGATCGACGTTTCGGACACCGGGACTGGGATAGACAGCTCGATTGCAGGCAGGCTCTTTACCAAGTTTGCGTCCAAGTCGGCCGTCGAGCTCAAGGGGACGGGCCTCGGGCTTTACCTGTGCAAAAAGCTTGTCGAAGCGCACGGGGGAAGGATATGGGCCAGGAACAACGAAAACGGCGTGGGGGCCACGTTTTCGTTCACCCTGCCTATCGCTGCTGCTGATGCTACTGCAGCAGCCGGCTGAACACGGCTGCTGTTATTGCTGGCTGCTGCCCCCGGCTGCCTTGCATCTATCTCTCTCTGCCCCATCGCCGCCTGCCATCCCATGTAACATTATACCGGACCTGGCGACTTTATCCTGTTCTAGAATCAAATGAGCGTTTAAATATTAGGCTGACCTAATTAGGCATGCCTAATTTCCGCTCCAAGGAAGTATGGCATTGGCATCTACGAACGAACGAGACGGACAGTGGAGAAACAACACCAGCAGCAAGTCGAATCACCTCCTGCCCGGCTGTGCATACACACACGTGTGCGCGCTGCCGGGCAGGGCCTAACCATTCTTCTGCGGATTCTTGCCCTCATGCCACGGATGCGCCCATTTATGTGAACCAACAAGCGCATTGCAGAATCCTTTGTAGGCGGTAGGCTTACCTATCATAATTCCCTACGAGTTATCTGATGTCAAATGGAAATCCCGTACAAAAGGCCGTCCTGCTCGCAGGCATAATTGCGGCAGGGCTTTTGGCGGCCGCTTTTTCCACAAACCAGCTTATACCGTCGTCGCTGGTGCAAGACGCGACGGCACAACAGCAACAGGTGCGCAGTGGCAACCAGACCGGCGGCTGGACTGGCAACAACAACATGACCAAGATGTCGACGCTTTCCACCTCCGGCATGGCGTTGACGCAGGTGCAGCCTGACAAGTTCATGGTGACTGCCGGCGTGACTACCAACAGCACGTCGGCGCGGGACGCAGTGTCTGCCAACGCAAGGCTGATGGGGAACCTCACCGCGGCCCTCGAAGACTTGGGCGTGCCCCGCGAGCAGATGGGCACGAGCAGCTACAACCTCTACCCGGTATACAAGGCCAAGACGCCGGAAGGCGTTGACAGCAGGATGTGCGAGATCTACCCCCTGCCCCCGGAGTGCCAGCCTGGCCAGGAGATAGCGGGCTACAGGGTGACAAACACGCTGAGCGTCACCCTTGACGTGAACGGCACGATATCGGCCGGCGAGGTGATAGACGCGGCGGTAGGCGCAGGGGCAAACGAGGTGAACGGCGTGCTCTTTTTCATCTCCGACGAGCGCCAGCAGCAGATCCGCGACACGCTGGTGGGAGAGGCAATCGCCAACGCAAGGCACAGGGCTGACATTGCCGCAGGCGCGCTGGGCACCAGCATAACCGGGGTGCAGTCGGTCACGGTAAACGACCTGCAGTTCCCGATATTCTCAAGGGGCCTTGGGCTGGCAGAATCAGCAGCCGGCGGCACGCAGCTCCTGCCCGGCCAGCAGCAGGTCTCGGCAAACGTGAGCATAACCTTCTACATCGACGACACGATGTCACCACCACCGTCACCATCATCGTCGTCGCCGTCGGCAGGAGGGGGCACTAGATAAGGAAAGAAGAAGAAAAGAAAGGGAAAAGCGGTAAAAGAAATCCCCATCTTCTTTTTTCTTTTTATTTTTCTCTACAACAGCTCGTTCTTTCTTATCCTGTCTGCAAGCGTCCCCTGCTTTACCTCTTCGACTTTCAGGAATTCGACTGCGTCGACGTGGGCGTAGCTTGGCATCACGTCGAACTTGGACGGCCTGGTCAGGTCATGCCAGCCGAACTTGATGAACGTGCGGCCGCCGTACGTCTCTTTGAACGTGCGCAGGCTCGACAGGCTCGAAAACGACCTGTACAACACATAGTTTATTCTGCCTGCGTCCATCTCTAGCGGGTAGGCAATAAACTCGTACTTGGACGGGTGCTCGACAAAAATAGCGTGAAAGATCCTGCCATTATTGTTGTTGCTGCTGTTGCCGCTGCCCTGCTGCCCCCGGCCGCCTTCCTGACCCATCACCCTCGTCCAGCCCTTTTCCGCGTTGTGCCTCGAGTCAAATATGGGGGCTATCACATGCTGCCGCTCGTCGCCAAAGTACCCCATGCCCAGGAACTCGGAGAACCGCACGATTGGGGGGAGAGGCGGTTTTTGCTGCTGCGGGTTGCTGCCGTCATCATCCTTGTTGCTATTGCTGGGAGTGAAAGGGTGTGGTGGAGGGGCCGACACGTTGTATATGCGCGCTCGCTTGAAAAAGAGTGGGGATTTTCCGCATTTTATTACTTTACTTTTGCCCAAACCACACGTACACGGGTATGAGCGGGTGGTGGTGGCGGCGGCCCGGCCCGAGCTCCTGCTCGTTCTTTTTGTTGTAGCACACCATGACCATCCTGCCCAGGAGCGCCGGCCTTACGTCGCGGGTGAGCTCGCCTTCCTTCAGCGGCCCGTACAGGCCGAAAAAGTATTCCTGCCTGTGGTATGCTACATGCTGCGCAAAGCAGTCCGACAGTATCGAAGGGTCTCCTGCGAGCCTGCCCTGCCTGCCCTCCACCGAAAGCTGGAGCTCCCTGTTGAGGTACTTGCTCCTGATGTATTCAGTGTCGAGCCTGCCTGCAGGGCCGTTGAGGTAGCCGTCTATGTCGATTGCCATCTGGCCGGCCGTGCGCTGCGCCAGGTCCGCGACCTGCTGCACCTGCTCGGGCCTGACTCCCGCGCTCTTGCCATAGATGTACATCAGGCACATCGTTTCGTCCCCGGCGATGAACGGGAACCCGCTCCTGCCTGCCACGAAATCGGCGATGCGGCTGCCGATGTCGTCTGGGAGCACCATCGCCATGTGCGAGTCGGAGGCTATTGTTGCGGCTGCCACTGCTTTTTTGCAGAGGCGCTGACGGGTTTATAATAATATATGCCTCTGCTGCTTCTGCAAGCAATGACCGCTGGCTGCAAAGAAGCATGCAGCCTGGCCGCCTTTCAATAATAGCGATGATAGCGATTGCCGCAGCGGCAGTCGCGGCAGCAGTAGTAGTGGTGATGTTGTCCGTCTCTGCCGATGGCAAAAAGGATTATGACGTGCGGGTCAGCGCGCTGCTCGCCGAGGAGGGCGCTGGCAGGTACACGGGCGGCATCATATGCTCTCTACGCGGGTGACCGTGGAAAACACGGGCAGGCTGCCGCTCACAAACGTGCATGTCCAGTACCTTAACAATCCCGGCGGCATCAAGCTGGCGCCGGCCGACGTGCTTGACAGGCTGGAGCCGGGAGAGAAGGCGCACTTTTTCCCGGAGCTCGACCTGTCAGGCGGCTCGTACGTGGCAGTGGTGACCGCAGATAACGGGGTGAGCGCGACGTCGCGCTTTGGCATGCGCTAGGGGCAGCACTATTAAAGTAGCCGCCCGACGAGAGAAAGGCCATAGCAACATGTCATCATCATCGTCGCAGCAAAACAACAACATAGACGGCACGAAAAAGGTCTACCTCATAGTCCACGGCCAGCGCAACCTGCTAGAGCCGGTCAAGGACAGGCTGGCGGCCGCCGGCTTTAAGAAGGAGAACATGGAGATGGCAAGCCTCGACAAGGCTGGCAGCGCAGGCGAGTACTGCGCCCTGCTGTGGCCGCCGATGGCTCCCACCGACATCTCGGTGAGCCAGATAACCGGCCCGGCGGAGCAAGCTGCCGGTGGTGGTAGCGGTGGCGGCAGCGGCCGCGGCATGGGCGCATGGGGCTCTGTCGCCATGAAGCCGGTGCTAAAGCTCCCTCTGAAGTAAAAAAGAAAGAGAAAGGGAGGCTGCCTTTGCAGCTTTTTTCTGTTTTTTACGTCGATGCCGCAGGCGCCTCAACTGCCCTGCGCGATAGCTAACCCGCTTGTTTACCGGATTATACACCCGAAATTAATAACGAAAAGCATCATGCGTTGCCATGACTGGCTTCGACAAGAACTGGAGCAACCAGAGCCGAGCCTCGGCTGGCGAGAAGCTGAAGGAGACCCTGAGACCGCAGGGGCCGCTAAAGCCGAGGATCGAGACCGCAGTCAACAAACTCCAGCTGCAGACATCAAAATTAGACACAATGATCGCCAAGCTGAACGAGAGGGACGCCTCGCTTTTCAGGCGCGTCGTGGACGCGATGCAGAGGCACGACGCCGACACTGCAAAGGTGCTCTCAAACGAACTTGCGGAGGTCCGCAAGATTTCCAAGACACTCTCGCAGGCCAAGATGGCGCTTGAACAGGTATCCATGAGACTTGGGACGATACACGACCTCGGAGACGCGATGGTGGCTCTGGGCCCGGCGATGACCTCGATAAAGGGATTAAAGTCGAGCCTCGGGCGCTTTGTGCCAGGCGCGGACGCTGAGATAGGCAACATGCAGAACCTGCTCAACGGCATAATGATGGACTCGCTCCAGGGCGGGGGTGTGGGCATAGACGTCAACACCGGCTATGGCGGCGACATCGACCAGATAATGATGGAAGCGTCGGCGGTGGCGGAGCAGAAGGTGAACGACAGGTTCCCCTCAATCCCCTCGTCATCGTCGTCCGGCTACGCTGCGGAGGGCAGCCAGCAACAGTAAACAAAAAGGAGTGGATGGAGAGAAACATGGCATCTCGTGCAGGGATAATCGGGATATTTGCGGCAGTCGGCTTTGTCGTGGGCTTTTTTGCGTTCCTCGCATCGCCAGTGATAGGCAAGGCGCTCGTAGAGTGGATCCCGACGCTGATGGTGGACCCAAGCATCGTCTTTGCGGCGATGACCGGAGCAGTGGGCGCTGCGATAAGCACCATAACGGTGACTGCGTGGGCAAGAAGGGCCTAAACCCTCTTTTTTTCTTTCTTTTCTAAAATTATTGTCTTTTGATGATTTTGTTGCACAATGAGATGCAATCAAACCATAGCCGCTGCTGATTCTGTTTCTCCCTGAAATCGCTAGCGACCTGCTGTGAACCTGTAGTGTCGATAGAGGCTTCTTTGTTTGAAAGCATAGCCTGATCCAGACATCTTGAACTTGCGGCTTGATCGAGTGTGACAAGTCACCCGGGCTCGTAGACATGCACATTTTTTATAGATTCCGGCTGGAGAAGTGACATGTTTGTTATCGCTGCATTAATCCTGATACCAAGTACATCAGACAGCACATAGTATACATTAACAACGTTGGAGATATGACAAACGCTATCCCGAACAAGTATGCTCCGATGACCACACGCTTTGGCGCGCTTTCAGGCTTTGGCGAGGGCGATGGTTTGGCTTTGACAGCCTCGGAACAGATCTGCGCGACAATTATTTCGTATTCGTCCATAACGGCCAAGCATATTACATGATAGAGTGGGAGAACAGAATAAACTCACATCCATGATGACCTATGACATTGTATACTATGTGGTCATTGCCGCCGTCCTTTTAATATCACGAGTATCAAGGATCAATGGAGCGCAGAGTGAGTTATGCTCGACCGCATGGCATGTCTGATGGCGGGTATCGTCATGGTGGTGGCCTTGGCAGCCTTGGGCGCTCCGGTAGCCGTCAAGGCGGCCGAGCTCTTTGCGGTATTGCTTCCAAAAGAAGACCGTGCCGTAGTAGAGCTTATGCAATCATCAATCCTGATCAAGGTAAAGGCCGATCCCGGCAGCTCTATAACCCAGAGGATAGAGGAGGCAATTTCACAAGAAGGCGGAGAGATAACCCGCTCTTTCATCGATTTTGCTGGAAATGGTGGCGGCCCTGATGACTCGTCCAAGGTTGCAGAAACAATAGTTCAATCTCTTAACGACAAATTGGCAAAAGCTGGATCTGGTGCGCGCGTAGAATCTGCCACATTCTCCTTCGCAGAAAGGGTATGGAAAAAAGATGCAGATGCCTCCTCCTTAGTCATTGGTGTGAAACTGCAGGTGACAAACATGACTATCACAAACGTGGCATCAGCAGCAAAAGAAGGCGACAGTAGCGCTTTTCTTGTCAACGTGGGCTGGAAGAACCTGCTAGATATCGACAAACCAATCATCGCGTCGGTTGCAACCATTTCCAATTCTGAAGTTCTGGTGGAAACGGACATCAATAGCGCAGGAGGCATAATACGGACGCTGGATCCTGCGCTGGAGAAGATGATCGACAGTGACCCTGAAATCAGAAATGCGCTTTCCTCACCAATCCTGACTTTCGATGCCGTAGATGTTGTTCCGATAAGCGAGTGGCGCTTTCTGTATGACGAATCGGTCTGCACCGCTCCCTTTGCAAGTGTGCCTGACCCTCTTGTATCTATGATTAAGTGTAGAGTGCCAGAGTTAATGTCCATGTTTGTTGCCAGAATCTCTGTCCAT
>NZ_JBBIHK010000037.1:0-18856 GCF_037447015.1 Nitrososphaera sp. | reverse complement strand
GAGCACCCTTTTGAAGATGGGAGTGCCAGTGCAGGCCATCCGCACCGAGGACTTTGCGGGGTACTAGCGCGTTTGTACCAAGTAATATGCACAGGCCCTGCCAGACTACTATATAGCAGCTGACAAAAAACGTCCTGCCATGGCCGTGCCATTCGCTGCGGGTTGGACAGTACATACATATGATTTTCACCTGTCTTTATTGCAGAACCAGGCTGTTTATTGGCAAAGCTCTGGAAAGTGTAGCGCAGAATGGTGAAATCTTAAATTCAGGATCGTGTCCTATTTAGCAATGAGATCCAGAGGTCATGTCAAGCTGGACGGCGCAAAGGCGCCTGTGCATGCAGTCCTTGGCGACGTGTTCTTTGATTTGTTGAAGCAGGCAGCAAAAAACAGGCATGAAAGCAATAACCTCTACTCTTTGCTTTCGACCCTCGAAGAAGTCGCAAGGCCGCTTGCTCCAACATATCACGTCACGCTTGGCGAGGGCAAGATAACGTACCAGAGCGAAATTCAACTTGATTCAGGCTCGGCCCTCATCGTCAAGCACGTACTGAAAAGGATCTTTGAAGAGCACGCCCAGGTCAAGGCAGACATTGACGTTTCGACACAAGCGATCAAGGTCACTGTACCATTTGCAGCGTGAGCTTCTGCAAAAACGCTTGCTGGCGCGCAGCAGCAGAAGAATAAGAAGGAAGGCTGTGCATGCATCTGCGCGCGGCTAGAGCCTGCCGCCGATTTTGCGCCTGCAACCAGGCCACCTTATGGACCAGTAGAGAGAGAATGTATGCGCTGCCCAAGATCCCGGGCCATCTGGCCGGGGGCTTGCCACAGATTACTTGAAAACTTTTTACCGACGTGAGCCCCCTTCTATTCTCCGTGGATTTTACCGATCTCGAGAAAAAGAGGAGCGAGCACCTGCTGGGCGGCGGCAAGGACAAGCAGAAAGAGCAGAAGGACAAGAACAAGATGACGGCCTTTGAGAGGCTCGATTCGCTGTTTGACCCCGGGACGTTCGTAGAGATTGACCAGTTTGTGCTCCACGACTGCCACGAGTTTGGCATGGAGCAGAAGAAAATCCTGGGCGATGGCGTGGTCACCGGCTACGGCAAGGTGGACGGCCGCCTGGCGTACTGTTTTGCGCACGACTTTACGGTCCTTGGCGGCTCGCTGGGACTGGCTTTTGCCGGCAAGGTCTGCAAGATAATGGATCTCGCCCTGAAGCAGGGCGTCCCCATCATCGGGATAAACGACTCTGGAGGGGCGCGCATACAGGAGGGAGTGACGAGCCTGGCAGGGTACGCAGAGATCTTTCACAGAAACGTCGCTGCGTCCGGCGTCGTGCCGCAGATCTCGCTGATAATGGGCCCGTGCGCAGGCGGGGCCGTCTACTCGCCGGCCATCACCGACTTTGTGATCATGACAAGGTCTGCGTTCATGTTCGTCACGGGACCGGACGTGGTCAGGGAGGTGACAAAGGAGAACGTGAGTTTTGGCGAGCTCGGCGGCGCCGAGGTCCACAACGCCAGAAGCGGCGTCGCCCACTTTTTGGCCGAGGACGAGCAGGACTGCTTTTCGATACTGAGGAGGCTCCTCTCCTTTCTTCCGGCAAACAACCTCGAAGACCCTCCGCGCCTGTCCTCCCCAAGGGACAGCCCCGGCCGCCAGGATCCAGGGCTTGACTCGGTCCTCCCCCCAAGCCCGAACAGGCCGTACGACATGAACGGCGCCGTGATAAGAAAGGTCGTGGACGAAGGCGATTTTCTTGAAGTCCAGAAGCACTGGGCCAAGAACGTCACAGTCGGGTTTGCGAGGCTGAACGGGAGCCCTGTCGGCATTGTGGCAAACAACCCCGAGGTCCTGGCCGGCGTGCTCGACATCGACTCGTGCGACAAGGCCGCCCGCTTTGTCAGGTTCTGCGACTGCTTCAACATCCCCCTGGTGGCGTTTGTCGACGTGCCCGGCTTCCTCCCCGGGACAGGCCAGGAGTGGGGCGGGATAATCAGGCACGGCGCCAAGCTGCTCTACGCGTTTTCAGAGGCCACGGTGCCAAAGCTCACGGTCATAACTAGAAAGGCGTACGGCGGCGCCTACTGCGTCATGAACAGCAAGCACATAGGCGCCGACTATAACCTGGCGTGGCCGACGGCCGAAATTGCGGTCATGGGGCCGGAGGGCGCCTGCAACATAATTTTTAGAAAAGAGATCTCGGCCGCGGCAAACCCGGCCGAAAAAAGGGAAGAGCTTGTGCAGGACTATAGGGAGCGGTTTGCCAACCCCTACATAGCCGCGGCAAAAGGCTACATAGACGCAGTCATCGAGCCAAAGGAGACCCGGCCGCGCCTGATCTCTGCGCTTGAAGCAATCTACAGGAAGAGGGTCGAAAGGCCGAGGCGAAAGCACGGCAACATCCCGGTCTAGATTGCAGGCAGCCGGCAAATGTGAAAGAGAGAGAGAGAGAGAGAGTGGCAGCACGACGACCTGCTGCAGAGAACAGGGCATCTATGAAAAGCGAAATCCCTTTTACGGCGGCGGTGCGGCATCTTTCTTTTCATTTACGCCGGGTTCCAGTTTCGTCCACCCTCCAAAAGTCTTAAGAAGAATTGCGCCGTGGATGGTCTGCGCTTGGCAGGAAAGAAGATCCTCATTGCAAACAGGGGCGAGATTGCAGTGAGGGTTGCAAGGACGTGCTCTGCGCTCGGCATAGAGCCGTGCGGCATATACTCTGACGCCGACGCGTCCTCGCTCCACCTGAAATATTGCAAGGAGACGATAGGAATAGGCGGCAGCCTGCCTTCAGAGAGCTATCTCCGGATGGACAGGATCGTCGCCGCGGCAAAAAAGCTCGGCTGCGAGCTGGTGCACCCCGGCTACGGGTTCCTTGCCGAAAACTATGAGTTTGCCCGGATGTGCGAGGATGAAGGGCTCGTCTTTGTGGGGCCGTCGCCTGCCACCCTGATGCTTTCCGGCGACAAGGCAAAGGCAAGAGAGGTCGCGTCAGCAGTCGCGCCCATCCTCCCCGGAAGAGAGGTGCGCGCTGAGGATGACGCCGCCCAGCTTGCAGCGTCGATAGGCTACCCCGTCATGCTAAAGGCGGTAAAGGGGGGCGGCGGCAGGGGCCTCCGCGTGGTGAGGTCGCAGGAGGAGATTGGCAGCGCTTTTGCCTCGTCGGCAAACGAGGCATTGATGAGCTTTGGCGCCGGCAGGATATACGTCGAAAAGTACCTGGAGAACCCCCGCCACATCGAGGTGCAGGTGCTAGGCGACGGCTCAAACCTCGTGCACCTTGGTGAGAGGGAATGCTCCATCCAGAGGCGGCACCAGAAATTGATAGAAGAGACGCCTTCGCCTGCGCTGACAGCCGGCCTGCGGGAGCAGATGGCAGGAACTGCAATCAAGATAATGGAGAAAGTGGGATACACCAGCGCAGGCACAGTCGAATTCCTGTTCAAGGGAGGAAGGTTCTACTTTATGGAGGTAAACTCACGCATCCAGGTGGAGCACCCGATAACCGAGCAGGTCACCGGCATAGACATTGTCGGGCAGCAGCTCCGGATTGCCCTTGGGGAGGGGCTGAGCGTAAAGCAGGATGACATACGGCCCCGGGGGCATGCGATAGAATGCAGAATAAACGCAGAGCACCCACTGAATTTTGCCCCCTCTCCGGGCAGGGTGACAAGATTCCTGCCTCCGCCTCCGGCCGCCGGCGGCAGCGTGACAGCAGGGGCAGACGTCAGGGTCGACACTGCCCTGTACGCCGGATACTCTATACCGCCCTTTTACGACTCGCTTGTGGCCAAGCTGATCTGCTCTGCAAAAGACCGGGCCGGGGCGATAGAAAAGATGATCAGCGCGCTGGCATCATTCAGGATCTCGGGAGTGCCGACGACCATACCTTTCCACCTGTCTGCGCTGAGGGATCCCCGGTTCATCAGCGGCGAATACGACACCTCCTTTGTTGACGGGCTAGAGTACTTTTCTCCAAGAGACGGTGAAGAGGCTGCGGCGATACTGTCCCAGCTTCTTCCAAGAAAGAGGATCCGGTTCCAGAAGAAAGAAGAGAGGGCAAGCGATCCCTGGCTTGCAAGCAGGTTCGACGGCATAGTGCAGGCGCACGATGCCATCCAGCGAGGTTACCTCCACGGCGGCAGCAGCAGGTGGCAGTCAAGATGAAGGTACTACAGGTCAACGGAAAGGCGTACGCCGTGGAGGTAACCGGAAACAGGGCAGTGGTGAATGGGAGGCAGGTCGACCTGAAAGTCGAAGAACGAGAAGGAGAAAATGGAGATACCGGCAGCGGCGGCGACATACGCTCCATCACGATAGACGGAAAGCAGTTTTTCCTGGACTTTTACGAGGAGGGAGAGCCTTCGCTGATGATAATAAGCGGCGTGGCCTACCTCGTATCCAAAAGTTCTGAGGACGAATGGATGGTCAGGGAGGTGCGGGCACCCATAAGCGGCCAGATAGCCGACGTCGCAGTTGCCGCTGGAAGCGAGGTGGCCCGGGGGCAGACCCTTGTCGTCCTGGAGGCGATGAAGATGGAAAATCAGATCAAGGCGCC
This sequence comes from Nitrososphaera sp., assembly GCF_037447015.1. Classification (GTDB taxonomy): domain Archaea; phylum Thermoproteota; class Nitrososphaeria; order Nitrososphaerales; family Nitrososphaeraceae; genus Nitrososphaera. Next base: position 14,295 of record NZ_JBBIHK010000037.1, on the reverse strand, counting down.
GGCAAGGGGAAAGGTCAGGGAGGTCAGGGTCACAAAGGGGCAGCTTGTCAAGAGCGGGGACGTTCTCGTTACTTTTGAATGAGAGGAGCTAACTTTTTTTACCTGCGTCCATTAGCTGCCGCTCCTCTTGAGGACGGAATTTTCCATCTCTTCTTTCAGGCCCATCCTCCCTTCTCCAAAGAGCCGGGAATCCATTTCTTTTATCTTTGGGCTTGTGCGGAGTTCAAAGCCCATCATTCGCCTTATGTCCCTGTCGATGTCGACGCCGGGGGCCACCTCTTCGAGTGTTATCCCTTTCTTCTCCGTCAGTGAAAAGACTGCCCTCTCTGTGATGTAGAGGATCTCGTGCCCGTACTTGATTGCCTGGCGGCCGCTAAAGACCACCCTGTGCACTTTATCGACGAACTTTTGCACCGTCCCTTCGCGCACTATCTGCAGCCTGCCGTTTCCAACGGCAAACTGGCCCCCTCCTGCCGTAAAAGCGCCTGCAAAATAGGTCCGGGGCGCCCCGCCGGCTATTACAGGAAAGCCGCCGGGCCCAAATATCCTGTCGGGCAGCATGGACGGATTCACGTTCCCTTCCCTGTCGACCTGCAGGAATCCCAGGGAGGCGGCATCGATTATCCCGCCTTCAAAGTTGGAGAACATGTCCGGGATCGTCGAAAGCGCAAACGGGCTTATCGCAAGCCCAAAGTCGGGGCCGGAAAGGGCCAGCCCGCCCCAGATGCCCGATTCAAGCACGGTCTGTATGTACTCGGTCACGTTCTCCTCGGTTGCAACCGCAGACACAAAGGCAGGGATCCCTATGCCCAGGTTGGCCAGGACAGGACCCTTCTTTTCCACAGCCAGCCGGGCCAGCTCGAGGACCACCCTTCTGGCAATCACCTTTTCAGCCATCGCAGGCGGCCTGATGCCAAAGCTGCTGCTATCGGCTGCAGGGTCGTGGCTTATCGGCGGGACCACCTTGTACGAGATGCGCGGGTCGTACTCGATGGTGCCTGTCTGCCAGTGGTATTGCCTAGGGGCGACTGCCATGTAATCCACGAGCGGGCTGGGGACGTCCACGTCCCGGGGGTTTATCGTCCCGGCCCTGGCGAGCCACCTGACCTGGGCGATCACGATCCCGGGGTTTGGCCGGGCCTTGGTGGCCTGGGCGATGCTAAAGACGGTCCCCCTCGTCCCCTCGTCTTCCATCGACAGGTTGCCGCTCTCATCTGCCGTCGTCGCCCTGATCAGCGCATAGTTGGGCTTGGGGGCCCTGTAGAGAAGATGCTCCTCGCCGTCGATGTCGATGACGCCGACTTTGCACGACGTTGCAGCTTGCGCCCTGCCGTTCAGGGCGGCCCCTTCGTTCCTTGGGTCAAGGAACGTGTCAAGGCCGATCTTGGTCAAAAGCCCGGGCCTCCCGGACGCCACTTCACGGAACCAGTAGGCAGTGATGCCTATGGGCCAGCCGTAGGACTCTATCCTGTCCTCAGACGTCAGCTTTTGGAGCCAGGGGGAAAAGCCGAGGAAGGGCACGAGGATCCCGCGCAGGAACTTTTGATCTTTATCCTCGTACACTTTTTGCGCGACGTAATCAAGGCCCCTCCCCGGCATCGCCGGCAGCGTGTCTGAAATTATGAAAATGTTGCACGGATGGCCTGTTTCAGAATATCGCCTGTAAAGCTCCAGTATCAGGTATTCCGGGGTGGTGGCCATGTTAAAGCCCGAGATTGCCATGATGGAATCGTCCCTGACGTGCGCAAGGACGTTAAAAGCGTCGGCGAGCTTGGAGCAGAACATTTTTGCGTGACAGGCATATATCCGTGCAAAACTTGCTAAAGTAAGTTTCGCAAGGCGCCCTGCACGGAGGAGAAAAAGCATCGATGTGTTCTGCTGCGCATTCTTCCAGAGCAGAACACTCTCCTACGTCTGCTTTATTATCGCGTACTTGCTGCCCGGAACCATCGTGGCTCTCATGGGCGCAACAGAAACGCCAGCAGCAGTGCGGCCTGGCCGGAAAAAGAAAAGGAATCCCTTTGAGGGAAAGGGGAGGGCAAGGCTGGCCAGGCTGATAAGCGAGGCCGAAAACTCTTCTGACAGGGCGCGTGAAATAGTGAATTCGGTCCTGCACCGCACCGGCAGGGCCCATGTGATCGGCGTCACGGGCCCGCCGGGGTGCGGGAAAAGCACCCTGATAGAGAGGCTGGCCCTGCAATTGCGCAAGGAAGGCAGCGGGGGCGGGAAGACAGTGGGCATAATCGCCATCGATCCCTCCTCTGCCTCCTCTGGCGGGGCATTCATGGGGAACAGGGTGAGGATGCGAGAAGCCTCCAGAGACCGGGGCATATTCATCAGGAGCATGGCATCCCGCGCAAGCCCGGGAGGGATACCGCGGGCTGCCTGCGACGCCATCAAGATAATGGACGCCGCAGGTGCGGATTGCATAATCATAGAGACTGTCGGCGCAGGCCAGACGCAGACTGACATCTCTAGGACTGTGCACACCACGGTCGTGGTAGTCCAGCCAGAAAGCGGGGACATCATACAGGCCATGAAAGCCGGCCTGATGGAGATAGGCGACATCATTGTAGTCAACAAGTCCGACCTGGCAGGGGCCGACAGGACTGCAACCAGCCTGCGCCACATGCTAGAGACCGGCCACTACGGCAGCTGGGTTCCAAGGGTGGTAAAGGTGACTGCCACCTCGGGCAAGGGGGTGGCCGAGCTGGCCAGGTCCATCGAGGAGCACCGCAGGCATCTTGAGGCGAGCGGAGAGCTGGCGCAGAGAGAAAGGACGATGGCCCTGAACGAAGTCGAGAAGATCATTGAAGAGGAAATGAGAAAAGAGTTGGCCAGGAAGATGGAGAAGATCAAGGTTCAAAAGGACATTGAAAGCATGGTTGCCAGAAAGGTCAGCAGTCACGACGTGGCCAAGAAACTGATGATGAGAGCTGCAGGCAAATGCAGAAAAAAGAGATAGGCGAAACATCAGAGCAGTAAGTAAATTTTCCTCTAAAAAGCGTACTTACTTCTTTGCAATGCAATGCACTGCATACCCCGCGCATTAATGCATGTCTGTATACAGCAGCTCTATGTATCTTCTTCAGCAGCTGGTAGTTGGCGAGCCTACGAGCCCGCCTGTCGTCATAACGCAGCATGATATCCGGCTTTCTGATGCAGTCATGGCGGTCATCACGGCCTGCAAAAAGACAGGGGAGCGGAGGGAATGCATTGTGACGGCAAGAGATCCGGCGAGGGCCGCCTTCCTTCTTTGAAAGGAGTCTGGCATGACTACTCCAGGTATCACTGAAGCCACAGGGATCAAAAAGATACTGGTCCCGCTTGACGGTTCAGACTATTCCCTGTCTGCGGCAGGGTACGCGATAAACCTTGCAGCCATGACAGGCGCCAAGGTTGTTTGCATCCATGCGGTGGCAACGCTGCCATACATGGAACACAAGAGCGGCATAGACATCCTGACTCCCTACCTTGAGGAGGCAGGGAGGCATGCAGAGCTGTGGTACAGCCAGGTGAATGAGATGGCTAGCGAAAAAGGGATACAGGTCGAGTCAGAAACGCTCTTTAACGTTGCATCGGTGGCCGACACAATCGTGCAGTATGCCAGGGAGCATGGCATCGACCTCATAGTGATGGGCACGAAAGGCCGGACCGGGCTGAAGAAGCGCCTCCTCGGCAGCGTCGCCTCTGGCGTGGCGTCGCATGCAGGATGCCCCGTCCTCGTTGTCCGTTGAGCGAGCGTGTAAGTCAGGCGTGCTCTATCAGCACAAACCGGGACATTGCCTGGAGCATAGGGTCCTTTTTGTTGTTTTCGTACAGGTGCCGGGCAAAGTCGGTTGCCGTGACTATTCCAAGCAGTTCGTTGTCCCTCACGGCAGGAAGCCTCCTTATCCTGTATTTGGTCATCACAAGCGCGGCGTCGTATATGTTGACCTCTGGGTCGACGCTTATGAGTGGCTTGGACATTACCTCCCCCGCCGTTACCCTGCTGGCATCCTTGCCCTGCGCAACCACCTTTCTTACAATGTCCCTTTCCGTGATTATGCCCAGCGGCCGGTCCTTGTCGTCTACGATTATTACGGAGCCCTTGTTTGCGCTGTTCATCTGCATGGCAACGTCGTGGACGCTCTTTGACTGGGCGGCAGTCTCAAGCGGCAGGTGGGTCATTATGGACTCGACGCTGATCATCTTTTCCTTGGTGGTCATGTCCTTATTTGACCTCCACTTTTGACTCTTCTTCGGCCTTTGCCACCGTCTTTTTGGGTACGCTTATGTTCAGTATGCCGTTGACGAGTTTGGCTTCGACTCTGGAAGGCACCACCTCTTCAGGGAGGGGCACCCTGCGGTAGAACGACCGGTAGGACCGCTCGTTGTACAGGTAGTTCTTGCCCTTCTCCTCCTTCTTCTCCGACTGCTGCGCAGACACTTCTACAAAATGCCTTCCCGCCTTTACGTCAACCTCTTCTTTTTCGATGCCCGGCACCTCCATGCTCATCTCGTACCTGTCTCCCCTGTCTACGACATCGCACAGCGGGGCCCTGATTTGCGGCCAGGACGCAAAGGCCATCCGTGGAAACCTCATCTCTAGCGCAGGGGGCCATGGGAGCGAAAAGGCCCTCTCCATCTCCTGCTCGATGTTCCGTCTCATGTCCTCAAACCAGGCGTCAAAGCGGACAGGCACTGGCAGCTCTCTTTTCTTTTCTGGCTTTTCAGATGCCATATGGTCGTTGGTTACCCGTCCGTCCATATTTGAGGGCCGGGCATACAGTGCATTGCAGAGCATACACTCGGGTTTTTACGCAGGCCCGACCAACTAACTGCCGTCACAGGCGATGCAGCAAACAGTCAAAATTGCAGCTGGCGACGGCGTGGTGCTCGAGGGGAACCTTTTCCTGCCGCCGCCCCGTCCACCGCCAAGAGGGATAGTCGTGTTTGCCCACGGGAGCGGGAGCAGCAGGTTCAGCCCCCGGAACAGGCAGGTATCCGAGGTGCTCTATCAGGCCGGCCTGGCGACGCTCCTCTTTGACCTTTTGACCGCAGAGGAGGAGGCGGTCGACGCCTACACGATGCACCTGAGGTTTGACATCGGGCTTTTGGCGCGCAGGCTCGCAGGCGTGACTGACTGGCTCGTAGCTGAAAACAATCAGGCAGTAAAAGACCTTGCAATAGGATATTTCGGGGCAAGCACGGGCGCTGCGGCAGCGCTTGTGGCTGCGGCCGAGCGCCCCTCTTACGTAAAGGCGGTTGTGTCACGTGGAGGCCGGCCCGACCTTGCAGAGGGCGCGCTTGGAAAGGTAAAGGCTCCGACGCTCCTGATTGTCGGCAGTCGGGACGAGCCGGTGATAGAAATGAACAGGGACGCCATGGCAAAAATGAAAAAGGCAGAATGCAAGCTTGTCATAGTGCCCGGCGCCAGCCACCTCTTTGAAGAGCCCGGTAAGCTTGACGAGGTAGCCCGGCTTGCAAGGGACTGGTTCCTAAGACATCTTGTAGCCGATGTTCCTTAGGAACTGCTTGCGCTCCTCTGCGTCTCTTTTGTCCTCGATCCCTTTTGGCCGCAAGCCGTCGACGACGCCGAGGATCGCCCTGCCCTGTGCCGTCTCTGCGAGTATGACTTCGACCGGGTTGGCAGTTGCGCAGAACACGTTCACCAGTTCCGGAACCTCCTTCAGGCGCGGGAGGACGTTTATCGGGAACGCGTTTTTCATCAGGATGACGAGCCCGTGGCCGGCGCCGATGCTGTACGCATAGTCGGCCGCAAGCTTTTCCAGTTCGGCGTCGTTGCCGGCGCACCTCACCAGGCAGGGTCCGGACGCCTCGGAAAACGCCAGGCCGAACCGGATTCCGGGGACGCAGTTGACCATGCACTCGTACACGTCTTCTACGGTCTTGATAAAGTGGCTCTGCGCAAGCACCAGCTGCGCCCCCTCTGGGGGCTGTATCTTGACGGTCGCTAGCTCCATGTCCTACTACCTACAGCCTGCATGTAGGGCAGACCGGGATTTATCTTTGCATTGCATTGTATTGCATTGCAATGAATTCCTGCACGATAAATAGACCCTCCTCCACGATCAGGGCAGGCATGGAAAAAAAGCGCGAGTTTCACATCGGAGCCGAGGAGGCAAAGGACATGGAGCTTGACGAGGAGGCAAGGCCGACAAAGAAGGCCGGCAACACGCAGGTCCCGTCCCCAGAAACAGGGCACCATAAAAGGATCAAGGGCACGAGGAAAGCGTAAAGGTCAAGACAGCCCGGGGCGCTGGCGCCACCTGCCCATTATCTCCACCACCTCGTCGTCGCTGACCTGTGCAAACTCCTCGTAAAAGACGCCCACCGCCGCAAAGTCTTCCGGCGCGTGTATGACCACCAGCTCGTCCACGATCTGCCTGATCCTCTCAAGGGTGTCAGCAGGCCCCACGGGCATCGCCACCACCAGCTTTTTCACTTTTTGTGTCTTGAGCCAGTTGATCGCCGCAAAAACGGTCGCGCCCGTGGCCACGCCGTCGTCTGTCAGGATGACTGTCCTGCCTTCAAGGCTATAGTCTTTGCCGCCCCTGAACTTGGCAAGGCGCCGCTCTATCTCTATCTTTTTCTCTGCTATCTGCTGCGTTATGTATGCCTGCGGGACCCGGAGCACCTCGATTATGCCCGTGTTTGGAAAGAAGCTGCCGTCGTGCATGACTGCGCCCACGGCAAGCTCGGGGTTGCCGGGTGCTCCCACCTTTTTTGAAACGATCACGTCGAGATCTGCCCCGAGCCGGGACGCTATCTCGTCGCCTGTCACCACGCCTCCCCGCGGGATTGCAAGCACCAGGGGCTTTTCAGCAAACCTGTACCTCTCCTGCAGCTTTTTTGCCAGGATGGCACCGGCCTGGCGCCTGTCCCTAAAGACGGAGGGAACCGGGCCTTCGTCAGCATTTTCTTTATGGCGTTTCATGATGATGATGCCTCCTCCACCTCCACCATCGCTGCCGTCTTTCCCATGTGGAAAGGATGTTCTTTTTGTTCAATGGATGAGCTCCTCGTCTCTGAAGCCCGCATGCACACGCACGCACACATATATGCCGCCCTCTGCTTTTTTCCCAATGCTGCAACCGGGCATATTTACGCTATATGTTGGCAGAATGCCCTGCATTGCAGTGAATTGCAGCAGAACCGTCTTGTTTAATATGCAACTTTTCCATCCCCTGGTACGAGATGGAGCCGCGCGGCCTGGATGTATCTGGCGACCTTGCCCTTGCAACCGACCTGTACGAGCTCACCATGGCAGCCGCCTACCTTGAGTCGGGGCAGGCAGCGCGCAGGGGAGTTTTCGAAGCGTTCGTGCGCCGGCTCCCGCGCAACAGGTCGTACATGGTCTCGGCAGGGCTTGAGCAGGCCCTGCACTATGTCCTGAACCTCCGGTTCACAGAGGAGCAGGTTTCTTATTTGAAATCGCTTCCTGCCTTCAAGCCAGTCAGCGATGATTTCTTTGGGTATCTGGAGAACTTTGAATTCACAGGTGACGTATGGGCGGCGGACGAGGGGACCGTCATGTTCCCAAACGAGCCCTTTATCCGCGTCGAGGCCCCGATAATCGAGGCCCAGCTGCTAGAGACGTACGTGCTGTCTATGATGAACTTCCAGAGCCTGATAGCCACAAAGGCGTCGCGCATCGTAAACGCCGCAAAGGGGAGGCAGGTCGTAGAGTTTGGCTTCAGGCGGGCCCACGGCCCGCAGGCCGCCCTTTTGGCTGCCCGCGCAAGTTTTATCGGGGGCTGCACGGGGACTTCAAACACGCTTGCCGCAGAAAGGCTCGGCATCCCTGCCTTTGGCACGATGGCCCACTCGTTTGTGATGAACTTTGAGAGCGAGCTAGAGTCCTTTACCGAGTTTTCAAAGGTGTTCCCAAACAGCTTTTTGCTCGTCGACACGTACGACACCTTGAAGGCTGTGGAAAAAATAGTCAGCTCAGGCTTGCCCATCGGCGGCATAAGGCTTGACAGCGGAGATCTCTATGAGCTGAGCACCCGCTCGCGCAAGATACTCGACGACGCCGGATACCGGGGCGCCAGGATAATGGCAAGCGGCGACCTTGACGAGCACATCATCAAAGAGCTGGTCGAAAGGGGAGCGCCTATCGACGTATTCGGGGTCGGGACAGAGCTTGTCACCTCCCGCGACGACCCTGCCATGAACGGCGTCTACAAGCTCGTCGCAGTCAAGCTAAAGGGAGCAGGAGGAGGAGAAGGAGAAAAAGTGCTGTACAAGCTCAAGACAAGCCCGGGCAAAAAGACCTACCCCGGGCCAAGGCAGGTACACCGCACAATCGAAAAAGGTGGCCTTGCCATCCGGTCAGACCTGGTGGCATTTGAAGACGAGCCTGCCCCGGAAGGGTCTTTCCCCCTGCTGAAAAAGTACGTCGAAAACGGCAGGCTTGTGCGCGACATCCCTTCTTTGCAGGCAGTGCAGAACCTGCACAGGCAGCAGGTCAGAACCCTGCCTGCTGAATTTACAGACATTGACCTGACAGTAGCGTCGTTTCCAGTCCTGTTCAGCGACAGGCTGGAAAGGGTCGCCAGGGAGTTCCAGCACAGGTCATGAGGAGAAGGAGGAGGCAGCAGGCCGCCGGCGCAAACCTGTATATTGATTGCCGTCCAATGGATGTGCGGGGAGGAAGACGAAAAAATGGCCAGGCAGTCCCGTAAAGAACAGGCTCGCTATGCTATCCTCGTAGTCGACATGCTCAACGACTTTGTGTACGGGAAGCTAAAGTGCGCCAGAGCCGCAAGGGTGATACCCAACATCCGCCGGCTCGTCGCGGCGGCTCACGAAAAGGGAGTGCCGGTGTTCTTTTGCAACGACGAGCACCTGCCGATAGACACCTACGAGATGAAGCTGTGGGGCCCACATGCGATGAAGGGCACGAAAGGCGCGCAGACGATAGAGGAACTCAGGCCCGACGATAGGGTCGATTACGTCATCCCAAAGAGGGCCTACAGTGCGTTTGACGGCACCGGCCTTGACAGGGCGCTAAAAGGGGTCTATGGAGGCAAGGGAGCCAACGCGGTGGTGATAACCGGCCTGCACACAAACATCTGCGACAGGCATACGGCATACGACGCGTTCGTGCGGAACTTGGACATCGTGGTGGCAGAGGACGGGGTCGACGCGTTCACAGAACATGATCACGTCTCCGGCCTGGAGTACATGAAAAACGTCTATGGCGCCAAGGTGAAGACGACCTCCAACATAATCAGGAGCCTCTAGGTCTCGCTTTCAGCAGAGTGCGTCTTGAGCAGGCTTATCTCTTCGTCGAGCTTTATCCACAGCGCATCTAGCCGCGCTATTATCTCTATCACCTTTGCCGCGCGCTCTTGTCTCCTTTCGCACAATTCCTCCTTCAGCATCGCAAGCAGCTCGGCCAGCTCCTTTGACGACAGGTCGAGCATCTTTTCGTATTTCTGCCTGACGTCTGGGGTCAGCATGGACATCACGCCAGAGATCCCAAACCAGGTCAGGACCATGCCTGCGGACGTCAGGGGCGAGGAGAGCGCCACTATCGTATTGTCCTTGTTTATCATCCCGACGGTCCGGAACAGGTTCCCAAGCGACTGGACCTTGATGCCGCCGTTGCCCTTGACGTCCTGTATGCAGTCATCTATGAGCAGCGAAAGCTGCTTTTTGGAAAGCACGGTGCTCCTCATCGCCCTTCTCTGCTCACCTCTTTGCCACCATGACATGGCACGGCGCGTACGTGACCACGCCCGACGCCACGCTGCCAAGGAGGAGTTTTGCAAAGCCAGAGCGCCCCCTCGTGCCTATCACTATCAGGTCGGCCTTCTCGCTTTCTGCATAGTTCACTATCGCCGCTACGACCGAAAGCGGCGTGTCGATGACTTGAAAGGTTACAGGAACTTTATTCTGTTCCGCATTGCGCTCAATTTCGCCAAACCACCTGGCCGCCTCGCCCCTGGCTTTTTCGATCCTTTTCTTTATCGGGTCTGGATATGACAGGCGGTAGGCTCCAATCGACTGCAGGTATTGATCGATGTTTATCACGTGCAACACGATGATCTGCGCGCCGTATTTTCCGGCCACGTCCACAGCCAGGCTGGCGGCCCGCATGGACGTTTCCGAGCCGTCCACCGGGACGAGTATCTTTGTGATGGGCTTGCCGCTTTTGTTATTGTTATTGTCATTGTTGCTGCTGTTGCTGCTGCCGACCAATGCCTCCCGCTGCAGCGACTAGCCCTTTAAGAAATATGTATGCAGTGCAATGCAAAACAAACAGATGTCTTAAAACAAAGTGCCGCCGCCTTCCTTTCGTTTGCACATCATGTTCAAGAGGATCCTTGCAGCCATCGACGGCTCTGAGCAGTCCATGAATGCCGCAGACGTTGCCATCTCGCTTGCAAGCAAGTACGGATCCGAGCTGACGGTCCTGCATGTCGTCGTGCCGTTCACTTTCAACGACGAGAGAAACCATCCCGGCACAGGATTGGAAGAAGAGTACCGCAGGCGCATTCAGGAACAAACGGGCAAATGGTTTGAAGGCATCAAAAGAAAAGCAGGCGAGAACAACGTCAAGGTAAAGACAGAGTGGACCGAAACATCAGGTCCTGTGCAATACGAAATAACCAGATATGCTGACGAGCAAAAGATGGAGCTGATAGTGATCGGATCTAAAGGCAGGCCGGGCATTGAAAGGCTATACCTCGGAAGCGTCGCCTCCGCAGTCCTGATGTACGCGTCATGCCCCGTGCTGGTCGTCAGATAGTCATCATGAGCAGGTCCAGATAGCCTGCTTTTGATCCGCTCGGCCGGCCGGCCCGCATCAGCAGCGATCAGGAAAAACAAAATAACAAGATCGCCTCATAGTTGATCCGTGGAAAATTCTGTTGAAGCAATAATGTCTACCAAGGTGGAAACAATCGACCTGCTTGAAACCGCATACGAGGCTGCCAAAAAGATGCAGGACAAGAGAATAAGCTCTGTAATCGTCGTGGACAAGAAAAACCAGGTGGAGGTGGAGCCCCTTGGAATAATCACCGAGCGCGACCTGGTGCACAGGGTGTGCGCGCAGGGCATAAGCAGCAAGGAAAAAAGGGCAAACGAAATCATGTCCTTCCCGATAGCGACCATAGATCCGCGCGCAACCGTTGAAACGGCTGCCGACCTCATGCTTGCCAACAAGGTAAGGCACCTGATAGTGATGAACGCAGACAGGAAAATGGTCGGCATACTCGCCCCGTCAGACCTGAACAAATACCTCCGCTCAAACATGGACATGGACGAAGTCAAGGCCCGGATCCTACAGGGTCTGATAGACGAGCAGGAGATGGGTGCGCCCCTGTAGAAGATGCCTTTTTCTTTCAGTGCGAGAGGAACCAGTCTGCCACCTGCGGCCACAGCTTCTTGTGCGCCCCGGCGCCGATGCACAGCGCCACGTGCCCGCCCGGACTTTGCAGCACCGACTTGTCCTTGCTCGAGACATAATAGTTTACAGAGGTCGAGGCTTCGGGGGAAACGAGGTCGTCTTTTTCTGCGACTATGGTCAGCAGCGGCGCAGACACCTTTCCAAGGTCGACCCTGCGCTTCCTGCTGCCGTCGTCGTCGCTTGCCGTCGTGACCTCCAGCTGGTTCAGCGCAAGAAGGTTGCTCTTGTAACAGTCGTTTATGATCTGCCGGTAAAGCCTGCCGGGGATCGGCGGAGTATCGTACAGCCACCTTTCAACGTCGACAAAGGTGTCGACAAACTCGGCATCGTACGACCTTTGCAAAAACCGCATGTACTTGTCAAACCCGTACCTGAGAGGGTTTCGCATGAGAAACGCCAGGTCGAGCACCTGCCCGTCCATGTGTCCAAACTCGTCCATCAGCGCGTCAACGTCTCCCGCCCTTGCCCAGCTGGCGAGTATGGTCCTGTCCTTGCCAGAATCCACTGGCGTCGCCATCAGCGCCAGGTTTCGGACGCTGTCGTTGAACAGCGCAGCGTAGATGAGGGCCACAATGCCTCCCCAGCAGTAGCCAAGGATCGACACCCTGTCAGACCCCGATTCACTTTTTATGACGTTGACTGCCTCTATGACATACCCAAGATAATCGTCCAGCGACAGGGCGTCGTCGTTCCAGTCGGGGTACCCCCAGTCGAGCATGTATACGTCCAGGCCGCCTGACGCAAGCAGGTTCCTCACCACGCTCCTTTTCGGGTTGAGGTCCAGGATGTGGAAGGTGTTGATTGGAGCGTAGATGATGAGGAGGGGGCGGCGCTTTTTGGCGATGCGAGAGTCTCCTTCGGCTTTGCCGCCGCTGCTGCTGCCGTCGGCGCGCTCTGGCGCGCGGTAATGGAGCAGCCTTGTCTTTCCATTCCTGTGCACCACGTCAAAGGGGGCCAGATGGTATTCCTTTGGCACCAGGGAGAGGACCATGTGGCTTCGCACGTAAAAGTCAAACATCCTGTCCAGGTGACTTACAGGATAGCCAGCCTTCCTCATGAGAGAGCGCAGTTCCAGAAGGTCTTTTGCGTATTGCCAGAGCGTCGATGCGAACCGCTCTGACTTTAGCTCTGTTTCAAGCTCGTCGTCTGAATTTTTCAGCCACCTGTTGTACGTCGATTCGATCACGTTGCCGGGCGCAACAGCCGTCCCTTTGCCTCCGCCCCCCATCGTGAGCTCGATTGCCTGCTCCCTCTCCTCGTCAACGGCGCGCCTGAACGCCTTTTCATAAATCCCCTGGTAGGCGTTTGCAAGCCGGATCCCGTCCAGATAGGCGTCCAGAAGGGACGTTGCAATCTGGCCGAGCGCGGCAAACTGGCCCGGCCTGTCAAAAGACGGCGGCATTGGGGCTCGCATGTGTGTGTATGTGAGTATCTGGCAGTTGTCTAATAAAGGTCGGGGTTGCATTGCAATGCAATGCATTGTGTCGTTTCTGTTCTTCTTGTTCTGTACAGCATTCGCATTGGTCGAGCGAGTCACAGCAGAGGGATACAGGATATGGCGCCCAGCGACAACTTTGCAGCAGCAGTAGCACCTCCTGCAGGCAAGTCGGAAAGGGGTTCATCTACATGAAATTACGCTTTTTATGATGATGTGCTGCCAAATCTGCGGAGGGTAGCGCAACCTGGAGAAGATGTCCCATCAGCTGCTAGTCTGGCAGAACCTTTACAGAAAAGGAAATAACGTGGCCTGCCCATAATCATGCATGAGCAGTGTCTGTGAATGCAGACATGATAGAGAGGCTCACGAGTGGAATTCCGACCCTGAATACCCAGAACCGTGCATGAAGTGCGATTGCCCTTCATTCAGAGATTCAGAAGAGCAATCAAAATGGTAAATAGAGAGAGAGGCACCACTTAAGATGCGCCAAACTGCCGCTTGAAGCACCGTGAAGCCTTGGCGAGACTTTTTCATGTACGCCGGGCAGTTCTACGGCAGGCTAGCCAAGTAGAACGATATGCTGGAGCGACAAACAACTGCCGGCCGCGCCAACGGGTACGTCGCATTATCTGAAGTTTTTGTCCTGACAGCAGAGCGAGCCGGGGCAACGTACAGCGGTAGACCATTCTGCATTGTTTTCCGGACGCCCCTTATCCTATTTGCTGAAAATGCCTTCAAAGAAGCATCAAGGCGGCGGATTTCACGTTCTCTTTCTTTTCATAAAGAGCTGGCGATCAGTCACGAATTTAACAGCGTCCAAACCTCCATACTGCAACAACGTCTGCGGCTCGTTTGCCGCTTGGATGGCGGGTGGGAGGAGGGGAGTGGATAAGGACACTGGTGATTCTTCGGCGGATCACTAGTGATATTACGAGGGAAAATGTGGTAAATCAGCCGCAGAGTTACCAGCGTAGAATATGATTATCAAGGCCACGGCAAGATTCTTGGTGCCCTCTCAACAAGAATGTCAATTCGGCTTCCTCCAGTTTCGCCATTCGTACGGGTTTCCTCAATCTCTTTATTCAAAGCGGAACAGAGGGAGGCTCTGCATGATTCTGTGAGTATAAAAATCGCATATCCTAATGCTTATTCAGCAGGACTGTGACAGTGGAGCGCTCAACGAGGATGTATTCACTTGTCTTAGAGGCTTTTTATACTGGAAATACCTTTCAGCAATATCTATTGGAACGGGCCGAAGATGCAAGACATTCAGACAAACTGTCTATCTCCACAGATACATCTCTAAAGCCTGAAGAGTTGCTGGAGGTAATGTCCACTGAAGATGAGCGCATAAAGATAATCGGAGAGGAGCTCGCTAACGATATAGGAACTGAACTTTGGCAAATTTCATTTCACCACCGTGTAAACAGCCCAT
>NZ_JBBIHK010000036.1:0-19983 GCF_037447015.1 Nitrososphaera sp. | reverse complement strand
TATCGCCCAGCTTGACTGTCCTCTGCTTTGACCTGCTGCCGTCTTCCCAGTGGTAAAAGACATAGTTGCGGTTGTCGTGGGCAGTCACCGTGTAGGTGTCGCCCTCCTTCCCCACGTGGGTTATCCACCCAAGGCCGCTTGCCTCGACGCTGCTGCCCTGCGATATCTTTAGTGTGCCGTTGACGGGCTGGCTGTTTGACAGGTTGACGCTCTTGACGACCACGTTGTGCAGGCGGCCATTGCTGCCCGGGTCGAGCAACTGCAGGAGCTCGTCAAAGTGGGAAGGGAACTCGTCGTACGGGTTTGGCATATAGTCGTCGGTGATAAAGATGTAGGAGACGAAATCCTTCGACGTCGCGACGTACGACCTGTCGATCGTGGTCTGGGTGTGGGCGATGTAGGAAAAGTTGCTCTTGTCGTGCTCGACGTGCCAGCCCGCCAGCCGGCTCAGGTCCGGCACGCCGTACCCTTCCGATATCACGATGTTGTCCACCACTCCCACGTACGCCGGCGCTGCGTCGGTGCCAGTGTTGCCCACCACGTAGTTCAGCCCAAGCGACTTGGCGTACGCCGCAAGCTGACGGTAATAGTTGACATAGTTGGCGTCGTTTGACATCTCGTCGAGGAATATGCCGTCGAGATCGTAAAAGTCCTTATAGGCTTTGATGTCGTGCTTGGCCTGCTCTATCGGCTGGCCGGCCCAGAAGGTCGACACGTAGCCGAGCACCCGGATGTCGTGCTGCTTCATGTATTCGATGTTTTCAGAGTAGATCTTTTGCGGCGCCCTGCCCGGCCCGTTGTCCGGGTTTATTGCGACCATCCACGGGACGGTAGGGTGCTCGTTGCGGTACTGCAGCATTTCATCCCATATCTTGCCAGGCGGCATAAAGAGCGGGAAGAATATCCCCATCTTGTCGTGGTCCACCTTTGAGGGGCCTGCGGCAGGTTGTTGTTCTTGCGGCTTTCCCCCGCCAGATGTTGATGAAGAGGGCGGCGGTTGAGGAGGAGAAGAAGATGAGCCGCCTGACACGGCCTGCTGCGGGCCGTGGCTGTTGCTATTATTATCATCATCATCAACATTATTGTTATTGTTCCAGATCAGGGCAGGCACGAATATAGCCGCCGCGACTATTCCCAGGGCCAGTCCTGCCTTCCACAATCTAGCAAATATCCGGTCCTATCGTTTAAAACCGTAGCAGAGGGAAATTCTGATACAATCTCCTGTTGCGACACAGATGGAACCGGCATCGGCAGGATTGTGATAGATTACGCTTCCGGGAGGCCGGTTCTCCATCCATTAATTATGACGCTAACGTGCAGCACGTACAGCCCAAGTTTTTAGACTGTGCAGAGTAAGAGAGAAAATGCATTCGCATGGCAGGCCAAATGCATGTAGAAGGGGGGGGGAGGAGGACAAAAAGCAAGTAGCACAATGAATAAAGCCCCGGCCGGCGGCCCCTCTTGTGCTGCCACCCCCATGTTAGAGTATGCTGCCCTTGCAGTGTTTGTCCTAGTCTATGTCCTGATAATCGGGCGGCGGCGCTTTGGCGTCCCGATATGGGTGGCCATGACGGCAGGCGCCGCCCTCATGATCGGCCTGCAGGTCACAAGCGTGCCCGACGCGTTTGCCGCAGTCAACCTCCAGGTAATCGCCTTTCTGTTTGGCATGTTCAGCCTTGTGTCGGCACTTGAAAGGGCAGGCGTGCTCCAGCTTGTGGCGGCAAAGATGCTGGCAAGGGCAAAGACGCCGGCGCAGCTCCTGATGGTCTTTGTTGTCGGCATGGGGGCCCTTGCCGCCTTTCTTGTAAACGACACGATAGCACTCCTTGGGATACCGCTTGCAGTCTATGTGGCCAGGCATTCAGGGATAAGGCCGCAGGTGCTCCTGCTTGCGCTTGCCTTTGGCATCACTGTAGGCAGCGTCGCCACCCCCATAGGCAACCCGCAGAACCTGCTCATAGCAATAGACAGCGGGATCAAGCTCCCGTTTGTCACGTTCCTTGCGTACCTGGGCGCGCCGACTGCGGCAAACCTGCTTGTCACTTTTATCATACTAAAGGCGTACTTCAGAAAAGAGCTTGCTACAGCGGCTCCGCCGCCTGATAGGGCTGCCTCCAAAGAGACGGCAGGAGACGGCAAAGAAGCGGTGACAACAGAAACGGCGGCGGCAACAACGGCAACAGCAGCAGTAAGAAACTCGTTCCAGACCAGGCTTGCGATATACATCACGGTTGCCACCCTTGCAGGTTTTGTCGTTTCAGAGGTTCTGCACATGCTGGGGGTGGCAGACCTCGGGCTTGCAGTCGTGGCGATGCTTGGAGCGGCCGCCCTGTACTCGCTCTCGACCGAGCGCGCGCAGATCCTAAAGAGCGTCGACTATTCCGTGCTCGTCTTTTTCGGGGCCATGTTTGTCGTGACTTCGGCCATGTGGTCGTCAGGGGCCGTGTCGCTGATAACTGGATGGCTGCCCGACCCCAACCCGTCGGACAGGGCGCAGAGCCTTGGCATCATCGCCGCTGCAAGCCTGTCTCTGAGCCAAGTGCTGAGCAACGTGCCTTTCGTCGCCCTGTACAACTTTGTGATGATCGACGCAGGGTTTACCGGCCAGCACGTGGCGCAATGGATGATGCTGGCGGCGGCAAGCACCATCGCAGGCAACCTCACGATCCTGGGCGCGGCAAGCAACGTCATAGTCATCGAGGCCGCCGAGTCCAGAGGCGTGCGCGCCTTTAGCTTTTTCGAGTTTGCCAAGGTCGGCAGCCTGATAACTGCGGCCAACATGGCAGTCTACTTTGCCTTTATCCTTCTGCTAGCGCCGCTCCCGTCCTAGGGGACGAGGACGGCCCGTGCCTCTACCTCTGACTTTTTCAGCCGGGCAAGCACGTCGTTTGCCTCCGAAAGCCTGTGCTCCTCTATCACCACCTGCAGGTGCTTTTCAGCGGCAAGCTTGACCAGGTCGGCCATGTCCTTTCTGGAGCCGATGACCGTGCCCCTGATCGTCTTTTCCTCAAATGCAGAGAAGCTCGGTATGTTGCCGACGACTCCCACTACCACGGTGCCGCCTTTTTTTACGGACTTGACTGCCGCGTCTATGGCAGCTTCAGAGGGCGCAAACACTATGGCGCTGTCAAGCAGCCGCCCCCCTTCCTCCTTCTTTAGCGACTTGATAAACTGCTCAGGGGACTCCTGGTACGCCACAGCATTGTCTGCTCCAAGCCGGACGGCAAGGTCAAGGTGACGCTTTGCGCGAGAGACGCCCACCACGCGGGAACCGTACATCTTGGCTATCTGGATGGCAAGGTGCCCCACGCCCCCGACGCCGAAAATGCCAACAGAGCGCCCCCGGGCCGGCTCGCTTGCCAGCACGGCCTTGTATGCGGTTATGCCTGGGCAGAACAGCGGGGCGGCGTGCGCCGAGTCGATGCTGTCAGGGATCGGCGTCACGAACCTTTCGTCTGCAACGATGTATTCGGCATAGCCGCCCTGCACAGACTCGCCTGTTATCTCGGCGCTGTCGCACAGGTGTTCCTTGCCGGACATGCAGTACTCGCATTTCAGGCACGAGCTGTAGAGCGGCTGTATGCCGACCCTGTCGCCTTCCCGCACACTTGTCGCCGTCGTGGCCGTGACGCCTCCGGCCTTTCTCCTCACCACGCCGACTACCTCGTGCCCCGGCACTATCGGCAGGGTTGAGGGCGAGCCGTACTGCTCCCAGTCGCCCTCTATCAGGTGCAGGTTGGACCGGCACACGCCACATGCCTCTATCTCTATCAAAAGTTCGCCCTTTTTTTTCGGCTGCGGCCTTTTGATTTCTGCAAACCTCAGCGGCCGCGTCTCTATTGGCGCAAGCCTGTCCAGCACCATTGCCTTCATGGTGTCGTTAGTATGAGTGTGCGTTGTTGCGGGGGCATTTTTTTTCATGGCCTGTCTACCTACTACTCCTTTTTCCTTCCTTCTTCTTTATCTTGCTGCGGCTCTTGCCGCTTCTTATCTTTATTTTTCCCCCACCGCCGCCACCGCCGGCACAGCACAGCAGGTACCCGATGAGCGTTCCGGCGTTTTCGACCTTGCCCTCCCCTATCATCCTGCGGAGCGCCGCGACGCTCACCGTCTCGACCTTGATCTCCTCCGTGGCGTCGTGCCGGGTGTCGCCATCCTCTAGCCCCGTCGCCCTAAAGACGTGCACCACCTGCCTAGACTTGCTGACGGACGGGTGATACGAATAGACGTGCTCTATCTTTTTTGCGGCATAGCCTGTCTCCTCCTTCAGCTCCCGCCGGGCGGTAACAAGCGGGCTCTCTCCTTCCTCCACGTGGCCGGCAGGGAACTCGAGCATCACCTTTTCCAGCGGATAGCGATACTGCCTGATCATCACAAGTCGCTTTTTGTCGATGAATGGGACGACTATTGCGACATCTGTCGCATGGTAGAACGTGTATGTCAATTCCTTTCCGCTTGGCGCCCTCACCCTGTCCTGGTAGAGCTCCATGTAGACGGTATTGCCGTCCCGCGCCTCGTACACCTTTTTCCTTTCGAGGCGCTCCCAGTCCTTCCCGACCACGGTTTACGGTTGCGCGCAGGGGGGATATAACGTGTGTTCTGACATCAGAACAGGTATGCAGTAAAGGGCGCTCCTTAAATCGCCCTTGCGCCTAGTATGGCACATGCAGGGGGACGCTAACAGAGAGGGGGCGGGGGCTGCCGGAGAAGAGGAGCTGCAAGGCAGGGCGCTGCAGGTGTATCTCTATTTGCAGCGGAGGGGAGCAGGGATGCCGAGCGGGATACGGCAGATCCAGCGCGACCTTGGGCTTTCCAGCCCGAGCGTAGCCGAGTACCAGGTGGACAAGCTGGCAGCCATGGGCCTTGTGACCCGCGACAGGTACGGCAGGGTGTCTCTGGCAAGGAAGGCGAAAAAGGCAAGGGCCCTTGAGGCGTACGTCAGCGTGGGCAGGTTCTCTGTGCCAAGGCTTGCCTTCTATGCCGCAGCCTTTTCTGCCGTTGCGGTGCTGTATGTCGTATTCAACGCCGGCAGTAGCGGCATAACCGCCTACGGGGTCGCAGTGCCTGCCGCTGCTGCCGCTGTCCTGTGGCTTGAGGCCCGCAGGATGTGGAAGGCAGGCGGAGGAGGGGCTTTGGCAGGGCATGCAAAAGACAGGAAGAGAATGCCAGAGCAAGGACAGGAGGAGGAGGGGCTTTGGCGGCGGCAGCAGCCGCTATGGATCATGCTGTTGCCGGGGATTGCAGGTCTGGGGGTATTTGCGGCAGGGGCGGTGTTCCTGTCCCAGTACGCGGCATCAGAACATGCCTTTATGCCACTGTCCCCGTCGTCGTCGCCGCTGCAGGCTGACTATTACAATAACGTCCCGCAGGAGAGCGGCAGTAGTAGTAGCAGCCAGATCACGCTTGAAGAGTCGCTTGCCATGTCGCGGCAAAAGGTGGCCGACGGCGGAATGGGCTGGGCGCCCCACGCCTCAGCCGACCTTGCGGCTGCCATGACGCTTGTCGGCTCGCTTGCGGTCGGCTTTATCGCATATATCGTCGCCAGGTACAGGTGCGAAAGGGGGTCTGTTCTAGATCAAGGACAGGCCGCCTTGGAACTGTCCGGAACGCAGGGTTATTCAGGGCGCCTGCGATAACCTGCACATGGACTACGAAAACGGGAACAACCACTACCACGGCGGCAGCAACAACAACGGCAGGAAGATGGCTCCCTCTTCTCTTTCCACCCTTGCGGCAGGGCTCTTTGCGCTGCTGCTTGCAGCCAGCCCCTCCATCATCCAGGCGTCGTATGCGCAGTACGGCGTAGGGGGCAACCCGACTGCGGATGCAACCGACGAGCAGCTGGCCGAGTGCGAAAAGTACAGCATCCCAAGGGCAGAGTGCAACGAGCACAACATACTTGCGGCAAGGCGCGTCGAGATTGCCCGGGACAATCCAAACGGAGGGTCGGGCACTTCCATGATCTCTATCGACGCCGGCCAGATGTGGGCCTTTATCGGGGTGCTGGGTGCGATCTTTGGAGGAGTCGCGGTGGCGTTCTTTGTCAGGGGAAGGAAGGCAGCAGGAGAAGGCAGGCTTACCGCCTGACCGCCGCTTCTTTCCCTTTTCTGGTCGCAAGTCCTCCCCTGCTGCGGGCAGTCACGAAAAAAGGACGTTTTTTGTTACCTACTTACTTAGGCTTTTATAATCTGGCGCACGTCAGCTAGTCTGCCATGCGCGCAAACGAGGTCAAGTCGCCGGAACTTGCAGGCAAGGAAGTTACGGTCCGCGGGTGGGTGCACAGGCTGCGCAAGCAAAAAGAGAACGCGTTCGTGCTCCTGCGCGACGACAGGGGAGGCGTGATCCAGTGCGTCATGTCCGCAGACAAGGCCGCTCCCCTCACAATAGAGTCTTCGATAGAGGTTACCGGCACCGTGAGCCAGGACGCACGGGCGCCTGAAGGCGGCTTTGAGATAAAATGCAGCAATCTGAAAATATACAACATTGCAGCCGAATACCCAATAGGCGAGTACCAGAGCGACGAACTGCTCCTGGACAAGCGCCACCTTGCGCTCAGGACCCGCAGGATGATAGCCATAACAAAGATCAGGGCGTCGGTCCTCCAGCATGGCAGGCAGTGGTTCGTACAAAACGGCTGGATGGAAGTGACTGCGCCAACCATAGTCAAGGGGGCAGTGGAGGGCGGCTCCACACTGTTCAAGCTGCGCTACTTTGACGAGGACGCCTACCTGTCGCAGTCCGCCCAGCTGTACCTGGAAGCCATGATATTTTCGCTTGGCCCCGTTTGGAGCCTCGCCCCCTCGTTCAGGGCGGAAAAATCCAGGACGGTCAGGCACCTTGCCGAGTTTTCCCACCTCGAGGCAGAGGCCCCCTGGTTCACGCTCGACGACATACTGAAGGCAGAGGAGCAGCTGGTGTCGTACGTGATACAGAACACGATAAAAGAAAGGGCAGAAGAGCTCGCCTTCCTAAAGAGGGACGTGACAGACCTCAAAAAGGTAGAGCCACCGTTTGAGCGCGTGCCCTACGGCAAGGCCATCGAGATTCTGCGGGCAAGGGGCTTCCAATCAGTGGTGCATGAAGACGGCGCCAAGCGCGCAATCGAGTTTGGAGACGACCTGTCGATAGAATCAGAGCGCGAACTGACAAAGGACGCGGACAGGCCTATTTTCGTGGTCGGCTACCCGCTTGCAGTCAAGCCGTTCTACGTAAAGGAAGACCCTGACAGGCCGGGACTCGGCCTGACGGCGGACATGCTTGCGCCAAGGGGGTTTGGCGAGATAACTTCGGGCGGGCAGAGGGAGGACGACATCAATTCCATCACCGCCAGGATGCAAAAGGAGGGCCTCGACCCAAACGCTTACGAGTGGTACCTTGACCTGCGCAGGTACGGCTCTGTCCCCCACGGCGGCTTTGGCCTTGGCATAGAGCGCCTGGTGCGGTGGATAACAGACGTGCAGGACATCAAAGACACGGTGCTGTTCCCAAGGACCATGTCGCGCGCTTCTCCATAGCCTTAAGTAGCCGTCGCAGGCACACAAGAAACGAGAGAGAGATCATGCCATGCCCACGTCGCCAAGGACCAGGCCCATAGAGGCGGACCACAAGGCGCTCATATTTGCGGCCAGCATGATAGCCAAGACGTTCCTCATGGCCACCGTGGCGACACAGGTCTTTTGCGGGAACGTCAACCCCGGCACGCTATTTACTTGCGGGCCTGACGCCGCCTACGTGGGCGGGAGCGCCGCCGCAATCGCGCTCATGGGCATAGTGTTTGGCAGGTACGTCGTCAGGATCAAGTCGTTCAACAAGGTGTTTGCCAACATGATGAAGGCAGACCTGATAGTGACCGGTATGTACCTGGCAGTGGCGTTCACGGCGCCGCAGCTGGTCGCCACGAGGGTGATGATATGGCTCTTTGGCACGTGGATCTTTGGCATGATGCTCGCGCCCTTTAACAGCGAAAGGACCACGCTGAAAAAGATAACCGAGTACGGCTCGATAGCCGGGCTTGGCGCGTTCTTTGCGCTCCATTTCGTGCCGGGGTTTGCCGAGCTTCAGAACGCATACACGGCAGGCATGATTGGTACCAGCATACTTTCAGTGTTTGGCGGCGGCAGGGTCAAATAGGGTCCGCAGAGTGGGAAGCGACCTGGCAAGCAGCGCGCCGACAGCAGCGTGCGGCACAAGGACAGGGATCAGGACGTTCCACCTGATGTCAGGGTTCCAGGTAAACGCCAGCAGGATCAGCACAGAGAGGGCAAGGGCGGCAAACGCCAGATACGCCCCTATCCTCAGGCCCTTTGCCAATCCTGCGATGGCAAGTGCCGGTACTATGATCATGGCGGCATAGCTTGCGCCGGCCAGCTGCGTGAGGGGGCCTTTTATCCCATCCAGCACGCTGACAGAATAAAAGATGAGGCTCAGCACGGCGACTGCGGCCATCAGGCCCATATAGGTCATCGCCATCTTTGCAAAAGGGTGCAGGGGTGCGCCTGTGCTGCCGGTCTCCACATGGTACATAGCAGATTTTACCTATTGAGCGTTATGCAGACAGGGTTCAGGTGGAAGAGGACGATGATGATGGCGACGCCTTTTTGCGTGTCGCCCTTTTCCTAGTCGTTGCTGCAGCGGCCGTCTTTTTCTTTGCGGCAGCAGTAGTAGTAGTGGCAGACGAAGAAGCCTTTTTCCTTATCCTCTTTGATTTTGCAGCAGCCTCTGCCAGTTTTTCTGCCGGCGAAGGCAGCGGCAAGGGTAATGATGCCGGCGGCTCTGCGAGAGCAGCCGCTACTACCGCTGCGGGTTCTGGCCAGACTGTCGCAGGTGCTGCTGTGGCGACGACGACATCAATGTCTGCTGCCTTTACAGCGACGGGCAGCCGGGCCTGTGGGACGGGCTTGGCAAGGTGTATCTCTATGAACGAGACGCGGCGCGTAGTGCCGTCGATCAATATCTCTTCTGTCCCTACCCTTATCGGCCTCGTTTCAAGGCCGGGGACGTCCCTTTTGACCATCTCGGCGACGTTGACTGCGGTCACTATGCTGAGGCTGCCTTTTGCCCTGATGAGCAGCTCGCCAAACTGGCCGAGCCGAAAGAGCGCAGGCGCAATATAGTCCACCGCGTATTTCTTGCCAACAAGGAGGACGTGTGGCTGTATCGTGCTGTTGCCCACGGTTATTGTTGTTGCCTGCTCCTTTTGCGGTATCGCTACCGTCCCGGTGGAGGGCGCCTCTTGGACTATTGCGCTCATCATATCTAGTCTCCGCGGTCGGCGCGTACGGTTTAGAAGCGCAGTGTCAAGAGAATTTCACACGCCAGTCATACAAAGGTATTAAACTTGAACGTGCCCATTTAATGGCGTGAAAGAGCCTTTTGTCGAGGCCGCCAAAAGGCGCGTCCTTCTGTTCGACGGCGCCATGGGCACCGAGATACAAAAGCGGAACCCCAGGCCAGAGGATTTCCCCGACGGCAAGGACGGCTTTAACGACGGCCTCATCCTGACCCGGCCGGACTGGATAAAAAGCATACACAGGAGTTACCTGGAGGCGGGGGCAGACTGCATCGAGACAAACACGTTTGGCTCTAACAAGCTAAAGCTGGACGAGTACGGCTACGGCAAGGACACAGTCGAATTCAACAGAAAGGCGGCGCAGCTTGCAAGGGAGGTCGCAGACGAGTTTGGAGACAACAGGTACGTCATAGGCTCGATGGGGCCGACCGGCTTTCTGCCAAGCTCAAACGACCCGGACCTCGGCCAAAAGCCCCTCGACGAGATACGACAGGCGTTTGCGCTGCAGGCAGAGGGCCTCATACTGGGCGGAGTCGACGCCCTGCTGATAGAGACGAGCCAGGACATTCTTGAGGTCAAGCTGGCGATAGAGGGGTGCCACCAGGCCATGGAAAAGACAGGCAAAAAGGTGCCGGTGATAGCAAACGTGACACTTGACCAGTACGGCAAGATGCTGCTTGGGACAAGCGTGCAGGCCGCCTACACGACGGTGAGCGGCATGGGCATCGACTTTTTCGGGCTCAACTGCTCGACAGGGCCGGTGGAGATGGCGCCGTCGGTGAGGTGGCTTGCAGAGCAGCAGGAGCTGCCTATACTTGTGATGCCAAACGCAGGGATGCCCCACAACGAGGGCGGCAAGGCGATATACAGGATGGGGCCAGACGAGATCGCAGAGAAGATGGCCGAGTTTGTGAGAAATTACCCGAACGTCCGGATGATAGGCGGCTGCTGCGGGACGACGCCGGCGCACATTGCCCGGCTGAGAAAGGTCGTCGACAGCTAGCACATAGCTATAGTAATATTATAGCAGTCGGGAGTTGAACATCTAGTGCCATCATCAGGCTCAACGACGGCGGCAGCAGGAGGAGGAGAAAAGAGCAGAAAGACGCCCAGGGTCAGCTCTGCCCTAAAGGCAGTCGACATAAGGCAGGAGCCCCCGCCACTGATAATAGGCGAGCGGCTGAACACGCAGGGCTCTAAAAAGGCCAAAGAGCTCGTCCTCAACGACGACCTGGACGGGCTTGTCGAGCTTGCAAGGGCGCAGGTGGAAGACGGGGCGCACTGCTTGGATGTGTGCGTCGCAACCACGGAACGCTCCGACGAGCTGGAATTCATGAGAAAGCTGGTCAAGCGCCTGAGCCTGGAGGTAGAGGCGCCCCTCGTCATAGACTCGACCGACCCCAAGGTGATAGAGGCGGCAGTTGAGCAGATACCTGGCAGGCCGATAATCAACTCTATCAACCTCGAAGGCGACGGAAGCAGGTTCCATGCGCTTGCCCCCCTGATGGCCAGATACGGCCTGCCTGCAGTCGCCATGTGCATCGGGCCGGGCGGGATGGCCAAGACTGCTCAGGAAAAAGTAGAGACTGCGCAGCTGCTGTTTGACACGGGCGCCAAGAAATACGGCCTGGAGCCGTGGCAGTTCATATTCGACGTCCTCACGTTCACCCTTGCGACAGGGGAGGCCGAGTTTGCTGACTCGGCCAAGCACACGCTTGAGGGAATAAGGCTCGTGAAACAGAGGTTCCCAGACTCGTTTACCACGCTCGGCCTCTCAAACGTCAGCTTTGGCCTGCCCCCCGCCGCTCGCAAGGTGGTCAATTCCGTGTTTTTGTACCATGCGATCAAGGCGGGGCTTGACACCGTCATAATCAACCCCCGCGACATCATTGCGTATCCGGCCATCGACGACGAGCAGAAAAAGCTGGCAGAAGACCTCATATTCAACAGGCATCCCGGCGCGCTGGCAGACCTCATCGCCTACTTTGAAAAGACCAAGGCGGCGCAGCAGAGTGGTACGGGCAGGCGCGTCGAAGTCGACCCTTCATGGGATCCGGACAAAAAATGCCACTTCCGCATAGTGAACAGGCTGAAAGAGGGCACAGAAGCAGACGTCGTGCAGGCAATAGCAAGCAGGATACCCGGCTCTGCCGTACGCGAAGGCAGGATAGAGGGCGCGACAAAAGAGCAGGCGCACGAAGCTGCGGTCCAGACGCTCAACGAAGTGCTGCTACCGGCCATGAAGGAGGTCGGCGACAGGTTTGGAGCAGGCGAGCTGATACTGCCATTTGTCCTGAAATCGGCCGAGTGCATGAAGGCCGCAGTCGCAGAGCTTGAAAAATACCTCATCAAGCAGGAGGGCGTCAGCAAGGGCAAGCTCGTGCTGTGCACAGTGTATGGCGACGTGCACGACATCGGCAAGAACCTGGTCAAGACGATATTTGCAAACAACGGCTACACCGTCTACGACCTTGGCAAGCAGGTGCCGCTGCAAAAGATACTGGAAAAGATAGAAGAGGTCAGGCCGGACGCTGTCGGGCTCTCGGCCCTCCTCGTCTCAACGTCAAAGCAGATGCAGTATTTCGTGGAGCACGCCCGCAGCAACAACCTCGGCGTCCCGGTTCTGTGCGGGGGCGCGGCGATAAACAGCAACTATATCAACAGGATAGCAAAGGAGGGAGGCATCTACTCTCCAGGAGTGTTCTACTGCAAGACCGCGTTTGACGGCCTCAAGGCGATGAACATGCTCACGTCGCCTCAGCAGCAGGAGCGTGAGAAATTCGTGGCCGACTGGAGGAGCAGGCTGGAAAAGTGGACAGAGAAGGAGAACGTTCCTGCCGCAGCCGCTGCGGATCAGCAGCTGCTGCCCCACAGCGGAATTTCGCCGGTCACGCCGCCGGTGCCTCCGCACATAGGCAGGCCGGTGAGGCTTGGGCCAAAAGACCTGGATCTGCGCGAGGTCTGGAAGCACATCAGCAAAAAGTCGCTATTTGTGCTCCAGTGGGGGGTCAGGGGCAAGAGCGCCGGCGAGCACGACCCGGAAAAGCTGTTCGCAGAGTGGACGCAGAGGGTGCTCGACGAGCAGCTGTTCGAGCCGCAGGCAGTCTATGGGTACTTCCGCTGCCACAATCTGGCGCCAGGAGAGGGCGGGCCGGTGGGCAGGCTGGCGGTAGACGCGCCTGGCGGCGGAGAGCAACAACAAGTAGTGTTCGAGTTCCCAAGGTCTTCCAGAGAAAAGCACCTGTGCCTGACAGACTATTTCGGTGCAGACGACGTGGTGGCCTTCCAGGCTGTCACGGTCGGCGCCAAGGCCACAGAAGTTATCGAGAAGTGGAACAGCAGAGAGGACCGCTACGCAGACGCCTACTATTTGCACGGGCTTGCCGTCGAGACTGCCGAGGCGATGGCAGAGTGGGTCAACGCCCGCATACGCATGGAGCTTGGCATCGGAGAAAAGAGGGGCCTGCGCTACAGCTGGGGCTACCCTAGCTGCCCCGACGTGATGCAGCACCGGCTAGTCTGGCAGCTGATCGAGCCGGACAAGTCGGGCATGACGCTGACCGAGTCGGGGCAGATAGTGCCCGACCAGTCCACGGCAGCCATAGTGGTTCACCACCCGCAGGCAGAATACTTCGTCCTCTGATGCAGCAGTAAGTGGCGCAGCACCGGTAGCCCGGCAGCTACTGCCATCGTTAAGTACTGCCTTTGCGCTAACGATGCCATGAAGGAGGAAAAGGTTGCACTCGTCACAGGGAGCTCTAGCGGCATCGGTTTTGAAACCGCGCTTGCGCTTGCAAGGAGCGGCTTTGAAACGTATGCAACCATGAGGGACGTGCGCAAGGGCGAGAGGATCAAAAGAGAGGCAGAGGGGACGCGGCTGCACGTTCTGCAGTTGGACGTTACAAGCGACCAGTCCGTCAGGCAGGCAGTCGACACGATAATGAAAGAGAATGGAAGAATAGACGTGCTTGTAAACAACGCCGGCTACGGCCTCTTTGGACCAGTCGAGGAGCTGTCGATGGAGGAGCTAAAGGCTCAGTTTGAAACCAACTTTTTCGGCCTCGTGCGCGTGACGCAGGCGGTGCTGCCGGCTATGAGGAAGCAAGAGGGTGGCGGAGGAAAGATAATCAACATCTCCTCCATAGGTGGCAGGGTCGGGTTCCCCGGCTCGCCTGCCTACTGCAGCACCAAGTTTGCAGTAGAAGGGCTCTCGGAGACGATGGCGTTTGAGCTCGAGCCTTTTGGCATCAGAGTAGTTCTTGTCGAGCCGGGCATGATCAAGACCAATTTTGCCGGCGCAGGCGTCGTCGCCAAAAATACGCAGGATCCCGGCTCGCCGTACGCACCGTTCATACAAAAGATGTTTGCAGCAGCTGCGCCCCTGGTTGAAAATGCGATCCCCGCGCAGGAAGTGGCCGATGCAGTCGTCACGGCGGCGGTTGCAGACGACCCCGAGTTCAGGTACCTGGTGGGCAGGGACGCCAAGGGCCTTGCCCGCATGAAGGCAGGGGCGCGGTCGGACAGAGAGTTCCTTGCCTCGCTGAAAAAGCTGCACGGTCTCTAGGGCAAGAGAAAGAGGCCGGACGGACGGGCGGTTGTTATAGAACCAGAGTTTGATAAGATTATATCAGCGCAGCATTATGTTGAAGCTGAATTGCGGCTCGGCAGAGGCCCGATTTTGCTCATCGCAGGCGGGGCCACGATCATCATCAGCTTTATCATGGCTACGCTCTACGTGGCGCCGCAGATAACGGCTGACAAGAACGGGCAGGAATACAGGATTGCGCCCGGCGAAAAGCTGGAGGTAAAGCGCAGGATAACCACCGGCCAGGCCCTCTACACGGTGCTGTTTTCGCAGCTTGAGGACAATGCCACAGATGTCAGTAGTGGCAGCAGCAGGCTCCCGACGATAACCATCGTGGGGCCGGCAAACGAGACCATGGCGCAGGTTCAGGCAGACAGCGCGCTCAAGGGCGGGGTGATAGAGGCCCCCGCGGTAGGAAACTACACCCTTTCGATCACAAACCCGGCGCAGGAGGGCGAGCTGGGCGCGCTGGTGTATTTTAACGAGCAGCAGCCTACCGACATTGCTGCAAGCTTTATCCTCTACGGCGGCATTATAGTGCTGGTGGCAGGCGTGGCGGTAGCCATAGTGGACAGGGTGCGCAGCAAAAAGATGAAGCAGTACGGCGACCTGAGCGACCTGAGGTGAGGAGAGAAACGGCCAAGCTTGAAGCAAGAAAGATAAGCAAGTATTTCTCGCCCGCCCGGGGTGGCGGCCAGGCGTCGCAGCAGCAGGAAGTAATGGGGGCGGTGCACGATGTCAGCCTGTCGATAGAGGACGGCCAGTTTGTCTGTTTTGTGGGGCCGTCTGGCTGCGGCAAGACCACTCTTTTGAACATACTTGCCGGCCTTGACAGGCCAAGCGAGGGCGAGGTGATCCTCGACGGCAGGCCCGTCACCGAGACAGGCCCGGACAGGATAATGGTATTCCAGGAAAACGCGCTCTTTCCATGGCTCAAGGTCATAGACAACGTCGAGTTCGGGCTCATGGTCAAGGGCGTCGAGAAGAAAAAGCGGCACGAGATCGCCACAAAGTACCTGGACATGATGCAGCTCACCAAATTTGCAGACGCCTACACCTACCAGCTGTCCGGCGGCATGAAGCAGCGCGTCGCAATAGCGCGGGCCCTTGCCATCGACCCCGAAGTGCTGCTGATGGACGAGCCCTTTGCGGCGCTTGACAGCCAGACACGCGACCTGCTGCTTGTCGAGCTGCAGCTGATCTGGGCCCGCACCAAAAAGACCATAGTGTTCATAACGCACAACATAACCGAGTCGGTGTGCCTTGGCGACAAGGTGGTCGTCTTTACAAAGAGGCCGGGCACGATAAAAAAAGAGATCATGATAGACTACCGCAGGCCGCGTCTGCCGGAGGACGAGGGCCTGCGGCCGTTCCAGAGGCAGGTGCTCGACGAGCTCAAGACAGAGATCTCGGCCGACCGCAAGGGCGACGACAACATCATCAGCGGCGGCAGCGGCTGAGCTCTTGCAAAAGCTCCAGGCCTGACTGGAAGCTGTTTGGCGACGTGAGCAGGACTCCGCCGCCTGCGCCCACTATCCTGCCGGCCTGTTTCACAAAGTCGACTGGCTCTTTCTCGTACCCCGACCAGTCGAGCCCTATCATCTGCGCCGATTTTGCGTTCTTTACTGCCGGCACCATTATGCAGGCTATTACCTTGATACCATACGGCCGGGCGATGTCGACGATGCCGCCAAGGTCGGACAGCGACGAGATCGACTGCGTGACAAACGCATGCGGCCGGGCTTCAAGCTTGGCCCGTATCGCAGGCGAATCCTTGTCCGGGACGCGGGCAGGAAACGACAGGTCGAGCTTGATCCTTTTGTCAAAGCCAAGTTCCTGCAGCATCCGAACAGCCGCAGACGGCTTGAGCCCCGAGTCGCGGCCGTCAGTGGGCGCGTCGCCAAGCAGCACCAGCAGGCTGTCGATTCCGGCCATCACCGCGTCTGCGGCCGCCTGGCAGAGCGTTATCGCGTTCCTGTCGCTGGTGCGCAGGCTGCACGAAAGTTTCAGTCCGTTTGACTTCTTTTTTATCATGGAGGCAGCGGTGATGCTGGACACGCGGGGCACGCCAAGCACCGAGTCTGTGACGTGTATGCCGCCGGCAAGCCCCTCCAACCGGGCCGAGCGGCCAAGGAACTCGCCCATGTCCGAGGCCAGCGCCCGGCGGTCAAAGCGCCCGCTCGGGGCTATCTTGGGCGGGTTCAGCTCGTACGTCGGCGCCGGCTTCAACGGCAGTTGGGCGTGTACAGGCATTATTAAACAGTGCCAAAACAGAATTTAACCTGCTTCCGCATAAGGAATGGCGGTGCGCAAGGACGAGCTGTTGCAGGTGCTGGCAGGCGTACTGGCCAGGAGGCCGTACAGCGCGCTCGACGTTTCGCCTTCTTCTGCCGTCCCTGCCGCGGTGCTCGTCATCATACACTACCATGACCAAAGGCCACACGTGTTTCTGACAAAGAGGGGCGCGGGCCTGCGCTCGCACGGGGGCGAGATCTCGTTCCCAGGCGGCAGGTTTGCGCAGGGCGACGACAAGAGCCTGATGGACACGGCACTTCGCGAGACAGAAGAGGAGGTCGGCATCGCCTTCAAGCAGTCAGACGTGCTGGGCTCGCTTGAGCCGGTGAGAACCATGACTTCGAACCATTTTATCGTGCCGTTTGTCACGGTGCAGGACATGCTGCCGCAGGTGCGCGTGCAAGCCACAGAAGTGGCAGAGATACTGGACGTGCCGCTGGTCGAGACGCTTGGCACAAGGCGGCCTGACACGGAGCATTTCCGCTTTTCCAAGAACGCATACAGGTTTGAATACAACGGGAACGTGATATGGGGCGCGACTGCCCGCATACTGGATCAGCTGCACAGGATGCTTTTTGCAGGCGTCAGCAGGGTGTGAAATGCTTGGACGCATTATTATGCGCTGTCTGCAGTTGCAGCCCTTTTGCGAAAATTAACTCATCAGACCGTCGTAAGGTGATGGTCATTGCTTTGATTTGCTCCCTTGGATAACAGGTCATCATTTGAGCAATGCTTGCTTGGTGTTCCGGGGTTATACAGGTTTCATTGTTATATGCAGGCGCATATCTGATCTACACAGGTGTGCGCAGCGTCCGGGCATACCGAAAGAATGAAATAGAACGGGCCCGGTGGGATTCGAACCCACGACCTAACGCTTAGGAGGCGTTCGCTCTGTCCATGCTGAGCTACGAGCCCGCGTAATACGGATTTTGACGCCCCCGCCGGCTAATTTAACCGTTCGTCGCCGCCGGTGGCTTTTGCGCGCCCTGCTGCCTTTTGAGCGCAAAGACGACCACGTGCGGCTTGCTGGCAAAGTCGGGGTCGTTCCAGTCCTTTGGAAAGTACGGCTTGTTGCCGGCGGCTGCTGTCGTCGTTTTTGTTGCTGCTGATGCACCCCCATCCTCAAGGACGAACCCTGCCTGCTCGGCAGCCGCGACCAGCTTGTCCGCCTCTTTTTTCACGTCAACGTCTGTCAGGATCTTGACCTTGCCTCCCGGCAAAAGTTTCCTTGCCGCCACCGGAAAGACCCACCCCTCGTCGCCGCGCATGGACGCCTTCGGCATGACAATGAGCAGGTTGTCTATCGACCTGTCGGCAAGGGAAGGCAGGAGCTTGCGTTCGTCGCCCCAGAATGCAGACGCGTTCTGCGGGTCAAGCTCTGACAGGCGAGACTTGGCCTTCATCACCTCGCTCTGGTCCTTGCCAATGCCTATAAAATACTCGGACCAGTTGTCAGAAGCCATCACCTGCAGCATCTCGCCCCTGCGCATGCCAAGCTCCACGTTCACCTTGGAATACAGCTTGCGCGCAGTCTCTATCGTGCGGTTGAGCGGCGTCGAAGGGTTGCCCTCGTGGAAGAACTGGTATATCAGGTTCCACCGCTGGCGGAAGATTGGCGGGAAGCTCTTTTGCGACAGCAGCTCCCTGTATAGGGGCAGATCTGCAAAGTCGGCGAAAAAGGCGTCTGTCCTTGACACCGCCTCCAGCTTGGGCAGATATAGCTCGTCGTAGAGGTTGTTGACCCTGTCCCACGCCCTGACCGGGTCTGAGCCCATGTACGTCACTGAAAGGTCTGCAAGCCACAGCACCTCGCCCATGAGCCTGACCTTGCCATCGTCCTTTATCTGCGCAAGGAGCGACTCGAACCTCTCCTGCGCCTTTTCCGACTTGAAGTACGGGAACTCGGTCCTCCAGACAAGTGCCTCCACGATGAGGCTCTCGGTTGGGGTCCAGTCCTTGACGTATTCCGGGTGGGTGGTCGAGTACTCTTCCGGCGGGACCATGGCCGAGGGCGGCTTGAACTCGCGGAAATAGTTCTCAAACTCGGAAATGCTCATGGTGAAATAGGCGTCCACTATCCTGGTGCGCTGGATCTCGGCCATGGTCCTTGTGACGCTTGGGCCCTTGGGCTTGCCCTGCTCTGCCGCAAGCGGCTGGCCGGGGTCGTAGTCGTGTATGAGGCCGGCCACAAGGATGAGCTCATAGTCTTTAGGCCCAAACGCGAACTTTTGGAACACCTCGGGCAGCATCTGCATGGCCACGTACGACACTTCAAGCGAGTGGTGCAGGTTGTGGTACTCGCTTGCGCCCTCGCCAAGGCCCATACGCGTGTAGGCGGTTTTCAGGAATTTTATCAGCGCCCGCAGGTGCTCTATGCGCGCCGGCGGGATCTTTTTCTTTTGCGCAAGCTCTATTATCGCCTCCACCAGCTCGTCGTCGCTCACGTTTGCCAGGCTGGCGTTGGTCTGGTCTACCTTGCGCTGCTTGGCTCCTGGAAAGTTGCTGATGACCTGGCGGTAGACGATCCTCAGCGGGAGGCTCTTGTTCAGGTATATCGCAAACGTCATGAACCTGTACGGATAGCGCACGCGCAGCCGCTCCCAGCCGGCCACTTCCGCCGTTGCTGCAACAATTTTCTTGTTGACGTCTGCTATCAGGGCGCTCAGCTCCGAGCTTTCAATGTCCATGTCTGCAAACCGCTGGCGCTCGGTGTTCATGACGAGCCACTGCGGTATTTTTACAACGTATGAGCGGCGCTCGCCAGGCACCTTTTGTGTGACTGCCACGTTGCGCATCCCCTCACCAAAAGGCAGGTCCCTGTCGCGCACCACCTGAAGGCGGATCTCCCGGCCCGGGCTCTGGAGCGACAGCAATATGTGCCAGTACTTGCCCTTGTCCATCCAGGGCGGGACCGTCGTCTCCTTGTCCCAGAAATCCACCGGGCCGGCCGGCACAAAGCCGTTCTCGTACTCTTTGGTCACGGGGTTGTACGACTTGTACTCGTAGTCGCCTATCATCGGGTCGAGCCGGCGGGCGGCAAGGCGCGCCTCTATCACCGCCGCCGACGACTTGGTGAACTCTCTGTACGCCATGATGCCCCACACGGCCCCAAGCCCTGAAAAGAGCACAAAGAGGTCTGCCACAATGTCAACGGACGGGTCGACGAAATACCGTGGCAGGAGCGGTATGCCGAACCACCCCGTAGAGAGCAGGCCGGCAAAGATGAGTACTATGAAAAGGTACCTTGCAATGTCGTGGTAATACAGGCTGAAAGGCAGGGCTGCCGCCGCTGCAGCAGCGGGGACGGTATCCCCGCCCTCCTTACTGCTGCCATTATTGCCACCGCCGGCCCTGCACACCCCCGGATTAGAGCTCAACCCCTTTGCCCGCTGGATTATTATCAAACAACCCATGCCCGCGTATATATTGTCTTAGTTGCCGCTGTTGCTGTTGCTGTTGCTGTTGTTGCCGTTAGCCTGCCCAAGCCGCCCTACGGCCTTTGCAAGCCCCGCCCAGCTTTTGCCGGGGCCGGTGCCGTCGCTTGCGCTGACCACCCCCCATTTTTCATAGCACACTACCTGCGAGAGGTCCATCCGGGGCAGCCAGCCTGCCCTCTCGAGGTCCGGCTTGGCTGCAAACTCTTCCACATACCCAAGGCACAGGTAGGCGATCGGCTTGACGTGCGCAGGGATGCCCAGTATCCTCTCCAGATCCTCGTTTGCAAGGATGCTCACCCACCCCACCCCTACGCCTTCTGCCCTTGCCGCAAGCCACAGGTTCTGGATGGCGCAGCAGACGCTGTAGACGCCCGTGT
>NZ_JBBIHK010000035.1:0-20064 GCF_037447015.1 Nitrososphaera sp. | reverse complement strand
CCCGGAGGGCTTCGATCCCACGGCCTGCGGTTCCGAAGACCGCCGCGATATCCTGACTACGCTACGGGCCCTGACCGTGTTAGGATTGCCCGCTATATCAATTCTGATCGAAATAGTAATGAACCCCGGCTCCAAATTACTGCTATATACCGTCATGCTCGGACTGCGGCAGATGTTCTGCGACCATTCTGATTCCTTTGCCTACCGCAGGTACGACGACTATGATTTTGTGGAATACTCGCGGTGCTCAAAATGCGGCAAAGTCCTGAAATCAATCCGGGGATTTGACGAGGACATACGGGGCTAGAGCCGCATGAACATCAGCTATCTTGCAATCCTGATAGTGATCTGGTGGGTCGGCGCAGGCGTCGCCACAGTCGCGCTGTTCCTGCCGGTGCTAGGCGACTATATCATCGTCGGCACGGCAGGGTGGGTCGTAGTGGCGGCGGCCACGGGCCTGATATTCTTTGAAATGAAGAGGATAAAGGCAGAGGATAAAAAGAAGGAAGAACTAAAGGGCTAACCCCTGGCTAGCCTTTTCCGCCCTGCTCTTCTATGACGACGAGCGTCACAGTCGACGTGATCCCCGGAATCTTGCGGATCTTGTTTGTGATCACGTGGTTCATCGACTCTGTGTTCTCCGACCTGACCTTGATAAAGATGTCGTGAACGCCGTAAGTGCCCCTGACCTCCTTGACGTCCGGGAGCTTGGAGATCTCGGAAATTATCTTTTCCTCGGAGCCAAGCGTGCAGTTCACGAGTATGTATGCTGTTGGCATATGGGGCAGAGGAGCTGGACAAAGTATTTAGGCTTTCCTAAAGCGGGAGCCTAAAAGCTTGAACAATTGCGCCCTGGCTGCATCTTTCTGCCGTGGTTGTGCAGCTGTTTTTGAAAATATGTGTGCTGCTTGCTGCCCTATTAGTACTGATTACAAGAACGGCCATATCCGTGGATAATTGAGAACATGATGATCATTGCTTCCTTGCCCTGATGAAAACCAGAGCCGCCGAGCCGCCTGCAGCTGCAGCTATCGCAAGCGCCACTGCCAGGGCATTTTGAGGGTCGCCGGCCACAAGCGGCGTGCCTGAATTGCCGATTGTGACCTGCTGGTCGCGGTCAGGCGCGTGGCAGTTGCCGGTGGCGACTTCCTGCTCTGTGCACCTTGCCTGTGCAGGGGCAACGATTACAGCGCCTGCAGCTGCGGAAAACAAGTATGCGGCTAGCAACAACAATGCTGCCGCTTTTGCAACAGAAGGAACCGCTTTCACCGGCTAGAATTGGTGACTGCAATATTTATCGGCTATGCGTGTGTGTGCATAGAACGGCCTTGTGCCCTGTTTTACTTTTTGGTGACTTCACGCCTGTCCGGCGCTATATAGTGCTCTGTCAGCTTGCGCGAGTAGCAGCTGCCGCATATCGGCCCCTGCATGTTCCACTCTGGCATGGGCTTGTACTTGAACGTCGTCAGGTCGGCGCCACACGAGGCGCACTTGCCAGCTGGCTTGGCCATAAAGCTGGCTTTTTTGCGCGTCAGGCGGAATAAAAGTCATTCCAAATTGCGCTTGACTAAAAGTCACTTGCAGTGCACTGCATGCGCTTGCGTCGCCTGTAAAAGGAATTAATATAGGTGGATGAGAAGTAAGGCCGGACAATGGTCAGACCCGGAGTAATCGCTTTTCCAGTCCTTCTCGTGCTCGGCGCAATCACCGGTTACATAGCATACGATCAGTTCATGGTAAAGCAGACGCCCCGGCCGGGCGACTTCTCCAACTCGCCCTACTACAAGCCGATAAACGAGTCTTCCGCCGCGTCGGCCAGCGGCAACAACAACAGCGGCGCTTCTGCCGGCGGCGAAGTCGACAAGTCCCAGTTCAAGAACGTAGTCACCATCAAAATCCCAAGCGGCGCGTCGGTGCAGGGCAACCCGGCATACGATCCAAACCCTGCGACTGCTGCGTCAGACGCCCTGATCACCTGGGTGAACGAGGACAGTGCGCCCCATACGGTCACCAGCGGCAAGGACGCAAACGAGGCCGATTACGGCTCGCTGTTTGACTCTGGCATCATGGAGCAGGGCCAGGAATTCAGCGTGCCTGCCTCAAAACTCGGCGCAGGCGAGCACCCGTACTTTTGCATCGTCCACCCGTACATGACAGGCACCATCACCGTCCAGTGACCAGCGCCGCCGGTAACAATAACCCTGATCACACGGTAAAACGGGTGTGAATATTGGAAATATAACGGCGTTAAGTCTAAATACCTATAAGATGACAGTCAGGAACGACACACAGACATGGCATTTCTGGAGATAAAAGACTTGCACGTCAGCATAGACGGCAAGCAGATACTAGATGGCCTCAACCTGAAGATCGACAAGGGCGAGGTGCACGCCATCATGGGCCCAAACGGCTCGGGCAAGAGCACCCTTGCAAACGCCATCATGGGCCACCCCAAGTACACGCTCGACTCGGGCGAGATAAGGGTCAAGGGCGAGCTGATAAACGACCTGTCCACGGATCTGCGGGCGCGCAAAGGACTGTTCCTGGGCTTCCAGTACCCGACAGAGATATCCGGCGTGGGCTACTCACACTTTCTGCGCAACGCCTACAACCAGCTCAACAAGTCGCTTGGCGAGGAGCAGAACCGCGAGGTCTTTCTTACTGTAAGGGAGTTCCACGAGTACGTGAAAAAGAACCTCGACGCGGTCGGCCTTGACCCGTCGTTCCTTGGCCGCTACCTCAACGAGGGGTTCTCCGGAGGCGAGAAAAAGCGCTCTGAAGTGATGCAGATGCTTGTGCTCAAGCCAAACATCGCCATACTTGACGAGCCGGACTCGGGGCTCGACATAGACGCCGTCAAGGCAGTCGCCGAGGCCATAAACAAGCTCATTGATACCGGCGCCGGCGTGCTCGTGATCACCCACTATGCGAGGATCCTGCGCTACCTGAAAAAGCTCGACTATGTGCACGTGGTGGCAAAGGGCAAGGTCATCAAGTCGGGCGGCAAAGAGCTGGCTGAGGAGCTAGAGACCAAGGGCTATGGCTGGCTCGGCCTTGAGGACAAGTAATAGCTAGATCACGTGGTGCTTGCCCTCGTTCAGCCGTTCCTGCTCTCTTGCCACTTCTTTCTCTTCTTCAGTTGTCCCGGGGCGCACTGCCCCGTGCATCTCTTTTTCGAGGTGCTGCATCCTGTCCCTGTCGGTCGTAAAGACGGCTCCGCACACCATGCACTGAAAGTCCGAGGCCGCTTCTGACAGGCGATCCAGGTTCTTGCCGCTCATATGCGTGTCTGAGCGATATTGGCAGCCATGAACTAAAAGACCTTGCAATGACGATGATGATGATGATGGCACCGTCCCGTCCTGCTAACATTAAATATGGTTGCGGCCGCCAGACAGTAGATGTCGTCGTCGGACGAACAAAAGCAGCAGCCCTCATCGTCGTCGTCATCGTCTCAGCCTGCACCTACATTTCTGAACTTTTCATTCTACAAAATAGACCCCAAGTGGCGCTGGCTTAATGAGATAGGCAAGGACGAAGCGGCCAAGGAATTTGCAAGCCTGATAGAGGTCGCAAACACCAAGATGAAGGTCCGGATGTACTCTACCCTAGGGCTGCGCGCCGACGCCGACTTTATGACCTGGTCAATCTCTGACACGCTTGAAAAGACGCAGGTGCTTGCGTCCAAGATATACACCACCGTGTTTGGCAAGTATATTACCCCGTCGCACGTCTTTATCTCTGCCAGCAGGCCGTCCGTGTATTCCAGCAAGGTGACGCCGGGGTTCATGACGGACGAAAAGCCGATGAAGTACGTCATAGTCTACCCGTTTGTAAAGACGAGGGAATGGTACCTCCTGCCATTTGAGGAGCGCAAAAAGATGATGGAGGAGCACATCGTGGTGGGCCGCAAGTTCCCACAGGTGCGCCTCAACACAACCTACTCGTTTGGCCTTGACGACCAGGATTTCATGCTCGCATTTGAAACCGAGGACCTGGCTGCCTTCCAGGAGCTTATAATGCAGCTGCGCGAGACGCAGGTGAGCCGCCACGTGGTGCGCGACACGCCGATGATAGTGTGCGTCAACAAGAGCCCCGAGGACATCATCAAGAGCCTGGGGTGACATCAATTGCACAACATGCAGGCGCTAAAAGAGTGGGCGGTCGTTTGCAGGGCCCTTGAAGAGGGACGCCAAGTGGTGCTGCTGAGAAAGGGCGGGATACTAGAGTTTCGCGACGGTTTTGAGGTCAAGCACGACCGCTTTTTGCTGTTCCCGACATACGAGCACCAGCTGAAGGAGCACCTGCAGCCCGATTATGCCGACAAGCTGGACGCCGTGCTCCGGGCGCAGCCGCCTGCGGGCATGAACGTGCTGACGAGCTATGCAGAAGCGCGGCGGGTAAAGGAGGTGCCCGCCAACGGCGACCCGTCCATGCTGAAAAGGCTTGAAAAATACCACATCTGGAGCGAAAGCTATGTTAATGCGAGGATGGCCTATAACCCCAAGAAGCCAATGAGCGTGATACTTGTGCGCGTGTATAAACTGGACAGCCCGATAACTGTATCAAGCAAGCCCGAGTGGGCAGGGTGCAAGTCGTGGATACCCGTAGATCTGGCGGCGTCAGGCCGGCCGGCTATAAGCGACTCTGCATTTGCAGAAATCGAATCCAAAGTAGCGGAGGTATTGAGGTAAGCAAAATGAAATACCGCAGACTGGGCAAGAGCGGCGTCAAGGTGAGCGAAATAGGCTTTGGCGCTTGGACGATAGGGCTCGACTGGTGGGGCAAAAAGATTGACGATGACGAGGCGATAAAGATGCTGAAAAAGGCGTACGACCTTGGCATCAACTTTTACGAGACGGCAGACATGTACGGCAAGGGCAAGAGCGAAAGGCTGATGGGCCAGGCGTTCAAGGGCATGCGCGACGAGGTCGTCTACTCTACGAAATGGGGGTACGACATGTACGGCGCCAAGGAGCAGGTAGGCCACGCAGAACTCCCGCAAAAGCACGACCCAGAATTCCTGAAATTTGCATTAAAGCAGAGCATGGAGCGCCTGCAGACCGACCACATCGACGTGTACAGCATGCACAACCCCAAGATGGATGCGATACAGAACGACGAGCTCTTTGCAGACCTAGACGCGCTTGTGAAAAACGGCACGATAAAGGGCCACGGGGTCGCGCTCGGGCCTGCCATAGGCTGGCGCGAAGAAGGGCTGTTCTCGATAACGAACCGCAACATCACCTGCCTGCAGACCGTGTACAACATACTGGAGCAGGACCCCGGCCGCGACCTGATGAAAGCAGCAGAGCAGCATGACGTCGGGATAATGGTGCGGGTGCCAGACGCTTCTGGGCTGTTGACGGGCAAGGTAACTGCCGACACAAAGTTTGACAGGAACGACCACCGCAGCTTCCGCAAGCAGGAGTTCATCAGGGAGGCGATGCAAAAGATAGAGAACATGAAGCCGCTTGCGTCGGGCAAGGGCTGGAACATCACCCAGCTTGCCATCAAGTTCATCCTGTCGCAGCCGGCCATCTCTGTCGTGCTGCCGACCATGGTGAGCGTCGAGGAGATAGAGCTGTTTGCCTCGATGTCGGACGGCAGCTACCTGAACGCTTCCGAGTCTGCCCAGCTGGAAGAGATGTACGAAAAGAACTTTTACGTCAAGCCTGTAGCCAGCAGCTAGACAAAGTACTTTACCCTTTCTTTCTTGAACTCGCGGGAACTGAAAAGTATCTTGTAGTCTGCGATGCCTGTCATCTTGGACATCTCTTCCGCTATCTTTTCAGCTGCGTCAAGCGTGCGGGCGTGCACCATCGAAAACACGTTGTACTTCCAGTCGGGGTACACGGGCCTCCTGTAGCAGTGGCTCACCTGCGGGTACGCCGCCAGTTTAAAGCCGATGTCGTCCACCTTGTCTTCAGGCACGTTCCAAACCACCATGCCGTTTGCCACAAAGCCGGCGTCGCGGTGGCGCAGGATCGCAGCATACCGCCGCATCAGGCCGCTTGCCTCGTATTCCCTGGCCTTTTCAAACAGCTGTGCAGTCGTGATGCCAAGGTTGCTTGCCATCTCTTTGAAAGGCTCCTTTGCCACTGGCAGGTCTTTCTGTAATTCGCGGATAAACTCTTTGTCTCGCTCGGTTATCTCTAGTTTTTCGGGGTTGAGCTCTCTAACTTCCTCGGTGGGCCGGGGCTTTTCGGCGTCCTCGTTTACCATGTCCAGCTTGACGCCGATCTTGTACATCTTGAGCGTGGGAAGCAGGCGGTATTTTTCCACGCCGTCAAGGGCCGCCATCCTGTCCAGCTCGGCTTTCATGTCTGCCTCCGGCGGCACTGCAAGCGTGAACCACATGTTGTACTCGTGGTTGCGCTCATAGTTGTGGCTGACGCCGGGGTGCTCGTTGACTTTTTCTGCGACGGCGTCCAGCCTGTCCGGCCTGACTGCAAACGCGATGAGCGCGCTCTTGTAGCCGAGCCTGCGCGTGTCGAAAATCGCGTTTATCTGGCGCACCAGCCCCATCGCTCTGAGGGAGCCGATCCTGCGCGTGACCTCGTCCTCTGACAGGCCGTGCTTTTTCCCAAGCTCCTCGTAGGGCCTGTCTGCAAGGGGAAAGACCCACTGGATGTCATTTAGCAGCTTGCGGTCGATCTCGTCCAGTTGCTGCTTTTGATGTTGTTGTTGCTGGTGGTCTTCTGCCTGCATCCTGTGGAAATTGCCGTTTATCCGTTAAAAACCTACCTGACCTCGGGCCTGGCAGCACGGCAAATAGAGTGAGACTCCTTGAACATGGTTCCACAATCCTTTATTTATAAAAAATACCATCGGCGTCCAGTGACGAAAGAGATATGGTGATGGGGATATGACCAGAAATGCAATCAAAGCCGTGGCCATGATGGCCATACTGGCGGCAGGCGCGCTCTCTATTGCCTCTTTAGGTGGAGCCAACGCATACGCCCAGCAAGGATATGGAAAGAAAAACTCGGAAAAAATGATGGCGACTGCCGCCGGCAGCAGCAACAATAGTAGCAGCAGCCGATACAACCAGGAAGGCAGGGCCAGCGGGCAGATAGCCAGCATACAAAACGACGAAAAGGGTCAGCCTGCATGGATCGCGTCTGTCCACTGGAGGCTGGGTCTTGCGCCTTCTGAGAACAACAATAATACCAACAACAATAATAATACTAACTCGCGTCCAGGAGCCAGTTTTCTTGCAAAATTCACGATGGTCAAGACGGACGGAACGTCCAAGCACATGCATACCATCTCTGACTTTGTCCTGACAAACATGTCCGACGACGGTAACACGACTACCCTCACCGGCAAGGCCACGATGACCATGAAGGACGGGCCGCAAAAGGACATCCCAGCAACAATCAAGATCCTGAACCACTCCGCCATCAGCATCATGCTCGACTCCAAGGTGAACTCTCACCTGGGCAACACGCCGCTGTACGGCACAGTCACTCGCACAAACAATGCCTACCATGAAAGGTCGCATGCAGGAGAAGGAGCGATGATGACGATGACTACAACGGCAACAGGAGGCAGCACCAATGCCACGGCAGCCGGCAACCAGACATCCTCATCATCGTCTCACAGGAATGAAAAGCCAGAGGGTGGCGAAAGGTACGGCCAGACAGGGCAGGAGCACGTGCCGGTAGATATTGTCTCAGGCGCCACAAACAAGGCAGACAAGGCGTACAGCCCAAGCCCGCTCACAGTCAAGGCCGGGACAGAAGTCACTTGGAGGAACAAGGACACCGCAGCACACACTGTGACTTCTGGCAAGAGCGGCAGCCCTGACGGCGTGTTTGACTCCAAGATCTTGGGGCCAAACAAGGAATTCGACTTCGAATTCAAAAACGCAGGCACGTTTGACTATTACTGCCAGCTCCATCCCACGATGGTTGGCAAGGTAATAGTCCAGTAGTGCGAAAAGAAAGAGTAGGAGTGAGTCGGCCAGTTTCTGACACGCTGGCTCTCCCTCCCCCTCTCTCCCCCTTCTTTCTCTTGTCTCTTTTTCATGCTCCTGGTAGTATTTTTGAAAGCAAGCCCTAAGAACATGTGCCGCCAATAAAGTGCATGGTAAAATGCAGCGAATGCGGAGCCGAGCTTCCCGAGGGGGCAAGGTTCTGCCCTGCCTGCGGCGCACAGGCGGGGGTGAAAAAGGACGTGTACCATGTTTCCGGAGAAGGGCTGGTCGGCAAGGTAAAGGAGATAGTTCACGATGCAAGCGTCAAGAGAATAGTGGTCAAGGACGAAGGCGGCAAGGTGCTGCTGTCGATTCCGGTTACATGGGGCGCGGCCGGCACCGTGGCCGTGCTAGCACTGGCACCCTGGCTTGCCGCGCTTGGGGTCATTGCCGGCATTGTCACGAAATGCACGGTGGAAGTCGAGCGGACTGGCAGCGATGCTGCTTCGGCCCCTGCAAAAAGTAGCTAGGGAGAAAGGAGGAAAGGAAAGGGGAGGAAGCAATACTCTAAATATCATCTGCTTCCGATCCATTCCGTATGGGCATAATCACGCTCCAGCTCGTGTGCGACACGTGCAAAAAGGTGGTACTCGAAAAGCCGGGCGAAAAGCACCTGCTTGATGAGCGTTTTCCTATAACCGAGGAGGAAGCCGAGGCGCTCGACAAAGAGCACCGCGGGCACGAGTGCCACATAGAAGCGGTGGAAAAGTTGCAGTAGGGGGATAATTACAAAGAGGCTGTGACTAGAGGCCGAGGCCGAACGAGTTTGCGACTTCTGCAAACTGCTGATACCTGCGCAGGTACTCCCTTCCCTGCTGTGTGATGACATAGATGCGCTGACCTTCTTCCAACCGCTCGTTCACCAGGCCTGCCTGAACCAGCTTGCCTGCTACTGCAGCAAGCTTCCCGTAGGACAGGTTTGCCTTTCTCAGCAGAGCGGTGAGGTTTACGCCTGTCACGCCGGACTCGTCGGTGATGCGCAGCACGTCGCCGACTATTTTGACGCTGTTGCGGTAGGGCGCCATATGACCTCATTTGACCCTGCCGGCGCTAATAAGGGTTACGTAGCACGGCTCTACAGCCCCACCATTGTTGGACTTTTATATAGCGGCAGAGCCCTACAAAAGAAAATGGGCAGTGGTAGCACGGGCGGCAACGACTACAACGATAACGATAACAATAACAGCAAGCCCATCGCCTGGACGAGTGACTTTATGGGCATCGGCTACCGCTACCACGATGTCTACATGAACGTCTTTCCGCTGTTCCCGGAAAAGATGCCTGCCTACAAGCTGTGGAAAAAGACGCTCGACTGGTGGCCGGACGACAAGATCAAGCTCACGTTTGTCGAGGAGGGCGACGGCAGCCACTACTGGTTCATACTGTACGGCGGATCCGAGTACAACGGCGACAACACCGGCTTTGTGAAAAGGGTCGAGATGTCGGAGAACTATAGGCGGTTCAAGGCAGGCTTTGAAAAGAGAGCCATGGTACGCTTTGGGATATACAAGGAAAAGGCCAACCCGAAAAAAGAAAAGGACGGCTCCATCAAGACCTATGACTTGGAAATACTGAAGAGGGCCAAGTACGTGTACGACGTGAGCTTTGTGAAAATGGAGGACCTGCAGCCTGACAGCGTCGAGTGGAAGTGCATACAAAAGCAACGGCAACAGCAGCAAGAAAAAAGCACCAATTGAAAAGTTTGCGTGCGTGCCGGACTGCTCTGACTGCTGCATATATCGCGAATATTACCCGACAAAAGAGTTTGGCAAGATAGGGGTGCTCCTGCTCCCCGAGGAAAAGGAGAAAATAGAGCAGCTTGCAAGGGAAAAGAACATTTCAATCAGGATACTGCCCCGCATAGCGGTCGGAAAAGTAAAGCCTGAAAGGGTGATAGCGTACCAGATGATGGGCGCAATGCCTAACGGAGATCTGTGCCCCTTCCTCGACAGGAAAAACAGGTCGCCTCACGGGGGCTTTGCATGCTCTATCTACAAGGACAGGCCGCTTGCCTGCAGCGCCTATCCTGTAATAGGCGTGGATGACGACAAGGCTGCTGCTGCAGCAATAATCGACCAGAACTGCCAGTTCTGCAAACAGCAACAACGGCAAGGAAAAAAGAGCAAACGCGCCACCGGCGGCAGGGCGAGCCTGGAAGGGATTGAAAAGGAGCTCGAATCGCTGGCAAGGATCAAGTCAAGCGTACAGGCAAATGCGGGCGAGCAGGTGTGGCGCTATGCAACCGCCACCGGCAGCGATGAATGCGAGGCGATGCTGCTTGAGGGCTGGGTGCTAGAGCGATGACCGTTTCGTGTACAAAACCGCGTCGCCCCTCCTCACCTTTGTAATCCTGCTTGCCGGTATCGTCTGGAAATTTTCAGACAGCGCCACGAACTCTTTCAGCGGAACTTCGACGATAGAGTCAAAATCGCGGTAGCTCACAAAATAGAGGGAGGGGTCGTCGTCAGCCGAGTGGAGCGCCCTGCTAAAGATCTCTTCAAGCCTGCCTTTTCTCATCTGCGTGTCTGTTGGTTCAGTCCGGCCTGTACTTCATCAGCCCGCCGGCCTCGACTATCTTGGCGATGAGTTCTGGGAATGGCTTCATGGAGTACTGCTCGCCCCCTTTTGTGATGTTGGTTATCTTGTTTTCTGCCAGGCTGATCTCTAGCTCGTCGCCATCTGCTATTTTTGCT
This sequence comes from Nitrososphaera sp., assembly GCF_037447015.1. Classification (GTDB taxonomy): domain Archaea; phylum Thermoproteota; class Nitrososphaeria; order Nitrososphaerales; family Nitrososphaeraceae; genus Nitrososphaera. Next base: position 9,390 of record NZ_JBBIHK010000035.1, on the reverse strand, counting down.
ACGGTCTCCTTGTCTATCTCTATCGGGAGCAGGTAGCCGCCGTCGACTGCGTTCCTGTAAAAGATCCTTGCAAACGTGGGCGCAAGTATCGCCCTGATGCCCGTCTGCGAAAGGGCTATGGGCGCGTGCTCCCTGCTAGAGCCGCAGCCAAAGTTGCTGCCCGCAAGCAGCAGGTCGCCCTGCTGGATCTTTTCTGGGAACTTGGGGTCGATGCCTTCCATCGCGTGTTTGGCAAGCTCTTTGTGGTCGTGTATCTTCAGATACGGGCCCGGTATGATTACGTCCGTGTCGATGTTGTCCCTGTCGTACTTGTGGACCTTGCCCCTAAGAATCTTGTTCAATTTGCTCTCACGTCCCTCGGGTCAGTTATCCTGCCCGTGATTGCCGACGCCGCCACCACTATCGGCGACGCAAGGTACGTCTGCGACTCGACGTGGCCCATCCTGCCTGGAAAGTTGCGGTTTGTAGTGCTGATGCAGACCTCGCCCTTGCCAAGCACGCCCATGTGCGCGCCGCAGCAGGCGCCGCAGGTGGGGGGCCCGACTATGGCGCCAGACTCCATGAATATCTCTATCAGCCCCTCCTTCATCGCCTTCATGTAGATTGACTGCGCCGCCGGCAACACTTCTGTCCTTATCTTGACCTTCTTGCCCTTCATTATTTTGGCAGCGGCGCGCAGGTCGTCCAGCTTGGCCCCCGTGCACGAGCCGATGTACGCCTTGTCAAGCTCTGTCGTCTGCAATTCTCTTGCAGCAGTGATGTTGCCCGGCGAGAACGGCTTGGCCACCGTCGGCTCCATCTTTTCCACCTCCACTGTGAACGTCTCTGAATAGCGTGCCCCCTCGTCGCCGTGCACGGGCGAATACTGGGCGTCGGTGCGCTCGCGCAGATACGCATACGTGGTTTCGTCAGGCTCGATTATGCCGTTCTTGGCGCCTGCCTCTGTCGTCATGTTTGTCAGCGTGAGGCGCTCCTCCATCGACAGCTTTTTGACCACGCTGCCTGCAAACTGCATCGCCTTGTAGTTGGCGCCGTCCGTGCCAATGTCGCCTATTATCTTTAGTATGATGTCCTTGGCCATGATGTGGTCGGGCTTGCTGCCCTCGACCTTGAACAGCATCGTCTCGGGCACCTTGAACCAGATCTGCCCGTGCATCAGGACGTATGCAACGTCGGTGTGCCCAAGCCCGGCGGCAAAAGCGCCCATCGCGCCGGTGGTGTTGGTGTGCGAGTCGCCGCCCACGTATATCTGGCCGGGCAGCACCATCGCCTCCTCGTGGGAGAGCGTGTGGCATATCCCGTACTGGCCGAGGCCGTACTTGAAGTGCTTCTTTATCCCGTATTTCCTAGTAAAGTTGGAGAGCGTGATGACGTTCTCTGCCGAGACGCGGTCTGCCGCCGGCACGAAATGATCTTCAGTCACCCACACCCTGTCTGCGTCCCATATCCTCTCCAGCTTTAGCCCCTTTTTCTCCCACTCTGAAAAGACCTTGATGACGCCGGGCCCCGACACGTCGTGCATCATCACCCTGTCGACCTTGGCAAACACCACGTCGCCGGGCGACACGCTCTGCTTGCCGGCGCCCCGGGCAAGGATCTTTTCAGTGATTGTCATTGCTGCTGCAGTCAAAAGATGCTGTACCTTGAGGAAGAGTCAGCTTTTGACGGATTAATACTTTTGGCGGGGCGGCGAAAGCCACAAAAGGCCCGGCGCGGATATCGTCACTGCTTGCCTTCATCATCGCTACCGTCGCAGTCGCCATTACTGCAGGTCTTTGCGATTGCAGTCCCAAAAAAGTGGGGCAGGTTCGACCTTGCCGATTCTCTGGAGTTTGATTTCCACGACGGCGACATACTGGTCGTGTCAAGCAAGTTCGTGGCAATGAGCGAGGGCAGGGTCGTCAAACTGGATTCAGTCACGCCAGGCGCAAGGGCCCGGCGTGCCGCAAAAAAATTCAAGATGGATGACCCGCGGCTTGCCCAGCTCGTGCTCGACGAGTCAGACGAGGTGGTGGGCGGCATAGCCGGCTTTATGCTCACCATCCGCAAGGGCATGATAGCGCCAAACGCTGGCATCGACAAGTCAAACGTGCCAGCCGGGTATGCAATCCTCTACCCAAAGGATCCGTTCAAGAGCGCCCGGGACCTGCGGCAAAAATTCAAAGAAAAGGGCCTCAACGTGGGCGTCGTCGTGGCAGACAGCAGGCTGATGCCGACGCGCAGAGGGACCACGGGGGTGGCGATAGCATGCGCCGGGTTTGAGCCCACTTCTGATGAGCGCGGCAAGCAGGACCTCTTTGGGAACAGGCTGCGCGTCACCTTCCGGGCAGTAGCAGACAGCCTTGCGACTGCGGGCGTGGCGGTAATGGGCGAAAGCAGCGAATCGACGCCTGCCGCAGTCGTGAGAGGGTTTCCAGTCTCGTGGACGGACAGAAAGCTCTCGTGGAAGGACCTGGCCGTGCCCTCAAAGATAGACATCTATTTGCAGGGCCTGAGGCGCAGCTACAAACAGTTTTAATAATGCTGCCTGCCACAGCTTGCCTGCAGAATACAAGAATGTCCGAGTTCCTGACCAGGTACCCGCGCACGAGTGTCGTCAGGGGTATGCGCTTGCTCATCGGGAGGGAAGAAGTGGAGCTTGACCACCTCAGCCTGATGGTCAGGACGAAAAAGGACGAGATAGTCAGGGCGCTGCTCTCCGAAGGTTTCAAGCTGGTCAAGCTGGAGAACAAAAAGCCAAAACAGATAGGCTGCGGGCTGGCCAAAAAGCTGGCCAAGCCGTGGGAGATGCACGTCAGGCTCTTTGACATGGAGCAGGGTCTCATAGCCATCCAGGCCGAAGTCGAGATATCCCGGCGCTACATCCAGCACATACGCTCTGTGAGGGCGCCTGTCATTTACGAGCTGGAGTCGATCCTGAAAAAGCACCAGATAGAGTACAAGATCTGGAACGCCAAGATACGCGCCTACATATCGAGGGTCATAGACAACCACGAGATAACTCTGCGCGCGCCTTCCATCCCGCCGATTTCATGGAAGCACATGATAGGCTACGCGTCGGCGCTCTCGGTCGTTTACCTGTTAAAGTTCGCCGGCGTCCTTTCGTAAAGGCTTTATTCCATCCCGCCCCTTTTGTAATCATAGTGGTCGCCAAAGAAGAACAAGAGGGGGCAGAAGTGCCAGCAGGTATTGCTGATACTACTGCCGTTGCTGCTCGCTGGGCAACTTTTCGCCACTACGGGGCGTCCCCGTGGGAGATCGAGACGCTCTACGACACGCTGGCAAGGTCTTTTGACGTGGACGACGCCGAGGTGGCCGCGGACGACCCGCAGTACGTGACGATGGTCGACATATCCTTCCCGCTGCCGTTTGGCGAGCCCTTTTTCCAGGAATTCACAATGGACAGCTGGCACAAGATCAAGGGCGTGCTAAAAGACATGAAGCGCCGCCGGGGGAAAAAGGGCGTCAAGACCTACGTCAAGTTCGCCGGCTTTGGAAACACCGCCATACCCGTGGTCTTCCCTCTGCTGTCAAGGGGCGACAGGCAGTACGAGATGGGCATCGAAAAGATAGAGTACCTGGTGGACATTGTGCCCCTGCAGCTAAAGACGGCGCCTGCCGGCGCCCAGGAGATCTTGTTCTCGTACGACGAGGCGACGTTCAAGTGGAGCCCCGGCGTGGCGCGGGTAGGCAACGACGCCGGCGCCAACCTCATCTTCAAGGGCAACGAGTGGGTCGAGCCCGCGCCAAAAAAGAACAGTGGTCCTGTTGTCTAGTAGTCAGTCCAGCTGGTTGACGACGCCCGAGTCGTGCAGGCCCCTGCTCAGCTCCTTGAACTTTTTGTCTAAAAATTCGAGCGACTCTGCCAGCTTTTTGGACTTGCCGTACTTGAACCGCACAAGCTCGCGGTGGCGCCAGTAGTGCTTGCCTGCTTCGGGGACGGAGAGCGTCGTGAAATAGTCGGGCCCCTTCAGGCCGTCGGGCAGCTTGACGCTGTGCGGGAAAACGTATTCAACTGAAAACCACTCGTCGCCGTCTGGGTAGTCGTTGCCAGTGGCAACGTCAAAGTAAATGTGCAAAATGCCGTCAAGGGTCAGGCCGTCCTCCTGTATGTTTGGGTGCTTGACGGAAGACTTGCGGTAATCCATCTTGAGCAGCTGGGGCTCAAAGTATGCCTTGATGATCGCGCGCCTAAAGATCTCGTTGGCTTCCTTAAGGTTCAAAGATATATACTATAACGGCAACGGTCTATTTTATAATCTTTTTAACCGCTCATTTGCAAAAATTGCAAATGCGCCTTGTGCAGGAAAAAGTTGATTGATTAATATAATGTGGGTGCTCTTTGCATGGCGCGGGCGGGGGTCGCCTAGCCTGGTAGGGCGTGGGATTGCTAATCCCATGTCCGCAAGGACCCGTGGGTTCAAATCCCACTCCCCGCGCCATCTTTATCTATAGCTAAACCGCTAGCGCGCGTTTCCAGTGGAAAATGGCGAAAATAATTGTTCTTTTATATCTCCTCTCTATCGAATGCGCAAAAGTGCGGCGGGAGAGAAAGAAATGCTGCTGCTTTTTTCCTCTAGCAATCAAATAACTGGCGTAAATCCACTCTGCCATCTCCTACAATCATCTTTTCTCTGTGGAAGTGGATCAGAAGGCTGTAGAAGTCCCGAGGAACTGCTCACTCCCCTTTGCCCGGAGCGCCTTTAGCGCGCCGCCCCACGCGATCACCTGGTCGAGCATGTGTTTAGTGCCTTTTCGTGGTATGCGGCAGAGGCTTGAACGCCTGTATGTTTTCAAAGTCGGTAAAGAGCGAGAGAGCGACCTGCGAGCGGACGTCTGCTACCTGCAGCTCGGCCATGACGAGGCGCAGATTCTCAACGGCCCTCACGCCGCCGGCGCCGCCATAGCCTACAAACCCTGCCGCCTTGTTGTTTCACTCTTTGTAGAGAGAGAAAGTCGATTGCGTTCTTTAGCGCGCCCGAAGTCGCATGGTTGTACTCTGGCGTCACAAACACGAACGCGTCGAACGAGTCGATCTTGGCCGCCCACCTTTTCGTGTGTTCCTTGGAGTACTGGCCCATCGACGGCGGGGCGGGCTCGTCGAGCAGCGGCAGATCATAGTCTTTGATGTTGACGACGTATTCAAACTCGGCGTCTGCGCGCCTTTTGCTTGCAATCTCGTACACCCACTTTGCCACGGCCTCGCCGTTGCGGCCGGGGCGGGTGCTCCCAATATGACGGTCACTCGCAGCATATTTGTGTATACGAGAAGCAGCGGCATCCAGAATTATCAAGACTTGCTGCTGATCCTTTGCACCGACAATCTGTAATTCTTTAAAGTTCAACTGCGCAGAAACAACCATGGCAAACTATGATGCTTTGAAGGCAAGCGTCGGCAAGAACGGCGAGGTGATGATCCGGATCGACACCGGCGAGGAGATAGAGCTGCACACGCACAACGTCCGGTTCGAGGACGGCACGAAAGAGATCGTCGTCGATGCAGGCACCAAGACCTACTGGATAGGCGCCGACAGGGTCTCCTACTACTGGATCCACAGAAAGGGCATAGAAAACGGCAAGGAGTAGCCTGATGAAGGAGGATAGACGCGCGCGCACATGAGCGACCCTGTAGAGCAGACGGAAAAGGAAGAGCGCCAGCCGCAGGAGGGCATAATGGAAGAAACCCTCAAGCCGTTCACCAAGTCAAAGACCGACAAGGAGTTTCAGGAGTGGGAGGTAGAGTCAACAAAGGACGGCTCGAACATTAGCTGACTGGCATCATCTCTGGACATGAGCTCTGTACATGCTGGTATTACGATCTTATGTACTTTGGATCAACTACTCTTTAATAAGCTGGCACGGAGAGACATCATTGGTATGCAACTGGGCATGCAGCCAACCGCCAAGCTAGCATTGACAAGGGCAAATCGTTATTGTTATTGTTATTGTCGTCGTCGCCTTCCGCTAGCCAAAGTCATGGCGGGCAGGGAGGCGAGGAAAAAGTAATGGTAGTAGATGCCCCCGGCAGGCCGCACAGGGAACACGTCCTGCTGCTCTGCAATGGCAGGGACGAGTGCGACGCCTGCGCCATGGAAATGCTCAACAGCGCGCTGCAGGACAGCCAGTTCTGCATCTATGCGTCCGTCCTTAACGGCAGGAAGGCCCACCTTGACACGGTGGCCGCCAATATACGCGACTACAGGCGCCACCTTGAAAACGGCGACCTGGTGGTGCTCGACTTCCAACCCTTTTACGAGTCAGCCCTTGCATACGACTTGGCACCCTTTGTGGGGCTGAAGGCGAGCATCGAGTCCGCCCTTGAAAAGAGGAAGGCACAGGATGCAGACGCCAGAACTCTCATCTTTGCAGAAGCGGCGGGCATGCTCTGCGCCCACGGCCACCTGGATGCAAGCTCGCGGCTTGAAAGCTGGTGGAACGACGTGCACGCCGGCTGGGTGCGGGACGGCCTTGACATCACCGTGGTGTGCCCGCACTTTATCGGCAATGGCACGGCAGCAGCTGCTGGCGCCGGCAACAGCATCATGGCGAGCCTGCACACGCTTGTAGTTGAGCTGATGAAGGAAAATAGAAAGAAGCCCCGCGTACTGATAGTGGAACCCGAGCCGGACATACGGTTTTCGTACAGGCGCTACCTGGCCTCGGCCGGGGTGGACGCCGTGATCGTGGGGAGCCTGGAGGAGTGCCTGTCAAAGCTGAGCGAGGCCGCCAGCCTATTTGACGTCATAATCATCGATTCGCACTTTCGCGACGGCTCGGCGATAGAGCTTGCGCGCAGGGTCAAGGAGGCGTCGCCGTGGCAGCGCATAGTCATCACGACCACCCTGCCCATGCAGCACATTGCGCCCAGCGCGCAGGACGCAGGCATCCCTCCAAAGGACGTGCTGATCAAGCCTTTCAGCCTCTCGTCGTTCCTGTCGGCGCTGGGCGCGCCCGGCAAAGACGGCCCTTAATAGTTCCTCTAATGCGATACTGACAAGAGCACGTTCCCCCCACCCCCGCACCTCCAAACCCTGCACCGCCATCTGCGATACCCTGCTACCCCGTCCTTGAAACCAAGCCCGTGTGCGGCATCATGGACTTTCACTACCGGCTTGTCCATAACCAGCAGTCCCGCGTCCCTGACGAAGTCATCATCCACGCCAAGATGCAGCGGTGCCCCGGCCCGCTTGCGCTTGGCGACCTTGTCTACACGACTACGCTCTTTCTTTCCCGGCGAAAAGGTCCGGCTGTTCACGACTGACAGGCGCACCCGCTTTACATTCGACAGCGCCTCCAAGGTGAGCTACCGCCACGAGCAGACGCAGGAGGAGCAGTACTACATGTCGAGCTGGTCCGATTTCATGTCTGACCTGACCGTCAAGGACCACGCCCGGTCTACCAACACCAACAGCGGCCACTTTGACACGCACGCCCACGCAAGCGGCGCGCTGCAGTCGTTCTTTGGCGGCCCTCGATAGACGTGAGCGGCAACTACAACTCGGAGTCGACGAGCGACTTTATGCGCGAGCTGAACGAGCACGCCCGGGCGTCGCACCGCCGCGCAGAGATGGTCACGCGCACCGCAAGCGCCGTGTCGGTGGGCGAGGTCCAGACGCGTACGCACGTCCAGAGCGAGTCGAGGACCACTTTGAGTCGTCGTCGCGCGAGTTCTCAAGCCCGGACAGGTGCCACGCCGTCACCTTCTACTTTTACCGTATCAACAAGATGCAGAGCATCAAGTTCCAGATAGAGTCGATGGAGCGGCGCGTCCTCGACCCTGCAGCTGACACGCGCGGATGACCAACAACCCGTTCTCGTCGAGGGGCTTTGTGTAGGCCACCCGTCGTCGGTGCTTGCGACGGACAAGAACCGCCTGAGCGTGGAGGCGATTGGCCGCAAGAGCTTTGCGAACAACCATGTGGCCGGCGCAGAACCCCGGCATCGCCACCGCGACGGCGTCGTTGCGCAGCCGGGTTTCATTGCAGTCGCAAGGGCCGTGCAGACAAACGTGCAGCAGCCGCTCGCAGAGTCGGCCCGCAGGGAGGCTCTTGAGGCAGTCGAAAAGCAGCTGGTGCCTGCCGGCCTGCTTGGGAGGATCGGAAACGAGCTCCGCATCTCGCCGGTCACGCAGAAAAAGTTCTCGTTCGAGCTGTCGTCGTCGCTCCCGACGCCGGGCATGTACGTCACCGGCTGCCTGGACCAGTGCAACATTTGTGAAAAAAGAGCTGATGGAGTCTATCGAGCTGGACATTGAGCGCAAAAAGCTTGAAAACGAGAAGCCAAAGAAAGAGATAGAGCTTTTGGAAAAGTCGCAGCAGTACCGCTGCTGCCCGCCTGGCGGCTTGCCGGATGCATAGCTAGCAGTAACTCTGGCCTGCAACAGTCTTGCAGCTCATGATTCCAGATCGGCTAAGTAGCCTGCACGCACAAAAATACCTGTATATATCGTAATGAGCACGGACGACCCGAAAAAGCGCGCCGAGATAGACGAGAACCGGGAGGAGAACGACGAGCTGCAAGACATCGAGCAGTTTGAGCGGTCAGAAGAGTTTGAAAACCAAGGGTTCGAGTACGGCGCGCCGCTGGATGACGATCCCGAGCACGCGTACAGCGAAGGCGAACACGACGAAGAGGCCGAGGGCGCTGTGGAGGAGTAAGAAAGAAAACAGCAAACTCTCCCTTCCTGCGCTGCCACGTCACAGGCAGAGTCCATCTGATGCCGCAGGGCTCTGTTTACTTTTTAAAGTCGACTGGCACCTTGTCAAACGCCTTGCGCAGGCCGCCGATAAAGCCCTTCTTTTTGGCCATCCTTTCTTCGACTTCCTTGTAGCAGTTGCCGCACAGCGCCCTGACGTTGACCGGCCTGTTGTCCTTCCTGTTGCCGTTGATGTTCTCAAAATGCGGCTCGACGCTTGGGCCGAACTTGGTCGAGCATTTCTGGCACCTGTTCCTCGCCCTTTCAAGCACGGTCTGCCTGATAGCCATTGTCAGGTGCTCGTATTTCTTGCGGTCAAAGCTCGGGCCCGTGCCCCCCGGAGGACCAAAGAACGACATGTTGTATGTACAAAAAAATGGATGCGCGTGCCCGGAATTAACTCTTGCGCTCCAAGGCGCTGTATCGTTTGCGTCGATTAAAGAAAAGTGAGATAAAGGTCGCCTGACGACAATGCTACAGCACCTGCTTTGCACTTCTTCTCACCCTGAATTGTAATCCGCTTTAGGCAGCGATATCCTAACGGGAACCTTACGGCCCATTAACGTTAGCGTCTGAGAATAGACTTCCAAGCTCAAGCATTGATTTACCGGTAAAAACGAGCGTAAATCCAACCCATCCACCCGCACCATCTCTTTGTACACGAACCGCTAGCGCGCGTTTCCAGTGGAAAACGG
>NZ_JBBIHK010000034.1:0-20087 GCF_037447015.1 Nitrososphaera sp. | reverse complement strand
TACAATGAGGACGCCAAGACGGAGTACAGGAACGTCGCCATAACGCCGATGAGCTGAGAGGAGCAACTGGACTGATAGTGGGGCAGTAGAGGGAGGAAGCATCCTCCTCTCTTCTCTCTCCCTCTGCCTGCCTATTTTTTCAAACAAAACCCTCCCCTGCAGCGCTGTGTCACACAACTCTACTGGCAACGCGTCCCAGTTTTGTTACCCTTTCATTCATTCGTTCCTTGATCACACATCATGCCAGCAATGTCTGGAGGAGCCGGGAGGTCAGCTCATAGTCGTCCACCGGGTGGTTCTCAAAGCCCCCTGCCTCCAAGAGTGCGTCCCTGTCAATGATATAGGCCGTGCCGCCCAAGGCGACTCTTCTGTCGAGCATGAACCGGCGGCTGGTGACGGGGGCGAGCCGCAGGCCGCCTGCAAGGGCAAGCATCCATGTCACAAAACTGTAGCTTTTGTCGCCCGGCACGTACCTGCCATGCACCGCGGCGCAGCCGCGCCGGGCAAACATGGCGAGCGCATCTTCGATAAAGTTTTCAGGCAGGTAACAGTCGGCGTCAAGCACGAGTACGTGCCTCCCCCGGGACACCTTGACGCCAAAGTTGAGGGCCGCGCCCTTGCCCGCCTTTGCAGTCGTTAGCGAAAAGGCTCTGACCCGCCTGTCCTGCACCATCTGTGCCTCCTCAAACGTCCTGTCGCTGCAGTTGTGGCACACCACTATGACTTCGATGTTGCGGTACGTCTGCCTCAGGCACCGGGACGCGCTTTTCCTTATCACCGCTTCCCTGTTCCTTGCGGGTATGATTATGCTGACCAGGCCGCCGAGTCGACGACCGGAATCGCCACTGCCGTCCCTGCCGCTGTCATCATCGTCGCCGTCATCATCATCCATCCCTGCCAGCATCTGTATCAGCCTTCCTGCCTTCGTCTTCCTCTGCTGCTCTCCTGCGCTGCCATAAAACGCGATAAAGGCGCCGAGGACGAATACCATCGTGCTTGCAGCGCAGAGCACGTTTAACACCAGCAAAGAGAGCAGGATCGTGAGCAGGTCCGGCTCGCCATCATCTGCCCGCATCCCTATACGCAGCACCGGGGTGGTCGCGAGCACTGCGGCCCACACGACGAACGCGGCCACGAGCCCTCCGATCCACAATACGCTAGCGTCAGGCTTGAGCAATGGCCTTTTCTCCCCTGTGCATCACGGCGCCAAAGTATTAATCAAAATCGTCCGGCTCTCGGTGCGCAACCGGCAAAATCCGGTCACATAGCTCCAGTTTGCGGCACGCGCGAATTTATCTGATGCATTTTGATTTTCGGCATGAAAAACCCAGAATTAATAACAATAGCCGGGACCCGGCCCGAGCTGATAAAACTGTCTCGCTTTATACAGCTGATGAGGGAGAACAACGGCGGCGGCCACAGCCACGCCCTGCTGTATACGGGCCAGCATTATTCTGCCAATATGAAGGACATTTTCTTTGACGAGCTTGGCATCGAGGCGGCAGACTATGATCTAAAGAGCAACACGTCAGACGTCGGCCAGCTGAAGGGCGGCATCCTGTCGCTCCTGGAGCGCATCAGGCCGCGCTACGTGATACTTTACGGTGACACCAACTCGACGATGGCGGGGGCCCTGGCTGCTCAGGAAATAGGGGCGGGCCTCATCCACATCGAGGCCGGCATACGGGACTTTGACCTCACCATACCGGAGGAGAGGGTGAGGATCTATATCGATTCGGTGTCGGATCACCTGCTGGCCCCGACCGAGCTTGCCAGGACCTTCCTTGAATACGAGCAGGTGCAGGGCAGGATAGCGGTTCCTGGCAACCTGATTTCAGACGTCTGCACCAGGATGGCAGAGCTGGCAGAAGAAAAAGAGCGCCGGCTGCCCGAAGGCGGCAGCAGCCTCCCCGGCGAGTACCTGCTTTTGACCATGCACAGGCAGGAAAACGTGGACGACCCGGACAGGCTCTTGCTGCTCCGCAAGCACCTTGGCACGATAAAGGACAGGGTGGTGTTCCCGGTGCACCCAAGGACAAGGAACAACCTGGCGCGCTATGGCATCAGCCTGCCGGAAAACGTGGTGCTGATAGACGCCGTAGGATACCTGGAGTTCCTGCGGCTGCTAAAGAACTGCAAGCTGGTCATGACGGACTCGGGAGGGGTCACCGAGGAGGCCATGATACTGAAAAAGCCGTGCATAACGCTCAGGCACTCTACTGCCAGGTGGGAGACGATCCTGATGAAGGCCAACGTGCTCTTTCCCCTCGAAAGGAAGGACCCCCTCGGCGACGTAATCGAGCAGATGTTGCAGGTGAGGATAACCGGGAACCCGTACGGCACGGATGTCGCGGAAAAGACCGTCAGGCTGGTGAATGAAATAGCCTCCCCCTCCTCATCTTCTCCTTCTCATTCGCCGTCTTACACCAAGAGGGAGAGGGGGGCAGAGGGCGAGCCTATCGGCCCCATCTCGCCGCCTGGGTCGCCGCGCCTTGGCGCAGGGCATCAAAGCCCCTGACAGTGACCACATATGTGCGCATGAAGGTCGTCGTCGGTTGCAATAGCAGAGTTGCCCGCCCGTCAGCGAGCTTGGATCGATGGGTAGAGAACCGCGGCTAAAGCGTCCTGTACGATGCACGCAGCGCGCGTTTGCACCGGAAAAGCCTTTCCCGTGCCGGGCCAAGCACTGCTAGCTCCAGCCTTTCTTCAAGGAAGCAAGTGAGCTGATGTAGTAGTGCTGCTCGTCTGGACCCACATTCGCAGAGCGGCGGCGCCGCTTGCCGGAGAGGGGGAGGGGAGGGAGCCGATCAGACGTCTGCATACATCGCAAACTCGTGCGGGTGCGGCCTGACCGCCACCTCGACGTGCTGCTTTTCCTCGTGCTCGATTATCTTCCTTATCGTCTCGCCGTCAAAGACCGGCTTTAGGAACTCGCTGTCGCTCTTGAGCTCCTCGCACGCCTCCCTGAGAGACGCCGGCAGCTGCTTTATCCCAAACGTGTTTCTCTCTTCCTCGGTCATCTTGAAGATGTTCTCATTCACGGGGTCGCCGATGTCTATCTTTTTCTTGATGCCGTCAAGGCCGGCCGCCATTATGGCGGCAAACGCCAGGTACGGGTTGCAGGACGGGTCGGGCGCGCGGAACTCGATCCTCTTCATCGCCGCGAATTTCTCGCCCTTGAAGTGGGCCGGTATGCGTATGATGGCAGACCTGTTGCCCGTGCTCCACGCCACGTAGACGGGCGCCTCGTAGCCCGGCACCAGCCGGCGGTACGAGTTGGTGGTCGGAGCCACAATCGCTGCAAGGGCCTGCGCGTGCGCCATTATCCCTCCGCCGAAATAGCGCGCAGTCTGGGACATCTCGGCATAGTCGTCGTTTGCGTCGTAGAACAGGTTCTCGCCCCTGTTCCACAGGCTGACGTTGACGTGCATCCCCGAGCCGTTGTCAAGCGCAATAGGCTTTGGCATCATGGTGGCTATCTTGCCGTGCTTTTTGGCGATGTTCTTCACGATGTGCTTGTAGCTCTGCACGCTGTCTGCCGCGTTCACGAGCGTGTCAAAGCGGATGTCTATCTCGCACTGGCCTGCCGTCGCCACCTCGTGGTGGTGGGCGTCGCAAACTATGCCAAAGTTGTTCGTGAGCACGTCGACGCACTCGTTGCGGTAGTCCACAAGCGTGTCGCCCGGCGCGGTGGGCAAATAAGCTTCCTTGAGCCTGAGCGTGTATCCGACGCCGTCGGCAGACCAGGGAGCCTCCTTTGACGTGATGTGGTAGCTCTGGCCCTGGTACGGCGTCATCGTGTTCACTTCAAGCTTGTCAAAGACAAAGAACTCGACTTCGGGCCCCCAGTACGAAGTATCGTAGCCCCTGTCCCTGCAGTGGGCTTCGGCCTTTTTCGCAAGGCCGCGGGGGTCGCGGGGGAACGTGTCCCTCTTGGACCCGCCGGACAAGATGTCACATATCAGCCGGGCCGTCTTGGCCTGGTCTATCCAGCGCATCGTCGCATAGGTGGCGGGGTCCGGCCTGATGATGAGGTCGGACTCGTGGATCTCTGTAAAGCCCCTGATGGACGAGCCATCCACCTTGGGCAGGCCGTCGGTGAAGTCCTCTATCTTGAACATCTTGGCGTCCATGGTGGTGTGGTGGAACCTGCCGAACAGGCCGGTGAACTGCAGGTCGAGGAACTTGATGTCGTCCTCCTTCAGCCTGCGCATCACGTCCTCCGCTGTAAATGTCAGGGGCTCAATTTTCCCGTCAATTAATTTATAAGGCAACCGACAACCTCTCAGAGATAGGACACGAAAATCCCTAAATTTAAGGTTATTTGGGTGCCCCGGGCAAGGAGGGAGTGAGTTCTCGCACCACCATGAGCGAAAATAACGATAAAAGCAATAACAATAATAACAGCAGCAATAACGGCGAAAGCATCTCGATAAAGGAAGTCTTTGCGCTGCTCAAAAAAGAGGTCGAGTCGCCGGGCGTGCTGCAGGCAATCGACGCCGACACCTACCAGCGCATAGCGTCTGCCCTTGCAAGCCTGAAGGGGCAGGGCTTTGAGGGGGTGGAGGCCAAGGTGCGGGACAGGATGGTCGAGCTGATGTCCCAGTCTGCACGGCTCCTGATAGAGGTGAGGCAGAGCAAGGTGCGGGCCGCAACTACTACTACTACAACGACTGCTGACAACAAGGAAGAGCCGCTGGACTATTCAAAGCTGACCGACGAGGAGAAATACGTGCTTGACGGCCAGGCCGAGTCTGCAAGCCGGATGGAGCAGGTCGTGTCGGCTACCGCCAAGGGGAGGCCAAAGGTGCTCGAGTCCATCTCTTCCAGGATACGGTCAAAGCAGATAGTCGTGCGCTTTGTCAGGCACATGGAGCAGTTCATAGGGGTGGACATGTACAGGTACGGCCCGTTCCAGGAGGAGGACGTCGCCACGCTCCCGCTTGAAAACGCCCGGTCGTTCATAGAGACCGGCGTGGCCGTGCAGGTGCACGCGCAACTGTAAAATAGCTATTTCGACCACTGCAGCATCGCATACACACTTGGCGCACAACGGCGTGGACATCATCGACTATGTGCTCTATACCGTCTACCCGACGGCCGCGTTCTTTGCGATAGGCTATGCGGCCAAGATTACGAAGATGCGCCAGGTCTACACGTTTGTTATCCAGGCCCTGGTCTGCTTTGCGTTTGCCGGCTATTACCTTGCGGCAATACCGATGGGCGGCGCGCAGGGGCTTGCAGTCATACTGGCGATGTTTGGCGTGCTCTTGCTGTTCATGGCGAGAAAGAAAAAGATCGAGCCGGCAGAAGAAGAAGAGCAAAAGCGCACCTGAAATCCATTTTTTACAGCTTTTTCTGCCAAAGAGCCAGAATCTTTTATTCTGGTGCCTAAACGGTAGACGTTTTTGCCATAACCTGCGGCAATGCTAAAATATTTGGAAAACGATATATGACACATGCAGGACGTTAGAGTAAGCGCAAACAACGGCTCGCTTGCTGACTCTGTCAAATCGGGGATCGTGGCCGGCCAGGTCGCCGCCTGGGCGATATTTGGGCTGATTCTCGCCATAGACGCAAACCTGCTGACGCCCACCATGACGCAGCCGGGGACGTTCTACAAGATGATCGGCATGGCGTTTGGGCAGGGGCCTGCGACGGACGTGTACGCCGGCTTTCTGCTGCACATGGTGACTGCGACGGTGATAGGCATCGCCTACATGGTCATATCCGACTCTGTCAGGAAGCTGCACATAGGCTCGGTCTTTAAAGGGCTTGCCACCGGCATAATCACCGGCGTCGTGGTGTGGGCGGTGCTCTTCCTCCCGCTGCACTTTTGGGTCATGCAGCCGATGCTCCAGAACATCGTCGCCACCGCAGACCCGTCGTCTCCCATACACCAGCTCGCAAGCAGGCTGGCAGGTGTTTCGGGCACAATAGTGGCCGGCTCGCTTGCGCTGCACGTCGTGTTCGGCGGCGTGCTCGGGTTTGCAGGAAGGCTTGCCACCTCCTCAAAAGAGCTGCTGGAAGAAGAGAGCAGACAACAACAGCACGCGTAGGAAAGGACGCAGCAGCCCACGCTCTTCTCTTCTTCTCTTTTTCTCTTTTTGCATGCGCCATCTGTGTATTGTTATTGCTAGAGTGAGTCCTTGGAACAGGAGGAAAAGAAGAAAAAGAGAGAAGGGAAAGCGGCACAACCATGTATCATAATGTTCTTAAGAATCTCGCGCGGAATTGTTACACATGGCTTCATCATCATCATCAAAAGGAAAAAAGTCGCCGGACATTGGACTTGGGAGCGCCGGCAGGGAAGGCACGATAAAGATCCTGTCCGCGCTGCTGGCAGACGAGTACCTGCTGTACACAAAGACGAGGAACTACCACTGGAACGTGGTCGGCCCCCGGTTCCAGCAGCTCCACGAGTTCTTCAAGGCCCAGTACACGCAGCTCGACGTCATCGTGGACGACGTCGCAGAGAGGATCCCGCAGCTGGGAGGCAAGGCGCCGGCGACGCTTGGCGTCTTTGCAAAAAACTCGCGGCTTGAGGAGGACTCTGCCATCGTCGCCGACGCGGACGAGATGCTGTCAAACCTGCTTGGAGACCACGAGGCGGTGATCAGGAACCTGAGGAAAGACTCTGAAACTGTCATGGACAAGTACGGCGACTCGGGCACCAACGACTTTCTGATCGGCCTGATGGAGCAGCACGAAAAGATGGCGTGGATGATCAGGGCGCACATAGAGGGCAGCGGCAGCAGCAAGTAGAGCTCTGCTGCTAACCTGCTCTTTCTTTTTTCTCCAATTGTTCGTTTACAAAAAAGCATATTATGGCAGCTGGGCGCTATTGCACTATCAGGACATGACAATAGAGGGCAAGGTTGCAGTGATAACAGGCGGCAGCAGTGGCATAGGGTACGCGACTGCGCTCGCCCTGTCAAAGGCCGGCGCCAAGGTGGCGGCAGGGGCGCGCCGGACAGACAGGCTAGAGCAGCTGAAGGCAGAAATTGAAAAGATCGGCGGCGAGGCTCTTGTGGGCAGGCTCGACGTGACGAAAAAGGCCGATTGCGACTCTTTTGTGAACGACGTGGTGAAAAAGTGGGGCGCGGTGGACATACTCGTCAACAACGCCGGCCTCATGCCGCTCTCGTTCTTCAAGAACCTGAAGGTGGACGAGTGGGACCGCATGGTGGACGTAAACCTCAAGGGCGTGCTCTACGCCGCTGCGGCCGTTGTTCCGCACATGATCGCCCAAAAGTCGGGGCACATCGTCAACATCTCCTCCATCGCCGGCCGCGTCGTGTTCCCAGCCGGCTCTGTCTACTGCGCGACCAAGCACGCGGTGACCGCCTTTTCGGAGGGGCTGAGGCAGGAGCTGAGCCAGCGCTACAGCATACGGGTGACTGCGATAGAGCCGGGGGTCGTCGACACAGAGCTAAACAACACCATCACCGACGCGTCGCTCCAAAAGTTCGTCGAGTCGACCAAGCAGATGGCCGCCCTGCACGCAGAGGACATTGCAAACGCCATCCTGTTCGCAGTCGGGTCGCCCCCGCACATGAACGTCAACGAGATAATGGTCCGGCCGACCGTGCAGGAGCGCTAGCCAGGATGCGATGGCGGCAGAGATTCTTTCTCTCCGCCTGCCACCGCAGTAGTAATAATAATAACAACGACGACGACAACTAGACTTTATAATTCGGGCCTGCCTGAAAAGGGCAGAGAGAAAAACAAATGGGCAGCAGCAATGACAATAACGATGGCAACGGCGGGGAGAGCAAGAGGATAGTGGTCCTCGGCGCAGGGTTTGGCGGCCTGGCTGCTGCCAGCATGCTGCGCAAGAACCTGCCGCAGGGCCACCGCGTAATCGTAATCGACCGCAAAAAAGAGTTCATGATGGGGCTCGTGAACCTGTGGATCCTGCACGGGGACAGGAAACTCGAAGACGCCCGCACGCCGCTCGCCGGCCTCGACGCAAAGGGCATCGAGTACCTGAACGACGAGGTGACTGCAATCGACGCTGCCGCCATGAGCGTCACCTGCAAGGGCCACGGCAGGATAGCATACGACTATTTGATAATCGCACTAGGCGCCGAGCTTGCGCCAGAGCGCGTCGAAGGCTTTGTGGGCAGGGGGTACAACCTGTACGACGCGCCGCAGGTGCCGCCCCTGCGGGAAAAGCTGCTCTCCCTTAAGCAGAGGGGCAGCGGCAGGGTCGCAGTGTGCATAATGGGCCTGCCCTACAAGTGCCCGCCGGCGCCCTACGAGGCAGCCCTCTTGATCCGCGAAATGCTCGGGGACAGAGAAGAAGACATCCAGATAGACATCTATACGCCGACCCCAATCGCGCTGCCGGTCGCCGGCCCCGACGTCAGCAGGCAGGTCGTCGAGTCGGTGGAGGGGCGGGGCATACGCTTCCACCCGCTGCGCAAGCTGAAATCAGTCTCGGACGGCCTGGTGCTTGCGTTTGAGGACGGCTCGACTGCGCAGTGCGACGTGCTTGTCGGGATTCCGCAGCACCGCCTGCCCGACGTGATCAGGACCTCCGGCCTTGTCGCAGAAGAGGGGAAGGAGCAGTGGATGGCGATTGACCGCAGGACCATGCGCACGAGGTTCAGGAACGTGTTTGCAGTCGGCGACGTGACAGAGATCAAGGTCGGTGGCCAGCAGCTTGCGATACCCAAGGCAGGCATCTTTGCCGAGGCGGAGGCCAGGGTGGCCGCGCAGCAGATAATCGACGAGATCAAGAACCACCAGCCTGCGGCGGCGTTTGACGGGCGGGGCTACTGCTTCATGGAGACCGGCGGCCGCAAGGCCGGCTACATCGAGGCCGACTTTTTCGCCGAGCCGGCCCCCGTCCTGCGGCTAGAGCCGCCGTCTGAGGGCAACTACCTGAAAAAGCACGAGTTTGAGCGCTCGCGTATCGCCGAGTGGCTGCTACTCTGACGGCCTTTTCTTCTCCGGCTTGGACATCGTGTAAAAGCCGTGCGCGGATATCAGGAACGCGGCAAGCGACATCTTGGTCGCAAACACCAGGTTCCAGGGCGTGTCCGGCTTGGGGTATTTCACGTTCAGCTCGTCGAACTTGAACACGCCCCTGATCGCGTCTGCGGTTATGAGCGAGTTCCACACTATAAAGTTGTAGACAAACTCGTACAGCGCCACCACGGCTATCACGAGGACGATGAGCTGCAACACGGCCTTGGCCGACCTGGGTATGCTGCTCACCTTGTCGCCGCCAAGCTTGACGACGCAGTACCACGCGACCACCGAGACTATCATCAGGTACGTCACGAGCTTGGCCAGCCCCGGCAGGGGGAACTCGGTCTCGACCAGCACCTCTCCTATGACGACCTTGCCGCTGCTCTGGTACTCGCCCAGGCTCACGTAGATGGAATAAAACGTGATGGCCGCCATGACCGTGGCGCAAAAGTAAAAGACGCCAAGATAGATCTTTCTCGTCGTCCTGTCGTCTCTTTCAAGCGCAGAGCGCACGTGCTAGGTAGCGAAAATGGGATATATTATATTATTTTTTTTATTTCCCGTCATTTCTTTTTGATCGCCTTCAAGAGCTCGTCTGCGCCGAGTGTGTTGAGCACGTCGCCCTTTGTGGCCCACCCCCTGCGCGCCTGGCCTATCCCAAACTGCAGGAACGCAAAGTGCAGCGGGTGGTGCGCGTCCGAGTCTATGACCAGCTTGACGCCGGCCTGCACCGCCTGCCTGACGTACTCGTCCTTCAGGTCGAGCCTGTTGTAGTGCGCGTCTATCTCAAGCGCCGTCCCCGTGTCCTTTGCCGCCTGCACCAGCCTCCCGATGTCGACGGGGTAGCCCTCGCGCCTGTTTATGAGCCTCCCTGTGGGGTGGAATATGATGTCGACGCTCGGGTTCTCTGCCGCCCTGACCAGCCGGGCAGTCTGTGTTTCTACTGGCAGGTTAAAGTTGGAATGTATGGCCGCGCCCACGATGTCCAGTTTGTCAAGCACGTTGCCTGCAATGTCAAGCGAGCCGTCCTTCATGATGTTCACCTCGGCAGATGCAAGGACGCGCACGCCGGCGCTTTCCGACCGCAGCCGGTCGTTCAGCTCCCATATCATGTTTGCCTGTTCCAGCAACTCTTGCTCGTCCAGGCCGCCTGCCATAGCCAGGCTTTTCGTATGGTCGGTCAGCGCGATGTAGTCGAGGCCGAACTCTCTGGCGGCGCGGGCCATCTCCTCTATCGTGGCCGTGCCGTCCGTGCTGTCGCTGTGCACCTGCAAGTCGCCCTTCAGGCTGCCGTAAGGCACCAGCTCTGGGACTGCGCCTTTCATTGCAAGCTCTAGCTCGCCGGCGTTCTCCCTCATCTCTGGCGGCATCCACTGCAATCCCAGTGCTTGATACACGTCCTGCTCCGTCCTGCCTGCCACCCTGCGCTCGCCTTCAAAAACCCCCCACTCGTTGAGGCGCAGCCCCCTGGCGATGGCTATTTTGCGCAGCTCGACGCTGTGCTCCTTGCTGCCCGTGAAATACTGCAGGGCAGAGCCCCAGCTGTCTGCAGGCACCACGAGCAGGTCAGAGTCGATGCCGCCCTGCAGCCGGACAAACGCCTTTGCCTGCCCCTTGCCATTCACCTCCTCGACCTCTGGCATGCCCACGAAAAAGTCCATGACCGGCTCCGGGTCGGCCGCGGCCACGAGGTAGTCGATGTCGCCCACCGTCTCTTTCATCCTGCGCGCCGAGCCTGCTATTGACGCGGCCGACACACCCGGCAGGCCCTTCAGCCTGGCCTCGATCTGCTTTGCAAGGGGCCACACCTCGCCAATGATGTGCCGCCCCCCGCCCTTTTTTGCAAACTCGATCTTTTTCAAAATGTCCTGCTCTTTCTTTGCGGTGATGCCCGGGACCGCCTTCAGCCTGCCCTCCCTTGCTGCGGCTTCAAGGCCGGCCAGGTCGGTGACCCCCAGCTTTTGGTATATCGCCTTGAGCGTCTTGGGGCCGACGCCCTCTATCGACCCGAGCTCGGCCACGTTCACCGGCAGGCGCGCCCTGAGCTCGTCAAGATGGTGTATGCTGCCACCTGTCTTCAGGTATTCTTCAATCTTGGCTGCAATTGCCTTGCCTATTGCAGGAATCTGCAGCAGCGCGCCGATTCCGCCTTCCGCATAGACCCTTGAGATGTCTGTCTGCAAACCCTCGACGCTGTCTGCCGCGCGGTAGTAGGCGCGCGCCCTGAACTGCGCGTTGTCAGAGTCGTCGCCCATCTCTGTCAGAAAGCCCATCTCGCGCAGGAGCCTTGCAAGCTCGCTGTTCTTGCTGCCGCCATTGCCGCCGCCTTTCTTCTTCAACAGCCAGTCTTTGCCGCCGGAGGGTTCTTAACGTTTATCTGTCAGCTTGCCGTAGCAATGCCGCTGTTAACTGCTGAACGGTGGTGATGACAGCTTTCTAGCTCTGAGCCGTTCGCGATTCTACATAATATGTGTAAGAGAAAATATTGAACATGGGAAATGGGGGCTGATGACTTGGTGGAAATGCCGACGGCCACTTCCCATGTTCTGAAGTCGTCGCCTGTACGTTTTGCCCCAGTCGATTTTACCGTTGATAAAAGGCGCTTCTGATTACTCTTGCGCGCTTTTGATTGCGCAAAAGCGCCGCTGATGCCGCGGCGATTGAGCGTGATTTGTAGCGGCTGTTGGATACTTGTACCGCCCGCATGCTAGGGCTGCGTCTTGCGTTGTAGCACCGTTAATGACTGCGGGACACGAAGCAATGGCATGATCGAAACGATCGAAGCAATCGGGTATGTCGCACTCGGGTTTGCAGCAACCTTTGCCGGCCTGGAAGCAGCGTGGAGGGTCGCCCTGAAGGACCGCCACGTGAGCGCCGTCCATCCAACGGCGGCAAGGGTCAAGTAATGGCGCCTCTGGCAGAGGCAATGGTGACGGCAGGAGTTGGCCCGCTCGTGATCGCCGGCTCTGCTGCGGCCGGCATCGCCTTTATTGTGAGGCTGACTCTCCTGCAGTTTGTCCGTGACGAGCGCATGCTGCGCAGGGCAAGGGCCTGCTGATAACATTCACTCCATGTACAGTGCTTCAAGCAATTCCAGCTCTGCGCCGGAAACGTCCAGCCTTTTGCGCAGGTGCCTTGCCATGTCTGTCGCGGTGACCATGCCCACAAGCTCGTGGTAGTCGTCCTCAACCGCAAGGTGCCTCACGCCCGAGTCTACCATTATCTTTGCAGCCGCCTCAACGGCCGAGTTCTTGTTCACAGACTGGACCGGCGCCGACATTATGGCAGTAGCCGGCGTCTTGCTTGCAAGCGCATCCTTGGCGCACACGTTCCTGACGAGGTCGCGCTCTGTAAGTATGCCCACCATTTTCTCGCCATCCTTCAAGATGACAGAGCTGACGTTCCTTTTGGCCATCTCCTGGGCCACCTGCTGGACGCTCGAGTCGGCGTCGACTGCGACCACCTTGTTGCTCATGATGTCCTCGACTGCCGTCTTGATCTGCCGCTGCCGCACACGCTTGCTCATTGTGCTATCATTGCGCGCAGCTGGTTATATGCACTTTGCGAATTCCAATTCTGTGACTTCTATTGACGTGTTTGAAGCAAATTGCAGTCGAAAATACGTTCATGCTTACAACCTCCTATTCATAATGCTTTTATAGATGTATTCTTTATACGTTGACAGCTAAAAAACCATTATGTTGAATAACACTGGATGATCTCATAAATAGTGTTGTTTGTCAACTAAAAAATTATACGAAGTTTAGTGTTTTTCTAAAATATATAGAAAGACTTTTATCTTAAGATCTCTCTGTAAAAGTTGAAATATGACAATTTTTGTGTGTGTTGGAGGAGGTAAGAGCGTATGCTAAGTTTCGAAGAAGTGGCGATGTTAAAGGATGGCTTTTTTGCCAAACGCATAATTTCGGCGATAAAGATGGGTGGAGAGGTAGATGAATCAAAACGTACGCTTTTCAAGCGTGTAATAAATTATTTGGATACAATTGAAGACGGTAAACAACAAATCCATACTGGGAATTTGGTCGAACATCCAGTAAGATCTATATCTGCTTATAGGAAAGCAATAGAAATTGTAGCTATTCTGCCCAGCGAAAATGAAGCTGAAGAGAAATTTAATTCAATCCTGACAAATGTAAGAAATGAAGTTCAAAGCATCGTTGAAGGTAAGAACAATGTCTCTATTGAAACATTAAAAACAACTTATCAGTATTTTAAAGAAGCAAGGAAATTAGCAATACAAGAAACAACTAGAGATTCCATCAGCGGACAGGAATTAGTCACTTGGCAAACTCCTATGCAATTCTGAGCGAATTAATAAGATCTAATTCAGAAGTCGCAACATTCCAAAAGGATAAGCTTAGTGAGCTAGCCGCTAAAGACTTTCCTTTTCCAGATTCTGAGAGATTAATAACAGTACTTAAAGAGGTGAACGAAGAGATCTTAATAATATTCGACGAGTTACAGAGCCAATTTCAGAAACTGGAACATAGCGACGATGATGAATCAGATGATGAGAATACGTACGAGGAATTATTGGGCGATTTATTGGTCTACTCAAAGTTACTTTGGAACATCAATTTACTTGTATATTTTGTTGAGCAATCAGCACGCGAGCATGTATCCCAAAGCACCGTTTTCCTAATATCGTATTTGACAAAAAAATATACTCACAATTCTAGCTTTTTCCTTACTCCATTATCTGAGCATAACTTTCTTTATAGAAACTTAGGACGCTATCTCAAGGATCTTATAGGCGACTCTATTCCAAACGCTACAGAGATCCTTAAAAAGCTGCCAGAGAACTTTTCTATACTTTCATTTCCAGAAATACATAGAGATAATATTCTTGCAAATATACTTCTTGCTCATGAGGTAGGCCATTTTATAGTCAATGTGGAAGGACTTGAATCAAAAGTAAATACTAAAGTGAAGATCGATAATAAACTATTTTCCGATTACATGAATAGAATTGGCTCAGCAACTGTTGAAGTAAATAAAAAACAGCGAACTATATCAGAGTTCTTTGAAATGGAAAAAGTTCAAGCTCAGATACTAGAACAGCTTACTAAGAGCATTGAGAGTTGGATCAGAGAATTATTATCTGATATGATTGGTTTTAGATTAACTGGACCGGTGTTTGTCTTTGCACTTGCAGACGAACTGCTCACGATGCTGCCACACGGATTGGCGAATGATAGATATCCTCCTACATCTTATAGACTAAGGATTATTCTGGCAGAAATTGAAAAACAGAAGTTTATTGATGCAGTTGAAAATCCGGAGGATAGAAAAAAAATTACTGGACTTATTGAGAAGATTAAAGTCTATCTGACCACACCCTCGGCTCCAAATCATGACGAGCGTTTAGATATAGTCTATCAGGCAGTAGACGCAGTTGAACCAATAATAAAACAAATTGCTGACGAAGCAACTATTGGAATGCAGTACGCCTCGACACAATTTGGTCAGGATGTTTGTAAACTTATCAAGAAACTAGAGGAGATAACTCCGCCTTGCGAAATAAAAGATGCGAACCAGCAAATATTATTTCTATTTTGAATGCAGGGATGATTTACAAAATGACTTGGATGAAAGATGGTCGGTACAAAGCATCTAAAAGAGAAGATATAGAGAATACCGAAAGAACTATCAATGCTCTGGTCTTGCGATCTATCGAGATGAGTATTTTGGAACAACAAATGCTAGAACATTTACAAAAAACAGACAAGTGAGAAAATGAGCGCAAGTAATCAAATAAAGAAAGGTGAAATGCCTTCTAAGGAGGATCTTCAACGCAGATTAAATTTGGATGGTGCTTCTCCTGAAAAGCTTGTTGTTACACCATTGATTAACCCTGATAAACAAATTGAGGATGGTACAATAGATCTTAGGCTAAGCACAGAATTTGTCGTTGCCAAACGCAGCAAGTTTGCTACCCTTGATCCTTTAGATGAAAAAGGTAACATGGATTCTAGAATTTTAGAATATCAAGAAAAAGCATATGTGAAAATTGGCCATAAGCTAATTCTTCATCCACAACAATTCGCCCTTGGCGCGACGTTTGAATATATAAAAATGCCAGTAGATCTTATAGGATATGTTCTAGGTCGTTCCTCTTGGGGAAGACTAGGATTATTGATTGCAACTGCGACGGTAGTCCACCCTGGTTATGCTGGAATCATAACCTTGGAACTAACTAATCTTGGAGATACGCCCATTACATTATACCCAGGTACTAGAATTGCACAACTTGCGTTACATCAAGTCAGTATGACGGAAGAGGAGCGGAAAAAGAAACTTGACGAGGCTCAACAGGCTAAAACTAAGTACAAAGCTTCTGTCAGCCCAATATTCAGCAGAGTTCATCAAGATAGTGAATGGCCCATGATAAAAAGCATTAGAGATTCTCAGTTAAAAAAGGAGTAAGTTGCATGCGGAGGCCGGACTGGGACACTTATTTCATGTTGCAGGCAGAGATAGCCAAGCTGCGCTCAAACTGCCTGACGCGCCACATAGGCGCAGTGATAGTCAAGGACAACCGGCAGGTGGCCACGGGCTACAACGGCACGCCGCCGGGGATAAGGAACTGCTTTGAGGGCGGCTGCCCACGCTGCCTCGCCCGGTCGAGGGGCGAGATCAAGTCCGGCGACGGGCTGGACCGGTGCCTGTGCACCCACGCCGAGGCGAACGCGATAATGCAGTGCGCCATGTTCGGCAACGCCGGCAGCACGCGAGGGGCAACGCTCTACTCGACGTTTGCGCCCTGCATCGAGTGCAGCAAGATGGCGATAAGCGTGGGGATAAAGCGCATAGTGGTTCTCGCCGACTATCCCGAAGACGGCACGCCCCTCCTGAAGGAGGCCGGCATCGAGCTGGTCAAGCTCGACCCGGAAAAGCTGAGCCCGTGGGTCACCATAATCCCGCAGGACTCGGAGGCGTCGGCCAAGGCCGTGAGCAGCGGCAAATAGCGCGTGCAGACAGTAGAGGCACATATACATGATGCAAGTCAACATCACGCAGTTCAACGTCCAGCTCTATTTCAGAGAGCCGGTGCTCGACAGCGAGACCCTGAAGGGGATGTTCACCGGCGCAGACGGCTTTGCCACCACTTCTGCTGCTACGGCAGCGGCCGAAGAAACCGGCCGGGGCGCCCACCCAATGAGCGGCTCGCCCTCTTTTTACCGCGGGGGCTTTCGCATAGCGCCCGTGCAGTCAAACGTGCTCCCGTTCCGCATCCTGCAGGTGATGAGCTACCCGAACGCGCTTGCCGAGCCGGACGCCGAGACGCTAGAGTGCCTGCGCCTTGTATCTGCCCGGCTGGAGCAGGGGCTCCACGTCGACCTTGGGCGCGACATCTATGCGGTGCGCACCGTGTCGCACTCGATAGTGACATCGCCGGATGACAGCCCTGCAACCAGCCGCGCGCTCTCGCGCATATCCGGCATAGAGAACGTCCCGACGCTTGCCGGCAGGTACGTCGCGCACAAGAACCCGATGGGCGCGCTCCAGCTGGTGACAAGGACTGGAAACGACCTGGTGCAAGAGTCGTGGAGCGACATCAGGGTGAGCCAGTTTGGCGACCGCTCGTACGTGGTGACGATATTTAACGAAACGAGCTCGCTTGCCGCCGCGCTGGAATCGATACGGGGTGTCAAGCAGTTCGTCTCCACCCTGATGCAGGAGATCGAGCTCGCTTGCAGCTGCGCATAAGGGCCGCAAGGAGACAGGACAGGGAGGAGATACTCTCGTTTTGCCAAGAAACGTTCAGCTGGGGAGACTATATCGACCGCGTCTGGGACAGGTGGTTTGCCGACAGCAGTGGCAGAAAAGCCCGCAGCAGCCGGCTGTTCGTGGCAGAAGAGGAAAAGACAGGGAGGAAGATCGCAATGTCGCACGTCGCCCTGTGCCCCGGCGGCTCGGCGGCGTGGCTTGAAGGCGTGAGAGTCCACCCCGACTTTCGCAGGTCAGGAGTCGCCACCATGCTCCTAGAGAGGATGCTTGCCTTTGCAGGCAGGCGCGGGGCAGGGCAGGCATCGGCCATCGTGGCAGACGACAATCTGGCGTCGCAGCGCATGATGGAGCGAAACGGCTTTGCAGCCGTTTCAAGGTGGGTGTATTGCAGCAGCGCTATTCGGGACGGGCCTGGCAGCCGGCCACGCAGGAGCAACGCAAGGTTTGCCCGGGCCGGCGACCTTGACAGGACGTGGCAATACCTGCAGGGCTCGCCCATCTACGAAAAGGCGGCAGGGCGCTACGTCAAGTCCTGGCAGTGGTACGCGCTTGACAGGGATGCCCTGCGGAGGCTGATAGCAGAAAAGCAGGTCGCAATAACGACTGCCGGAGAGGATGGCGATGATGATAGTGGTAAGGCAATCGAGGTGGACGGCCTTGCAGTCATCAACAGGAACGGCTACTGGGACAGGCGCGACGTGTTGCAGGTCGTGTACCTGGATTCGTCGTCTGACCCTGGCGACCTCCTGTCCTTTGCGTCAAGCCTCTGCGCAGAGGGCAGGTTTTCGCGCATGCACGTGATCTGCCCCGACGTCTGGCAGCTGACTGCCGCCGCCCCTGCCGGCGGGTTCGGCGAGGAAGAAGAGTCCGAGAGGTTCCTTCTGTACAGCAAGGTTATTACGCCAAGGCGATAGAACCTGCCCTGTCTTGGACTTCTTTGACTTTATACAAGTTGGCGGCCTGCGCGTCCGCTACGCAGACACGGGGTATGGCACCGCCGCCTCCGGCGGCAGCAGCAAAAAGAAGGCTATATTGCTGATACACGGCCTTGGAGGCTCTATCGAGAGCTGGACCAACAATTTCGACGCGCTTGCAAAACAAGGTCTGCGCGTCATCGCGCTCGACCTCCCCGGCTTTGGCCAGAGCGACAAGCCCAAGATGGACTACACTGTCAAGTTCTACAGCGACTTTGTAGCCCGGTTCGTCAGGGAGTTAAAGGCCGCGCCGCTTGCAGTCGCCGGCTCGTCGCTTGGCGCCCACGTCGCGGCCGAGCTTGCGATAAACCACCCCGGCATTGTTTCAAGGCTGGTGCTCATAAGCCCGCCGGGCGCCCTGCCCCGGTCGTTTGCCGGCACGCCTGCCCTCCGCAGGTACGTCAGGGTGCTGCAGGCCAGAGACGTGGAGCAGGTCAAAAAGGCGCTTGCCGCCGTGGACAACAGGCCGGTGGCCGACGACTATGCAAAAGCAGTCTATGAAAAGCTGGCGATGCCCGGCGCCAAGGAGGCGTTCCTGTCGGCCCTTGCCGGCACCGCCCGGGCGCCAAGGCTCACTCCGAGGCTACATCTGATAAAGGCGCCCACGCTCCTCATCTGGGGCCAGCAGGACATCATGATACCCGTAAAATTCGCCGAGCCTTTCATCAAAAAGATAAAGAGCTGCCGGGCGGTGCTTCTTGAAAACTGCGGCCACCGCCCCCACGTCGACAAGGCGGCAGTCTTTAACCACCTTGTCGCCGGCTTTGTGCACGAAGAGTGCCAGTAGTTGCTAGCGCAGGCCGCGCTCGAACCTGTCGAGCCTCTGCATCATCTCCAGGCTCCTTGCCTTCATGCCGTCAAGCTCCTCGCGCAGCTGGGCGACCTCTCTGGGCTTGCTTGCCGCCTCCCTTATCATGTTGATGCACTCCTGGGCGACGCGCCGCACGCGGTGGTCAAGGTCGCGCTCTGCGACCCTCTCCAGGTCGGGTATCGCCTTGACGTACTCGGCGTCTGCAAACGCCTTGCACGCGTTTATCCTGACCCTGAACCACCTGTCTTCAAGAAGCATCTTTAACTGGTCGACCACAGTCGCGTTTTCTCCTGCGAACTTGCCAAGCGCAAACGTGGCAGCTTCTCTGACGCGGTGGTGGTTGCCGTACCTGCTCTTTTCTACCAAAAGGGCTGCGACCTCTTTGTCGTCTGCAAACTCCTTCAGCCCAGCTATCGCCCCCTGCGCCACGACGTTCTGGAACGACCTCGACTCGACGCCCTTTGTCAGCACGGGCATCGCCTGCTCTTTGCTGCGGGTCTTGCCTATCGCAGTCATGACCTCAGACTCGACAAAATAGCTCTCGTCGTGCAGGTACTCTTTGAGGAGCTCTATGGATTCGGGCCGCCTGAACTCGCCAAGCGCCTTCACGACTGCCCGGCGCGCCTTTGGGTGGCTCACCCCCTTCAGGCACTTTTTCAGAGCCCCGTACGCCGAGTCTGTCCTGATGGTGCCAAGCACCTTTGCCGCTTCTGCGGCCACGCCCCAGAAATCGGACGTGACTGCCGCCTGCAGCGCCTCGACCACCGCGTCTGCCGAGTGCTCTTTCAGGGCGCGGGCCGCCTCGACTCGCTCTATGACGGTCTTGCCGCGCTGCAGCTGCTTTATCAGCATCTCCTTTGGGGCCTTGACAGAGACCGTCTTGAGCACCTTGAACTCGGGGTCGACGGAGAACCATTCCACCTCTCCTTCGTTTTCTTCTTCTAGCGGGATGTGAAGGGTGCTCTCCTTGTCTGAAATGTCTAGCGTGTATATCCTGTCGCCGCCCTTTGCAAAAACGAGCCTGACTTCCAGCGGGAACGAGAAGAAGGGCGGTTCCTCTTCTCCTCCTCCGTCATGCTGCTGTTGCTCCTCCTGCTCTACCTTTATCCTGGCCGCCTTTGAATCTGCCGAGAACGTCACCTTGAGCGAGGGGTGGCCCTCCCTGTACAGCCACTGGTCAAAGAACTGCTGCAGGCTCTTGCCGGTCTCCAGCTCGAACACCTTGCGCAGGTCGTCGGTCTCCGCCACGCCGTTTGCAAACCTCTGCAAATACGTCTTGAGCGAGCGGCGAAAGCGCGCGTCGCCCACCTGGTGGCGCAGCATGTGGAGCACGCACCCTGCCTTTTCGTAGGCGTGCCTGTCAAACAGCTCGTCGGGGTGCCTGTACGTCTTGGTCACTATGGGGCGCACGTACCTGCTGCCGGCCTCTTCAAAATAGTCGTCTGCCGTCTGCATCACGTAATAGTGGAACTCGTCAGTGCCCCTGCTTGCTTCCCAGTACAGTGCCTCGCAGTAGGTGGCAAAGCCCTCGTTGAGCCAGATGTGCTGCCAGTCCCTGCACGTCACGAGGT
>NZ_JBBIHK010000033.1:0-20232 GCF_037447015.1 Nitrososphaera sp. | reverse complement strand
TGAATATCTTGTTGTGCTTGTTTGGCGACTTGCTCATTATGGGGCCGGCCTTTGCCCTGATCGTTTCGCGGTAGTTGATGAGCGGCTGCGTGGTGACGATGTCAAGGCCCATCTCCTGCAGCAGTGACGTGGCAATCTCGAGGTGGAGCACGCCCATGCCAGCCATCAGGGTCTCGCCGCTCTCCTCGTTTATCTTGACCACCAGGTTCGGGTCCTCTACCGTGATCCTGCGCAACCCCTCGACCAGCTTGGGCAGGTCCTTGGGGTGCTTTGGTTCCACTGCGATTGTGACCACAGGCTCTGACACGTACTTGATCGACTCGAATGCCGTCGCATTCTTGATGGTCGATATCGACTCGCCTGACACTGCATAATCCAGCCCGAGCAGCGCCGGTATGTTGCCTGCCGGAAGCACGCTCACCACCTCGCGGGTGTTGCCCATGTAGATGTTGACCGACTGCACCTTGCCCGGCCTCTTGGCGTCGATGAGATATACCTCGTCGCCGTCCTTTATCGTTCCCGAGTAAAGGCGGCCTGTCGCCACCCTTCCTGCCTGCGGGTCGACGTTGATGGTCGTGACCATCATCATCGCCGGGCCCTTCTCGTCGCAGTTCAGGAGGGCCTGCCCTATCTCAGAGTTGAGGTCGCCGGGCCAGATCTTGGGTATCCTGTACTTTTGCGCTACGTGGGGCGGCGGGTGGTGCTCTACCACCATTCCAAGCACGGCGTCGTGCAGCGGAGACTTTTCTGCAAGCGCCTTTATTTTTTCGGTGCCCTCTGCCGTGTACGCCTCGTAAACGTCCTTGAAGCTGACGCCCTTTTTCTGGGCCATCTTGAAGTTGAACCCCCACCTGTCCTTTGCCGACCCGAACGCGACCGTATTGCTCTGGATGCTGACCTTCCACTTCTCCTTGTATTCCGGCTCGGCGTACAGGTCGACGAGCCTGTTAAAGTCGGCGATGATGTTTGAAAGCCATTTCTGCATGGCCGGCGCGTCCAGCCTCAGCTCCTTGACAAGGCGGTCTATCTTGTTTATATAGAGAACGGGCCTGACGCGCTCTTCAAGCGCCTGGCGGGTGACCGTCTCTGTCTGGGTCATGATGCCCTCCACCGAATCGGATACGACCACCACGCCGTCGATTGCGCGAAGCGCCCGGGTCACCCTGCCGGTAAAATCGATGTGGCCGGGCGTGTCTATCATGTTGATGACGTAATCCTTGCCCTCGCTTTCGTACAGAAGCGTCACGTTGGCGCCCCGAATCGTCATCTGGCGGTTCTGCTCCAGCTTCATCGAGTCGAGCGCCAGGGCCTGGCCTGCCACCGAGGGGGCGATGATGCCGGACGCGGCGAGGAGGCTGTCTGACATGGTCGTCTTGCCGTGGTCCACGTGGGCAATGACGCCGAAATTGCGTATCTGATCCTTGTTACCGATTATCTTCAGGATTTCCTGCGTTGACTTGAACTTGGGCATACACTCGTTTTGAAAATTTTTCTTCGGGGACTATAAATGTTGCCTGTATTTTTGCATCTTCTCGCACATCAATTTAATAGCGGGGCGGGCCGGCTTGCTGCTGTTGTTGCAGGGGACGCGGATATGGAGATAACGCTTGGCCACACGCCGGACGCCGACGACGCTTTCATGTTCTACGGGTTTGCCTGCGGCGCCATAAAATCAAAGAATTTCACGATCAGGCACGTCATACAGGACATCGAGACTTTGAACAGGAGGGCGCTTGCGCACGAGCTGGACGTGACGGCCGTGTCGGCGCACGCTTTTGCTTATCTGAAAGACTATGTGATTCTGCGCGGTGGAGGGAGTTTCGGGCTCGGTTACGGCCCAGTCGTCATTGCAAGAAAGGAAAGGGCGATGACCTTGGAGGAGTTGAAAAATGCAAGGATAGCGATACCGGGCAGGATGACCTCTGCAAACCTGCTCTTAAAACTGGCAGTAGGCAATTTTGTAGAAAAAGAGATGTCGTTTGAGGCGATCCCGCAGGCGGTGCTTGGAGGCGGCAATGACGATGATGTTGACGCCGGCCTTGTCATCCACGAGGCGCAGATAACCTACGACAGGTCGAAATTCGATGCTGTGCTCGACCTTGGCAAGTGGTGGGACGCCGAGACGGGCGGATTGCCAGTCCCTCTGGGCATAAACGTGGCAAGCGCGCGCGCCATGGATCCTTTGCAATTAAAAGAGTTCAGCGACCTCTTTGTAAAGTCGATAGAGTACGGCCTTGACAACATCGACGCGGCTGTGGACTACTCGATGCAGTACGCACGGGGCCAGCCGAGGGAAACGATCAAGAGGTTTGTGAAAATGTACGTGAACGAGATCACCCGCGACATGGGGCCGCAGGGCAAGAAGGCAATCGAGAAAATGTTTGAGATGGCGCAGGAAAAGCGTCTGATTCCTGCCGGCGTCAACATCAGGGTAGTCTAAGTCTCGGCGCACTCGCTCATTTTTCCACCGCGGCCTTTTCTTGTTCCTCTTTCTCCTCAGGCGGCACCTTCCTGTACGCGGCCTTTAGCCACACGGGCGTTATCACCGTGCTTGCCGCCACCATGATGACCACAGTAGTATATAGGTTGCCGGACAGCACGCCGGCCGACGCGCCAGCGGCGGCCACTATCAGGCCGACCTCGCCGCGGGATATCATGCCTATCCCGACCTTCATCGCCTTGCCCCTGTCTTTTAGAAAGATCATGGAGGGCAGCCCGCAGCCTGCCAGCTTTGTGGCGACTGCTACCGCTATCACTACCCCCGCAAGGGCCATCACCTCCAGGTTGGCCCCGCGCAGGTCCACACGCGCCCCCACGATGGCAAAGAACAGCGGCGCAAACAGCACGTCCAGCTTGTCTGCATACTCGCGTATCTTGTCTATCGCCTTGGCGCCAGTCACTGCCATGCCTGCCGCAAAGGCGCCCACGATGGGCGACAGCCCTGCAAAGGCGGCCGCTCCGGATATCGCAAAGCACGACGCAGTAGCCGCAACCTCGGCGCTCCCCTTTGGCTGCCACAGCCTCGAGTTCAGGAGGCGCGGGACAAGGACGACAGACGCCACAAGGATGGCCGCGTATATGCCCAGTATCTGCAGGAGCAGCAGGGTGATGTCCGGCACGCTGGGGCTGACGTTGCCCGTGTTTACCATCGTGAGCACGACTGACAGGACGGCTATGCCAAGCACGTCGTCTGCCACTGCCGCTCCAAGTATCAGGCGGCCCTCCCTTGAGCCGAGCCGGCCAAGCTCGTTGAGCACCTGGACGGATATGGCGATGCTGGTCGCAGTAAGAGCGGTGGCCACAATTATCGCAGGCAGCGTCTCTATCCCGAGTGCTGTCATCACGAAATATCCGGCAAAGAAAGGCACGACGACGCCGAGCGCGCCGATGGTGAACGAAGGGGCCCCCAGCTTTTTGAACTCCCTCGGCGTGGTCTGCATGCCAGCCACAAACAGGATGACGATGGCGGCTATCTCGCCTATGTGCAGTATCGTCTCGTCTATGACCACAAGCGGCTCACCGTTGATGAGCGGCAGGCCGCCAAGGGCAAAGGGCCCGACGATTATGCCGGCGACGATCTCGCCGAGCACCGCTGACTGCTTCATCTTGTTGACAAGGCGCGCCATGAGCTTGGCCGCAAACAAGAGCACGCCTATCGTCACAAGCACGTGGAGTATAGCAGATTCCGCTGCCAACCTGCCTGCCCTACCTCCTTTTCCCCGGGTCAGGTTCCAGGACGCCGGCGACGGCATGGCAACCAAGCAGCGACAATAACGACAACCACGTTAAAGCCGGCGGTCGGCTATTTAGGCGTGATGAAATTTTTCGTAGTTTACTTATCTCTCTCTTTTTCTAGAACCGGCGGATGATGTTAAAGAACGTGTCGCGCTGGGCCGGCTCGCGCTTTATCTCCCGGACCATGCTCGCCAGCTCCTGCAGCGAAGTCCCCGATGTCTTGCCTGCCGCCTTGAATATCTCTTCAGAATACGCGGTGCCCACCATGTCGTTTCCGCCGTACGACAGCGCGACCTGCGCTATCTTTTTGCCAAGCGCCACCCAGTATACAGAGACGTTTTTCAGAACGCTCCCGAGCAGCAGCCTAGAGACAGCTATCACGCGCAGGTCGTAGGTCGACGGGCTCTCGGCCGTTATCAGGCCCTTTTGCTCAAGCTCGGTGTTTTCTAGGCTGAATTTCAGCGGGATAAACGTCGTAAAACCGCCGGTCTTTTTGTGGAGCTCGCGGATCTTGATCACGTGGTCGACCACGTGCTCGGGCTTTTCCACGTGCCCAAAGAGCATGGTGCAGTTGCTCCGCAGGCCCAGCTCGTGAGCCTGGCGGGCCGTGTCGAGCCACTCGTCGCCGGAGCACTTGCCTATCACTATTTTCCTGCGCGTGTCTGGATGAAAGATCTCGGCGCCCCCGCCAGGCAGGGCGTCGAGGCCGGCCGACTTTAGCCTCAGCAGCACCTCCTTGACGCTGTTTTTCGTCAGGCGGGCGATGAAAAAGATCTCGGCTGGGGTGAACGCCTTTATCGTGACCTTTGGGTACGCCGCCTTGAGCGCCTTCATCATCTTCTCGTAATAGTCGAGGCCCAGCTTGGGGTGGAACCCGCCGACTATGTGGAGCTCGGTTGCGCCGAGCTGCTCTATGGCGATTTTGGCTCTTGCCACTATTTGATCCGTAGATAACGTATAGGCGTCGCTTTCGTTGCCCTTCCTGTAGAACGCGCACAGGGGGCATGACGCGGCGCAGACGTTTGTATAATTGAGATAGTACGACGCCACAAAAGTGACGGTGTTGCCGCAGAGCCTGCGCCTGAGCCTGTCTGCCGCAGCGCCGAGCAGAAAGAGGTTCTCCTCGTTCATGAGCTGGACGCCGTCGTCGTATGTAAGCTCCTCCTCCTTGCCTGCAAGCGCCTTTTCGAGCGCGGCCGTCCCGCCTACCGCGCGTGCGACGCTGTCGTCGCCTATGGTCTGCACCAGAGTTACTACCACCGCACGCCATTATATAACTTGACACCGTGCTTCGGGCGGTCAAGGGATATTATGACAGGCAGCGGGGCGGCAGCAGCGGGTGAGGAGGGAGGTAGAGGAGGAAGAGGCGCAGATAGAGAGATAGATACCGTCAGGCTGCACTAGCGTGTGCATATATGCGCCATTCGTCCACGGCTGGGGAATGTTTTTTATGATATATGCACCGTCTTTGAATCCGGCTGAAATAGGCTTATATCGCAAGTGCTGCGCTCGCATTTATGAGAAGGAACAGCAGCGGCCGCCTCTTTTCCAATGTTCTTGTTGCCATAGACGGCTCCGAGTCTGCCAGGGCTGCGGCACAGGTGGCAGTTGAAATGGCGGCCAGGGACAGGGCCAGGCTCACGGCTGTCAATGTCCTCCACCTCCCGGCGACAGGCATCCACCCGTTTACCCCTGCAGGCTACAGCGAGATAATAGAAGAGCAGAAAAAGGACTCTAGAAAATGGCTCGGCGAAATCTCTAAAATGGCCGAAGAAGCAGGCGTGGAACTAAAGACTGAGGTCCTAGACGGAGCGGAGGGGATAGCGCCGGCAATTGTAGGCTATGCGGAAAGCAAAAAGATAGACCTGATCGTAATGGGCACCCGCGGCAGGAGCTCTCTCAAGCGGATGCTGCTTGGGAGCGTCGCCCAGGGCGTTGTCACGTACGCGCCGTGCCCGGTCATCGTGATAAGGTAGCCGCAGGTAGAGGTAGCCCAAATAGAATAAATAGCATTTCAGGCCCACAGCTGGCAGTAGTAGCATTTGCAGAAAAGTAGCCGGCTGGTACAGGAGCTCATGAGGAAATCCGATATTGGCGACGTGCTGGACGGCGCGCTCGCCGGCAAGAGGCTCGGCCTCGACGACTGTATCCGGCTTGTGAAATCCGACGACGCCTACTCGATGGGGCTCGCCGCCAGCATACTGCGCCGGCGGCTGTTTGGCGACACCATCACCTTTGTCAACAACATCATCCTGAATTACACGAACGTTTGCGTCACGTACTGCAAGTTCTGCGCCTTTTACAGGCCGCCGGGGCATGAAGAGTCGTACACGGTGCCAAAGGAGGAGATAGTCAGGAGAGTGGCCACTTCGAGGGAGATGTTTGGCATCACGCAGGTGCTGATCCAGGGGGGCCACAACCCGAACCTAAAGATAGAATACTATGAGGACGCTTTTCGGGCGATAAAAGAGAAATGCCCAGAGGTCGGCATACACGGCCTGTCGCCTTCCGAGGTTGACATGATAGCCAAGGTGGAGAGGAGCAGCACAAAAGAGGTGCTGTCTAGGCTGAAGGCGGCAGGCATGGACACCTTTGCCGGCGCTGGCGCCGAGATACTTGAGGACAGCGTCAAGGAGCAAATAAGCCCGCTGAAGATAAAGAGCGCCGAGTGGCTGCGCATAATGGAGGAGGCGCACGGCGTCGGCCTGAAATCTGTGGCGACCATGATGTACGGCACGGTCGAGACGGAAGAGGACAGGGCCCGCCACATCATGAAGATAATGCAGCTGCAGGAAAAGACCGGCGGCTTTGTATGCTTTATCCCGTGGAGCTTTGAGCCCAACAACACCGAGATGCAGGCGCAGGGGCTGATAAAATACCCGTCAGGCGGGCTCCAGCTCCTGAAAATGATCGCGATTTCCAGGATTATGCTCTTTGGCCTCATCGACCATTTGCAGTCGTCGTGGCTGACAAACGGCATAGGGATGGCGCAGCTGGCGCTTGACCACGGAGCCGACGACTTTGGCGGTACGTTAATTGGCGAAGAGGTGGTGAGCGCTACAGGCGCCCGCTCGACCGAGCTCACTTCAGAAAGGATCATTGCGGCCATCAGGCAGGCAGGCTACAGGCCGGCCGAGCGCGACAATTTCTACAGGATAATCAAACGCTGCTAGGTAGGGAAATACTCTTTCCATCGCTTGTCCACAAGCTCTTTTGTCGCGTCGTCCACGACGGCAAGCTGCTGTATCTCCCTCACGTATCCTTCCTCCCTTGTCTTTTGAGTCGCGTCGATGCCCATCTTTGAGCCGAGGTTTACGAGGGGCGAGGCGGGGTCGAGCGTGTCGGTGGGCGCGTTGTCTATTATCACCGTGTCGCGGGCCGCGTCTGCGCGCGTGGTCACGGCCCATATCACGTCGTCCATGTCGTGCACATTGATGTCGCTGTCGACTATTATGAACATCTTGGTGAGCGCAAGCTGCCCCATGCCCCACAGCCCCATCATCACCTTCTTGGCCTGGCCGGGGTACGTCTTTTTTATCGAGATGATCGCCAAGCCCTGGAACCAGCCGGCGCCAGGCATGGAAAAGTCGACGACCTCTGGGTGGAACATCTGTATCAGCGGGAGGAAAGAGCGCTCGATGACCTTGCCTATGTAGGCGTCCTCGAGTATCGGCTTGCCCACCACCGTCGCCAGGTAGACGGGCCTGCTCCGGCGCATGATGCCTGTCAGCGTGAACGTGGGAAAGGGCTCGGCAGGCGTGTAATACCCCGTGTGGTCGCCAAACGGCCCTTCCATGCGCACGTCGTCCGGGTCGACGTACCCTTCAAGCACTATCTCGGCGTTTGCGGGCACGTCGATGTCGACCGTCCTGCACTTGACCAGTTTCACGCCTTTCTTGCGCGTGATGCCAGAGAAAAGATACTTGTCCATGCCTTCCGGCACGGGCGCCACTGCGGAAAAGACCGTGGCTGGGTCGGCGCCTATCACGATTGCGACCTCTATCTTTTTGCCCTGCTCCTTCAGCATCTTGAAGTGCTGCGCGCCACGCTTGTGGGTCTGCCAGTGCATGCTTGCGTGCCTGTCGTCGATTATCTGGATGCGGTACACGCCCAGGTTGCGGATCTCTGTCTCCGGGTGTTTTGTCACGGTCATGCCAAAGGTGATGAACCTGCCGGCGTCGCCGGCAAACGACTTCAGCACCGGCATCGAGTTGAGCGACGCCTTGTCGGCAGCCTCGACGACCTCAGTCACGGGCCCGCTTTCCACGTACTTGGGGCCGTACTCGCCTATCTCGGACAGCTTGGGCAGCATCTTCAGCTTGTTGAGCATGCCAGACGGCATCTTCATCCTCGTCAGCTCGGTTATGCGCCTGCCGATCTCTGTAAAGTCGTCCATCTCAAGCGCGATTTCCAGTCTTTTCATGGAGCCAAACGCGTTGCCAAGGACCTGCATGGACGACGAGCCCTCCACGTTTTCAAAGAGCACGGCCGGCTGGTCTTTTTTGTACATGAGCCGGCGCATTATCTCTGCCACCTCAAGGTCGGCGCTCACCTTTGCCTTTACTCGCACGAGCTCGCCGGCGCCCTCAAGCGCAGAGATGAACTCGCCCAGGCTCTCAAACGGCATTTCTGCTACGCGGCGTCCCTCAGGAACTTGGCGGCGTTCTTGTTCACTATTGGCAGTATCTTTTTGGTGATGATGCCGTGCACCTTGTCGCCTGCTTCCACGTCAAACGACAGCAGCATGACGTAATAGAGCCGGCTGTTCTCGTCTGCTATCGGTATGGTCGCACGGATGAGCTTGGCGTAATACGAGGAAGCATAGCCTATCTTGCCCAGCAGGTACTCCCAGCGCAGGCGTGTGAACTGGCGCGTGGCAGCCGTGATGGCGTACTGGGCGCGCTCTTCGGGCGTCATGAGCGGTTTGAGCCCCTTGCGCTCTGCCACCGCCACAAGTTTGCCGTCCGCGTCGGCGATTCCGACGAACCGGATGGCCCTGTCAAGCGTCACGACCTTGTCGCAAACTTCCTGGAAAAATGACGGCGGTGCTGCTGATGATGATGACGATGGTGTTGATGTCTTCAACTGCATTTTCGATACGGTGCGAGGTATATTTGATTTTCCTGCGCAGGGGCAGGCAAGCAAATACTTAAATGGGTTACAGGCGACGATATGCCAGTTTGTCGCAGCAGGAACAACTACTGGTGATGCTTGAAGACCGCAAGAACTCGCTTCTGGGCAGGCGCGAGGTAAAGGCGCTGTTCAGGGGAGCCGCGGGCAAGCTGAAAAAGACCGAGGCTGCCGAGCAGCTTGCAGGCCAGCTTGGCGTGGACAAAAAGTCAGTTATACCGATTAACCTCTTTTGCGAGACGGGCATGACAGACATCCATGCCACGTTCTACATATACGAGAGCGAAGAAGCCGCCAAAAAGCAGCTCCCGCGTTTCAGGATGCTCAGGACGATGCCCAAGGCGGACAGAAAAAAGCTCCTCGATGAGGAAAAGGCAGAGAGGCTGAAGGCCAAGCAGGCGGCAGCTGCAGAGGCCAAGAGCGGCGGAGGCAAGAAGTAAAAAATGGCCGATAAAAAAGCGCCGGCCAAGGGCGAAGTAGCGGTATACAAGTTCTACAAGGTGGAAAAGGACGGCAGCAAGGTGACGCGGACCAAACGCGAGTGCATCAAATGCGGCAAGGGCGTGTTCATGGCCGAGCACAAGGACCGCTTTACGTGCGGCAAGTGCGGCTATACCGAGTTTGCCCGCAGCAAGGATTCGGCGGCCGCAAAGAAGGGCAAAAAGTAGATCTTTTTTCTTTTCCTCTTTCTTTCTCTTTTATTCGTCAGAGCAGAGCTTTTCTTCTTATCTCTTTTTTCATTGCCTGCGCCACGGCAGGAACGAGCACTGGATAGAACGTTTCGACGTAGCGCCGCGAGCCGGCAAGCTTTTCAACCACTTTTTTACTGCTGCTCTTGTTATCGCCGCCGACATAGCCGGACAGGAATTCCCGCACGACGTTGCCGGCTGGCTGCGCTCTGGTCACCCCCTTGAGCCCCCAGCTGAGGAACTCTGCGATGTCCCACGCAGGATCCCCGCCCTGGAACACGAACTGGTCAAGGTCTGTGAAATAGAGCTGCTGCTGTTGCCGCCGTCCCCCTTCTCCTTGCTGTTTTTCGGCGGCAATGATCACGTTCTTGGGCTTGATGTTTCCAAACGCGCATCCTGCCTGGTGCACCCGGGCGATCTGCTCGCCTGCCGCGCGCAAATGACCAGAAGAAGCAGCGGATGTGCCATCGCCTGTCGCTTCTGCTGCCACTTCCTTGATAGCCGCTGCAAGCGTTGGCCCTTCCACAAACCGCGTGACAAGGACACGCCTGTCAAGCACCACCGCTTCTACAGCAGGCGTGGACAGCCCCAGCTCGCGGCGCAGGTGCCGGAGGGCCCGGTACTCGTAGCCGAGCCGCAGGAGCGGGTCGACGCGGAACTTTTTGACCGGCGCCGTCCAGACAGAGAGCGCGGCCCACTTGACCGACTTGCTCTTGGACATGTCCTTGACTGCCAGCTTGGCGCCGTTTTCAAGCACGTAGAGCATGGTGCGGCTGTTTGCGTTGCCCAGCCGGCGTTTTGTGACCCTTGGCGCAGGAGAAACGCCGCCGCTGCTCTTCTCTGCCACCATCGCAAGCCAGTCCTGCCTCCGGCTGTCTGCCACGAGCAGGCCCTCGGGCAGGCGCAGGTACTCGCAGGCAGGGCACGCAATGGACGGCGGCATTTCCACCTGCTGCTGCATGCGGCGGCGGATCTTGGACTCGGCCTCTGCGATGGCGAGGTGGAACATTTTCCTGCCGGCGTACGAGTGCACAAAGTACGAGCTTAGCTCGTAGAACCGCTTTCTGGCCAGCCGGAGCGAAGGCGCCCCCCTGGTCGTTTCAATGCGGCTTTCAGAGATTTGCAATAGCCGGCCGCTGCTGCCGCCATCGCCGCTGCTGCCGCCATCGCCGCTGCTGCCGCCATCGCCGCTGCTGCCAACAGCCAGTAGCAGCCCCGGGTCCTCGCCTGCGATGCTGTCAAGGGCGCGCCCGTAGCCTTCAAGGGCGGCGCGCAGGTTGTCAGGGTTTGCGTATGTCCTGTAATAGCTGTACGCGGCAGCTGGATACAGGGCGGCGCGCCTTTTTACCTTTGAGAACAGCACGTACTCGAGCGGGAACGAGATCTCGGTTGCAAGCACGCCTGCCATGTCCACGAGGTGGCGCAGCTCCTCGATTATCACCCTCCGCTTGAAAGCAGTCTCCACCTGCTGCAAAAATTCTGCATTGATTAGCGGCTCGTAGACGTGCAAGAGCCTGCCTGCCACAAACTCGCCAAGGCGCGCGCCGGCGGCGTCCTTTTCCAGCGCCTGCCTGTCCACCACCAGCACCGAGATGTCGGCCACCCCGCCGCCCTCCTTTGTGTAATAGGCGTATTTTACGCGGTACCGGTAGTTTTCAAGAACGAGCAGGAGGTCGATGTCGCTGTCCGGCCGGGCATAGCCTGCTGCGCGGGAGCCGTACAGGCACGCGGCGGCTACCCGGCGGCCCCTCGCCGCCTTTTCCATGCACCTTTCCACCGCCGCCAGTTCTTTTTCAGACAGGACGCCGCTGCTAATAATAGGCATGATCGCCTTTTCTCTTGCGCAGCTTGACGCTTTCGTATTCTGCCAGCTTGTCCCTGACCGCCTGGTCGACTTGCAGGCGCGCCATGGCCTCTATCGGTATCTTGATCACGTTTGCGTCGATGGGCACGCGCGTGGTCGGGAGCCCCTTGTCCATCCACATCTTGATGGCCTTGTCCTCCAGCTTCATGTCGCGAAAGCCCTCCGGAAAGCGCGTCGTGATGTGCCTGATGAGCGTTGGGTCGGACTTGAAGACGGCCCGCTCCTCCAAAAGCCGGCCCGAGTCGGCATACTTGCCTTCAAAGAGCGTGCCGGAAAGCTCGTCAGAGACTATGCGCATCTTGGCTATACGGCTCACAAGCTCCAGGTAGTGCATGAACTCGTGGGCAAGGATGGCGTGCACAGTGCCTTTCAGCCCAAACGCCACCAGCGGCGCGGTCAGCTGCACGACCACGCGAAGCAGGCTGTCCTCGCCGCTCACCACCGGGATGGTGCGCGCAAAAAAGATGCCAAACTGCGAAAACTCGGCGGCCGAGGTCGAGACTATCATGCTTGGCTCGACGTAATAGTAGGGGTATTTCAGGCCCGACGCGTCTTCGACCCTCTTTACCCCTTCCTTGACGAGTTCGAACCGCTCGACTATCTCCAGGTAGATCTTGGGCGGGATCTTGCCTGCGCTTGCGGCCTCGTGCACCTTGTAGAGCGGGTCAAAGCTCATCTTTTTTCTTACTCCGGTCACAGTGCGCGCGCCAGACAAAAACGTTACTGGCGCCATCGGCCGCAGGGAGGCATGCGGGTGCGTTTCCAGGCTTCTACAAATACAAGCGTAATTGTAGATGCCGCGTGTGTGCGCATACATATAGGTCGCCTGCTCTTTTGCGGCTCACGCGCGGACATGCCCAGATAAAGGGAAAATTGAATGCTTGAAGGAATTATTCTAATAGTTGTACAGAACATTCTTACACATGGCAGGGACTTTGTCTGCCAGGACAGACGGGAAGAAGAACCGCCGCTGCGGCGGCGGGTCGCCGGGCGCGGACGAATGCAGCCGGCTGCGAGGGGCCATGGACGCGGCTTTGGAGATGTTTGGCCCGGACATAAGATGGGCGCTGCTGGCAGGGCTTGAAAAGAGGGGCATCTCTTTGTCGGCGCCCTGTTCTGGCATCGCCGAGATCGAGCAGGCGGTCAAAGAGCTGGCAGGCAAGCAGGCAGCCGGGATAATAATGGCGAGGCTGCGCGGCTACCTGCTGAAGGACAGCGGGCCGGGGTAACCGGCCGCCGGCGGCGCCTGGCGCCGGCAGACAGGCATCATCAGGCCGATCAAATTCACCGACTAGCCGCGAGAGGAGGAGGGGGGTGGAAGGTGGGAGGTGGCGGTGGTGGGGCGAGGGAGAAGAATT
Organism: Nitrososphaera sp.; assembly: GCF_037447015.1. Classification (GTDB taxonomy): domain Archaea; phylum Thermoproteota; class Nitrososphaeria; order Nitrososphaerales; family Nitrososphaeraceae; genus Nitrososphaera. The sequence goes on along the minus strand of NZ_JBBIHK010000033.1, from coordinate 7,456 downwards.
TTTCACGCCGTGTTGCTGTCGCTTTTTTTGCCTTTTTCCAGCGCCGCTTTTGCGTCCTCGCACGCCCTCCTCAGGCACCACCGCGCGTACCTGGGCGCCAGGAGCCAGCCCGCCACCCTCCCCCAGGGAGTCGATGGGAGCGTGTATTCTATCTCGAACAACACCTTTGTCCGGCCGCCCCCGATGGGCGAGACGAACAGGCGCATGACATAGCCGGACATGACTATCATCCTGGGCCTGCCTATCGTGTGCCACACCTTTTCCCTGTTCTCGACCCACCTGCTCACCGTCTCTGAAATGTCTATTTCCATGCCCATCACCTTTCCGCTCCACCTGTACGTCGCCCCGGCGCCGCGCCGGCCGTCGATGATCCGGAGCTCCAGCCTGCCTCCCATCAGCGGCATGGCGCCTATTCCTCCTTCTCCTCTTTCTCCTCTGCCGCTCATGTGCCAGCCCACGTTTTCTATCCTGTCCATGTGGGCAAACACCTTTTCTGCGGGGGCGTCAATTTCTATTACGTACTGCTCCTTTGGCATTTTCTACTCCCCTTTCTCACATGTTGCAGCGGCAGAGAGGGAGAGATGGATCGACAATCCGGTTGAACACTCAATGATGTTGTGACCTGCGCTCCCCGTCTCCCGGCTGCTCTATCTCCTCTTTCTTGTGCGTCAGCATGTGCCTGATGCAGACGAGCGCGCCGGCTGCAGAGCCTGCGGCGACGAGCAGGAAAAAGGTGACGGCCGCCAGTCTACATGGATCACTGGCCGCCTGCCCCCTCAGTCGCCTGCCGCAGCTCCTGCATGAACTCCTGGTTCTCAAGCATGTGGCCTATCATCTGCTGCCTGATCTCCGGGTCGTCCATCATGTCCATGAGCATCTGCTGCAGCAAGTCGTGGTTCTCGCGCATGTTTTGCACCATCTGCCTTCGGAGCTCGGGGTTGTCCATCATGCTCTGCATGAACTCTTGATTCTGCATCATCGCGCTCATCATCTGGCCGGCCACCTGCGGATCTGCCATCATGCCGGACATCATCTGCTGCATGAACTGCTGGTTGTCTTTCATGTTTTGAATCATCTGGCTGCGGAATTGCGGGTCTGCCATCATTTCCTGCATGAACTGCCGGTTCTGCATCATCGACGCCATCATCTGCTGCCTCCCTGCCTGGTCGGCCATCATTGACTGCGTCCACTGCCCCGCCATCTGCGGGTTCTGCCTCATCATTCCCATCATCTGGTTCTGGCTCATCGTCGCAAAGTTGGGCTGAAAAGTGCTTGCAAAGACTGCGTAGCCTATGGCTATGCCTGCGACAAAGACCCCGGCCGCGATTGCTATCCAAACATACTGGCTTGCCATGATTTGCAGAGCGCGGTTTTAGTTTATACGCTATGTGATTCTTGTGCAGTACAGTGCGCTCTCCCTTTAGCGAACTGTACCAGTGCAGTGCATTGCAGTGCAGTGGGTGGCGTGTAGGGTGGGGTGGGAACCGGCCGGAGATATACGCCGGCTGTGTTGATCTTATTAACATGACAAAGGATCCCCCTGTGCAGGATGGTAGGGTGGACGGAAAGCCGGCTCCGTCGGCAGACATTTTGGGGGGGGGATAAAGTTCTACTTTTGCAGCACCAACTGCCTGAACGCCTTTGCCAGCCCGGAAAAGGAGCTGTCAAGGCTCAAAAAGCGGATGTACGTTGCCGCGTCAGGCGCCCTAGGGCTGGCGATACTGCGCGCGGCGGTGTACCCGGACCTTGCATTTGGCGCAGTCACGGCGACCGGGGCCCCATACCAGACATCCGTACCTCGCCTGTGGTGGGGGGCTCTGCTGCTCTTCCTCATAGTCGCCCCGATACAGTTCATAGGCGGGCGGACATTCTACGTCGGGGCTTACGGGGCGATAAAGAGGAGGAGGGGATGATGCGGTTTTGCAGCCATCCGCTGCTGCCACTACTACTGCCGCGCCTGCCGCGCTTCATCTTCTAGCGGACGATCATGACAGGGCAGTGCGCCCTTTCAGACACCTTCCGGGCGACGCTGCCAAGCGCCATGATAACCTTTGACGCGCCTTCAAGCCTCCTGCTACCCACGACGATGAGGTCGACGCCTTTTTTGCTTGCAACCTGCAGGATCTGCCCTGCCGGGTCGCCCGACCTCAGCTCAGCAGACACCCTGATCTTTTCCGGCGAGAAAAGCTCCGTCTTTGCCTGTGCAAAGCTGCTCCACCACTTTTCAAGCTCTCTGCCCATTATGCCGCGGGCCTGGTCGACTGCGGCTTTATCTTTACCAAGGATAAATGCAGGCGGCACCTGCACCTCTTCGGCCACGTAGAGAAGCACTAGCTCGGCGTCGAGCGCCTTTGCCAGCCCGGCCGCGTACATGAGCGCCTTGTCAGACATCTGGCCGCCGTCGTGCGGCACGAGGATTTTCCTTATCTCCATTCCATCAGCACGCCCTCTTACCTTCTCAATAGGCAGGGCGGCGTATTTATTCAAAAAGAATCCTGTGCAATGCAGTGCGCCTGGCTTTTAGCGAAGTGTACCGGCGGCAGTCCGGCGCTTTTCCGCTGGCTAGCAGTGTATGCCGCCGGAATGCCTCCTCAAGAGCCAGAATTTTCTGGCGTCGTAGACAATATTTTCTTTTGACAGCAGGGTGACGGTCAGGGGCGACTTCTTTGAAAGCTCCGATTCGCCGTCGTCGCGGCCGCCCACAAACTCCCCGGCGCTGCACTGCCAGCAAAGGTCGCACGCAGCCGTGATGCCTGCCAGTAGCTCTTGTGGTACGGTTCGCTAAAAGCCGCGGCTAAGCAATATAACCAGCGGTGGCGCACATTCGTACGTCACAATACGCTTGCACCATCACAAGGGCACCAAGGACAGCGTGTACGGCTACATCGCCGCGCGCCCCGGCTCCTATTTCAGGGAGATACTGCGCTCGCTTGGGATAGGCACGGGCAACCTGCAGTACATTGTAGAGGCGCTTGAGCGGGAGGGCAGGATAACCGTCGTGCGCATAGGCTCGTACAAGCACTTTTACCCTTCAGACATTGACGAGAAAAAGAAGAACATACTCAGCATCATCTCCCAAGAGTCCCCGCGGGAGATACTCCTGTTCCTGTCAAGGAGGCCGGGGGCCTGCCAGACGGACGTTGCAAGGGAGATACGCTGCTCCTCGCCGACTGCCAGGTGGTACCTGCTGAGGCTCGAGTCGCTCGGGCTGGTGAGGAGCCTGAAGGAGGGGGCAGTCGTCAAGTATTACGCCAACACCACCATCCCGGAGCTTGCCAGCCTGCTCCAGGCGTACAGGCCGCATGTGTGGAGCAGGTACGCAGACAGGATGGCAGACATGCTCAGGGCTTTTGACAGGTATGATGATGGTGGTGATGGTGATGGTGATGGTGATGGAAAACCAGATGGCGCTTTCTAGCATCTTGACGTCTTCTTTGCGTCCAGCCACCACGGGTTCTGGTGGGAAGTCCTCAGAGCCTCGCAAGCGCCGGCATGGCCATTGCACTGCTTGGCATATCTCTTTTGGCATACAGGAGGCACAGGCTCAGGAGGCTCCTGCCCCTGTCTGCCGCCTTTGGCCTGTTCGTGCTCAAGGTCGGGCTCCTGCACCTGGACAGCCTGTACCCTGCGCTTGAGCAGCAGCTCCAGCTGGCCTCTATCGCGGCAGAGTTTGGCATGTTATCCATGATATTTCTGACGCTCATCAGGAAGTAAAGAAATAGAAGCGCAGAGCATCGGGCACCACACCATGACCATTACCATCATCGTTGTCGTCGTGCGCGTCCGCGTTTAGCGAACCGTGCCGGAAGCCGGCAGAGTGAGTCATTAAAACTGCGACCAAGATAACCATGCATGGCAAGTACAGCAACGTTACAGAATTCCAAATGGCAATCATGCATAGATGCGTGCATGCGCTGCGCGGAGGCGTGCGAGTTCTGCGCGACCTCTGACCTGAGGGAGAAGAACGTGCAGAACATGGCCTCGTGTGCACAGATGAACAGGGAATGCGCCGCGGTGTGCTGGACGTCGGCGTCGCTGATGTCCATGGACAGCCGGTTTGCAAAGCAGTTTTGCGAGCTGTGCGCCGACATGTGCGACGCGTGTGCCGACGAATGCGAGAGGCACGATGTCGACCACTGCAAAAAGTGCGCTCAGGCGTGCAGAAAATGCGCGCAGGAATGCAGGGCCATGGCAGGCTAGACACGCCGGCTGCTGCTACTACTACAGGCAGCCTTTCCTTTTTTCAGCCGGCTCCCTAGTAACCGTACTGGCCGGGGTTTGCCTCGAACTCTTGCTTGCAGGCGGCAGAACAGAGGTACACCTTTCTGCCCTTTGCCACCGACACGAACTTGGCGTCCTTTTCGTCCACCATCATGTTGCATACAGGGTCTTTGAACATGGCACACCTTCGTAGCAATGCTAGATAAAGGGCGACCTTTACAATTGTAAAGCTTGTGAAGGCGCAGGAAACCTCTTTTCACGTCTACCGCCAGTACTGTCCAATAATCGTAGGATTATTGTCACTTCAGTACCCTCTCTCTCGTGTCTTCCTGACAGTGTCATTTATCAAGGCCTCCGCGAAGTTTGGCCGCCAGCGAGTTTAATTGTGCCTATTTGCGGATCGACAACACCTGTGAACTCGGCAGGATTACTTATCGTCCGCATCATTGCAAAGGCACGTATGCGGGCATTTGGAAATGCTTCTGCCAGCCTGTTTGCTGCCCCAAGAAGCGTTGCTCCCCTTGTCACTACATCATCCACCAATAGAATCTCGGTTGGATCGGACAACACTTTCTGCACATCCATGGATTCGTAATGCCGGATGGCTGTAGGTCGGTCAGCGGCAAGACTGGTTGCGGCCTTTTTCAAAGGCTTTGTCCGCACCAGACATTCCTCGACGGCTTTTCCAAGATCCTTTCTGACTAGTGCACGTGCAAGACGCTGAGGAACCCACAAAGTTCCCGGCTTGGTCAGCGAACTGTTCGGAGTTGGAACCAGTATCGGCTTGACCTGAAAGTAATGGGCAAAAGGTAGCGTCGTGATTCTCTTGTAAATTTCACGCGCAAGGAAATCCGATGTCAGAACAGGAGGGTTTGAAATGGGCTCGTCGCCTTTGAGCGCCCTCATCCAGTTCTTCGATTGCAGACCGGTTTTTGTAGTGCCCCGCGGCGTATATGATAAGAAGGATCCAGACTCGATAGAAGAAATACTTAGGGGCATTACTTATGAAAACACATCAAGCATTCTAAGGGGAGACGATGGCGGCAAGACATCGAGAACGTCTTCAGGATCTGAAAGTTCCACCGCACCGTACTCTAGCATCTTTGCAGGCCATGTTAGTTTGGGATTATCCAAGATAGATTGCCAGATGAATAGCGACCGTCCAAGCCGGAGTGCCTCCCACCCTTGGTGCAACGAACCGCTACTATCGCCTGCCTCGACTATGATCGTAGCATCCGAGATCAAGGCCATGGTCCGGTTGCGGAGTACGAAATCTTTGGGCGTGGTTGGATGGCCCAACGGGTACTGAGAAATAACTAGATGGTCGCGCATGATCTCTTGCTGTAGCTCAAAATTCTTTTGAGGATAAACCTTGTTCAGCGGAGTTCCAAGTACTGCAATGGTACGGCCTCCAGCAGCGATTGCAGCCTCGTGAGCCGATGTGTCAATGCCTTCTGCAAGGCCGCTTACGATGACGACATCTCTTCCAGCAAGGGTTTTTGCGATCTTCTCGGCGGCGTCGACTCCTTCTGGCGAAGCCTTTCTTGAACCTACCATCGATACCCTCGGCCGTGGCAATGGAATCTGCATCCTGCCATTTATGTAAAGGGCCTTTGGAGCATACTTCTCTTCAACATCATTTAGAGGGCGTCCTAGGAGCTCTCCCGTTGTAAGGGTTGAAAAGGACGCTCCGCCGTCAGGCATCTCTCTAATGCTTTTTCCTTGCATATTGTGGCTTTAATACTTTCACTGAAGGAGGTCTACCGTCAGCACGTCAAACGTGGCGCACTCGCACCTGGCTTCCAGAATGCCAGACACGTTTGGCTCCATGTACTCTTCTCCGCCGACAAACTGCTTTATAGGCAGGCCGCCGTCCGCGTACAGCGTCAGCAAAAACTCGTTTTCGCCCGTCTTCTTTACCTGTGCAGGCCTGATGATCCTCTTTGTCGCCAGCTTGTCCCTGCTTTGGAACTTGACCTGTGCACCTGCCGCAAGCGACCTTTTCAGTTTTTTCAAATCGCCGGTGGTGACGGGCCTTGCGCACCTGACTGCTATTTGCGTCTTGGTGGCAAAGCGCGGCGGCACGTCGGGCAGGTCGTCCAGTATTTTTATTATCCTTGCCTGCACCGCTCCGCTCTTTGCCGCCTCGTCGCCAAGCCGCAGGGGCTTGTTTGGCCGGCGCACCTTTGGGTCAGATATTTTGGCATAGAACGGCCTGCCCTTCCCGAGCACAAGGCTCTCCCTGTCCTCGCTCCCCACCCAGGAAAATTTGGGGGCCTGGCCGCCTGTCGACTTCACCAGCTGCCTTGCAATCAGCCCTTCGATGCTGTCAAAACCCGAAAGGCCAGTGCCCTCGCAGAGGTTGCATCCCGCCCCGCCCTTGCCGAGGCACATCGGGCACCTGTCCTGCTTTTGCGGCAGGCCCCTCGATTTTTTCGTGTAGCGCCCCTCTATCACAAGCGGCCTTGCGCGCACGGACACGTCGGCGGTGGTGGTGGCGCCTTCCCTGTCGATGGTCACGTTTACAGAAACATCGGGCCGGACATAGTCGGCCTTTTTGCCCGTGATTTTTGCAAGCCGGGCGCCGAGCTCCCTTGTCAGCTGACCCTTGATGCTCTCACGGCCCCGGATTTTCAGCCGGGCGCGCAGCGCGTCTTCCCTCTCGTAAAACTGGGTCGCAAGGGTAGCGCCTACGAGAAAAGTGTCGTACTGGTAACCCTTTGTGGCGGCAAAAGCCTTTTTGGCAAGCTCGTCCAGCCTCCCCATCAGCCCGCGGCAGATGTAGCAGCTGCTGGTGTCGCCGTCGGGAAGGGACTTGTTCTTGCTGCCAGTAGCGGTTGTAGTGGTAGCGGTAGCGGTTGTGGCACCCTGTCGGGCAAGGCAGCGCCTGCACAGCGAATACTCTTTCAGCAGCAGTGCGGCAGCACGACGGTTTCTTTTTGCTGCCGGTATCGGTCGCCCCTCAACCAATGCCGAACCTCCTCATGAGGCCCTGCATCTGGCGGCCCTTGGACTGCTTCATCATCGTCTTGGAGTTGTTGTACTGCTGGATCATGTGCTTGACCTCGCCCTCTGGCATGCCCGAGCCCCGGGCTATGCGCTTGCGCCGCGCCTCGTTGATGATGTCCGGATCCTTCTTTTCTTCCCGGGTCATCGACTGGATAATAAAGCGCCACTTTTCCATGCGCGCCTGCATGGCGTCCAGCTGGTCCTCCTTGACCATCCCGGAGAGCCC
>NZ_JBBIHK010000032.1:0-21539 GCF_037447015.1 Nitrososphaera sp. | reverse complement strand
GTCTCCAGACACGGCCGAGTTTGTCCTGCCACGCGCGCAGGCCAAGGCGCAGGCCATCGCCGGCGAGGCCAAAAAGAAGGGTTATGCTGCCCAATAACCTTCTGTTTTATTTTTTCTGATTTTTTTGTCGAAAAAATGTTCTTTTTTGGCAGTATTGCTATTCTAGATTAAGCCATATTTACTTACAAATGAAAGCGGTTCTGAGAAGGGCATCAATTACATCAATTAGAGTTATTATTATCCTTCTTGCCCTATTGATTCTGCCCCTCCTCTTAGGATCCATCTTTGCATTGGATGCTCAAGCTATTGGCTCTGAAGACGATAATTCGTCGGAACTGACCATATTTGCTCGGGATATGGATGGGCACGACTTGATTGGAAAGCATATCGAATTGTTATACAAAGACACACTTGTTGATAGCGGCTTTGTTCCACACACATTCACACTCCAAAATTCTTTGGAATATCGGATAGGAATTGCTGATTATGGCCGGTATACCTTTGATCATTGGGCAGATAATGGGTCTGTAGATAGGTGGAGATCAATAACCGTGACGGATGATACTCAGTTGATGGCGATCTATCGAATCATTATGGACGCTCAACAACTCTCCGGTTCTACTATCGGTTCTGCAAATCAATCAAATGACAATAACAATGAAAATGGTGGTAATATCGTATTTAGAGGGGGAGGAGGTAGAGCTGTAATAATCTTATCGCCAGAAGGTGCTGAACCTGTAAACCCTGGCAACTTTGGTGTGTATGGTGCGGCCGTAGGTCGTCCTACATCTGTAGAGATCGCAATTAAAAATCCTACCACTGGCCATGGCACTAACTATCGACCTGTAACGCCCATAGCGGAAAACGATTTTTCAAAATGGTCGTACTCTTTTGCGATAGACGACTTGAATATGACTCAGATCAATGTAAAGGCTGTTTATTCAGATGGAAGTGAGAGACACGCCTCTGTAGAGGTATATTATTATGTTTTGGCGGCAAATATGCCTCAAAGTTCAAACGGAAGCACAATCGCCAGCAATAGTTTGAGCGGCTCAAATGGTCAAAGAATCACTCACTTTCCGTTATCATCTTCCGTCGGAGTAATTGGCCAAGGTATTTCTAATACAGGCAATGCACACGCTTTAATCAAATCTTTGCAATCAGGTGATCAAACTCTGCAACATTTGCCATCTTCCACAAACTCGACAGATTTCATATCCCACACAGTAGCTTTCTCCAATTCAACAAATAGGAACAATAATACTGATGCCAATAGTATTACAGGAAATCCTTCAGACAATACGCGTATATTGGGAATCTTATCTATTTCTGGCTCGGTCGCCCTGGTCATTGCCGCATTGTTATTCTACACTAGAAAACCCACGCCTAGTCTGTCGTTACTGTAGATTTACTGTGAAAATGCAACTCGACGATTTCGTCATTAAGAGTAATCTGTGATATGAACTCTCCTGAAAACTCAATTTGATGCAGAACTGTACAGCGACAGACACACTGCGTTTACTTGCGCTATCTGCTATAGCTGCAAATGGCTGTGATGTTAGGACACATATATGTATGCGTGTCTGTGTGCGGCATCTGTTGTATTTTTTCTGACAAAAATTAAACAATCTTTTCTTCTAAAAATTTTGGGAGGCCGGGGCGGGGAGGAGTGAAGTAGGAATTACTTTCAGATACTATGCTGCTATATGGATGGTGGCGCCAATTATTGGCGAAGCATTGTGAATTTGCGGAATGTGTGTGCGAGTTTTCAGATGAGTTCTACATCAAAAATAATAAAAGAACCGGCTAGCTGACGCTCACGGTGGCCGAGCCCGAGGCTGTCAAGCCGCCTGCGGAAGCCGAGGCGTTCACCGTGCTTGACGCGCCAGGCGTGGCCGCCGGCGTAAAGACAGCGCTTGCCGTGCCGGGCATAACTCCAAGGGTGCCTGCCGCCGGGTTGAGGAGCGACCACGCAAACGCCAGGCCGGTAAGCTGGTTGCCGTACGCGTCGCGGGCAACGGCAGTCAGAGTGGCCGAGTTCCCAACGGACACTGTAGCGGTGGCGGGCGAGACCGACACGCTTGCAAGGGCCGCTGGCGCCACCGAAAACGCGTTGCTCGTCGCAGACTTGGCGTTGTCTGAAACGGTGATGGTGGTGTCGCTTCTGGCATTGAAGAGCCTTGCCTTGAACGTGTGGCTGCCTGCGTCTGCCAAAGTGAACGTGTACGCGGCTGGCAGCACGTTTGCGTGGCCCGCCGGGCTTGGGCCGTTGTTCGTGGTAATGGCCACAGTGCCTGCATAGTCGGTCTTGACCCTTCCGCCTGCGTCGAGTGCCGTCACGGTGAACGAGAACTCGCCTCCTGCCACCTGGTTTCCTATCTGCGATACGACAAAGCGGTCAAGCGGGCCCGGGCCTGACGCCGACCTGAAATACGCCGTCACAGCCGTCGTCCCTGCAGAGTCCAAAGTCACGGTGCGGGTTCTGCCTGCAGCAGTGCTACTTCCGCCGTCTCCCCACCTGTCAAAGACGCGGTCGCCATAGTCTGATACAGTCACCGTGTAGGTGGCGCCCTGGCTGCCTGCAAAGTTGAGAGGCGTATAGCCTGACTGCAACTTGGCGCCATCGGAGGAGCGACGGATGGTCGTCCACATGTGGAGCACGCTGCCGTCATCCTGCGCAATTGCGTTTACCGTCAGAGTCGCGCCCTGCGCAGCCAGCGTCCTGTAGTAGGCAGTCACCGTGACGTTTCCAGAGACGGCCACGACCCTGCTCCTGCTGGTGCTCCCGTCCTCCCAGCGGTCAAACACCCTGTTGGAGAAATCGGATACAGAGACGACGTACGTCGAGCCGGTCCTGACGCTGACGGCCGCAGGCGTGTAATAGCCGCTGTTGTTGCTGTTCCCATCCTTTACATTCACGTACATGCCCGTCAATTCGCTGCCCGATGCGCTGTCGGCCGACCTGACCGTGAGGACGGCCGCCTGGGTGGCCGGCGGTGTCTGCAGGGTTCCTTCAAGCCTCGCCTCCCCGACGACTGCATAGATCTTGGCAAGCCTCCCTGCGTGCGCAGGCTGCTCTCCTACTAGCTTCCACACCGAGCCGTTTTGCGACGGCTGGATGGCAAGCGCCTTCATCTGAAATCCATAGTCGTTCCTCTCTGTCTCCTTGAACATCCTGCCAGAGATGTTGACCTGGCCCAGGTCCATCCTGTCGTTCACCCGTATGTTCCCGTCGGCGCGGACCGTGTACCTGTCCCCGCCGAACTCGAGCGTGCCTGTCAGGAACGCCCTGGCATGGCGGTTGTTGCCGTTGCCATCGCTTTTGAATACAGAGCCGCTCAGGGCCAGCACGGCGTCCGATGTCTCCACCTTGCCGCCGCCGTTGCCACCGTTGCCCTTTACTACTGCGAGCCCCTTGGCGCTTATCTTGACGGCGTTTGCAAGCAAGATGGGCGAGGAATTGCCACCGGCCTTTTCCTCATCACTATCATCGCCGTCGTCGTCTCCTCTTGATTCCTGCCTGATCTCCTTGATAAAAGCCGCAACCCTGTTATGCTCCTGTTGCTGCTGCTGTTTTTTCTTCTTCTCCCCTTTGCCTTCACTGCTGTGGCCGCCGCTGCCGTCGTCGTTATCGGCCCACGCGGCGCTTGTCGCAGCCGCTCCTGCCAAGACGGACATGGCCAGGGCGGCTGCAAGCGCAACCGCAACCACCATCGTGGCGACATTTTTGTTCATAAGATTCTTGCATGAAATTTTGCTAAAAAGCCCTATGCAGGGGCTGACTAGAGCGCCCAACTAGCGTGGGATTCAAGAGAGAAAATGAAAGAGGTTTTGGCAAGAATTGGTTTCTCGAAAGAGAGCGGTGAGGGAAAAAAGAAGAGAAAGAGACTTACTTAACCGAACAGGGAAGACAGACCCTCGAGGGCTTCTTCCTCTTTCTTCTCGTCCTTCTTTTCTTCCTTGGCCGGAGCCGCTCCGCCTGCCGCTGGCGCAGAAGCGCCGCCTGCCGGAGCCGCCGCTGCCACTGCCACCGGCGCCGCCTTCAGTGCCTCCTCGATGTTTACCTCGGAGAGGGCTGCGACGAGGGCCTTGACCCTCACGTCGTCTGGCGTCACGCCTGCTGCCTTGACAACATTCTTGACATTATCTTCACTGATATTCTGCTTTAGCTTGTGGAGAAGCAAAGCAGCGTATACGTATTCCATTGCAAGAGGCGATCCGCCAAGCACCATATTTGAACTTAACGACGGCCGGCGCTACGGCGTGATGGGGAAGGAAGGCGAAACAGGCTGCCTGCCTGCTTGCCACTGCTATACCGTCATCCCGGAGCTGTGCGCCGAAGCACGTATGCGGCCGTGACTGCCACGGCCGCAACAAAGATTGCGGCGACTACTGCCATGAACGGGTACAGGTTGACTGTGAGCCACGGCACTTCGACCTCCGCCTGCATGGTCCCAAGCAGCTCGCCGGCGTCCGACCTCGCCTCCACCAGCAACACATGCTTTCCCGGCTCCGTGAACGGTATCTCGGCTCTTTCAAGCTTTAGCTCGCCCGGCCCGAGCTCCACCACCCTCGACGATTCGTAAGCGACCCTGCCTGCCCTGTCCATGTACAAGTAGTCCAGCACCAGCAGCTCGGGCTTGCTACCTTTGTTTTCAAGCTGGACGAGCACGGCGGCCACAGCCTTTCCAAAAGCGCCCTCGTCCGTCTCCACGCCTTCGAGCGTCATCCTGGCTTTTACTTCTTTTCCTGCCAGCACGATCTCGCCGTACGCCACAGGCTTGGTCGCAACGTAAAGCCTGTCTGAGAGCCTTACGGTTACGCTCTTGTTCTTTGAGAACTCCTCGATGAATCCGGTTGCCAGCGGCTTGGCGTCGTCACCTACCGCCACTGAATCGGCAACCGCCGCCTGGGCGGCAACACTTGGGGCGACTTGCTCCTGTTGTATCCTTCCTCCACTGCCGATCACCGCCTTGTTGGCGGTAATGGCATAGGTGGAAAAGTGCTCAAGGTGTGCCACGTACACGTACTGGCCGTCAACAGGGCCTGCGGGGTAGTCGATAGCGCGTGCCGGCAGCCAGCCGCCCGTGCCTTCGTCAAGGAGGCTCACCGACATCACCGGGACCCCGTTTGAATCTCTCTGCACCCTCTGCTGGCTCGCCCACGAGTCAGAGATCGCAAACGTGAACGTCGGGGGGCTCCTGTAGTGTCCTGCGGAACCCGGGTCGGGCCCCGAAAAGCTCCCGACCCACTCAAAGTCCACGTACATTGCCTTGAAGTCGGCCTGCGGCTGCTGCGCGCCGGCCGGCGGCGAATCGATGATCGCCATCACCATCGCAAAGTCTGCCGAGCTTACGCCGGGCACGTACTCTACCTTCATCCAGGGGACGTTGCTGTGCTCCGATGCCTGCGGCGTCCTGGACAGGTCGACGGGCACGACCACGGGCATGTTGGCCGGCACCTGCGCCACCCTGGCCGTCAGCATTGCGTCGTCGCCGGGCAGCTGCGGCGTGGGCGCCAGGTTCACCTGGTAGATGGGAAGCACCATGGCTACCCTCGACGGGTCGGGGTAAGACTCCCAGCCGCTGACGGAAAGGACGGGCGGGTTGAGCTGGTTGACCAGCTGGCCCGGGGTGAGCATGGTGTAGGTGCCTGCGACCGGCGTTCCCGGCAGGGGCTTTACCGCCGCCGCGTCAGACGAAATCATCATGTTCAGGGCGGGCACCAGGCTGCCGGGCGGCGGTGCCACCGGGGCTGCGTTCCATGTCCATCCTGCGCGGCTGTCAGCCACGACTGCGGCGTCGCCCGCGCTCCTTCCAAGCACGGCAGACCTCGCTATGCCGTCGCCTATCACAAGGGCGTCTGCAGGGGCAGGCGGGGGCACAAACTCGCCGCCAAGCGCCACCGACTCGTTAAAGTGCAGTATCTGGTTGCAGGCAAACGGCGTGCAGTCCTGCAGGCCAAGCGGCTCGGCAAAGGCCCTGTCCCAGTGGACAGAGACGCCGGCGAACTGGTCGGCGGCCCCGACAGAGTCGCGGATTATAGTTCCGCGGCTGGCCGCCAGCGCGTCTGCAAATCCCAGGCTGTCGGAGACTGCTTTTTCGCGCAGCGCGTGCCCTCCTGCTCCGTCCGACGCGGCGACCGAATCCTGCAGGCGCACAACCGACGGCCGGATGCCGAGTGCATCTGCCACCCCTACCGCCTCGCCGATGTTGATGCCCGGGCCGATGGAGGCCGAGTCGGCAAACCCTGTCCCATCTGATATCTTTACGCCGACGGTTCTGGACGCGGCAGCGTCCGCAATGTCCACTACTGATGACGTGGATCGCGTGGGGAGCGCAGCCGCCTCTGCCACCTCTGCCCTGTCCACCGGCGACCTGAAAGCCGACCTTGATTCGCCTATGGCGACAACGTCTGTCGCCGTGACCACATTGGAGGTGCCTTTTTGCGCAGACGGGGCATCGCTCAGCGCCACTATGTCTCTGGCCCTGCTGTCCCGCACAGGCGGCCCCTTCTCGCCTATGGCGACAGTGTCTGATGCCACCACCTCGTGGTAGACGCCTCTCTCGACAAGGGGGCTGTCAGACAGCACCATTGTGTCCCTTGCAGAGCCATCTCGCAGCACCTTTTCACCAAACTCTAGCTCGTCCCTTGCGCGCCGGTCAAGCTGCCTGTTTTCGCCTATGGCGACAATGTCGGTAGCGCTCACCGGGCGGAAGACGTTTGCCTGCACGATGGGGAGGCCGTCTGAAATCGCCATCACATCTTTTGCTCTGCTGTCCCGGGCAGGAGCCCTCTCGCCTATGGCGACTACGTCGGAAGTGCTTATCTGGTGAAATTCGTTTGCCTGCACGACAGAGCTATCGGACAGCACCATTACATCCTTGGTCGCGCCGCCCCGCAGCACCTTCTCGCTCAGTGCAAGGGAGTCTTGCGCCGGCCTGTCCCTGACCGGGGCCTTTTCGTCTAACGCCACTGCATCGGTAGCGCTCACCGGGCGGAAGACGTTTGCCTGAACCGTGGGGGCATCGCTCAGCGCCATCACATCTTTTGCGCCGCTGTCCCTGACCGGCGCCCTCTCGCCTATGGCGACGGTGTCCGCCGCCGACCTCCCGTTTGGCTCTGCGCTTGCCGCAAGCGGCAGGCTGTCCTTTGGCGATCTAAAAGGCGCGGTCTTTTCCGCGATATCGACCGTGTCGGTCAAAGTGACGGTGTTGCTGAGGGCGTACGCAAGCGAGCCTGTAAAGATCAGGAGGGAAACAAGAGATGTACAGAGCGCCGCCTTTCTTCTGGACTCAATATTAAGTCACTATTGTCCATGAGACGCTTATGGTGTCGCCCGGGGCAAGCGTTGTTGCCGTTATCGTGGATTCAGCGATTATGAGCGGGCCAGCCACCGTCGCAGACGCGGTGCCGCTTGCAAGGGCCAGGCCGTTTACGGTTATCGAGCTGCCGCTCATGTTGGTGAGGACCGGCGTTGTGTCTGTGAACTGGCAGGTCCCTGAAGCCGGCGCCGTGCCGTCGTTGACTATGGAGCATACGGTGGCGCGGGTGGACTGGACAAAGTTGTTGGTCGTGTCAAACGTCCCCGTCCCCCTCAGCTGCCCTGCCCCTGCGGTGGCGCTCACCGTGATTATAGAGCCTCCTGCCTGGTACTGCGCCGGGAGGGCGCCAAAGTCGGTGATGCACCTTCCGCCGGACACCACGCCAGATATCGCTCCGCCGCCAGAAGGAGACGTGCAGTCGGCACCGGTTGGCCTGTTGGTGTTAGGAGTGCCGCTGATGAACTGTATCCACCACGTCGGGGCCGCCACGTTTGGAACGGCCGGGGTGGTGCCTGTAATCTGGCTCGTGCACCTGTTCTGCTCAATGCAGAACCAGATGGCGCCTGCGCTCGTGATGATGTTGTGCGTCTTTTGCTCCGATTTCAGGTTGCCTGCGCTGTCATGCACCCTGATGATGACCTCGTCGTTTTTCAGGGCGCTGCTGATAGAAGAATCGATCAGTTTGGCGTCGCTGACCGGCGCCACGCCATTCCCTCCCTCATTGTTGCTCATGCCGATGCCGCCGTTGCCGGCACCGATCAGGTATCCCGAGACGCCTGCCGACAGCAGGGCCAGCGCTATGACCGAAGGTAACACTATCTGGCGCAATCGCGACAATTGTATTTTATTCTATAATGGCCTAATATATAAAAATTCTATGGTCCAAAAGCCGACATGCACGATTTCTGCTTTCTTGAGGAAGAGGAAAAGAAAGGCAGACAGGCAAGCAAGCAGGCTAGCCCCTGTCCTCAAGTTCCATCGAGTCAGTGACGTTCACGACGTGGTTGCGAGGGGCCTTTGCGGTCTGGGAGGGGCTGCCGCCGCCATCCGTTGTTTCAGCCGGCGCCGGCACCGTCGTCTGCGGCCCTCCACTGCTGCCGGCCATCAGCACCGCAGCGGCAGTAGTAGCTGCAATTGCAACGGAGGCAATAGCGACTGCCAGGATGACCAGCAGCCTGGTTTTGTTCATCGCTCTTGAGGCGCCGCACTAGCACTTTTCCTTTTCGGTAGTTTCTTGAGACATCATGGCCTGCGTTTGGGCCTGCTCAAAGGCGGTTTCCTGCAAACTGCCGTATCCGTCTCTCATTGTTGCATGATGAGAGAATAGAATAAAATAAAATTTGTAGTGGACTGGGTGGGATTCGAACCCACGACCACCTACGTTTCCCCTGCCACGTCCGCATGCGCAGCGTGTGGCATGCAAGGCAGGTATTCTACCGGACTAAACTACCAGCCCACAGCGTAAAACCGAGAAGTTGATAATTTAAGTCTATTCGAGGCCCTGGAGCAGGCCGTCGGCCTTCATCTTTTCAGCGTGCGCCGAGATGTACCTCCATATGATGTCTGCCTTGTCCGACTGGAAGTCCCATGGCGCCACCAGCACAAGGTCGTTATCGCGTATCCACATCCTCCTCTTTATCTTGCCTCTGATTCGGCACGTGCGTACTTTGCCGTCTGTACATTTTACAATGATGTTGTCGCCGCCGACGAGCTTGATCACGCGGCCCAAAAGCTCACCCTGCTGGGGCAGAACCATCTCCTTCAGCCCTGATTCTGAAAGTACCTTTTTCTTGCCTATTTTGGGTCCCGGCAATTATGTCGCAATATCAGGTTAAAAATCTAACTATGTCATGCGGCTTTGTTTAAAAAGTCGGAATTTGTGCTTGCAGATTTTGCGTGTATGGCCTTATTTGAGCGTGGTCGAGTTACTTTTTAAACAAAGCCTATGTCATGCTACACAATTAAATAACGCTCCACGTTTTGAAACAGACGGGCCGTTAGCTCAGCTTGGTGGAGCGTTCGACTGATAATCGAAAGGTCGAGGGTTCAAATCCCTTACGGCCCATTCCTGCATAGCCTGCAAACCGCTTCCTTCGCTTGGCTGTCGAGCAGATGTTTTTCATATCCGGCCGGCCCGGCCAGAATTGCGCTGCCCATGGTAAATGATGAAAGCATTGATCCTACAGATGTGCCCTCAAGAAAGAAAGACCTTCGTGGGATGCTGTGCAAAAATCAAGCTTGCACAAAGTCTGACTCGTCTGAAACAGTCGCGGAGGATACCTCTGGCAGTTCTGTAAGCTGTTCGACTGATTGGGCATCGCCCTCCACAATCAGCGCGCCAATTCTGGGCAGATATTTTGCCTTGACCAGTTTTTTCTTGGTCTTGCGCTCGACGTTTGCAATAATATTGTCAACAGCTGCCTGATCCACAGAGCTGGTTGCGGACTGACTCTGTTGAACTTTATTTTTGCCTTCGGAAGGTTTCTTTAGTATGAAAACTGCCTTTACATCCTCTTTGGCATCTTTGGCTACCGCGATCCTCTTCTTGAGCCGCGGGTCGATCTGAGTCATTGCCTATTGCGACCTCTTGATGATGGACATATCGCATGCCCTGTATTTATTGATGATAGTCAGGGTTCGAGATTCTCCTTGCTGGCCTTCCTTTTCCTATGCCATCTTTCTAAGCGCGGTCAACGCCGCCTCTGGCCTGACCAGTCCAAAACCATACCGTCCACGTGTGTCACTAGGCAGCAATTTGCATGTAGTCTGTATAGCTCGTTCCACCTGCTCTACAGTCGCATTAGGCTCTGCGCCAAAGAGTATGGCAGCCACTCCGGCGACGTGTGGAGTTGCCATTGACGTTCCATCCATTGACTGTACCCCTCCATGTGGCCTGGCGGAAATAACGTCCACACCCGGTGCTACGACATTTGGTTGATCAGGCTCGACGGGCCTTTGGAACTTGATGCTGCTTGAAAATTCTGCGACTCTGTTGTTTGCATCGATTGCTCCGACTGACAGGGATTCAGAGTAGTTTCCCGGAGATCGGCTCGTGCCCCTGCCCTCATTTCCGATGGCAATTACGGGCAAGGCTCCATTTTCACGAAGCCTCTGGACGACGTCAAGGAAGACTGGAGTGTAGCCTCTGAAACCAAGGGACATGCTGACCACCCGAACATTATTCTGAAGGCACCACTCCAGTCCCGTGAGGACTCGAATTATTACCTGGCCGCCTTCAATCACAAGAGCTGAAAACAAGTCGCATTTTGGGGCGACGCCAATAGCCATTCCATCCACTTCTCCTCCGCATATCGTTCCGGCCGTGTGGGTGCCATGCTCGCCACTATCGTATGCTTTCTTGGATATCGGATGGCTGTCATCGATGATGTCTCCGCTTTCGTCAGTCTCTACAAAGGCCTTCAGCCTTCCGCGAAGAGCTTTGTGTTTGCCATCTACGCCAGTATCAAGATGACCTACCCTCACCCCTTTGCCGTCCAGCCCGCTCTCCCACAATTTCTTGACAGATAGCCGCTTTAACCCCCAAGTCAGGTCCCCCTTTGCGGTCGCAAGTTTCTTTGCCACCGGCCGGATAAGCGAAAATGATTCTGTTCCATGGATGCTGGCTCCCGCCTGTTCTGTCTTTTTTGCACCCTCTCTGTCCATATACCCGATATACAGCCCGAGCCTCGGAAAATACTTGTATGGCTCTGGCTCCTTCCTGCTTTTCTTTGCCCTAGCATTATTTGCTGATAGTCTAGCACCCATGGAAGTGCCTGCGGTTCCGGGCCAAATCGTTTCTGGAACACTTGACATAAAGTTCTCTTCCAATTTCTTTGAACTTGCTGCTGCCAATCCGCCTGTTCCGTCTGACGCAGACGCCTTGCTTCCCGGCCTTGGGTTAACAATCACAAGTGCAAAGCCCAAGTTTTCCATGTACTTTGCTGCTACGGAATCCAACAGCTGCTATAACTAAATTAACTATAAAAGTATACTGGATAACATCTTAAAGCCTGTTATATATGGGATTCCTTACATGAAACCGCCTCATTTCCACCGGAACACGAAATTTGTCCTGCGAGGCACCCTCTTACTCCTTCCAAATCCTCCTGAAAAAGCAACCATAAAGCATGAAGGGAGTGGCTTGCAAGCCGCCCATGGGCTTCAGCCGTTGATGGTTTCTAAATCCTTCGTCGTTTTGAATCCCTCGTGGTCGCATTTCTCATGGGTTTGCACGCCGCTATAAAAAAGGCGAAAAACCCGGGCTTATAAAATAAAATCTGACACCGCGTCACTTTTTTTCGGTTTGTGGGCATGAACCTCATATCTAGATGTGATATTTCTTAAGCGCAATGAAATCGTCGATCTTTGCTTCGGGCTCTCTTGGCGCGACGCTCTTGGCGGCGCTGTTCCTCGCCGCACCGGCGTTCATGAGCGCAGAAGCTACCGGAAACAACAACGGCAGCAACAATAGCAGCGGTACACCGGGATACCTGAAAATCGGCTCGACTTGGACCGGAGTTGGAAGGTGGTTTGACGGCAAGGCAGTCGTGTCCATCATGGAGTCCAAGCTGAAGGTGAAGGAGGACATACCGACTGACGGCAGGCACGGCGCGTTCGGCTACGCGTGGCTGACCTCAGGCTTTGACAACGTCCTTGTAGTCGTGACGCACCTCGGGATAGACGACAGCAGCCACGAGGACCATGAAAGCGGGTTCCACGCCCACGTGCTCGACCTGAAGGCGGCCACGCCTGCCTGCGCAGGGTACGACGCCGAAGTCGACCTCCCCGGCTCGATGGCAAACGCCGGCTTTGACAAGGACTATGACTTTGAGATACACGGCAGCAAGCTGAAGGTCAAGAACGTGCCAACTTCCGACCTTGGCGACACTGGCGTTGAGGCGATAGCGGCGTTCACGGTCAAGCCAGTGCTTGACAGCGGCGGCAACCCGACCAACCTCTGCGTGGACGTGGTGGAGAACCCTTACGGCCTCTAGGCAAGGGTTCCCTTCTTCTTCCCTTTTCTTTTTCCTACCTGTACTTACAAAAGAGAGATAGAAGGATCACCGATAGCCCTTAAATCCAATCTCCTGTACATGGCAGGCGTATTGGTGCTGGAAGAAGGGCAGCAGCTGCTCATGCAACAGGCCGGCCTCCTGATCACCACCGTGCTTGTAGTCGTCGCCGGCCTCATCATAATGTGGATAGTAGTGTCGATCCCTGTGTGGATAGCGGCCAAGATAGTGACGGCCGGAAAGGCGCGCTTTTCGCGGGCCATGCTCGTCACCGCGGCGGGGCCCATCGTCTACGGGCTGGTGTTCTTTCTTTCAAGCGCCGCCCTTTCGGCGACCATAGGCGTGCAGTTCCTGGTGGCCGCAATATCGTTCGTCCTTGCGTTTGCCGCCTGGATAGGCGTCTTCAAGGTGGGCTTTGACACCGGCTGGTTCAGGGCGCTAGGCATTGCCATCCTTGCGACCATCGTGTTCATAATAATCGGGGCCATAGTCACGGTAGGGCTGCAGGCGATAGTGCCCGACGCGCCGCAGATAACGCCCTTTCCCTCATTTTAGCCTGCAGGGGCTGGCGACGATGAGGAGGACGGCAGCTGTCTCAGCTGCTTCTCCGCCCAGTCTATCAGCCCTGAGAGGTCTTTGGCCGCATAGTCTGCGCCCTCCTCTGCAACCGCCTGGAGCGCCTGCGGCACCAGCGCGGCCACGCGCAGCTCGCCCTTGAGCCTGCCCCTCATCGTCCTTGCAGTCGAGGTGAGGAACTTGAGCGGGCCCTCGCCGGAGGAGAAAACGCAGACTAGGAGGAGCCCCCGGCGCGCCGCCCACGACCTTGAAATGTACCGCTGAAAGTCGATGTCAAAGAACGGGTCGATCTCTTGCTCGACGCTCCCGACGTGGCGCGACTCCCACCCGAGTATCTGGAACGCAATGGATGCGCTCTTTGACAAAAGCGCCATGTCGTCTGTGCCTGCGACGCAGAGCGTATGCACGTTCATCCTGGGCTCGGCGGGGTGGGCGCTGAACTTGATGAGGTCGGTAAGCTCGGACATCATTGCGGCAAGGTGCGCGCGCTCGGTCTTGCCTATCCTCCCGCGACTGTACAGCTCGCCTGCCGTGCTTGCCGCGGGCAAGAGCACGTCCGTGATAATCTTCACCTGGTCGACGTTGGAGTTGAGCACGCTCACCAGCAGGCGCCTTGCCTGCCCCTCGTCGCCGGCAAGCGCAAACTCGATGAGCCTTTGCTGCACCTGCGTATAGTTTATGGGAAATTCCAGGTCAGAGATGCCGCTCTCTAGAAACCACACGTTGACGCTCCCTGTCTTTTTCTTTCTCACAAGGCCCATCGCGTGCATGATGTCCAGGTACTTTGTGATGGTCATGCGGTTGATGCCTGCCTTTTCGGCAAGCTCTATGCCAGACAGCCCCATGCCGGCGTTCTGCTGCAGCGCGTCGACTATTTTCCGCTTGACCTCGTCGAGCGTGTAGCGCCGGTACATATGCTGCAGCAACAAATGACCTGCCCGCAGGATAAAACCGTTACCTGCTGCCACTGCTGCTGTTGTGCTGCCTCTTCCTCTGCGGCAGCTTTCTTGAATTCGAGATGAGATCCGTCAGCGCGTTGAACGCCTTGCCCACCTGATCCATTTTCACGAGCATTATCGTGTCTGTGTAGCAGCTGACCGTGTCTTCGATGTTGATGTGGCGCCGGGCAAGCTGGTTGTAGAACGCTATGGCGCACCCCGGCGTCTTGATTATCTCCTCCGGGCTGTGCACTATGATGGCTGCGAGGTCGTCTTCCACTTCCAGTATCTCGCCCTGCCCAAACATGTCCTTGACGCCTGCCAGCAGCACGTCGTCAAACACGAGCGTTATAGACATTATGCTCTCTGAAACCGAGATATAGTTGTCGACGTTCTGCGTGAGCGACCTTGCGACCTTCTCTATCGTCTTTTTGCTCTTTGCGGCCGACAGCTTGGCAACGTCTGTCTTGACGCTGACGGTGCTCCCTGCAAGTATGGCCGCTATCGGTCTCTCTGGCACGTCGTAATCGCGCCGCGACCTCTTCAGCGCGGTCACGATGCTCTCGACGCTCGTGTTCCTGCCAAGCATCTGGTCTATCTGCGGCTTGATTATCCTTGCCAGCGCGCTGATGTTGCAATAGTCGCGCTGCAATGAATCCTGGAAGGAAAGGTCGTTGCTGACCACTTCTTTGACCGCGTTTGTGATGGATTTATCGCTGACCAGCATCGGTCACTATCACCTTGATTTAGGTCAATCCTGACCAAAAAATATAAATGTAGTGCTTGGAACGAAATGCGCGTTCATGCCCAAAGTCGCCCTGGCGTACTCCGGCGGACTGGACACCTCCGTGTGCATCCGCTACCTGCAAAAGCTCCACAAGATGGACGTGGTCACCGTGACGGTAGACTGCGGCCAGGACGACGACTTTAAGGAGATAGAGCGGCGCGCAAAGGCGATAGGTGCGATAAAGCACGTCTACGTCGACGCCAGGCAAGAGTTTGCGCACGATTACGTGGCGCCAAGCATCAAGGCAAACGGCCTGTACCAGGGCAAATACCCGCTGGCGACTGCGCTCGCCCGGCCGCTGATTGCGGCAAAGACGGTAGAGGTAGCAGAAAAAGAGGGCGCTACTGCCATAGCGCACGGCTGCACGGGCAAGGGAAACGACCAGATACGCTTTGACGTGACCACGCGCGCCCTCAACCCCGAATTAAAGATAATCGCCCCTATACGCGACATGAACCTGACAAGGGACGTCGAGATAGAGTACGCCCGCAAGGAGGGCATACCCATTAGCACCGAGGCCAAGAAATACAGCATCGACCTCAACCTGTGGGGGAGGGCGGTGGAGGGCGGCAACATCGAAGACGCCGATTTCGAGCCGCCAGAGGACGCGTTCCAGTTCATAGATTTCAAAAACGACAGGGCCGGTTACCTAGAGCTAGAGTTTGAAGCCGGCGTTCCAGTCGCGGCAGACGGCAAGCGCATGCCGCTGATAGACCTGATACAGTACGCAAACGACAGGGCGGGCGCGCACGGGGTCGGCATAGTCGACCACATCGAGGACCGCGTGGTCGGCATCAAGTCGCGCGAGGTGTACGAGGCGCCTGCAGCGGTGGCGATAATAGAGGCGCACAGGGACCTGGAAAAGATGATCCTGACAAAGCACGAGCTATCCTTCAAGAGGATGGTCGACGAGCAGTGGAGCTGGCTGGCGTACGCCGGCCTTTGGCAAGACCCGCTGCGTTCAGACTTGGACAGGTTTATCGACGCGACGCAGGCCCGCGTCAGCGGCACGGTGCGCCTGAAGATGCACCGGGGATCGCTTCGCGTGGTCGGCAGGGAGTCGCGCTATTCCCTGTACAAGAACGACCTGGCGACGTATGCGGCCGGGTCGACCTTTGACCAGAGCCTGGCAAAGGGCTTTGTCGAGCTGTGGGGCCTCCAGTCGATAATCGCAAACTCGGTTATCGACAGCCAGGCTTCCGGAGCCGGCAAGAAACAGCAGCAACAAAAGCAACAGGAAAAACAAAAAGGTGGAAAAAAATAGAATGGTAGCAGTAGTAAAAAAAAATGCCAGGAATGCGGAGCCGAGATCAACATCCCGGAAGACGCGGTGTCAGGCGAGATAGTCACCTGCCCGGACTGCGGCGGCGACTTTGAGATCACCAAGGCCGCGGACGGCAAGGTTGAGCTCAAGCCCGCAGAGACAGTTGGCGAGGACTGGGGACAGTAGTTAGTAGGCAGGTATAGGACTGATGACCGAAGTCTGCATCATCTACGACAAGGTGCGCTTTGAGGAAAAGGCGCTCTACGACAAGGCTACCGACAAGGGACTGAAGGCGCAGCTTGTGGACGCCAAGTCGATAACCGTAGGCACCGACAGCAAGCGCGCCGACTTTGCGCTTGGCGACGTGATAATGCAGAGGAGCGTCAGCCACTACCGCGGCCTGTACCTCACCGCGTGCCTCGAATTTTTAGATTATCCCGTCATCAACAGGTTCCAGGTGGCAGAGACGTGCGGCAACAAGCTCGTCACGTCGCTCGTGCTTGCCAAGAACCACATACCTACGCCAAAGACGAAATTTGCGTTCTCGCCCGAGGCCGCGATGGAGGTCATACGCAAGCAGGGCCTGCCGCTTGTGCTCAAGCCCATAGTCGGCTCGTGGGGCAGGGGCGTGTTCCCGCTGCGCGACGAGGAGACTGCAAACATGATAATCGAGATGAGGGAGGAAAACGACAGCCCTCTCTCCCGGATTTACTACGTGCAGGAGATGATAGACCGCCCGCCCCGCGACATACGCTGCATCGTGGCCGGCGACCAGGTTATCACTGCAATATACCGCTATTCTGCCGAGACAGAATGGCGCACCAACGTCGCCCGGGGCGGCAAGGCCGAGCTTGCGCCGCTAACAAAGGAGCTTGAAGACATGGCGCTCAGGGCCGCATCAGCGGTAGGCGGCGGCATACTCGGCGTCGACCTGATGGAGGACAAGGTAAAGGGCCTGGTGGTGCACGAAGTAAACAACACCGTCGAGTTCAGGGGCGCCGCGACCGTCTCCACGACTGACATACCGGGCGCCATGATCGATTATGCGGTCAGCCTCGTGCGCAAATAGGGGCCTTCCTCTCACCCCCCTCTTCTCTGCCTGCCGTAGCCAGCGTCCTGTTTTTAAGCGCGCCAGGCGGCATATATCGTGTGCAATGGAGAACGACAAGCCCTTTTTCCAGGTGGTGCAGGAGCGGCGCTCGATCAGGGCGTTTGAAAAAGATGAGCTACAGGACTATGACGCCGTGCTTGACAGGATATTGCAGGTGTGCGACATGGCGCCCTCGTCAGGCGGGTTCCAGTCGTTTGAAATCTACCGGGTGACAAGCCAAGAGACAAAAGAAAGGCTGGTCCCTGCGGCCCGCGACCAGGCGTTCATAGCAGACGCGCCCCTGGTGCTCGTGTTCTGCGCCAACCCCGCTCGCTCTGACTTCAAGTACGGGGAAAGGTCGAAACTTTTCTCGGTGCAGGACGCGACTATCGCCGCGGCGTACGCCCAGCTGGCCGTGCAGGCGCTCGGGCTGGCGACCGTATGGGTCGGCGCGTTTGACGAGGCCCGGGTTTCTGAAATACTAAAGCTGCCAAAGGACCAGAGGCCGGTGGCGATACTGCCTGTCGGCCGCGCAGGCGAGCGGCCAAAGGACAAGTCGACAAGAGGGGCGCAGGATCTGCTGCACGCCGCCTAGCCGCGCCTGACCAGTTTCGGCCACAACTGACCCTTATTGGGTCAATTATGTCCAAAAAATATAAATTAGTATTTTCAAGGCTCTCTTCTCAAAGATGTACATGACAGCAACAATCATCATGGTGGAGAAGGAGGACGTTTCTTAGATGAAGGTTGGAGTCGTTGGAGCCTCCGGATACGTCGGGGGCGAACTGCTCAGGCTGCTCGTCACTCACCCCAAGGTGGAAGTGAACATGGTCACCTCGAGGCAGAAGGCGGGCGAGTACGTGCACAGGGTGCACCCGAGCCTGAAGGGATTCATCGACCTCACGTTCTCGCCCATGGACATGGCCAAGCTCGCAGACACGTGCGACGTCGTCTTTACGTCGGTGCCGCACGGCAAGGCCAACAAGATAGTGAAGGACCTCTACGACAGGGGGACCAAGATAATCGACCTGTCTGCCGATTTCCGCTTAAAGAACCCCAAGGACTATGTCAAGTGGTACGGCTGGGAGCACCCGTTCCCGGACATGCTGAGCAAGTCTGTGTACGGCGTGCCCGAGCTCCACCGCGAAGAGATCAAGAAGGCACAGCTGGTGTCGTGCCCTGGATGCATGGCAGTCACATCGCTCCTGGCGCTCAAGCCTTTGATCGAAAACAACCTCATCGACACCGAGCACGTGGTGGTGGACAGCAAGATAGGCTCGTCGGGCGCAGGCGCCAAGGCAAACGCAGGCACCCACCACGCAATGCGCTACGGAGTCGTGAGGCCGTACAAACCAGCCAAGCACCGCCACACCGGAGAGATAGAGCAAGAGCTCTCTGCTATTGCAAAGAAGCAGATCAAGGTGAGCATGAGCCCGCACGCAGTCAACATAGTCCGCGGGATACTCACGACCAACCACACGTTCCTGAAGAAAAAGGTGGAGGAGCTGGAGCTGTGGAAGATGTACCGCAACTCGTACAAGGGCGAGCCGTTTGTGAGGCTAATCCGCGACAAGAAGGGCCTCTACAAGTTCCCGGACCCCAAGTTCGTGGTCGGCTCGAACTTTTGCGACGTAGGCTTTGACATAGACGAGGACAACCAGAGGATAGTGGCGCTGTCTGCGTCTGACAACCTGATGAAGGGCGCCGCCGGCTCTGCCATCCAGGTGATGAACGTGATGTTTGGCTACGAGGAGACCGAGGGGCTCAAATACACGCCCCTGACCCCGGTATGATAGTCGTCAAGATAGGGGGGAGCGTGGTCGACGGGCTCCACCCCTCGACTCTGGCAGACATCAAGGCGATAGCCGAGAAGGAGAAACTCGTCTTTGTGCACGGCGGCGGCAAGGAGGTGACGTCGACTGCGACGAAGCTTGGCAAGGAGCAAAAGTTCATCGTGTCGCCCGGCGGCGTGCGGAGCAGGTACACGGACAAAGAGACCGCCGAGATATACACGATGGTCATGTCCGGCAAGATAAACAAGGCAATCGTGGGGATGCTGCTGCGCCAGGGGATAAAGGCGGTCGGCATCGCCGGCATCGACGGCGGCATACTGAAGGCAGAGCGCAAGAAAAAGCTGATAATAGTCAACGAGAAGGGCAGGAAGATGGTCATTGATGGTGGATACACAGGCAAGATAAACGACGTCGACCCGTCGCTTGTCAACAAGCTGGTAGAGGCCGGCTACGTGCCAGTCGTCTCGCCAATCGCGCTGAGCGAGGACTTTGACTTCCTCAACGTGGACGGCGACAGGGCCGCGGCGTACGTGGCAGGCGGCATCAAAGCCGACAAGGTGATATTCATAACAAACGTCAACGGCCTGATGCTCAACGAGAAACTTGTCACGTCGCTGACGCTGGAGCAGGCCAAGGACGCGCTGCCCAAGATAGGCTTTGGCATGGAAAAGAAGGTGCTTGCATGCACAGAGGCAATAGAGATGGGGGTCAAGGAGGCCATCATCGCTTCCGGCCAGGTGGATAACCCCGTGTCGTCTGCAATCGCCCACAAGAACTGCACGGTGATAACCCCGAAATGAACGGCGAGGACAACTATCTCGGCACGCTGTACCAGAGGTTCCCGGTCAACGTCGCGCGGGGCAAGGGTGCCCGGCTGTGGGACACGGCAGGCAAGGAGTACATCGACTGCATGGGCGGATACGGCGTCGCGCTCGTCGGCCACTGCAACGACCGCGTAGTCGCTGCTATCAAAAAGCAGGCAGAGACGCTCATCACGGCGCACATGTCGGTCTACAACGATACGCGCCTTGAATTCATGAAAAAGATGGCCGCCATCGCGCCGGAGGGGCTGTCCAAGATGTTTTTTACAAACTCGGGCACCGAGTCGACAGAAGCTGCATTAAAGTTCGCAAGGAAATTCACGGGCAAGCACGGCGTCATCGCCATGAACGGGGCGTACCACGGCAAGACCTTTGGCGCGCTGTCCGTCACATACAACGAAAAATACCGAAAGTCGTTCATGCCGCTGCTCGACGGAGTCAGGTTCGTGCCGTACAGCGACCCGTCCAAGCTCGAAGATTCCATCGACGAGACGATAGGGGCGGTGATACTTGAGCCGATACAGGGCGAGACCGGCATAATCGTCCCGCCGGACGACCTGATACCGAAAATCCGCGAGATCTGCACCCGGCGCAACATCGTGCTGATATTTGACGAGATACAGGCCGGGCTTGGCAGGACAGGCAAGATGTGGGCAGGGCAGAACTGGTCCACCACGCCGGACATAATGTGCCTGGCAAAGGGCATCGCCGGCGGCGTCCCGATGGGCCTGGTGCTGACCCGGCCAGAGATAATGGACTCGATAAAGCTGGGCGAGCACTCGTCCACGTTTGGCGGCAGTCCTCTTGCCTGCGCCGCCGGCTCGGCGACCATAGACGCGCTGACGCAGGACGGCCTTGTCGACAATGCCGCCAGAATGGGCAAGATATTCAAAGAAAAGCTGGCCGCCCTCAAGGAGAAGCACAAGATAATCCGGGAGGTCCGCGGCCTTGGCATGATGCTTGGCGTTGAGCTGCGGTTCGAGGTCAAGGACGTGCTCTTTGACGGAATCAGTCACGGGCTCCTGATGCTGTACTCGGGAAGAAACATCATACGCCTGCTTCCGCCACTTGTCATGGACGAATCGACGGTTTCCCGCGCAGTTGAAATAATGGACGCGGTACTGACAAGGGAGGAACAGAGGAGAAATGTCAGCTAGCAACATCGACGAGACGGACGACAAGATAATCCGCATACTGCAGGCCGATTCCCGCAAGGCCTTTGTGGATATTGCAAACGAGATAGGGCTCTCCGAGTCGGCGGTGCGCCGCCGGGTCAAGAACCTTGTCGACTCGGGCGTCATCAAGCGCTTCACGATAGAGCTGGGCGCAAGCGACAAGACAAGCGCCATAACCCTCGTCTCGGTGAGCTCGACTGCGGACACGTCTGCCGTCTCGCAGAGGCTGATGAAGCTTGCAGGCGTGGAGGTCATTTACGAGATAACGGGCCAGTACGACATTGCCGCCATCATCGCGGCGCCTGCCATAGGCGAGATAAACAAGTGCATCGACGACATACGCAAGATAGAGGGCGTGTCAGACACCAACACCGTGATCATACTAAAGACTATGAAGTAGCAAAAGTGCCTGAAAGAGGCGCCCTATTGTGGTAGTGGCCGAGTAGAGAACAAGCTTGTGAAACCGTGGCACCGGATCTCCGGCAGGGGTGTTTCTGGTCGCGCCGCTGCCTGCCAGACGTTCTATATATCTACTCGATAGAAAAGATATATACTACGTGCATTGAATCAGGCGGTGATGAACAAGGCGATCATAGCTGGTATCGCCGCCGGTATATTGGTAGTGGGGCTTGTTTTTAGCCCGCTGTTCAACGGGAACCCACTGTCTGCAGCAACGGCTGCTAATGGCGGCATGACGCACAAGGTCACCCTGATCGCAAACGAGAACGAAGTCATGGTAGCCCCAGACAACGCTCTCC
>NZ_JBBIHK010000031.1:0-22107 GCF_037447015.1 Nitrososphaera sp. | reverse complement strand
AGAACCACTGGTTCCCGGCGCTCACGCTCATCATCGGCTGGCCCGACGAGACGCCGGACGAGACACAGTACACAATCGACCTCATCGAGGATTTCAAGCAAACCAACATGCGCGGCATCGTGGCCCCGCTTCTCTACCAGGACTTTTCCGAGAAGAACTCGATGCACTTTGGCAACCTCAATGAGGCCCAGTTCACGCTGTTCTGGATGTGCTGGCAGCACAACCTGCGCGTGATTAACGACATCATACCAATAATCATCAGGAACAAGAGCTACGGGCCGGCCATGAAGGCGTTCATGGCAGTGCTCATCAAGGCAGGCACATGGGCCATAATGAAGTACCTGAAGGGGCTGTCAAAGGAGCTGTTCCACGGCCAGCTGCCAGAAGACATCATCGCCAGGTACACGAACAAGCGGTCGGTCACCGCCCCGCTGCCGAAAAAGCTGTAACAAAAAAGAAAAAAGAAAAAGAGTGACAGCGGCTTCTTATCTGCCGCCAGAGAGGCCCTTTATCGCCTCGTCTGCCAGCGTCGCCACCTTGGGCATGAGCACGATGAAATAGTTCCGGTCCGAGCGCTCCAGGGCAGGCACCATCCTGTACTTCTTTGTCGACACGTCAAACTCGACCAGCCCCGGCTCCAGCTTGCCCTTTGTATAGACCATCATCATCAGGTCGCCGGAGAGCGGGCTCAGCGGGATTATCGCAAACACATAGCCCTTGTACGAGCTTACCGGCATCACCTGCTTGCCGTAGGGCGCAACCGACACGAGGTAGAGAAAAACGTCCTCCACCGAATCAAACTCCTCATATTCAAATTTCATATGACAGATGGTGCTCTTGATCTGAAATAAAAGGGTTGTTTAGAAAAGAGAAGAAAGAAAGGAAAAAGAGAGAAAGAGCTAGCCGTACGACTCGAACTTGATGTCGTACGACCCGTCCTTGCGCTTGTTGCGCTCGGTGACAAACCCCTTGGGTATCAGGTAGTCCAGAGCGCCGTCGACCGTGCCCTGCCAGCCGCATATGTAGAAGGAGGTGTTCTCTGGCGTGACCTTTTCGCCGACCAGCTCTTCAAGCGGCGACAGATCCTTGCCGGCCTTTGGCCGCAGGAACGACTCGACCCTGCCCTTCTGCCCGTTCCAGGTCCTGTTGAACCACTCCTGGGGGCGCGAGACGCTTGCGCGGTAGCGAAAGTTCCACTTGTCCCTGCCCTTGTCCAGGCTCTCCTCCTCAAGCGACGTGAGCAGGTCGCGGTAGCCAAGCTCGTCCACGTACGACGCGCCGTGCAGGACCACTATCTCGCGCTTGCTCTGCTGGGCGTGCAGGTGCAGAGAGTACGAGACAAACGGAGCAAGCCCCGTCCCGCCGCCGATGAGCACCATGCGGCGGTTGTCAGGGGTGCCGTCGTGCATCTTTTCGTTTATAGTGAAAATGCCTGTCGGCTTGACCCAGAGGATGTCGTCACCCTCCTTCATGTTGAACAGCTGTGTGGTCAGCCTGCCCGGCACCGGCTTTCTGACCCAGCGTATATAGAGCTCCCAGTGCTTTTTCTGCTCAGGGGGCGATGCTATGGAATAAGCGCGCCTGATTATCTTGCCCTCCGACGGCACGTGGGTGCCGATGGTAAGGAACTGGCCGGCCTTGAAATCCGGGATCTGGCCGTTCTCGGGAGTGATCTTGAATACGGCAAGGTCCTCCTTGATTATCTGGAGGTAGGTTATCTTGCCCTTATTGTCAACTACCATACAACTGGCAAGCTTGTGACTTGTATAATAAATACATTATTACACGTTCTTGGGTATGAATCAGTAGGACGGCAATTGCCGCAATTATAAAATGAGGTCTTTGGGAAGGAAACAGCGGCGTACATATACACATGGTGGCTGGCAGATGGTTCAAGAATGAGGACAAAGATAAGGGCGACGACATCGACGAGCTGAACAACACGATAAACGAGCAGAGCGACGAGGCGCGCAAGCTGGCCGGGCGCTTTGAAAAGGCCATGAACGAGTTTGCCACCGACAGGTCGCTTGAGACCTGCCTCGACGCCCTCAACATCGCGATCCAGCTTGCAAACATCCGCTTCAAAGTCGCGCGTTCGTGGGAGCACTATGCAAGGACGCTCGAAGGAGAGGTGGCGCGCCTGTCCCGCCAATCTGGCGGCAATAAGCAACAATGACTCTAGGCCATAGATAGAAAACGCGCGCCGCTCAACGAATCGGTCAGTCAGTCCGATGGCACCGGCACGGGCGCGGACAGCTGCTTGAAATCATCGTACAGCGCGTGCGCCGACCTGCCGTTGAGGAACAGGAGATACAGCCCCTCGCCCATCAGGTTCTCAAGGGCCACGCTCACCTCCTCTATCCGGACCATCGGAAAATAAGAGAGCGAGTCAGTCACAAGCGCCAGAGAGGCGCGGTCGTGGTTGTCGATCACGTCAAACAGTATCGACTCTAGCGACCCAAAAAACGCCATGTCGAACCTGTCGATCCGGGGGCGCATCACGGTGGCTATGGTTTCAAGCTCGCTTGAGCCGACCAGGGGCGACACAAAGTTGTGGTGGCCGGCAAACGCGACGCCGTGCTCGAGGCTGGAATAGTCGTTTGCGAGGAAAAACTCTTCGCACGCCTTTACCAGCTGGTCCTCTGTCAGCCAGCTGCCAGGCCCCCTGCCTTCGTTCATGCGTGCAAAGAACGTCCTTGCCGCCACCATGCGCGTTTTGTTCATCTGATGATGGCATTCCTAATGCAGGGCATCACTGAAAAACTATGCGGTGCCTTATGGTGCCGAGCTTTTCTATCGTGATCTCCACCACGTCGCCGTTCTTCAGGTAACGCGGCTCTTTCATCGACATAGCCACGCCGGCGGGGGTGCCTGTCGAGATGATGTCGCCGGCCTCAAGCGTCATGGTCCTGCTGAGCGCCGAGATTATCCGGCGTATCGAGAGCACCATGTTGCTTGAAGGCGAGTTCTGGCGTATCTCGCCGTTCACCTTGGTCGTTATCATCAGGTTCTGCGGGTCGGCTATCTCGTCCTTGGTCGTTACCCACGGGCCGCAGGGGGCAAAGGTGTCCATGCCCTTGCCGCGCGTGAACTGCTTGTCCTTGAACTGGACGTCGCGCGCAGAAACGTCGTGGAATATCATGTAGCCAAACACGCAGTCAAGCGCGTCCTCTTCAGAGATTTTTTTCGTGTTCTTGCCTATCACCACTGCAAGCTCGGCCTCGTAGTCGAGCCGGGTGACAAACGACGGGCATATCACGTCCTGGAACGGCCTGTTCAGGGCCGTCCGGGGCTTCATGAATATCACCGGCTCGTCTGACGGCGTAAGGCCGGCGTCTCTTGCATGATCGTAATAGTTGAACGCAAGGCAGACTATCTTGGGCGGGTTTGGGATCGGCACTAGCAGCTCGCTTTCTTCCACCTTGTGCGAAAACTTTAGGCGGTCCTTTTGCTTGCGCACCTCGTCGAGCCAGCCCTTGAACATAAAGTCCTTTATGCTTGGCGGGACCGGGATGCCGGTCTGCTCCTGAATCTCTTGCCGCGTTACCAGGCGCTTGCCGTCGTCTGAAACCAGGGCGTACGTCTCTTTGACCTTGGGATCGTTTATTCTCGCTATCTTCATTTTCTTGCTTACCTGTGCGTCAATATCGCGATATTGTCGCCACCTTCATCTATCCTGCAGAACCCGAACCTGACGAACTGTACCCTTGCGTCTGGTTTCAGAGTAGACACGAAGGATTCTGCGCCACCCGAAGCTATCTCCAGGCTGTTCGTGTTGTACCTGTCGCCTATGTACAGTTCCTTTGGAATCATAACCTTGAAATCAACTATATCATCTTTTGCAATCCACTGGATCTTTTGCATCGACTGGCGGATTTCGTCGCCGCCCATCGACGCCCGTATCAGCGAGACGTTCCCGTCGTTCTTTTCTATTCGCTCGATTTTGACGTTGTACAGCTCTATCAGGCGGATCTCGTCGCCCTCCTTTGCAGCCCTGGCGTCGTCGCCAGAGATATAGACTGCGCCGCCCACGCGTACCTGGCGCGAGCCCAGCGACGCGTCGGTCGGGTGGTTCTTGAGCGTGACCTGCATCTCTCTGGCACCGGCTATCTCTACCAGAACAGGATCGCGCACAAAGAACAGCCTCATCGACATCGGATCAATTATCTTGCGGTTGAACGCCTCAAGCGATTCAAAAGGCGGCTTGGTCTCGGCAAGGGTGATGCCAAGCGAGAGCACGAACTTGCGGATGGCCTCCGGCACAAATCCCCTCCTCCTGAATGCAGACAGAGTCGGAAGCCGCGGGTCGTCCCAGCTCTTTATGGTGCCGTCGTCTATGAGCGGCCGGATCTTTCTCTTTGACACCGGCACGCCCTCAAACTCGAGTCGCGAGAACTCGATCATGGCCGGCTTGCGCAGCGAAAGCCGGTCAAGGATTGCGAAATAGAGCGCGTTGCGAAGCTCGTACTCCTTGGTCCTCATGGCGTGGGTCACACCGTCGAGGCTGTCCTCCACGGGCGCGGCAAAGTCGTACGTTGGCCAGATACGAATCCTGCTGCCAAGCAGCGGGTGCTCGCCTTCTATGATTCTGAAAAGCGTGGGGTCGCGCATGGCAGTGTTCTGGTCGGCCATGTCGCCTTTGAACCTGATTATGGCCTCGTTCTGCCCGTACGAGCCGGAGAACAGCCTGCCAAGCCGGTCCTGCTGGTCGACTGCAGGGTCTCTGCACTCGCACGGCAGGCCCTTGCCGCGCAGGTCGTGGATTTTTTCCTGGCTGCAGGTACACACGTACGCGCCTCCAAGCGCTACCAGCTTTTTGCCATAGTCGTGCAGGATGTTTATGTCGTCTGAGGTGTTTTTCACAACGTCCGGCTTTACGCCAAGCCACGCAAGCCCCTCGCGGATTGCTTCATAGTATTCCAGCTTTTCCTTGAGCGGGTTGGTGTCGTCAAAGCGCAGTATCAGCCTGCCGCCGTACATGCGCGCGTACTCTTCGTCGATTATCGCTGCCTTGGCGTGGCCTATGTGCGGGTAGCCGTTTGGCTCCGGAGGAAAGCGTGTCACGACCTGCCCCATCACGGCGCCTTCAAGCGGCGGCAGCGGCGGCTTTTCCTGGGCTGCTGCCTGCTTTTTTGCTGCTGCAGCTGCCTCCAGTTCTCCAGGCGCAAGCTCTTCAAGCATCGACCTCTGCGCGTCCTGGGAGAGGGCGTTTACCGCCTGCACGGCAGCCCTGACATCAGGCATCATCGGCTTGATCTGGGCGCGCACGTCCGGCCGAGACCCTATCAGCTTTGAGACGACTGCGTCGAACTGGGCCTTGCCTGCGTGGTCAAGCGCGTTCTTTAGCGCTATAGTCCTGACCAGCTTTTCAATGTCTTCTGGCAGCGGCAAGTTGCTATAGACTCCTGCCCACGATAAAGTCGGCGGCAAACTGGAGCGAGTCCCGGGCAGGCCGGCCGCCGTATCCGGCAAGCGACTCTAGCGCACGGGCCATGTGCTGCCTGGCCGCGTTGCGCACGTCTTCGTCGACTCCCACGTCAGAGACCACCCGCACCGCGTCGCGGATCTCCTGCGCAGACGCGGTCCTGGACCCGAACACCTTCATCAGCCTGTCCTTGTCGTCGCCCTTTGCCTTGCGCAGCGCAAGCAGTATCGGGAGCGTCTTTTTGCCCTCCCTTATGTCGTTTCCGGCCGCCTTGCCCGTCACCTTGGGGTCGCCTACCGCCCCTATCAGGTCGTCCACTAGCTGGAACGCCACGCCCACGTGCCGGCCAAAAGAGGAGAGGTTCTCGACATCCTTGCCCGAATGGTCCGGAGCAGAGAGGGCGCCAAGCGCGCACGACACCTCAAAGAGGGCGGCGGTCTTTTTGCCTATCATCTCTATGTATTGCGACTCGCTTGGGAATTTCGTATTGGAAGCAAAATCAATGTCGGTCACCTGGCCTTCGCATATCACGGTGCAGGCGTTTGCCAGCCGGCCCACCATTTCAGTTATGGCGCTGTCGGGGATGCCGGCCTTCCTGCCGCTGTACGACAAAAGTTCGAACGCCTTTGAAAAGAGCACGTCGCCTCCCAGGATGGCAAGCGGCAGCCCGAACTTGTGGTGGACGGTGGGCACGCCGTGGCGCATCTCGTCGTTGTCCATGATGTCGTCGTGAACCAGCGTAAAGTTGTGCACGAGCTCGACTGCGCCGGCCGCAGGCAGCGCCCTCTTGATGTCGCCGCCGAGGAGCTCGCAGCCCTTTATGACCATGAACGGCCGCAGGCGCTTGCCTCCAGACCGGATATAGTGCGACGACGCCTGGTACAGCGCCTTTGGCCTGCCGTCCAGGTTTGAAATCAGAAACTCGTTGACCGCAGAGGCGCATGACTCTAGCTCGCTCTTTTTCATGCTGCCGGATGTCTTCATGTGCGGTTGTTGACCTCCTGTGCTAAAGCTCCTGTCAATATATACCTTGAGCTGGCAAGCGCGCCCACGTTCCTGGCGCCCACCAGGAACATGGCGCCCTTTAGCTCCGTAAGGAGCGTGTCGGCAAACGCAAAGAGCGACTCCCTTGACTGGGAGGCGGCTTTCAAAAAGGGGTAGGCCATCGCTGCCATGCTTGCGCCAAGCGCGATGCACTTGGCAACTTCAAGGCCGTTGCGCAGGCCGCCCGAGGCGATGAGCGGCAGTTTCACGGCACGGCGCGTTTCGATGAGGCTTGCAGCAGTCGGTATGCCCCAGTCCCAGAACAGATCTCCCAGATGGGCCTTGGCGGCGTCCTTGACCATGTCTGCGCGCACCTTTTCAACACCGGCCCAGCTCGTCCCGCCCGAGCCGGCCACGTTTATCGCAGAGACGCCGGCCATCTCCAGCCTGATTGCCACCCCTCTTGATATGCCGGCCCCCACCTCCTTGACTATCACTGGCACGTCCATGTTGCGGACAAGCTCTGCTATTTTTGCAAGCACGCCGGCGTACCGTGGCTCGCCTTCCGGCTGTACAAGTTCCTGCAAAGGGTTCAGGTGGACCACCAGCGCGTCTGCGCCTATCATCTTCACTATCTTCCTTGCGTCGTCTATCGAGAGCCCCTTTGCCAGCTGCGCGCCCCCGAT
The DNA here is from genome assembly GCF_037447015.1 of Nitrososphaera sp. Classification (GTDB taxonomy): domain Archaea; phylum Thermoproteota; class Nitrososphaeria; order Nitrososphaerales; family Nitrososphaeraceae; genus Nitrososphaera. The sequence goes on along the minus strand of NZ_JBBIHK010000031.1, from coordinate 15,012 downwards.
GTTGGCTATCAGAAAGGCGCTTGGCGCGTTCTTCCTTGCCACCGAGTAGGTGGCCGCAAGCTCCTCGCTCTTGAGCCCTGCGCGCTGGCTCCCAAGGCCCATCCCAAAGCCGTACTTCTGGGCCAGCTCGCCGAGCCTGCCGTTTATCACGGTGGCCTCGTCAGTCCCGCCGGTCATCGAGTCGATTATTACCGGCGCCGAGAACTTTTTGCCAAGAAACGTGGTCGAAAGGTCGATGTCGTCATAGTCTATTTCTGGCAGCGCGTTGTGGACAAGCCGGACGTATTCCAGGTACGTCGAAGCCGTGCGGGCCTGCACGTCCTTTTGCAGGGGAATGTCTATCCCGTCCTTTTTGCGCTGCTTTATTATCTCGATGTCGGCAGAGTGCGTGTCTGAAGGGTCCGGCGGCAACTGTTGCTATTTGCGCCCCCTTATCACGGTGCCGACCGGCGCCTTGCCCGCAGCGGCCTGGGCTATCCTTTCAGGCACGAGCCCGTTTACAAGCACGACATCCATACCCATTGATGCAATCTTAAATGCTTCCCTTACTTTCCTCTGCATCCCGCCTGTCACGTCGGCCACCACCCCTGCGCCGGACTTGAAATCAACCTGCCTTCTTTTGCTGCTGCCCTGGCGCAGCTCGGGCACGAGCTCTTTTGTTTCCATGTCCCTGTAGATGCCGTCGACGTTGGTGGCAAAGACGACCCTTGACGGGCGCAGCGATTTGGCAAGCATGGACATCAGCGCGTCGCCGGACAGTATTGAATACTTTCTGCCGCCCATGTGGACCACATCGCCGAATGTGACAGGCACCATCTTGTTTTGGGCCATCACCGCCAGCTCTTTTATCCTGGCCGCCATTGGCCTGTGGCCGGCGGCGTACGCGGGAGGCGCGACAGCGTAGGGGTTTGCCCCCGCCTTTATCATGGAATTGACTATAATCTGGTTGAGCGCCACCATAGACTCGTGCACGACTGCGACGCCGTGCGGGTCGTAAGGCGCCGGCCTGGTGTGCATGTCGTATTTCACAGACCAGTAGTGGCCAAAAGAGCCCCCGCCGTGCACCACGATGAGCGGCATGCCGATGCCGGCCAGCGCCTTTGCCATGCCCTCTATTGCGCCGGTGTTTGCGGCAAGCGGCCTGTCCTTGTGCGTGATGACAGAGCCTCCGAGCTTGACAAGCGCCAGCCCCTTATTCTTCATTTGTTTAGAACCGTAATCTGCAAAAGTGATTTAAAGTTATGTTATTTGCTTTTTTCTCCCTTTCTATCTTTCTTTTTTATTTCAGGTGATGTGGCTTGGCTGCTGCTGATTGTGCTGCTGCCTGTCTGCAGGCAGGCTTGCTCCTCCTCCTATTATGCTGCTGCCGGTCACCTGTGACTTGGGGATGGTGAATTTCTTGTCAGGCGGTATGACGTACACCTTGACAGACGTGTTGACCGCATAGTGCGCGCTCCCGTCCGGGTTGCGGTAGTTTGTCGCAACGCCGGCGCGCTCGATTGCCACCTTGACCTTTACCACGGCCCCGTCTTCCAGTTTGAAAGACACCGTGTCGTCGCCCTGGCTTGCGTGATCGAGCATGCGAAATTCCACCCTGCCGCTGCCGCCTCCGTCGCTTTCTGACATCTCTCTCTACATAACAGAGAGCATGCATAGGGTATAAATACAAAGCACCGCTTGCAGGCACAATTCTATGCATATCATAATCTATTTATCTTCGAAAAGGGGCATCTAGATCAATGGGCAGGTTCTTTGGAAAGGGCAAGAGCAACAATAACGACGATGACGATGAAAAAAACAATGATGCCCCTTCCGATGTATCCGTTTCTGCTGAGGAACGCCGAGATTACACCGACGCCGATTTTCAAAAGCGCGACCTGTTCAAAAAGGGCATCAACCACATGTCAAACGACAAGATGCTCGACGCCATACGCAGCTTCGAGCTGGCCCTCAGGATAGACCCGCAGTACGTGGATGCGTGGGTAAAGAAAGGCTATGCTCATTTTCATCTGGGCGAGTACACGGTGGCTACCAGCTCCTACGACAGGGCGCTTGAAATCGACGTCAACAACGCAGAGGCGTGGAACCTCAAGGGCCTTGCCTACTACAAGCTAAAGAACTACGAAAAAGCGATAGAATGCTGCGAAAAGTCCATAGACATCGACCCGAACGACGGCATGGCGTGGTACAACCTGGCATGCTACCAGACGCTTTCAGGCAAGGTCGACGAGGGGCTTGAGGCACTAAAGCGCTCAATAGAGATAGACATTGCAAACGCCAGAAAAGCCGTCAAGGACCGCGACTTTGAAAACGCCCGCGCCGAAGAAGGGTTCCGCAGGATAATCGAAGTCGTCGTGCTCGAGTCGATAAGGCAGGGCTACGACTATGTGGGAAAAATAGTCTGGGTGACAGGCATCGACAAAGTTGAAGTCGAGGATGCAATAATGCGCCTGTCCATGAAAGGGCTCTTGACCAGGCGCGAAAAGCGCAACATCACCGGCCTTGAAGAATACTACGAGCTCACAAAGGACATTGCAGATAAAGTGGGCGTCACGAAAAAGGTCGGCCTCTTTGGCAAAAAGGAAGTGTCTGCGCCCATGCAGCAGCTCAAGGACATCAGCGAGGTACTTGGCAGGGCCAAGGACGCCGTCGAGCGGGGAGACCTGGAAGGCACCAAGCAGGCTTTTGAGGAGCTGATAAACCCTGCCAAGCACGGCAGCGCCATGATAGAGCAGTTTTTCGACGAGCACCGCGACCTGCGCCTGGCGCAGATACGCCTGCGCGACAAGGGCCAAGAATACCTCAACGCCAACAAGTCGGCGCTGTCCGAGATGATAACCAGGATAGACATGCGGGTGCGGCAGGGCCCCGTGACCAAGCCAGCAAAAGATTAAATCCTAACGCCCTCTTTGCGTTCCTAGAAAGATAGCAATGGCAGGAGAGATCAAGGTTGCCGTGGTAGGGGTAGGCAACGTGGGCGCGACGTTTGTCCAGGGCGTGGAATACTATAGCAACGGCAAGAACACGGTCGGCCTGTGGCACCAGAAGGTCGCCGGCTTCAAGCCATCGAGCGTGAAAATAGTCGCGGCTTTTGACATTAACCCTGCCAAGGTGGGCAAGCCCCTTTCGCAGGTCGTCGCAGAGGGCGCAAAAAAATACTGCGATGTTTCTTCCAAGGTTATCGTTAACCCGGGCATCCTGCTTGATCCTTATGATAGCAATGATGGGGGTTCCAAGCCTGTCGCAGCTCCGGCCGCAGAGTTTGCCAAGACGCTAAAGAGCTCGGGCGCGACTGTCGTCCTGAACCTCATCTCGTCTGGCATGGACAAGAGCTCTGCCGAGTACGCCAAGGCGGCGCTGGCTGCCGGCGCGGCGTTTGTGAACGCGACCCCTGCCAGGATAGCGAATTCTGCGCTGGCGGCCAAGTTTGCGCAAAAGAGGCTTGTGCTTGCAGGCGACGACCTGCTGAGCCAGTTTGGCGGCACGGCCTTCCACAAGGGCATGATTGACTTTATGGTGGAGCGGGGCGTCCACGTGTCAAAATCGTACCAGCTCGACGTGGGCGGCAGCGAGGAGACCAGGAGGACGATGGACGAGCGCATCAAGATGTTAAAGAGGGGCATGAAGACGGGCTCGATAGGCATGGAGGCGCCGTACAGGTTCGAGTCGGTGGCAGGGACGACGGAATACACCGACTTTTTGGGCGACTCGCGCAACAGCTATTACTGGATGTCAAGCGACGGGTTTCTGGGGAGCAAGATAATCATGGACCTGACGCTTCGTACAAGCGACGGGGCAAACGCCGGCAACGTCCTTCTCGATGTCGTGAGGGCCGCAAAGGCAAAGGGCAACGTCAGGAAGATCACGGAGGCGATAAACGCCTACGGCTTTAAAAAGCCGCCAAAGGGTGCCAAGATCCGCAAGGCATACGCCGACTTTGTAGAGATGTTTGCCCCCCCATAGCAGGCTGTCTTTCTTTCCCCCTCTCCCTTTTGGTTTTTCGCTGATAATCTATTAATACCCTGCCGGGGCAGCTACCCTCATGGCCAAGATATTCTCCGACGCAAGCGAGAAAGAGATTACGCGAACGATTGCCCAGATGTTTGGCGAGACCATGAACGAGTTTGTCGATTCCGACGTCATAATCATAGGCGCAGGTCCCGCCGGCCTGAGCGCAGGCAGGGACCTTGCCAAGGCAGGAGTCAGGACGCTGATCGTGGAGCAGAACAACTATATCGGCGGCGGGTACTGGGTCGGGGGCTACATGATGAACCCGGTCACAGTCAGGGCGCCGGCGCAAAAGGTCTGGGACGAGCTTGGAGTGCCGTACCGCAAGATTTCAGACGGGCTGTACGCGGCGTGGGGCCCGCACGCATGCTCAAAGCTGATAGCCGCGGCGTGCGACGCAGGCGTGCGCTTTTTGCAGCTCACCAAATTTGACGACCTTGTGCTGAAGAACAAGCGCGTCGCAGGCGTGGTGGTGAACTGGATGCCGGTCTCGGCCCTGCCAAGGAACATCACGTGCGTCGACCCGGTAGCACTGGAGAGCAAGATAGTGATCGATGCTTCTGGCCACGACTCGGTCGCAGTCAAGCGCCTGATGGACCGCGGTTACGTAAAGTGGAAGGGCATGGATCCGATGTGGGTGGAAGGAAGCGAGGACAACGTCGTCAACTTTACAGGCGAGGTCTTTCCGGGGCTGATTGCGGCAGGCATGTCAGTCACAGAGACGCACGGCCTCCCGAGGATGGGCCCCACCTTTGGCGCGATGCTCTTCTCCGGCAGAAAGGCTGCAGAAGTGGCGCTCGGCAAGCTGAAGGAGATGCCAAACCCGCCAAAACTGAAGGCAAAGTAAAGTAAAGTAAAATATCCTCTCTTTCCCTTTTCTTTTTTGTAATCGCACAATTGCCGCAGGATTTTCGCACCGTGCATTTTTACCGTCACGACTCGCTCCCAGCTATCGGGCGCGTCGTCGACGCGGTGGTGCAGGTATTTCCTTCCTGCACCATAGACACCAGAGAGCCGTTCCCCATTCCAGATAGGACGATAGAGGCGGCAAGGATTTCCGACACAAGGCAGCCGTTTGAGCGCCAGCCCGCAGAACACGAGGACTTTGACCTTTACGGCTGCAGGGTGGCCCTCTATGACGGGTACGAGCTGCAGAGGCTGCTTGCCCGGGGCATAAGTGACAATGACGGTGGCGACGTGCACATCATCTTTACCGACCTGCTTGCCTGCACGTTTTCAGAGGACGACTGGCGCTACCACGCAAGGACTGTCATCTGCGGTACGCCTTCCATAATATCCACGGCAGGCATCGTCGAGGCGCCGGCCAAGCCCCGGGAATTCTACATGCAGCAGCCGTCGTTTGCAAGCGTTGGATCGCTAAAGCGCAGGTACGCCGGCAGGTTCATAGACTATGGCGACGCCGAGATGATGGCCGGCGCCGCAGCAGGATACGCGCTGCAGGCGCTCTTTTTCTTCCTGACAGGCGGCGAGCCGTTCTGCGACGACGACTCGTGCAGGCTGTTCAACGCCCACTGGCAGGAGGACGTGATACGCACGCAGGTTGAAAACCCCATGCTTTGCTTAAAACACAGGGCCCTTGCCAAGAAATTCAACCGCCGGCTGGCAGGCAAGGTGGAGATTTGACTTGGCGCTCCGGGCGTTGCAATTTATCTACTGCAACCGCGGTTTTGTTGCAAATAATGCGAAAAAGGGAGCGTGCAAAAGTTGCCCGAACGGATTATTAAGAGGTCACGGGCTGTTGTCAGCTGACCGAGTTTGGCCGGAGAGGAAGAATCCAGCAGCAACAGCAGCAGGCAGACTCATTATGATGTCATAATCATCGGATCGGGACCGGCGGGCTACACGGCAGGCGTCTATACGTCCAGGGCCAAGCTGTCGGTCCTCGTAATCTCCGGCACGCTCCCCGGCGGCCAGCTGATGACTACAAGCGAGGTCGAAAACTATCCGGGCTTTCCAAGCGGCATTTTCGGCCCGGAGCTGATGATGAACATGCGCCAGCAGGCCGAGCGGTTTGGGGCAGTCATCGTCGACGACGAGGTCATACAGGTCGATTTCAAAAAGAGGCCGTTCAAGGTCACCACCCACGCAGAGACTTTTGACTCTGAGGCAGTCATCATATGCACGGGCGCTTCGCCCCGCAAGCTCGGACTGAAATCAGAGCAAGAGTTTGGGGGCAGGGGCGTGTCGTACTGCGCCACGTGCGACGGCCCCTTCTTCAAGGGCGAGGACATTGTGGTCGTGGGCGGAGGCGACACGGCGCTTGAAGAGGCCACGTTCCTCACCAAGTTCGGCAGATCCGTCAAAATAGTCCACAGGCGCGACACGCTTGCGGCAAGCAAGATAATGCAGGAAAAGGCGCTTTCAAACCCCAAGATAGAGTTCCTCTGGAACAGCGTCGTTTCTGACATCAAGGGCGACAAAAAGGTGGCAAGCGTGCTGGTAAGGGACGTCAAGAGCAACAAGGTGACCACGCTCAAGGCAGGTGGGCTCTTTGTGGCAATAGGCCACGAGCCCAACACCTCCATCTTCAAGGGCCAGGTCGAGCTTGACGACAGGGGCTACATCGTGCTAAAGGAGCACACAAAGACGAGCGTCGACGGCGTGTTTGCGGCCGGCGACGTGCACGACCACAGGTACAGGCAGGCCATCACCGCCGCAGGCTTTGGCTGCATGGCGGCGATCGATGTCGAAAGGTGGCTGTCGGAGAAAAAAGCAGTCGCCACGTCGGACTCGAGCTCGTACCGCTACATGACGGGCGCAGAGAGCGGTAGAAACTAGCGCCGCGCACGCAATAGCGGCAGGAAATATTATCAGCAGCCGCAGGTACTGCCCCGCCAGGTCATCCCGGTCGTCCATCGGCCCTTTGGCATACGCTTCTGGCAGAAGAATAGAGGCGACTGCGCTCAACATAACCAGGCTAATGATGGCGGCTACTAGAACGGCAGGTGGCATCTGATTGCCATCATATCCTGCAGCCAAAGATACGGCTGGCAGCCATAAAGGCATGCAGGAATGCGATTCCAGCCTCTCTGCTTTTAGAGGCTGTAGGCCAGCTTGGACATGTGCTTGGCGTTCTTTAGAGCATTGTTGTACTGCTGCTCGGTAAAGACGCCCTCCCTGACGAACAGGCTCTTGAACTTGCGGCCGTCGTCTGCAAATATGCCCACTATTACGCCGCTGTCTATCTTCTCGGCAGTCTTGATCATCGAGGTCATGACAGAGCCGGACGACGGCCCGACGAGCAGGCCCTCCTTCTCTGCAAGCAGGCGGACGGCGTCAAACGAGTCCTTGTTGGTCGCAGTCATCCATTCGTCTACCACGGACTGGCGCTTTTTGAAAAGCTCTGGCATGGCCGACTCTTCAAAGTTCCTCAAGCCCTGCAACAGGTGGTTCTTTTGCGCCTGCACCGCTATCACGCGTATGTTCTTGTTCTGCTCCTTCAGGTACGTGGCAGTGCCCGTTATCGTCCCGCCGGTGCCGCAGCCCGTCAGGAAATGAGTGACTGTACCGTTTGTCTGCTTCCAGATCTCGGGCCCCGTGCTTTCATAGTGGGCCATAAAGTTGGCGTCGTTCTCGTACTGGTTTGGCATGTAGTAAATGTCAGGCCTCGGCTTTGATATTGCCTTGGCAAGGGCGATGCTCTGGTCGGTGCCGGCGCCTACGCGGGGGCACAGGTCGTCTGAAGTCTCGTGCAGGGTGGCGCCGAGGTGCCGCAAAATGTCTTTCGTCTCCTCGCTCACCTTTTCAGGTATCACTATTTCCACCTTGTAGCCGAGCGCGGTGGCGATGCCTGTCAGGGCTATGCCGGTGTTGCCCGACGTGGGCTCGATGATGATGCTCCTGTCCTTCTTTAGTATGCCGCGCTTTTCAGCGTCTTTTACCATCCAGTACGCGGCGCGGTCCTTTACCGACCCGAACGGGTTGTGCCACTCCAGCTTGGCGAACAGCCTGACGTTCTTGGTCGAAAACGACTTTAACTCTACAAGCGGCGTCTGCCCTATGCGCTTGACGACGTCCGGGCTTGCGACTGCTGCTGCGGCTGTTGTTGACGATGATGACGATGGTGTCATTTTGTTTATTTCGCCTTCTTGATTACAAACTCGAGATCCTTGTCGCTCTTGTTTATCGCCAAGAGCTCGTGGCCGTTGCGCTTGACCCACCGGGAAATGTCCTCTTCAGACTCGGGGTCGTCGGCGACTATTTTCAGGACATCGCCGATCTTTAGGCGCTCGATCTCCATCTTGGTGCGGAATACCGGCTCGGGGCAGTACAGTCCCCTTACGTCGATGGACTTGGTAGCATTGCTGGTACTCATGCGAACGTGATAGATTGACAACGGCGTTATATTAAGTCTATTGCACCTCTGCAAGGGTGTTTTTAGGGATGTTGCAGGCATCATAATCGTCGCTTGCCGGGCCGAAAGAGGTCGCGCTCTTTGTTGCGGACAAGCGTTTTTGACGATGCCCCGGCATCTCTTTCATACGGGTAGCCCCTCACTATAGCCGCAGGCACGCCTGCGGCCTTGCCCATCACAAGCTCCGCAGCCGACGCTATCTCGTCTGCGACTGCTATCTCTGTCACCCGCAGCTTTTTGCCAAACATGTCCTTCTTGCCGATATAGCTCTTTATCGGTCTGATGCCTGCGATGCCGACTGCGACGTTTATCTGGCCCTCCCTGAACGGCCGGCCAAACGTGTCGGTTATGATCACTGCGATCTCGACGCCTTGCCGTGCAAACGCCCTCTTTATCTCCCTTGCAGACCTGTCAGGGTCGACAGGCAGCAGGACGGCCGAGTCGTCGGCGTCGAGGTTGCTCTGGTCCACGCCGGAATTGGCGCACACAAAGCCGTGGCGCGTCTCGGTGATGATTATCCCGTTCTTTACCAAGACGACCTCCCTTGCATCCCGCAGTATGAGCTCTACCACCCGCGGGTCCTTTTGCAACTTTTTGGCAAGGCGCAGGGCCCGGGCAGACGGCCTCACCGTCGCAAGGTCGACCACCCGCCCTTCTGCCTTGGACACCACCTTTTGCGCGACGACCAGTATGTCGCCGTTTCTGACTCTGTTAGTGTCATCGTCATCATCACTGGCAGCATTGGCAGAAGAGAAAAGGGCGCGCGCAAGGTCGTCGCCCTTGCCAACGTCGCCCTTGACGCGCACAGGGATTATCTGGATCAATCAGCACCAATCACTCTTGGCAGCGGCTAGAAAAACTAGCTGCTGCTCGCCGCAAGGACTGCCTTGCCGAACTTTTTCTCCAGCAGGTGCAAAAGCAGGCTCAGGTCGCGGCGCTCGATGGTGTCGTCTGCACGCTCCTTGACTATCTCGACCGGGCAAAAGCCGACCGTATAGCCGGCAAGCGCAAACAGCTTTAGGTCGTTTGCGCCGTCGACTACGACCACAGTGTCCTCCTTCTTTATCCCCCAGTCCTTGAGCGTCGAGCGTATCGCAGCCGCCTTGTCCGATGTCACGTGGAGTTTCACGTCGTCCAGCTTGCCGTCCTTGAAGACCAGCTCGTTTGAAAATATCCTGTCTATCCCAAGGTCTGCCTTCAGCCGGTCGGTGATTATCGTAAAGCCGCCGGACACGGCAATCATCTTCCACCCCGCCTTTTTCAGCGCGGTGCACAGCTCCTTGGCGCCGGGCATTATCGGCAGGTTCTCGGCTATCTCTTTGGCCTTCTGGTAGTCTATGCCGCGCAGCGCGTGGACCCGCTTTACCAGCCCTTCCTCCCAGTTGATGTCGCCCCTGATGCCGGCCTTGGTGATGTCCCATATCTCGCGCTCTTTCTCCGGGCCCAAGAGCGACGCAAGCACCGGCAGGTATTCTGCGTCGAGCAGGACTCCCTCCACATCAAAAACGGCCAGCATTTTCCGTTGCTTACTCACCCAAAGCACCTCTGCCTCTTAATATAAGGTTTGTCTGTCAGACAGAAGAGCGCGCCCTCAACGTCTGCTGCTTTTTGTTGCTCAAATAGTCGGTGAGGAGCACCTTGTCAATGTCTGCAGGGTTGATGTAGTACGACCTGCCCTTTACGTACCGCTCCATCTCGTTCACGTAGCCAAGCAGCGAGTCCTCCTCGCTTATCATTATGGTGTCTATCTCGATGTTCTTTGCCCGCACCTTCTTGGCTTCCGTTATGGTACGGTCGCCTATGTACTGGTCGACCTGCCTGTAGCGGTAGCAGAGGTAGACGAGCTCGCCCGACGCGATGTCGAGGTCCATGCTCTGGTTCTCTTTTACCGTGTCGATTGTGGCCTTGTCAGGCGTGTAAAAGTGCGAGTAGGGGCGCTGCGACAGGATCTTGCTCTGCTCGCCCTTGTCGTCGATAAAGCAGGCGCTTGGGTGGCCGTCTGTGACGAGCACGATGCGCCTGTTCTCTGCGCCGTCCTTTTGCAAAATGCGGCTTGCGAGCCGAAACGCCGCCTGGTAGTTTGTATAGTGCAAAAAGTCGGAGCCGGGTTCAAACGTCTTCAGGTAGGGGATGTCCTGCGGCAGCACCTTTGACGCAAGCGCGCCAAAGCCCACGATGTAGACGGAATCTGAAGGAAAGAACTTTTTGTTCAGCAGGTATAAACTCCAGAGCGCCCTCTTGGCCGCCTCCATTCTGCTCATGTCTCCAAACATGGTCGAGTAGCGCATGGTCGAGCTCAGGTCGATGCAGTAGACGACTGCCACGCGCACGTCCTGCATTGTTTCATATTCTTCAAAGTCCTCCACGTCTATCTGCAATGGGACTTTGATCTCCTTTCCGCCCTTGGAGCTCCTCTGGATGGTGTTCAGGAGCGACTTGGGCACGTTTAGGAGCCGGATGTCGTCGCCCGGCTCGTACTTTTTGCTCGTGTCAAGGACGAGCGAGCCGGAGCCATAGTCGCGCGTCTCGTGCATGCCATAGTCGCCGGCCTTGAGCGCCTTCATGACATCCTGCAGTATCTTGCCGCCAATGTCGGCAAAGCCCTTGCTTGAGAGCCACTTGGGCGAGTCCTTCAGGTACCCTTTCTGCACAAGCTGCTTTACAAGCGGCATCCCGTCTTCTGCGTCGTCTTGGGTTTCTTTGCCTGCCGCCTGGCGCTGCTGTTTTCTTTCCTTTTCTTCTTCAGACATGGATGATGCCATCGCGCTCTGCAGCGCCTGCTCCAGCTCCTGGAGGGTCGGCGTCTTTTCCCGCAGGGCTTCCCTGCCTGCAGCTTTTAGCAGCCTGTCAAGGACATCCCTGGGCATGTCGCGGCTCTGCTGCCCCTGCTGTTGTTGTTGCTGCTGTTGCTGCTGGTCCTGGTCCAGTGCAAAGTAGACGTATTTCTTGCTGCCTGCTGTTACTTTGCTGCTACTACTATTGCTGGGCGAGGCCATAGCTGTTTTCCTTTTTGTCAAGGAGCGGAGGCTGGATGTGGCGCAGTCCCTCAAGTATCACTTCTGTCACCGATGCCGTAAATTCGCCGTTCAGGTCCTGCGTGATAGAGATGATGTCGGTGCGCACGCCAAGGGCCTTTGCGCGCTCGGCAAGCGCCTTTTGCTCTTCTTTCATTGCAGAGGCAGTATCGTTCACGGCCTGCCTGAGGGCAGGGAATTTTGACAGCTGCGATTCATAGTCAGAGTCACCCTTTTTGCCATTGCTGCCGCCGCCACCTCCTGGGAGCGCCTGCGACACCTGGAACGCCTTGTTCTTGGCAAACTCGTTCTTCATTTTTGCTATCTGCTCCGGCGCTATCGCAGAGACGTACCCAAGCGACACCTCCTTGAGCACCTCGCTGATGACAGAGTCGAGCAGGTTCCGGCGGTTCTCCCGGGTGTCCTCCATCTCGGCCAGCTCGAACTTGGACGACTGGTGTATGCAGTGCATGTCGCAAAAGCGCGGGACTGCCTTGACTCCAAGGGTTATCGAGCGGGTGCGCTCGGCCTCGCCCACCATCATCTCCATCGAGTGGACGGACATCCTGACAGACACGCCCTTGTCATGGTTCACGTCCTTGTGGTTGCGCGTCGCCTGGGTCACCCCGGCTATGGTCCTGACCATGAACGACGGCAAAAAGACGTTCTTGCTGTCTGCAATGCGGGCCTCCTGGACGGTAATGAGCATCTCGTCCTCGACCGTCCTTGGATAGTGGGTGTCGACGTGGCTCTTGAGCCTGTCAAAGAGCGGCTCGATTATCTTGCCAGAGTGGGTATAGTCTATCGGGTTTGCAGTGGCGATTATTTTTACGTCGGGCCTGAACACGACTGGGTAGGCGCCTGTCGTAAAGCGGCCTTCCTGGAGCACGCTCAGGAGCGACACCTGCTTTCTTGGGTCGAGCACGGGCAGCTCGTCTATGCACAGTATGCCGTGGCGGGCCTGCAAGAGCTGGCCTGCCGAGTACGACTCCATGCTGTACAGTTCCACTCCTTTTTTGGCTATCTTTATCGCGTCTATCTGGCCCACCAAATCCTTGACAGAAATATCAGGCGTTGAAAGGATGTACTTGAAGCGGTCTGCGCCAGAGATCCAGTCTATCTTTGTCTCCAGCTTGTCTTGCCGGATAATGTCCTCGCACTCTCTTGACACGGTGAACTCTGGGGCGGTGCGGATGACTTCTTTGTCTGAAAGGAGGGCGATCATGTGGTCTTCGGGGATCGATGTCGGCATGTCGTTTGTGACCGTCCCCCTGACGACAGGTATTGGAGACAGCAGGTTGTGGGCGATGGCCTCTGCCAGCTTGGTCTTGGCCTGCCCTATCTGGCCTACAAGCAGTATGTCATGGCCTGAAAGTATCGCGCGGTTGACCGCCGGCACGACATCGTCGTCGTAGCCTATGATGCCCGGATATGGATGCTCACCGGCCTTGAGCTTGGCCACCAGGTTGCCGCGAAGCTGCTCCTCCACCGTCACGTGCTTGTAGTTTATCTTGAGCAGGTCTCCAAGCGTCCTGATGTCCTTGTAATCTTCCGGGACTCCGGGCATGACCTCGGTGTACTTGGGCTTTGAGCTGTAGGAGCGGCGGACAAGGTCCTCTGTTTTATTGCTGGCACTCATATTGCGCGACAGAACACAAGTGGGCGTTACAGGAAATTTAAAGATACTCTTCTCTTTTTTATCCTAGTGGTTTTCCATTGCCAGCTCGAACTGGCGCTGGCATTCCTCTATCGCAAGCTCTTCTTCTGTCTTGGGCTTGCGCACCACCAGCTTGACTGCGTCGTTCTTGGTCATCGTTTTCGTTCGATATACCAGAACAGGCTCTGTTTATAACGTTTTACATGAAGCAAAGCGCACCTGTCGTTGAAAGATTTTTACAAAACGGCCCCAAACGCATCATAATCAGGAGGTTGGAAAAGCTGGCAGGCGCGTTTGTTGAAGATATTGCATGTTTTTCTGGCCTGAGACCCCAGCATGGTTTTTATTGCCGTCTCTATGCCTTCAACTTGATTTGTCCGCTTCGGAGTACAAGCACATACTCAGAATCGCCGGAAAGGACGTTGAGGGCAGCAAGAAATTGCTAGTTGCCCTCAGCGAAATCAAGGGCGTAGGTTACAATTATGCGCAGGTGTTAACGCAGTCGCTCAACGTGAACCCGAACATGAGGGTGGGCTTTTTGAACGACAGCGAGATCCGCGAGATAGAGCAGGCCATCGCCAACCCGACCAAGTTCGGCGTTCCGGAATGGTACCTCAACAGGAAGAAGGACATGGACGTGGGCACGACTCGCCACCTCATCACCTCTGATCTCGATTTTGCGATAGGCAACGACGTTGACCGCGAAAAGACGGTCATGAGCTGGAGGGGCTACCGCCACATGTTCGGCCTCAGGGTCAGGGGCCAGCGCACCAGGACCACGGGCAGAAAGGGCGGAGCAGTAGGAGTAAAGAAGGTCAAGGCGATGCCAGGCGCGGCTCCGGCGGCAGCTGGAGGCGCGGCGGCACCGGCAGCGGCTCCAGCAGGAGCAGCGGCGGCAAAGCCAGCAGCTGGCGGCGCGGCGGCAGCGGCAGCTGGCGGCGCCAAGCCTGCAACGGCGCCGGCAGGAGCGGCCAAGCCGGCGGCAGGGGCAAAGGAGCCGGCCAAAAAGTAGAAAGGAGATGGCATGAATGGGAGATCCTCGTAAATCACGCAAACTGTTCCACCGCCCGAGAAGGATCTGGTCTACAGACCAGCTCTCAGGCGAGCTTTACATTATGGGTTCCTACGGCCTGAGGAACAAGCGCGAGCTCTGGAAGGCCCAGACCGAGATGGCAAGGATCAGGAACCAGGCACGCGCTCTCCTCGCGCTGCCGACCGAGGTGCGCGCCGAGAAAGAAAAGCGCCTGCTGAACTTTTTGCTCAGGATAGGTCTCGTAAAGGAAGGCGCCACGCTCGACGACATCCTTGGCCTCAAGGTCGAGGACCTGCTTGAGCGCAGGTTGCAGACCATCGTGATGAAAAAGATGGGTGCCAAGTCGCCCTACCAGGCAAGGCAGACCGTCAGCCACGGCCACGTCTCGATAGGCAACAGGAAGGTCAATATCCCCGGCTACATCGTCAGGAAAGACGAAGAGGCCGCCATACTGGTCCACATCGAGGCGCCAACCGAAGCCGCGGCGCCGGCCAGTTAACTGCTAGCTGACAACATCCACGTGGTCTATTTTCCCGTCGGCGTCCATGTCAAAGCCCTGGACGACCAGGGCCCATTCTTCTTCCTTGCCCCTGAACCTCTTTAGCACGTCTTCCCCATAGTTTGTGAGCGCAATTACTGCCGACTTGGTGCCGGCCGATCTCACGCCTGCCACCACGACCACGCTCGACGACGTGTCGTAGGGGTTGCGTATCCTTGCGATGAGGCCGTGGTTGTCAGAGCTGTAGCGCTTGCCGGACCCGTCTACCAGCCCCGACCAGAAGTTGGCCTCGTCAAAGCGTATCGGCAGGTAGCGGTTCAGTTCAGCGGTGACTATATTGGTGCCGGGTCCGCCTATCGAGATTATGTTGGTTCCGCCGCCAAGCGCCTTTTCCGCCTTGGCGTCCACGTCCAGCTTTACTATAAA
>NZ_JBBIHK010000030.1:0-22583 GCF_037447015.1 Nitrososphaera sp. | reverse complement strand
CAAGATGGACAGTAATCCTGGCACGCTAGATGGACATTAATTGTGGCACTCTACACCTACGCAACGAGTTATGCAACGCTTTTGTTGCACAGCGCGCACTGACTAGAAAGCTGGTTTAACATGTAAAATATTAATTATTAGATTAGAGATAGTCATCGTCGGACTCGGCCTGGTCCCTCTGCTCGTCAAGCGCGTCGAGCCATTCTCTGGCCGGCCTGGAGTCCAGCTTTATTTCAATCTCCCTCGGCGAGGCAAGCACGTCCCTCACCCTGAAAACGGCCACGTCCAGGCTCGCCTTTTCAAGCGCGTCTGCCTGCGCCTCTGAAAGCGGGCTGCCGATCACCACCCAGCACAGCCCCAGCGGGCTTGCCACCACAGGATCGTCGTACCTGTCCCTGTTGCCCACCTTGCAGGCAAGGAAATCAAACGGGGGGATCTGGCTTTTAGCAAAAGTGGCGGTGACGACATCGCGTACCTCGCCTGCGGTCTTTTCCGGCAGCCTCACGTTCACGGTGCGCAGCCCTTTTCTGAACGCGACCGTCGCCGCTGAGCCGCTGCCGCTGTTGTTATTGTTGCTATGGCCGCCTTTTCCCTGCGCGGCAGCGATGGCGATACCGTCGTCCTTGATGCCAAAAAAGGCCCGGCCGTGCTGGTCGCACCATTCCCTGAAGTAGAGCTCGGCCAGCGAGCGTTTCAGCGAGGGCGTCGCCTGGAGGCTCCCTGCGTGCACCACCATATTGCCAAATACCACCGGCGTTAGTGCAGTCAGGGCCGCCACCTAAAGCTTTGCCAGTTTTTGCTGTTATTGCTGCCGCCACCGTATATGCCTCTTTCACAAGGCAGGCCGCCTTTTCGACCTCGTACGCGTTCCTGTATTCCACGCCGTCCTGAAGGTTGTTCTGCACCGCCTCCATCACGTTATTCACCCTGTTGCCCATCGAAGGCGACCTCCTGTTTATGTGGTCCCTTATCATCTCCTTTGTGGCCGGAAAGTCGAGCCCTCAAGCAGAAAGCCTCGGGCCGCCGGATACGCGGCCGCCAAAAACCGCGCACGCCGCGGCAACACTGACCAGTTTTGCGCCTTTTTATTGGCCCTATCCTCTAGTACTATGCACCGCGATAGCTGGCCGTGCAACAGCAGTATAACGGCAGCAGGCCGGCGACGCGGAAGGTGGCAGCAGCCTCCCTCTTTGGAGCCGCCCTGCTGCTGGCGCTCATCATCACTCCAGCAGTCCCGGCGGTGGTGTCTGCGCAGGGGAGCTTTGCAGTGGCGACAGACAAGCCTGCATACATGGCCGGCGAAAAGGTGACTGTCGCAGGCAACGTGGGCAAAGCACCGGCTGGCGGCCAACAACAACAGCAGCAGGGAGGAAGAGAAGAAGGAGAAGAGGCAGCAGCGGCGGCAGCAGTATCCATCCAGATCTTTAACTCGGAAAACAAGGTGTTTGCCTCTGGCCAGGCGCCCGTCTCGGCCGCAGACGGCTCTTTCAGGTACTCTTTTTTCCTGCAGGGCCCGCTTGCCGTGCCCGGCCCATTCGGGGTGGTGGCCACGTACGGCGGCGCGTTTGCCCAGGCCCAGTTTACGCTGGAACAGAAGAAGAACGGTGACTCTGCAACCGCGGCTGCCGCCAACAATAATAATGCAACAGCGTTGACAGTCGCAGCCGACAGGAAATCATACACAGCCGGCGACGTGGTCACCATCACCGGGACAGCTGCTGCAAAGAAAACCGGGAGCAGCGGCAATGCTGCCGCTATGGTAACGATAACAGTCACCGGCCCGGGCGGCAGGCAGGTGCTGAGCGAAAGCGCCAGAATAGCAGAGGACGGCTCGTTCCGCTACCTCCTTGGGACAGGCGCGCTCGCCGGCGCGGGAACCTACAAGGTGACCGTGCGGCAGGACGGCGGTGACAATGACGACGACAACAACATACAGTCTGCTGCTGCCGTCCAGACCCAGTTTTCTTACTCGCTCCCGGGCAGGGGGCTGAAGGTGATAGCCGTGGGCAAGGCCACAAGCCCGCTTGTCACGGTCAGGGTGACCAACATGTCCGACCACGACCTGTACGGGATCTATTTGCGCCTCTCGCCGGAAGGGAACGTGACCAAGGTCTGGGCGCCCCGGGGCTGGTCCGGCGAAGTGCACGGAGGAGACGCCGGCTTTACAGCCGGGGCAGCGCCCCTCAAGCCGGGCAAGACCCTGGGCCTGCGCGTGTGGGTGTCGCCTGCCGCCCAGAGCATTGACTGGTCTGCGTACAGCCTTGACGGGAGCTCGCTTGAGGGCAGGGCCAACGTGGGCCTGCGCGGGGTCCGCAGCTAGCCTGAGAAAAAGAGGAGGAGGCTGCCTCGACGCACCTTATTAGCAAGTCCGTTCCCAACAGTGGAGAATGTCAAAGGGACTGTCATCTGTTTCGAAAAGGCGGCAGTGCGCGGCCGGCGTGTGCGACCCGGAGCGCCAGCAGGGGCTCAAGGCGCCTGCGCCGGAAGGGACGCACAAGCTCGTGTCGCTCAAGGGCCCCGGCGTCTTTGTGGCCGCGCAGGTGTCCAAGCAGGGCGGCTCTGCCGGCCTGACGTTTGTGAACCTCGACATCGACGGCAGGAACGTGGTCAGCGTCTCGTTTGCCGCAGCAGGCAACTGGGGCATGACGCAGGCAAACCCGTACGGCCTGGTGCTCCTGAAATCGGGCACCGTCGACACGCTTGCGGTAGGCTGGCCCGCCCCGCTGCGCTTTGAGCGCGAGCTGGTGCTGTCGGTAAAGGTGGCCGAGCCGGGCATAGTCCAGCTGCTGGCAAACGTGATCAGGGGCGGCAGCTAGTACACGTTTTTGCCTGTGGTGCCGGGAAAGCGGGCACCTGGCAGGCTTGCCGCCGCTGCCGCGCAGAAGAAAGAAAAACAGGAAACACCTGTTCGTCAGCAGGAAAAGAATTTGCTGCATCTTTTTCCCGGCACGAGAATCATGTATCATTTGACCAAAGTTTGAATACTTAATGCGTAAATAGAATAGCTGGCTTGGTCGCCACAGTGGCGGGGTTTTTCAAGAAAAAGGCCAGGACGGCAGACCCGGACGACCCTTCGTCGTGGGGGGCGGGGCCTGAATTCCAGCAGAGCATCGACTCTGCGTACAGGAGCGGCCGGCCCGATCCTGCGGACGAGGAGAACGCAAGGGCCATTCTGGAAATATCCGAGAAGGCCGGCGGCCGGCGGGCTGCAAAGGAGGCTCCCGGGGCAGCGCCTGAAAGCCTGTCTGAAAGGATGGCCAGGCTGGAGCGGCTAAAGGCCGAAGGGATAATAACAGAGCAAGAGTTTGAGCAGATCAAGCAGGACCTGCAATAATAATAGCGGCAACAACAGAGGATGGAGCTGGCGTTCTGTACGCTCCTGCGATTTGATTTCTCCAGAAGACAACTACATAACGGTAAATATCCTGCCCATGCCCTGCACTGCTGTACCAGTTTGCAGCACAATGCCGCCACCCCGACAAAAGATCCCCCTTCTCCACCCTCCACCTATTCTGACAGAGACAAGTCCCGCCTGGTCGAGCTCGGGCTCGACAGGCAGGTCGTGGACAAGCTGACGCCGGAAGAGGCGACGGTGGTGCTCAAGGACGTGCTGTACATGATGGACAGGAACAACGGCAGCAAAAGTGCCGCCACTACTGCCGCCGCCACTTCGCTGCCGTCCCGGGCAATCCGCGAAAAGCTGCTTGCCATGGGCAGGCTCGTGTCGGCTGCGCAGGCGGCCGCGCGGGACCGGCTCGACTCGGCTGTCTCAGCCTCTTCAAGCGCCATCGCCAGCCGTTTCCAGCCTGCAGCCGTTGCGGAAGCGCCGCCGCCATCGCCATTGCCCCCGGCCGCCAGCATGGCCAACACCAAGGCAGAGCCGCTCCTGGCGGCAGTAGAGGAGGACAGCGCCGCGCACACGATAGTAAGGAGGGATGATGATGCTGCTGCCGCTGCTGCCGCCGGCGACGACAAGAAAGAAAAGCAAGACTGGGAAGGCCAGGCCGCTTCGCTCCTTTCCATCGGCGACTATGCCGGCGCGCTTGAGCACCTGGACCGCGCCATCGAGGCGGATCCGCTGGACGCAAAGGCGCTTGCCGCCCGGGCCGGCGCGCTGTTCAGGCTGGCGCGCTTTTTTGAGGCCGCGTCCAGCTATTCGTGCCTGCTGCAGCTGCAGCCCGCAGACGCAGAGGCGTGGAGCGGCAAGGGCGCCTGCATGTTCAACATGGGGATCCTAGGCGGCGCGCTAGAGTGCTTTGACAGGGCGCTTGCCGCCGCTGCCGCGTCCGGCCCGGGCGACAGTGAGAAGGCCGCGCAGGCGTGGTACGGCAAGGCGTGCGCCGCGGCCAAGGCCGGCATGGCAGACGACTCGCTCCGCTGCCTTGCAGGGGCGATAGAGGCAGGCGGCGAGGCATACAGGAGCGCCGCCCGGGCCGGCCGCGTGTTTTCTGCCCTCAGAGCCGACCCGCGCTTTGAGCAGCTGCTGGCGCCGTCACCACCACCGTCACCTTCGTCACCGTCGCCATCCTCGTAGCCGGCACCAGGCGGCAATAATTCACAAGAAAATTTCCACCTATCGTTTTTGCAGCCACAACTGTTTAAAGAAGAAACGGCGCGCAACTAACGGATGAAAGCGCAGGCAGACACGCGGGGAGGTCTGCCCACACCCACCCACCAGCCAGCCAGCCGGGTAGGTGCAGTGCAGCCCGCCATCTTTAATAGCAAAACCGCGCAAATCACCTAGAGCATGGCCGAGAGCATAAAAAAGATACTCGTCCCGATAGACGGCTCCGAGAACTCGTACCGCGCCGCCCGGCTCGGCGCCGACCTTGCAAGAAAGTACGGGGCAGAGCTGTTCGTCGTCCACGGGCTGGACCTCGACAGGAACCTGACCTACTTTGGGCTGTTTGGCGTGCCCTTCACCGAAGGCACCAAGCAGCTCGTCGAGTCGGCCACAAGGGAGGTGGAGCCCTGGTTTGAGCGGGTAAGGAAGGAGGCGGCAGCAACAGGGGGAGGAAAAGAGGAGGCGCCGCTGCGGATGACTACAGAAGTGATCGAGGCGCCGCTTTCCATAGTGGGCGAGATAGTGAACTATGCAGAAAAGAACGGCATCGACCTGATAGTGATGGGGAGCAGGGGCAGGACAGGTTTCAAAAAACTGCTGCTTGGGAGCGTGGCCTCTGGCGTCGTGAGCTATGCGCACTGCCCCGTGCTCGTCGTAAAGTAATGATGAGACGACAAAAAAATGATGAGGGGCGCAAGTAGCTTTGATCAAAAATAAAATAAGAGTGTGTGAGAGAGAGAAGGGATGCGCGCGGCGTCAGGCCAGCGCGTACCCGAACCTGTCGCCGGCCTCCGAGCTGTCCTCCACATCCGCACTGTTCTGGTCAAGCACCCTGTCTGGGAGCACGGCGGTTGGAGAGGTGCCTGATGATGCCGAGCCATAGATGATGTTTGATGACCCTGCATCCGCCACCGTGCCCACGTCTTCTCCAGGCACCCCGACGGCCAGGTCGTCCCTGCCGTCGTTGTTATAGTCCCCTGCCGTCAGCGCAGCGGCAAAGCCTCCCGAGCCGGTCCCCGGCGCCGAATAGGCGTCGGTGGCCTCAGAAGTCCCTTCAACATTTGCGCTGTTCTGGTCAAGCACCCTGTCTGGCAATACCGCCGTCGGGGACAGACCTGCCGCCGAGCCGTAGATTATGTTGGACGACCCTGCGTCAACCGTGGTGCCTACATCCTCGTCAGGCGCCCCAACTGCTAGGTCGTCTTTGCCATCGCCGTTGAAATCCCCTGCTGCCAGGGCGGAGCCGAACCTGTCGCCTATCTCCGCCGTCCCCTCGACGCCGGGAGAGTCCTGCGTAAAGAACTGATCGGGCACGAACGTGGAGGAGAGCCCCGCCGCCGACCCATAGACGACGTTGACTGCGCCTTCGTCGTCGTAGACAGCGTTGCTGTCCTCGACACTGGGCGCCATGTCCTCCCCCGGCACGCCGATTGCCAGGTCATCATAGTTATCCCCGTTAAAGTTGCCTGCCGCCATGGCATACCCGAAATGATCCTGGGCCTGCCCGCTGTCCTGTGAAGCAATCGTGCCTCCCTGGGAGATCCGCACGATGGAGCTATAGTTTATCAATCCTGTACCGCTGGCCGGGAACCCGCCCGGCGCGCCGTGAAAGATAAACACACCTCCGAATCCGCCGTCTGTCAGGTCCCCGGGAGCCACTAGGGTGAATAGCGCCCAGCTTACTGCCAAGTCGTCCTTCCCGTCCCCGTTAAAGTCGCCGGCCTTCATCGCAAACCCGAAATCTGCAAAGCTGCTCTCGTGGTAGAACTGGTCGGGCCTGGACATGGTTATCGCAAGGCCGGCAGGCGAGCCGTATATGACAAAGATCATCCCCTGGTCGCCGTACAGAGAGCCCCCGCAGCCGGGGCCGTCCTCCGGGTTGCCGCTCGTATATGTCAAAAAGGTCTCCGGCGCGCTTATCGCCAAGTCGTCGTACCCGTCTCCGTTGAAATCGCCTGCGGCAAGCTCTTGCCCAAAAGTCTCTATGGGGCACGTCCCTATCAGGTCGTCGGCTATCCCCGGACTTGCCTGCGACCAAATCTGGTCGGGCCGCGTCAGAGACGCAGACAGCCCAGACGCAGAGCCGTACACCACGTTGACTGCGCCGCTGCCCGGCGAGCCGTAATCGTCGCCCGGCACCCCCGCCGCCAGATCCGAATAACCGTCCCCGTTAAAGTCGCCGGCGGCAACGTCCGTGCCCATCCTGTCGTTTGGTTTTGATACCCCGTCTATCCCCGCAAGGTCCTGGAAGAACCTCTGGTCCGGAACCGCAGTCGCAGATATGCCGGACGCAGAGCCGTATACCACGTTGACCGAGCCTGCGCTGGCCTTGCCGTTGATGCTCTCGTCTGGCACTCCTATTGCCAAATCTTCGTACCCGTCCCCGTTAAAGTCGGTCTCCGGCCCGGCGGCAGTGCTGGCCGCCGCCTCCTGCGGCACGCCGACTGACAACAATAATGCTGCCATTCCAAAAGCAGACGACGATACTGAGAGGAGGAGCAGCAGCGCGGACAGGAAAGACGTGCAAGCGACTTTCATCGCGCTTTGCTTGTTTGTGGCATCAAGGCCGGCTTTTTCCCTCATGGCTATGCGAACCAGAACCTTTTATTTAACAATCCAAGTCACCTGCTGCCGGAACATTGCTAGGTGCTCCTCCCGTACTTTGCTGATGATGACCCCTGCTTTGCACAAGGCGGGCAGCGGCCGCTGCCGCAAGACCGGCGGCATAGATAGATAGATAAATAGAGAATAAAGGATGCTGCGGGAAATCACTCTTCTTTTGCTATGCAGCGGCCGTCCGGCCCCTGCCTGTGCTTTAGCTTGTGGTTGTGGCATCCCACCAGCCTGTGCTCCGTGCATCCGCACAGGGGGCACCGCCTTATCTTGCCCGCTTTTTCACCCATATTATCCATATTATGATTAGAGTTAGCGGGCAGCCAGCTTATATGCTGCATGGGGTAGGCGCCGCTTTTCGCTTTTATGTTGGTGGTAAAAAGGCGACGCCTAGAGGATTGTTATGTAATCACGATAGGTAATGCATAATATGGCAGCCGGCGGACTGCCGCCCCGTGCTGGCTCTATTAGTGGCCCTCATGGCGCTTGCGCCGTGCGACTGCGTCGCGTTCAGGCTCGACGACATACAGGACTATTACGACCGCGACGCGCAGATGGCGGTGATCAGGCTTTTCAGGGATTACAACGCGACGCTGACTGCCGGCGTGATAGGCGGCGCGCTGGGCCACGACGGCGAGCTTGTCAGGTTCCTCCAGGACAACCGGGGCAGGGTCGAGCTGGCAAACCACGGCTGGCTGCACGAGGATTTCAGCGCCCTGCCTGCGCAGGAGCAGGCCCGCCTCCTCGGCCAGACCGGCAGCAAGATGGAGGAGCTGTTCGGCGCCAGGCCCGTGACGTTCATCGCCCCGTTCAACAGGCTCAACGGCGGCACGGCCGAGGCGGCAAGCAGCAACGGGCTGAAGATCATCAGCGCCGACCTGGAAAGGCAGCCGCCCTCTTTTGACGGCGCCAGGCAGATCTGGCACCTGCCGGTCAACGCAAACGTCAGCGACTATGACGAGGAAAAGATGTACTGGCAGTCCTTTGACAACGGGGTGGTGCTGTCAGACATTGAAAGCGGGCTGGAAAGAGACGGCTACGCGATGGTCATGCTCCACCCGCGGGATTTCGTGGACGAAGAGCACAGGGTGGACCCGCTGAAAATGGGCGAGCTTGCGGCGCTGATAGAGGAGGTGCGCTCAAGAGGGCTCAAAGTAGTGACGGTGAGCGAGATAGCCGATATTAACAATAGCAGCAACGTCAGGGCGACGCCGGACTTGCAGACAACCGCCCTTGCAGGCGGGGCGTCAGCCGCGGCCGTGTTCTACCTGACGCGCAGGATAAAGGGCAGGAAGGACCGGCATCCCCTGTAGGACCGCCCTGTTTTACTGGAGGTCGCGCGCAAGCTGCCTGGTGTACCTGGACAGCGTGTCCCAGGGGTTTGGCATCGTGTCGTTGGTGACGTACAGCTGGCCGACTGCCTGGCGCGCCTGTTCGACCCACCTTGCGTCGTACCTGGGCACGGAATGGGGGATGGCTGCAAAGTTGTCCCTGTCGTATTTGCCGCTGAACGTGCGGGCCTGCAGGGTGCTTGTCGACGGAAGCCCCCTGTCCTCGTACACGATTATCGTGTCCACTGTGCCGACGTAGGATTCAGGGATGGCAGTCCCCGGGTTGCCCACCGTGAACGCCATCCCGCTGCTGCTTTTTGCGTATGCGCTCAGGCTGGTGTAGTAGGGCTCGTTGCCGGCCACGTTTGACATCTGGTCAAAGTGTATCCCGGTGGTGTTGTAGAGCCTCTTGTAGAGGTCGATCCTCTGCTTGCATGTCTCGGGGTCCCTTGCCGCGTATTCCGTGTATACATAGCCGGCGGTGACGATCCTGGCAGACTGCATCTTTTGGGCCGCCCACAGGATGTCGGGGTTGGCCTGGGCAGAGGCCATCTGCTCTTGCGTCAAGAGCCCGCCGCCGAGCCCAAAGTTGCCGTTGTCCGGGTTCAGAATCATCGTTATCTTCAAGTCGGGGTTTGCGACTGCGATGTTGTACAGGCCCTGCCACGAGTCGGACAGCACCCGCTGACCGTTGACGTACTTGACGGGCCAGCTGTACAGCGGGACGAGGAGCGTGTTTGCAGAGGATGCGGCGCTGGCCGTGCCGATAATGGAAGAAATAGTGCTGCCGATAATTGCGAGCAGCAACGCCGCCCAGAGCAAGAGCGCGATGGCGTCTTTATTCTGCAGCGACCCCGTACAGCCGGAGGAACGGAAACTCATGCAAGCAGACGCGCAGGTTGTTATAAAAGCATTGAGAAGAGCGTTGCAGGAGAGAAAATTATAGAGAAAAACCTCTAGCTGCCGCTTAGGGAGTTCAACAATTTTTCTTGAAAAGACTTGTGCTTTCACTATATCTCTATGATAAACTCTATTATCCAACATTTACAATGACTTTCATGCCGGAACTCGAATTTCAGTCTACAATGGCAGAAGGACGTACTGGCTTTCCGATACTTGGGATGTCATCAATGATGCTGAACTATGGTTTTCGATTTTATATGTAGAGGTTGCCAAGCAGCTTGCATTAGGGAAGAAAGACTACTATTATGAAATGAACTGTATGCAATTGCGAGATTTTGTATAAGATAGTAGAGTTGAAAGTGATACTTTTGCGAAAGCAGAGAAAACTGGGACATGTCCGTCATCTTTAATAGGAGAGAAAAATCGAGCAGTTATTTCAGCGGTAGTCGTTTGGGATGAGTATCTGCGAGCTAGCCAGACTATGGGTGGCGGATTTGCGGTGAATCTACCGGCTTCTGATCCCATGTTGTTTTGCAGTCTCCCGGACACCTAAGCTTTATGAACACGCAGAGAATACAAGTTACAAGAATCTTTGAATGACAGGTAACGATCTTGAAGCATTAATAATAAAAAGAAAGAAATTTGTCGAAATGCAGAAAGAAAACAAATTCAGATTCGATGTTCTCACAACTCAATATAGTGACCAATCTCATTTTATCTTTGAGATACTGCAGAATGCGGAAGATGCATATACAGACGAACTACATACGAAAACGGTCAGATTCAAACTTTCTACTGACAGGTTAGATGTGTATCATGACGGAAAAGATTTTTCTCTTGATGATATTGACGGGGTCACGGGTTTTGGAAATTCTACAAAGCAAAACGACTTGACCGCAATAGGCAAGTTTGGGATAGGCTTCAAATCAGTCTATGAGATCACCAAGACTCCATACATATTTTCTGGTGAATATAGAATAAGAATCGAGGATCTGGTAGTTCCATCATTAGTTGATAGTGATGAACAAATTAGTGGAACTTTGATAAGATTGCCTTTCAACCGCGATGGGCAAGACTGTCGAGATGCCTACAATCTTGTCGCGGAGAGACTAGCTAACATAGATCTAAAGACAATGTTGTTTCTAAGAAATATTGAAAGAATACAATGGGAGACGCCTAACTCAAGCCAGTACTATTCAAGGTCGTCTGAGAACCTTCCCGGGTTTAAAAAGACCAGAAAGGTCATCTTAGAGTCGTCTTCTAGGCGGGAAGAATATATTGTCATTAGCAGGCCGATAGATATCGATGGAAAAGAACTAAAGGTGGAAGTTGCCTACAAGTTGGGCAAGAACAAAGACGGTAAAGAAATAATCGTTTCTGAACATAACTCGAAACTGTGCGTATTCTTTCCGACTAAAACAGACACTGGTCTTAATTTTATCATTCAAGCTCCACTTAGAACAACTCCCAACAGAGAGAATATCCACTGGGATGACACGTACAATAAGGAAATTCTTCAACAAGTCGGGCATCTTGTTGCTGATAGCTTAGGGATCATCAAGGATCTCAGCTATTTGAACTTGGATTTTATGAAGAACTTGCTTGTGGAATATAGTGATAAGCTAAAAGAAAGGGAAGCGATCTACCCAGTTATCTATGGCAATGTCAAGAAGGTCCTGTCCAACTATCTCCCTACATTTGATGGAAGATATCTTAAAGCAAACGAGGTATTACTACCTGGAAGCAAACCGATAACCGAATTACTTGGAGGAGACGATATTCGCAAGCTTTTCCAGAAAATTGCTTGGTTATCCCCAGAAATATCCAACTCAGATATGTTCGATCTGAAATGGTTTTTGAAGACTGAATTGAAGATTCAAGAGGTTGAATTCGAGGATCTTGCAAAAGCGATAACAAGCGACTTTCTTCAGACAAAGACTGACGAATGGATGATTTCTTTCTATAGGCAACTCCTAAACCACCCGGCATTATGGAGAGATAAACCTTTTTCCCCCGGCGTTCTGAGGACTAAACCAATAATCAGGTTGGATACAGACGAACATATCGTTCCATTTGATGAGAGTGGAGATGCAAGAGTCTGGTTGCCTTCGAGCATCAAATCCTCTTATGACACTGTCAAACGTAGCATTGCTGCGGATAAAGATGCCAAGCTATTTCTTACACAACTAGGATTAAGGGAGCCGGATCTCCGTGCCGAAGTAGAGAAGTTCGTCCTCCCCAAATACTCGAAACAAGACCCTGTTAAAGATGACAGGTACTTGGAAGACCTTGACAAGATACTAAAGATCTACGAGACAATACCTTCAGACCAGAAAGAAAAATTCAAACAGAAATTATCCTATGCGGCATTCATAGACTCTGTACATAATGGGACATCTGGACATCATCTGAAAAGACCACATGAGGTCTACTTTAGACATGAAGAGCTACGGAAGTATTTCGATCAATATGATGATGTTTACTTCGTTGCTAATGAACTCTATCTCCAATTTGGAGAGGAAAGATTGAAAAGAATATTGACGGAATTAGCTGTCGCAGACAAGCCGCGGCGCATCGACATAGAATCACGTTTAACTTACCATGAAAAGAATAAGTTACGCGGTAGTTGGAGTTGGACGAGAGATACCTTCGAGCAGGACTATGATTGGGAGGGTCTAGATAGTTTCATACGCAAGATGACTGTTGAAAAGTCCCTTCTGCTCTGGAAATTGTTGTTGGAAAGTATCAACCAATTACCATCACATTCTGCTGAAGATTTTTTTCAAGGAGAATATCGCTGGTTCTACCATAAGGAGAGATCTGCACGGTTTGCTGCGAAATTTCTAAAGACGCTTCGAGAACGTGAATGGCTGGTCGACAAGAATGGTATCCTCAAGAAACCCGCCGATCTCACTTTTTCGGATTTATTGGATACTTATGATGATCTAACTGCCAATAGTGCCAGTATTCTGAAAAGGATTCTTAATTTCAAGCACGATATGATGGATCAGCTTCCTGAAGACATCAGGAGGACACTAAAAATCGTGGAGGGGATCCCCTTAGAACAGCTGCAAAGAATGAAAGAGGAGCATGAAAGGAGGAAGGAATCAGAGAGACATGAACGTCCGAATGAGCCGGTTGAAGGTTGGAAGCCTCCCCAAAATCCAGATGCTGTTAGTATACATGTTGAAGATGTGAATCCTGAAAGAATAATCACTTCTGATTTGGCTGAACAGGAGGATAAAGAGGATCTTGAAGTAGAAATTCCTTCTAAATCAATCCAAGAAGGAGATCAGGACAATGAGTACGGACCTATTGACAGGGTGTCAATAGGGAGATGGGGAGAGGAGTATGTTTATCACGCATTAAAAGACAGATTTAGGAAGCATGGGACTATTGTTGAAACAAACAGCGGTTTCAAGGTTGCGAGTACTTCCTGCGATGAATACGAGATTCGGTGGAAAAACAAACGTAGTGACACTGGAATAGGATATGATTTCGTTATCCTGCAAGACGGATGTGAAGTCGAGTATGTGGAGGTAAAAACGAAAACCGATGAAAAGCCGGAGTTCATAGAGATTACCGGAGCCCAGTGGGAATTTGCCAGAAAGCTCTTTGAACAAAATGAAGGCGAAAAGTACTATGTCTACGTAGTATTAAACGCAGGAGAAAACAATCCTAGGATTGAAAGATTGCAAAACCCTACTAAGCTTTGGAGAGAAGGAAAACTCGTAGCACACCCTGTCAAATTCAAATTACCGCCCAGATGACTTTAAGAAATTCTTGTTCATCTCTACATTCAACATCTTCTGCAATAGACAGCTTTTGGCATTACGAGAGACGCGGATTTTCGTGCGTAAACAGGGAGATCTCTACTGCGGCTCTATGGAATAGAGAGGAGAGGTACTCGCTTAACTAGACTGTCTTACCACATTTTTCACATTTCCAATATATGCCTTGGAAGATGCCATTGCGAATCGAATAAAGTGGCAATATCGTGCCACCACATTCGCTAGAGTAACCCTCCTTTGCTTTGCATTTCACGTAGACGGTAGGCAAAGGAGGAAGAGGAAAGTCCGTCATTCTTTAGCTCTCCTCAATACCTTTGTCCGCTTGCGGCCTTGACCTCCAAGGACTCTCCAAAGCTCGTCAGTCTTCGCGCTCTTTTTCCTCAAGTGCCTTCGCCTCTTGAACAGCGATACGTTCGGCATCGACTGGTTTTGTTTCTAGGTACTCGTAGATTTCTTCAACAGC
Organism: Nitrososphaera sp.; assembly: GCF_037447015.1. Classification (GTDB taxonomy): domain Archaea; phylum Thermoproteota; class Nitrososphaeria; order Nitrososphaerales; family Nitrososphaeraceae; genus Nitrososphaera. Next base: position 8,918 of record NZ_JBBIHK010000030.1, on the reverse strand, counting down.
CTTCATCTGCTCCTCTGGTATGTTCTTTCTCACAACATCCTGGACTTTCATTGGCAACCTGCTGAAGTTGTACTTCATCTTTCTCATATTCTCCGGGTGCGGCACTGGTATCAAGTCAGCTTTGGCAGTGTTAAGGTTGACGTGCATGGCCAATGTTACATAGTCTGGGCTGTTGAAACGTTCGGCTATGCCCACTCGAAGCTTGTCTGCTGCTCTCTGAACTGGTTCGAGCTCTTTTGGGGCAGCTGGTACAAGATGAGGCGTCGTGCCCGTGCCTTCTGAGTCAGACTTTTCGTCGTCGTGCTTCTTACCCAGAATGACAATCTCTCTAGGCAAAGAGTTCACTCCTGTAAAAATCCTTGACAGATGACTGCACCGGCTTGACAACCGACCAGTCGATGTCTCTGCCGGCAGCGTTCCGGACCAGTCTGCGGACGACGTCCGTAAAAGACTCGAGGGACCCCTTAGCGCTTTCTAACGCCCTGTATACATCCAGAGCCAACATGATTGGTCTGAACCTCGTCTTGTCATAGGTAATGCGTTTCATTGACTGGAACATATTATATGTTCCATAAAAAGAGCCCTAAGATTTTGTGAATATTATGAACAAAGCACATAGTGCAATATCTTGTAGCACCCATAACGAATCGAATTTGGACACTATTTTTTCATTAGCAAAGTAGACATAAGAACAAGGTCAAGATTAATTATCAAGAGCCAAGTTTGGATTCTCTGGTAGAAAAAGTAATCTTCAAAAAATGAAATCCATTCCTTATAGGTAAATGCTCTTGTAAAGTTGTATCCTGTTGGTGCAACCCAGCGAAAGGTAATAGTATGCGTGTCACCTGTTTTCGTGATTTCATATCGTAAATGAGAGATACAATCTCTAATTGCTACCACATCCGTAACAAAATGCTGCCCTCTAACGACTTTTGATCCGATAGAAAGTATCTCGTCTAGATCATATCCTGACAGTTTCCTACTCTTGATAACTTCTTCAAGGTTCTTTCTAATAACATAATGAAGGGTTTCTTTTCCACCAACTAGGATGAGCATCAAGCTGGCTACTGCCATCACGCTATTTGGATTCTTCTTAGCTTCCATCCTTACTTGTTTTGTAAAATTGTCCAAAAAAGAGGCTTCGACCAATCGTGTCTTTAAAGAAGGATCTGGAGTTACTGTTTGACTAACGTACATTGCCTTCGCAAATGCTACTGCAAGTTCATCATATTGTAATAGCTTATTCATAAACTTAGGATGGCCAATTAGATTTTTCTTGATATCTAACAATATATTCAAATCATCTGCGGTCAGACAAGGTCGTGCGGCACCTTGGATTTTGTTTTTTAATCCCATTAGTTTGTTGGAATGTCTATTGAGGCGCGCGTTGGGATACTCCTTATGAAGAATAGATAAGAATGATTCAAGGACGCTCAAGCTTCGCGTAATATGATTTTGAAGCTCTTTGAAGATAGTTTGTTTGAGGCCCACCATACATGACAGAGCATCCTCAATTACTTTAATTTGCCTTTTTGTTACAATAGAATCCGTAGAAGCGTATGCCGAGTCAACTACGAACGAAGAATATGAAAATCCACATAAGAAACGTTATCACAATAAATGAAGTCACAAGCGCATAAAAAATCTTCTTGTTGTATTCTTTCGGCGTCCATAAGTATTTCAAAGCCATTCTTGAAAACGGATTATCAGAGTAGCTTCTAATTACCGCTTCATAACTGAGCCGTTTATCGTTGTCCTGCAGCTCTTTTTTCTTTGAATAATCTGCAATCATCATGTTGAAAAGTCTATGATGTGCCATGTAGACCACCCCAAGAAGTACTAATCCAAAATACGCAACGGAAAGTATTACCTTGGCAGGTAGAAGAAAATAAGCATTGTAACTGATTAGTTGGTCTAATTCTACAGAGATTGCAAGGACTCCGAAAATACCTATGGCCACAGCAATGGCCATTTGAGCGTTGTCGGTCATTCCCTGCAGACCAATCTGCAAGAGTTCGTCGTCTTTACTTCCTTTCAAACTCTTGCCATCGCCAGGATTTGACACGAGTTTATGAATATGATGTTCGATAAATCCTTTCATGCTTGAAGAATGCCAAGCCTTTCAAGCATGCTTCAATGAGAATAGCCTTCGCATAAAAGGAACCAAATTTACAAGATAGTCGAGAAATGGATTAATGCAAGTCCAAGCAAATGTTCTTAATGCCTTGGATAACAAGAGATGGCAGACCTCAATTCGTAGGAGATTGGGGAAGCTTGTCAGATGGCGAAAGATGGCAAGCAATCTATAACCGCAATGCCGCAAGAGAGCAAGAATCAACAAACTGGACGGAAGGTCAAGTCACATCCTACCAGTCATCGGAGCTTACCCGGAGGTTACGGCTAGACAATTATGGCTATTTTGCTTTGAGGAGGCATTCTGGTTCGAACTTTAGCATGGACATCGAGTCGAAGGATTTGCAGATTGTTTACGCTCTAAAACTTAGCAAGACCCAGGTATCTGCCATCATTGATGAGATTGAACAGCAAATAGTCGGTCCAAGGCAGGAATTGCATCCAAAAGGCATGAGGATGAAACTCGAGGAGGACAGAGGCGGTTATCTTTTCAGTATTGAGCTTGAGTCTGTTTTGGCCCTATTACCATTTCAGAACAGGGATGACCTTGTCTATTTCCAGAGCGAGCTAAAGAAAATATCGTTATGGACGAGGGATAACTCTAGCCTAGTGCCGCAAAAGCTCCTTGATTATCTGAACCAAAATGCCGATAACAGCATACTAGGTGAAATAGTAGTCTTTGTCAAGAATGAGTGCCCAAAGGAGAAGCTTGCTTTCGCAAGCGATTATGAACTTCCTTCTATGATCAGAGGATTTTGGAGCAAGAAGGGCTTCGAACCCGGCGAATTTCATCGGTATCCAGATGTAGTGCGCAAGAGGATAGATTCTGCAGAGGCTCTTGCAAGACAAGAGATGACGAAAGTGGTTTTCCTTCACAAACTAGAGCTATTCGAAAGCCTCATTAGCGAAGGGGTAAAGTATGCGGGGGAGATTGGAAGGCCCAGCCTCAGGCTCAAAGATGTAGATGCGCTCTTGTCCAAGAAGGAATTCCGCCTTAATACAAGGTTAAAGGCACTGCTTTTTGCGGTCGTCAATAACCGTCTTCTTGTAGCGCAGTAGGTTTACGAACTGGACCGTTGCTCTATTTCGAATCTAGTGTCCTTTGTAACAAGGATAGCGCCTGCATTCTGTGGCCGAATGCCAACAACATCAAACACAAACATAGTACCGTCAAAGGTGTACCAGACACGCTCTCCAATTACTAGTGGGTTTTCCTTCATACTAAACGGAATATACTCTACGATCCTACTAGAAATGCCGGGTATTATTTCCTCTATTGGTTTTAGAATTACCCTCTCACCAGCAACCGGCGTAACTTTTTCTATGGTTACAATATCTCCTATCGAGACATCAGCGAAGTTTCGTATTAAAACTGCAAGTCGGATTGCATCTTGGACGATCTGTGTATCCAAGAACGCCCATGCGGATATCTTACGCTTACCAGTTATCAGGAGGCAGTCCTGCTGTTGGTTCAGACCAAGTAAATTAAAGTCAGAATCTTTAATGAAAGCTATCTTTTGATCTTTGGACCTTTCGTAGGCTTCAACGACCTTGCGTGATAGCTTCTTCTCATCCATTATCAATTTTGAGGAAAGCTGTTTGAACTTAAGTTTTTCTGAGAGCACTTCAACTCTCGCTATACGGTTTAGGTGCAACGCTTGATTGAATGTTGTTTGAATTGCACCAATGGATCAGGCTTCCAAGCCCTGATTCATATTTTTGAAATCTCTGTTCTTTTACTAATGCTAAAGCGGCAGCAAAGTTTGCATCAAAGTATCTCGCTACATCGTTAGGAATTACTTTTTTCACAGCCAAATACGCAATACGGTCATGCAATGCTAGGTATTTTGCACCCCATAGATCATAGTCCTTGTTTCTCTCCTGCGAACTTTCTAAAGCAGTAATTTCCTTTGATAAATCTGTCATTATCTAAACATACCTGCTTTTTGTATTTTGTAGGGAACTATAACCATTGAAAATCAGACCGCCTGCTGCAGCGGTAGCACTTATGGCTGATATTACAACGGGTAAGATCGTCATTATCTCGTCTGCCATACAACCATCTCTATTTTTGAATTGGAACATAACCTCCACAAGAAGGACAGGTGGTTCCACTACCTCCATCTGGTTTGGGAGCAGGTAATACTATAGATTTCTCGATTAACTTGATAATTACAGCAGGTTCGTTCAATCTCTCACGCACAAATGAAAGGACCTGATTATCGTCAATCTCCACTTCTATAACCTGACTCGAAACCCCACGTGCTTCTATCGACTTTCTTAATGTTTCCAGATATGTGGCCGTGAAAGAATATCCTGAAGCAGGCATGATCTTCCAAGTTGACATTGGTTCACACAGCGTTAGCTATGATAAAAAGTAGCTCGTTTTCGTTGTCCTTCCACGCCATACCGTAATTTGTTTACACATACCTGAAAAAGCGACACAATTGCGAGCACAAAAGATGGGAAGAATTTTTTACGACAGCACGCGGATTTTCGAGCGTAAATGCGGGTATCCCTATTTTTACTGCGGCTCTATCGTCGCCGGCGGCTTGCTCGACACAGCGTACGTCACCCACGTCGCACCCTCTACCTCGTTTGTTATCCTGTTGCTCATTCTTTCAATCACCTCGTACGGCAGTCTAGTCCAGTCGGCAGTCATGGCGTCTATCGACTCGACGACGCGTATCATGACTATGTGGCCATAAACGCGCTCGTCGCCAAGCACGCCGACGGCCCTGTCGTCGCCGACTGCCGCATACGCCTGCCACACCTTGTCGTAATATCCCGCAGCCTTTAACTCGTCTTCGACTATCTTGCTTGCCTGCTTGGCTATCCTTATCTTCTCCGGCGTCAGCACCCCCATGACGCGCACTGCCAGCCCGGGCCCGGGGAACGGGTGCCTCTTTAGCAATTCGTCGGGCACTCCCAGCAGCTTGGCGACCTTCCTCACCTCGTCCTTGTACAGGTACCGCAGAGGCTCCACCACCTTTAGCTTCAGCCATTTCGGCAGCCCGCCCACGTTGTGGTGCGTCTTTATGACGGCCGCCGGCCCCTTGGACACCCCGCTCTCTATCACGTCGGGGTAGAGCGTGCCCTGCGCCAGCCACCTGAAGGGCCCGTGCTTTTTTGCGACTGCCACAAACTCCTTCGCAAACTGGTCGCCGATTATCTTTCTCTTTTTCTCCGGGTCGCTGACGTCTTTGAGCCGCTGCAAAAACCGCTTTTCCGCATCGACGTAGATCAGGTTTATGCCAAGGTGCTCTTTGAACAGCCTCACTACCTCTTCCTCTTCGCCCTGCCTGAGCAGGCCGTGGTTGATGAACACGCACGACAGCTGCTTCCCGATGGCCTTGTTCAATAGCGCAGCCACGGTGGTCGAGTCGATGCCGCCGCTTACTGCGGCAAGCACCCTGTCCTTCCCCACAGTTTTCCTCACGTCTTCAACGGTGGAGTCGATAAAGCTCTGCATGTCCCACTGCGGCCGGGCGCCGCTTATCTCCTGGGCAAAGTTCTTCAGTATCTGTATCCCGCGCTCTGTGTGGACGACTTCGGGGTGGAACTGGATGCCGTACATGTGCTTTTCCTTGTTGCCAATTGCAGCGGTCTCCGAGTTCTCTGTGTGGGCAAGGATGGAAAAGCCCTCGGGAACCTTTTCTGCCTTGTCGCCGTGGCTCATCCAGCAGTTGATGCTCTCCCCCAGATTCTTGAAAAGGTCCGAGTTGTCGTCTATCTGGAGGCCGGCCCTGCCGTACTCCCGGTTTGGAGCCCTCCTCACCCTGCCGCCAAAGCTGTCCACCAGCACCTGGTGGCCGTAGCAGATGCCAAGTATCGGCTTGCCCATCTCGAACAATTTTTTATCAGGCTTGGGCGCGCCCCTTGCATAGACGCTTGCCGGCCCGCCTGAAAATATGATGCCTTTTGGGTTCATCTTTTCGATGACGCTTGCAGGGGTGTTGTACGGCAACAGCTCGCAGTAGACGTTTGCCTCCCTGATGCGCCTGCATATCAGGTGGCTGTACTGGGAGCCAAAGTCCAGCACCACTATCTTGTCTATCTCTTTTTCTAATTTGCTATTGCTGCTGTCGCTGCTCAAGTGCTAGCCGCTACCCGCCTTTTCAAGCATCCTGGTGAACACCCAGGCAGACGTGTTGAAAATCTCTTGCAGGCGGTCCCTGTCGCGGTAGTTGCTTATCGTTATCTTTTTTATCGCGCCGCTGCCCTTGTCCTCTTCTAGCACATAGTTTATCGCGTCCGCCGGTTTTATCGCGCCCTGGCTGACCTTCTCTGCGTCCTTGCCCTTCATGCCGTCGAGGATGCGGTTGAGAAAGAACGAGCGGAAGGGGGGCGTGTTTGCGTTCAGCGGGACTGCCGGCGTTATCGTGACCGAAGCGGCGGTCACCTCGGCGTTTGCAAGCACCGCCTCGTCCTTGGCCCTCTTTATCTGGCGCACCTCCTTGCCGGCTTCAAAGCTAGACTGCTGTTGCTGTTGTTGCTGCTGCGGCCTGGCCTGGGGCGCTGCCGCCGCCATGGCCTGCTGCTTGGCGGCAACAAGAGGCGACGGAGCCGCTGCCGTTTGCATTCTCGACTCCTGAGTAGCCGGGGGTGACATCGACGCTGGCCGGAAGCTGCCCTGCTTTAGCAGGCTGTCGACAAGCGTCAGCATCGTCCTCAGCCTTTCCAGCTCCTCCTGCTTGTCAGAGATCTGCTTGATGAGCCACTCGCGGGTCTCCGCCGCGCGCCTCACGTCATCTTCAGAATAGCCGCCGGACATGGTTAGTTATAGCACCACCACTTGATCATAATTGGTATAATAGCCTTACCTGCCTACTACCTGCCCGTCTTTGTCGTTGAAGATGACGACGACGGCGGCCTGCGCCCCGGCTGGCGCCTGTTCAATTTCAGCAAAATGATCACGGCCACGCCCCACAGGATCGCAGCCGGGATGTGCTGCCCAAAGAACCACACGGCGCCGCCTGCCACGGCAAAGAACATGCCGATTATGCCGATGGCCTTCCTCTGGCTGACCATGCCTGTTCTAGCCTAGCGGGTATAAGGAGCAAAGCCCCTGACCGGCTTTGCGTTCGTGTCGAACAGCTGCGACCTAGACTGCCTGGCGAGCACCTCCAGCAGGCGCCTGCCGGCCTGCATCTTGCGCTTTTTGAGGTCCGGGTCCCGGGGCTCCTTGTAGGGGTTCTTGCCGCCAAAGTCCATGCCTACAAGCACTATCTTTTTGGCGCCAAACTCTTCTGCTAGGAACACGCACCTGTCGCCGTCTGTAAAGCCTCCAAAGTTGTACACGTTCTGGACTGGCATCACCTGCGTCGTCCCGACGAGCTTTTTGAATTTCGGGACCATCTTTTTGAGCGCGTCCATGTTGTCGCCGTGGGCGTGCACCACCATCACCGCGCTCTTGGCGGCCTTGGCGAGCGCGGCCGGTGTCCCGTCAAGGTCCGTGACTACGATGTCGGGCTTGATCTTGTTCTCAAGCAGCCCCTCGACTGCGCTGTCTGCCGCTATCTTGACAAAAGAGCTGTTCTTTTTCAAAAGCTTGACGTTCTCTTCAAGGCCGGGCCCCGGGCCTATGACAAAGACGTTCTTGCCCTTCAGCTTTTTCTCGAGCACCTTTGGGTCGAGAGCCTTGTTCTTTTTGGTGATCATGGCCGAAAGCGTGTTTGCCGCCTCCTGGTCCTTCTCTGTGCTGTACCCAAACTCTGCGCGGATTTCCTGGTAGTGCGGGAACCAGTCGACGAATTTCACGAAATGGGGTGCGTGAAGGTTAGTATTAATAGCTTTTCCGGCAGGGGAGCGTCAACGTTAATAACGGCATTGGCCGCCATTCCACACCTATAGCCAGATGTCATCGTCATCGTCATCACCGTCTTCTTCGCAGCAGAGGGAGCCCAGGATACAGGCCAAGTCGTGGAACCACGAGATAGAGAGCGCGATACTGAAAAAATGGGAGGACGAGGACACCTATCGCTTTGAGATAAAAGACGGCGTGCCTGCGTTCGTCATAGACACCCCGCCGCCCTACCCGTCAGGCAAGCCTTGGCACATAGGCGCTGCCGCCCACTACGCCCAGATAGACATGATTGCCCGCGCGGCCCGCATGTCCGGCAGGAACGTGCTCTTTCCTATAGGCATAGACCGCAACGGCCTTCCTGTCGAGATTTACACGGAGAAAAAATACAAGGTGCGCATGCGCCAGATGGACAGGCAGAAATTCCTGGACCTGTGCAGGGGGGCGCTGGACGACCTGGAGGCAGAGATGCTCCAGATAATGAAGAACATGGGGCTCTCTGGCAATTTCAAAGAATACTACCGCACCGACTCGGACCAGTACAGGGCTCTGACGCAGGCTACGTTCATAGAGCTGTGGAAGCGCGGGCTCGTGTACCTTGCAAACAGGCCAAACAACTACTGCCCCGACTGCGGCACCACGATTGCAGACGCCGAGATAATCTACAGCGACCTGCCGACCAAGCTGGTGCACATGAAGTTCAGGGTAGTGGCCGGCAGCGATGGCAGTAACAGCAATGACGATCAAAGCAACACGATAACCATAGCGTCCACCCGGCCCGAGCTCCTCTACGCGTGCCAGGCAGTCATCGTAAACCCGGACGACGAAAGGTACCTGGACTATCAGGGCAAGACGGTGGTGCTGCCGCTCTTTGGCAGGGAGGTGCAGATACGCACGCACCATTCTGCAAAGCCAGAGTTTGGCTCCGGCGCGGTGATGGTGTGCAGCTACGGCGACCAGAACGACGTGCAGGTGTTCCGCG
>NZ_JBBIHK010000029.1:0-23318 GCF_037447015.1 Nitrososphaera sp. | reverse complement strand
TAAGGTACAATATCAGCAACTGTCCCGACGAGTGGGCAATTAGCCTGAAAACGGTAAATAACGAGATTTGCGGGACAGTCTTGAAATTGTAGTGGTCTACGAGGGCCGCGCATTTGTAAAGGTGGAAGGGGAGCAGAGGTCGCAGATCCCGCAGTCCGACGTGAAAGAGCTGGTCGACTCGTTTTATGAAGCAGGCTTTTTCTCGCTGCGAGACAGATACGAGCAGCCGGTGACGGATCTGCCGTCGCAGACAACGTCGATAACTCTTGATGGCACCACTACAAAGACCGTCCACCGCTACGGGTTTGAACCCGAAAGGCTGGCGATGCTTGAAGACAGGATAGACGAAATAGCGGGGACGGAAAAATGGGTAAAAGGATAAGGGAAGAAAGAATGGAAAGTTTTTTCCTTCTTTCTTTTACTGCGGGCAGCCTTCCATCTTTTGTATCCAGTAGCCCTGCTGCTTGATGGACTTTTCCACAAACGGCGGAGCTTCCTGGATGTGGCAGAACTGGCACTCTTCTGAGGTCATCTTCTGGCCGGCCTGGCCCGCCTGCGCCAGGTACTGCTTGCCATACTCGATGGCCTTGTCGTGGGGGGTGCTTGCCTCCACCACGACGTCAAAGTGCATTATCTTGCCGTCCTTTTTCTGCACGTATGTATCGTAAACTGCGCATTCCATGTGGAAAAAGGCGCCGGAGACGGTATTTAATCTATGAGCCTCCTTTTCACACTCGATAAAGTGGATTTAAGGTTATTATGCCGGCCAGATGTTGCCGACTCCGTATAACCCCATGACACTTGCGTTCAGGCAGATAAAAAGGATCGATTCGGGGTGCGTCACCTACCTCGTCGGCTCGCAGGAGACCGGCGAATGCGCGATAATCGACCCTCTCTTGGACACCGAATACGTCGTCGAAGAGGCGAAAAAGGCCGGCTTTGCAAAAATAACGCACGTCATAGACACGCACACGCACGCCGACCACATCTCCGGGGCGCGCAGCCTGGCAAGGCAGTTTGGGCTTGCCGGCGTCCACATGCACGAAAAATCGGGCAGCAAATTCAAGACCATCCCTGTCAAGGACGGACAGGCCATCAAACTCGGCAACCACGAATTGCGGTTCATCTACACGCCCGGCCACACGTACGACCACGTCTGCGTGCTGGTCGACGGCAGCAAGCTGCTGACAGGCGACACCATGTTCATAGGCGACGTAGGCAGGATAGACCTTGGAGGCGACGCACGGGACAAGTCCGACAGGCTCTACGACAGCCTGCGCCGTCTGCTGGAGCTTGCCGACAGCGTCGAGGTGTACCCGACGCACGTGGGGGCCGCGCACCACCTCGGCAACGCCAAGACCTCGTCTACAATCGGCTACGAGCGCACAGGCAACGGCGCGCTCAAGGCGCTCAGCGACAGGGAGGCGTTCTTCAAGTACATGACGGAGGACTGGCCGCCCAAGCCGCCGGACTACCAGAACATCATCAGGCTGAACAAGGGCGAAGTGTCTGTGCCGTAAACTGTTTCTGCGTGCCTGACTTTGCAGCGTATATATGCATACATGCAAGTTTAAATCCGATTCAGGCCAAGTTGAAGCGTAATGCTTGGAGGCAGACCGCGGATCTCGGCTGGCACCGGAATCTACAAGGCGCGTGATTTCCCGCAGGGCTTTGAATGGCTCAACGTGGACAGGCCGCTTTCCCTGCACGAGCTGAAGGGGCACGTCGTCGTGCTCGATTTCTGGACGTACTGCTGCATAAACTGCATGCACACGCTGCCGACCCTTGAGTGGCTGGAAAAGAAATACAGCGGCCAGCCCGTGGTCTTTATCGGGGTGCACTCTGCGAAATTCTCAAACGAGCAGGTGGCTGCAAACATACGGGAGGCAATTGGCAGGTACGAGATATCGCACCCGGTGGTGGCCGACAGGGACATGGAGATTTGGCGCTCGTACAGCGTGACTGCGTGGCCCACCATAGTCATCATCGACCCAAAGGGCAACGTGGTCTACCAGCAGGCAGGCGAGGGCCGGCGGGACGAGCTGGACGACGTGATATCGGTGCTGCTGGAGCAGCACAGAAAGGCCGGGACGCTTGCGCAAGAGCCCGTCAGGATAGAAAGGCCAGCTCACAAGAAGAAAAGCACGCTGTCGTACCCGGGCAAGCTGGCCTTTTCACCTGACCAAAAGACGCTTGCGATAAGCGATTCTAACCACAACCGCGTCCTGCTGGTCGACCCTGAAACCGGCAAGGTGAAGGGCAGGATAGGAAGCGGCGAGCGGGGGCTGCAGGACGGCGGCTTTGCAGAGGCGCGCTTTTTCCGCCCGCAGGGGCTTGCCTGGGCCGGCAATGAAAAGCTGTACGTCGCCGACACGGAGAACCACGCCCTGCGCGAGATAGACCTTGCCTCGCAGACAGTAAAGACGCTGGCCGGCGACGGCAGGCAGGGCCAGTGGGTGCCTGGGGCAAACGACGCCAGGGCGACGAGGCTGAGCTCGCCCTGGGACCTCGCATACGACGCCGCAAGCGGGTTCCTCTTTATCGCGATGGCCGGCCTGCACCAGATCTGGGCCTACCATGCCGGATCTGGGAGGATAGGGCCCTTTGCCGGCTCTGGCTATGAAAACATCGTGGACGGCTCGCTTGCAGACGCCCAGTTTGCGCAGCCAAGCGGGCTGTCGCTGTACGGCACCTTTTTGCTAGTCGCAGACAGCGAAGTGTCTGCCGTCCGCCTGATCGATCTATCGTCATCAAAGAAAGGAGGGCAGCAGGTCTATACGCTCGTGGGCGCCGGGCTGTTCGAGTTTGGCCACCGGGACGGGCCCGTGGAGCAGGCGCGCCTGCAGCACCCGCTTGGCGTCCACTGCGCCGGCAACAAAGTTTACGTCGCTGACACGTACAACCACGCGATAAGGCTCATCGACCTTGCCGAACAGAAGGTATCGACGCTGGTGGGCAAAGCGGACATGAAGACAATGTGCCGGCTGGACGACCCGTCGTGCGACACGCTGGGCCTGTACGAGCCGTCAGACGTGAAACAGAAAGGCAACGTGCTGTACATCGCAGACACGAACAACCACCTTGTGCGCACGTTCGACCTTGAAAAGATGGTGCTAAGAACCCTGCCGGTGCAGGAATAAAAGAAAGAAAAAAAGAAAAGCATTTCAGCAAAGCACGCGCCATCTAAAGCGTGTATCCGTCAGACATATTGACGCGGCTCTACGCAGGCGAGGAAAGCGAAAAGCTGTACCCGAAGGAGGAGCAGGCCGAGGCAGTCGTAGGCGCCGAGGACATCCTGCAGACCAACATATTCAACGTCATGCTGAACCGCAGGTCGCAGCGCAAGTTCGAAAGCAAGCCTGTGGAGGACTGGAAGATGGAGATGATATTTGCAGCGGCAGACACGGCGCCTACCGCAGGCGGGTTCCAGGGGTTCGAGATATTCCACGTAAAGAACCAGGAGACAAAAACCCGGCTGGTCGAAGCAGCAAACAGGCAGCCCTACGTCAGCGCGCCAGAAGTGCTCGTGTTCTGCATGAACCCTGAAAGGGTCAAGCTCAACTTTCCGCCGGAAATAATAAGGAAATTCTCTGTGCAGGACGCCACGCTTGCAGCGGCGTACGCGCAGCTGGCGGCACACGCACTGGGCCTCTCGTCGGTGTGGATAGGCATGATAGACGAGAAAAAGGTGATGGAGGCGCTCTCGACCGACCTCGTGCCCTCGTCCATCCTGTGCATCGGCTACCCGCAAAAGACGCTGCAGCCCAAGCCCAAGAGGAACCTGGCCGGCCTGATACACGTGGTTCAGTAGCCTGCGTCCATGTAGAACGTGATGGTCTCCTCCTTCTGGAGCCGGCTGGTCTTGTCGGCCCTCTTGGCCTTTGTGCCAAGCAGCCGGACGTTGACCACGTCCTTGCCAAACGCCGCGTCGAGCGTCATGTCAACGGTGCCGGGCACCCACGCGTCGTCGTGGGCGTGGTCTATGATGATGCCCTCCATGGGGATTATCACCTTGCTCACCTTGACGACGTTGTCTATCATGTTTGCGATGCGTATCCTGACTATGGCCTCTTCGTACTTTTTGGCCTCTATCTGGGATTCTACGGGGCTCACCTCGGACTCTTTGAACCTGCACACGACCCCTGTCTCTGGCGGCCCATAGAGCGCGTACTGCTGTATGCCAATCGAAAAGGCGTCCAGCAGCAGTTCTTCATCCTTTGACTGGCGGAACACGCCTATCTCGACTGGCACCTTTGAATACAGCACTGCTTCGCTTTTCTGGTCAAGCACTATGTGCGACTTGAATTTCAGGTAGACGTTCCTTGCCACGGCCTTGGGCGTCTGGAACGGCGGTATGGGGAATACCCCGACCACAGCCTCCTCCTCGTCGGTCATTATTATCGACTCGGCCTTGAGCTCCTCACTGCCACTGCCGTTGTCGCCTACATGATAGCGCCGGTATACAAACGCCTTTTCCCTGCTTGTGCAGTCAAGGACGAGCCTGTTGCTGCCGAGCGTGACGGAATAGTCCTGCATCCCGTGCCGCAGCACGTACCTGCCAAGACGATCCTGCACGCCCTGAAAAAGCCGGCATTGACTAGTAAATCTTTCCGGCCATTTGTGGCCGTCCATCTTGCAGGCATAAAAAGGAGGAGGAGACAACACCTATACATAGCCGAACCTGCAATTTTGTGCAGACTTGGCAGAAGATGTCGTCAACGCCACTTCGACGTTCCTCGGGCTGCCTGAAAAGATAAACGTGCTCGGGGCGGAGGTGGCGCCCTCCGGGATCCTGCTGACAATAGCGATAATTGTAGCCGGCTTTGTGGTTGCGCACACGGCCAGGATCCTTGCCACGCGCTACATCGGCTCGCGCCTGCCGCCGGACGCAAGGCGGGCGACCGGCAGAACCCTCTATTACGGCATAGTAGCCATCGCTCTCCTCTCGGCGCTTGGCGTCTCCGGCCTCGACCTCTCCGGCCTTTTCATCGCAGGCGGCTTTGCCGGCATCATCATAGGCTTTGCGACCCAGTCGCTGTTCTCAAACCTCATCTCCGGGATATTTCTGCACATAGACAAGCCGTTCAAGATAGGCGACCCCGTGCTCGTAACGGGCAAGCTGCCCGAGGTCGCTGGCGTCATTGTCGAGGTGACTGCCCTGTCGTCGCGCCTGCGCATGTTCGACGGCACGTACGTCAGGCTGCCAAACAGCGACGTGTTCCTGTCGGAGATACGCAACTTTTCGACCACGGTGGCCCGGCGCGTCGACATGACGATAGGCATAGCCTACAAGGAAGACGCCGCCCGCGTGATTGCCCTGATAAAGAAGAGCCTGTCAGAGACGCCGCTGGTGCTTGTCGAGCCTGCGCCCGACCTGTACGTCGACGTGCTTGCAGACTCGTCCGTCAACATCAACGTCTGGTGCTGGGTGCCCTTTTCGGCCTGGTTCGAGATGAAAAAGCAGCTGCTCGAGCAGGTCAAGGTGGTGCTCGACGCAAACGGCGTCGAGATACCGTTCCCGCAGCGCGTCCTGTACATCTCAAAGATGGGGGAGCAGCCAAAGGCGAGCTCTCCTCCCTCTCCTTCGTCGGCACAGGACAGGGGGGCGGCAAGCTCCGCCGGCGTGAACCTGGAAGAGGCCGCAGGCTAACAAACAACAAACAACAACGAACTCTTCCTGCTCTTCAGAGAAAGAGATGCAAGAAAAGAAAAAGGCAGCAATGGTTACATTCCCGCACGCTCTTTCCAACCTCGGACCGGGGCATGGCGGAAAGAGAGGGCGGCGGCAGCAACAGCGATAGCAACAGCAACAGCGGCGACAACAAGAAAAACGTCTACGCCCTTGGCTTTGTGAGCTTTTTCACAGACCTGTCGTCTGAGATGGTGTTTGGGCTCTTGCCGCTGTTCCTGACGGGCCAGCTGGGCATCTCCCGGGCCGCGCTCGGGATGGTGGAGGGTATGGCAGAGATGCTCGGCTACACCGTGAGGATGGGCTCTGGCGCCATGTCAGACAGGATGCAAAGGCGCAAGCCTCTGGTCGTCATGGGGTATTCGCTGTCGGCCGCGGCCAAGCCGCTGTTTGGAGCGGCTGCGGGGTGGGCAGACGCCTTCCTCGTGCGCTCGGTAGACAGGGTCGGCAAGGGCATCCGCACGGCTCCCCGCGACGCCCTGATAAGCGAGTCTGCGCCGGCGTCCAGAGTGGGCCGGTACTTTGGCCTCCACCGGTCGATGGACCAGGCCGGCGCCATAGCCGGCCCAGCCCTTGCGTTTGCCCTTTTCCCGCTCGCCGGCTTTGACGGCATCTTTTACCTCTCGCTCGTGCCCGGCGCGATAGCAGTCGTCATACTGCTGCTCTTTGTCAAAGACCTGCCCATAGCAAAGGGGCAGGGTAAAGAAAGCAGGCCGTCAGTTTTGCGAAACGTCAGGGCGGTGCTTGCGGAAAGGAGGTTCGTGTTCCTCCTGGCAATCATGGGCGTGTTCAGCCTCGGCGCGTTCAACTTTTCCTTTGTGCTCGTGCGCGCGTCTGACATTGGCGTGGCCGACAGCCAGATAATGCTCGTCTACCTCGCCATAAACGCGGCCCACACCTTGGTGGGCTACCCCGTGGGCGTGCTTGCAGACCGCGTGGGCAGGGAAAAGCTCCTGCCTGCAGCCTACGGGGCGTTCCTTGCAAGCGCCTTTTTCATGCTGCTTGCAAGCGGCACGGACGTTGCGCAGGCGTACCTGCTGGCGGCGGTGTACGGAGCCTACGTCGGCATTGCAGAGACCGTGCAGAGGGCTGTCGTGCCGAGGTACGCCAGGAGCGAGCACAGGGCGACGGCGTACGGGCTGTATAACCTTGTCGTGGGGCTTGCGTTCCTTGCTGCCAACGTCGTCTTTGGCCTGCTGTACGACGGGATGGGGCTTGCCGCTGCGGTGGCGTACAGCGCCACCACTTCATCCATAGCTATAGCGGCGATGGTGGCGTTCATTGCAACCGCTGCAAAAAAGCCGGCAACGACGGCAGCGACGCCGCAGTAAAGCAACAGCAACAGCAACAATGACAGCAGAATATACGGCTAGCGCGCTTTTTTCAGCGCCTTTGCCACGTCCAGCACGACGCCTGCCACCGCGCCGGCCTCTTGCTCCGGTATCTTTGCCGTGTCAAACACCGCCTCGCGCTTTTTGCCCTTGACGCGCTCGACGTCTATGTAAGTGCAGGCGCCCTCCTCGCCCTGCATGAGCCTGTTGTAGTCGATGAAAACAGGCGACGTCTGGTACAGCTCGATCATCAGGTCGTTCAGCTCGGCAAAGAGCGCGCTCTTTCTCTTGCCCATGTCCTGGAACTCGGCAAACTCGCCCTCCACAGCGGCCGCCTTTTTGTCCAGCTCTTCTGCCAGCCTGTCGTCGTCAAACATCTTTGTGAACAGGTCTTCAAAGCCGAGGTCTGCAAAGCCCCTCTTTTCGAGCTCCTGCTGGAGCGCCCTGTCCACCCTGCCCGTCATGTCTTGGAACATGGCCGCCGCGCTGTCTGCCATGCCTGCAAGCTCTTTCTGTATCTCAATGACCCTCCTGTCTGCCTTGTAGTACGGCAGGGCGTGGAACTGCACCCCGAAATAGCACGACACATGGTACTTCTTGCCACTACTACCACTACCACCACTACCGCTACCACTACTACTGCTGACTTCTCTGTTGAACTGGCAGAACAGGCGGTGCAGGTCGTCCGTGTTCGACCTTGAAATGCCTGTCGCAAGCCAGCCTTCGAGCTGGTTTGTCAGCCGCTGGTAAAACGTCTGCACGTTCTGCGGGTCGAATGTGTCGACCTGCGTGACCGTGCCGTCGCCCAGCATCGCGTTTGCCTTGCGCATCTCCACTGCCGGCTTTATAGATGCAAGGTATGCCTCCTGCACCTTTTCAAAAGCGGCGTTTGCCTCCTTTGCAAAAGAGTCGTTGCCCTTGAGCGGCAGCCTCATGCTGCCTGTTGTTGCATGTGCGCCGGGCATATAATCTCAGTGACTTTAAATCTCACCGGCTCCAAGATCGGGCTGGCTGGATAGATGGGTGGCTGGCTGACGTGACTGGCAACAACAAGGAGAACAGTGCCACTTCTGGCAACAGCAGTGGCGGCGGCGCTGCGGCGGAAAAGAGGGAAAGGGAGAAAAAAGAAGCCAATGATAACAGCGACGACAATGACGATAGTGGCAACAGCACCAGCAAGAACCTTGTAGGCATGATTATGGGCGATGGCGACGGCGACGGTGGTGGCGGCGAAAGCTCGCGGCGTGCCGCGGTGGTCGTCGACTCGGAGACCCTCGTGGCACAGACGCAGGACAGGCTCTGGCGCGCGCTCAAGCGCCGGTACCAATATGACTCGTCGCTCAAGCCGGCGCAGGACTACCTCCTGAACCACGTCAGCAGCAAAATCCCGCTGGTCATAATGTACGCAGACCTGGTCGGCTCGACCAACATGAGCATGTCGCTGCCGGTCGACAAGCTTGTGACCATCATCAGGTCGTTCACGCAAGAGATGTCGTCGGTGGTGGAGAGCCACGGCGGGTACGTGCTCAAGTACGTGGGCGACGCCGTCATCGCGTTCTTTCCTGCAAGCTATAACAGGTACATGGCGTGCGACAAGGCAGTCCAGTGCGCCCGCTCGATGATAACCGTGGTGAAAAACGGCATCAACCCCATCCTCAACCAGTACGACTATCCCGAGCTTGGGGTCAAGATCGGCATCGACGAAGGCGAAAACGTCATCGTGCAGTACGGCCACGACAGGAGCTCGCCAATCGACATCCTTGGCTACTGCATGAACATTGCTGCCAAGATAACGTCGCTCACAGGGCCAAACCGCATCTCGATAGGCGAGGACGTCTACAGCATGCTGCACCCGTCGGAGAAGGCCCTGTTTGAAGAAATGGATCTGAACCCGGAAGACTGGAAGTACCGTAACCGCGTGACTGACCAGCTGTACAAAGTGTATACGCTAAAGATGAAAGAAGGAAAGGAAAGGGAAAGAAGAAGCAGCTAACGGTACGATTTCTGCTTCCTGCGCCTGGCACCGGGACCGCCGAATTTCTTGGACTCGGACTGCCTGTGGTCGCCTGCGAGGAAGTGCCTGTCGTATTCCATAAGCTTTCTGCGTATCTCTTCGCGTGCGCTCTTGGGGAACGGGTGCTCCCTGGGGTCCTTGTCGCCCTTGACATCGCCTGTCAGAGCTCTCGATATTGCGACCGCGCTGGCAAACGCCTGGCCCATGAACCCGCCGCCTGCAACCTGCACGTTGATGTCGACCCTGTTGCGCATCTCGCCCACCAAGGTAAGCGGCGTAAGGACAAGCTCCTTTGCCACCTCTGGCCTCACAAGCTCTGCCGGGACGTTGTTTATCCTGACCCTGCCCGTGCCCTTGGATATAGTCGCCACAGCCTTGCTGGTCTTCCTCTGGCCGGGGTAGAGGTCTACTTTGGCGCCTGTAGTCATGCCGAAGGCACTCCCTTCCAGCCTATCTGCTTGGCGACGTCGCCCATCGAGATATAGTATGATTCCGGCTTGGTTATCTTGGAATCCTCAAACGTCTGCATCTTGGCGTTCTTCATTTCATCCGGCACCCCGATATATACCCTGAGACGCTGGTAGGCTTCGATGCCGTGCGTCTTTTGCTTTGGCACCATGCCCCTGACCATCTTGCTCAGGATGGTGTCGGGCCGCCTCGGGTGGAACGGGCCGTGGATCGGGTTTGTGACCGAGTTGATCTCCAGATGCTCCTTGTACAGTTCTATAGTTTTATAGCGGTTGCCGGACAGCATCGCCTTTTCAGCGTTGACGATTGCGACCCTGTTGCCCTGCAACAGCAGTTTCGACACATGAGAGCACATCCTGCCTGCGATGCAGTTTGTCGCGTCTACGACTATGGTCTGCTGCGGCTTTTTAGCGTTGTCAGCCAATTATGCGCACCCCTTTGCCTTCCGGATATTTCTTGGTCAGCTCTTCCAAGGTGATCACCTTGCCGCCGACCTCGGTTATCTTTTTTACGGCCGTCTCTGAAATCGAAAAAGCGCATACCGTCAGCTTGTGGCCAAGCGCGCCGGTGCCAAGGACCTTGCCTGGGACCATCACGACCTCGCTTGCCTTCGTAACCTGCGCAAGCCTGCCCAGGTTGACCTCGCTCCTGTTGGACCTCGGGCCGGAGATGCGGCTTTCGAGATCCTTCCAGATGGGCGCCTTGCTCGCCTTGGACGCCTTGCGGAGGGTCCAGACCGTGTTGTCAACTAGAGTGTTAGCGAACATGATAGCATCTATCTCTCTATACGCTCCTAAGTTTTAACATCCCCAAATAAACGTACCTAGGCGCTCTTGGGCATCTTGAGCGATGCCATGCCCTGCTTGAAATTCTTGATCTTGGACTGCAGGCGCTCGGTGGCCTCCTTCAGTATCTCTTCAGCCGTCAGCGCGCCCGTGGTCTCAAGCACAAGGATGATCTCGTCCTCGTCCTTGCCGTCCTTGACCACCGCCGCCGAGGTGGGCTGCCACTTGGCGTGCTGCTTGCCCGTGCCTAAACGCGCATAAGCCTCGAACTTTAGCTTCTGGCTTGGAGCCAGCACCACGACCGGGATGTCCTTGCTCACCGGCCTGACCATCTCGTCTTCAGACACCATCTCGCCTGAAGTCACGACCTTGGTCTTGTCCGTCGCCTCTGCGTCCAGTACGAGGAGAACCCTGCACTTGGAGCAACCGAGAGTGCTTCCGCAGTCGCACTCGTGGGGCATGACGAACCTGCCCGGGTCGGTGCGGAGCGGTATGAGCCCAAGCCTGTGCGCGACCGCCTCGTCGTGCATCACAGACGAGTTCTCGAGAATGACGACGTCGTCTATGGCAAGCGTCGGGACCTCGCTTATCGCAAGCCTCCTCAGCGCGTTCACGTACTGCCTTGGAATATTGTTAAACTTGACAACAATCCTTTCATTGGATTTTTCAACAACTTCAACGGAAGGAGAAGCCAATACTCCGAAACTTTGCCAATTCACTCTTAAAAATCTACCGAAACTTGCAATTTTTCGCCCAGCCGACACACGCGTATAAATACACCCTGACTGGAAATATCCCTGTTGACGGACGCCAAGTTCACCATAGTGCGCCTCACGCTCGAGGGGGACAAGTTCGAGCTACTGGTCAAGCCGGACCCTGCCCTGGAATACAAACTGGGCAAGCGGTCTGACATTTCAAGCATACTTGTGTCAGACGAGGTATACTCGGACGCCAACAAAGGTTCCAGGGCCTCCACTGAAAAGATGATGAAGCACTTCCGCACCGCCGACTCGATGGAGGTGGCAAAGCAGATAATGGCCAGGGGCGAGCTGAACCTCACCACCGACCAGCGCAGAAAGATGGTGGAGGAAAAGCGCAAGCAGATAGTGAACTATATCCACCAGAGCTTTGTAGACCCCAAGACGCACATGCCGCACCCCGTGATGAGGATAGAGGCGGCGATGGAGCAGGCAAGGGTGAGCATCGACCCGCACAAGAGGGCCGAGGACCAGGCCAAGGATGTGGTGGACGCGCTGCGCTCCATCCTGCCGTTAAAGTCAGAGACTGTAAAGCTGATAGTCAAGGTGCCGCCGCAGTTTGCCGGCCAGTCCTACAGCGTGATCAAGACCGCCGGCGACATGAGGGGTGAGGAGTGGATGTCAGACGGCTCGCTGCGGGTGGTGATAGAGATGAACGCCGGCATGAGGGGCACTTTCATAGACAGGCTGGGCTCGGTGACCAGGGGCTCGGCCGAGGTCAAAGAGGGCTAGCGGCGCCCGGTTAAAATATAAGTCACCTGTAGGTACTTGCAGGAAAGAAGAGGAGAGAAAGAAAATAGAAATGATGACGGCAATAGAAGACGCATTTTGTTACTACTACTGCTGCTACTGCTACAGCTACAAAAACAACGGCGGGCAGTGCCCGGCAATGGTGGTCTGACTGACACATGCATGACGTGAAGAGACGGTACGTTATACCCGGAGACAAGATAGCCGAGGGCAACTACAGGCCCATAATGAACGTGACCAAGTCGGGCAACGCCCTCATCGCGACGAGGATAGGGATTGCCGAGATGGG
This sequence comes from Nitrososphaera sp., assembly GCF_037447015.1. Lineage (GTDB taxonomy): Archaea > Thermoproteota > Nitrososphaeria > Nitrososphaerales > Nitrososphaeraceae > Nitrososphaera. Next base: position 11,234 of record NZ_JBBIHK010000029.1, on the reverse strand, counting down.
CAGGGACGGCGTCAAGGTGATACCGCTGTCAGGCGTCTACATACCCCGCGTCAACGACCTCGTGATAGGCAAGATAGTCGACCACACGTCGCTTTCGTGGGAGGTGGACATCAACTCGTGCTTCCCGGCCCACCTGCCTGCGTCTGACGTCTTTGGCAGGGATTTCAACCCTGCAAGGGACGACATGGGGCGCCACCTGGCAGTCGGCGACATGATAACCGCGCGCGTGATAGCGTTTGACAGGACGCGCGACCCGATGCTGACGCTACAGGACCGCGACCTTGGCAAAATTGCAAAAGGCGAATTGCTAAAGATATCTGCGACCCGCGTGCCCCGGCTTATAGGCAAGCGCGGCTCGATGATCCAGACGATAGAGCAGGCGACGCAGACCCGGGTGCTGATAGGCCAGAACGGCATCGTGGTCGTCACCGGCAGGAACCCGGAGGGCGTGGAGCAGGCAGTCAAGGCCATCAAGATGGTCGAAGACGAGGCGCACACCGCAAACCTGACCCAGCGCATAAAGGCACTCTTGAACGTTCCAGACGCGCCTGCGCCGCAGCAGCAGCAACAGCAGGAGATGGCAGCAGCAACAGCGGCGCCGCAGCAGCAGGGCAGCGGCAACGGCCCCTCCACCGCTGCAGCCGAGCCTGGGGCACAGGTGACTGAAGGGGCAGCGGCGGCGACAGCAGCAGGAGACAGCAACAGCAACAACAACGAGATGACGGCGACTTCTGCGATGACGCAGAACGAGGAGGAGGAGGTTGAAAGTCAAAAATGACACAGACAAGAAATTTGATTGACGAGAATGGAAAGCGAACGGACGGACGCGCCATTGACGAGCTGCGCGAAGTAAAGATCACCGTCGGCACGGTCAAGAACGCCGACGGCTCTGCCTTTATCGAGTTTGGCAAGAACAAGATCATCGCGGCAGTTTACGGGCCGAGGGAAGTGCATCCAAAGCACTTGCAGCAGTCCGACAGGTGCGTCCTGAGGTGCAGGTACCACATGTCGCCGTTTTCTACCGACACGCGCAAGAACCCCGCCCCGTCAAGGAGGGAGGTCGAGATATCCAAAGTCATGCGCGAGGCGCTCGAGCCGGCGGTGATGCTTGAAGACTACCCGCGCACAGCCATCGACGTGTTCGTCGAGGTGCTGCAGTCGGACGGCGGCTCCAGGTGCGCCGGCATCACGGCGGCGTCGGTGGCGCTTGCAGACGCAGGCATCAACATGCGCGACATCGTCGCGGCGTGCGCGGCAGGCAAGGTAGACGAGAAGATTGTGCTTGACATCAACGACACCGAGGACAAGGAGGGCGGAGCAGACATGCCAGTAGCATACATGCCCCGCCTGGGCCAGATAACGCTGCTGCAGCTGGACGGCAAGCTGACGCCAGAGCAGTTCAACGAGTGCCTCGATACCGCCATCAAGGGCTGCAACATGGTCTACGAGATACAGCGCAACGCGCTGATGCAGAAATACTTTGGCAACGAGACGGAGGTCCGCGAAGAACAATGAGCACTTCAAAGCGTTCAACCATAATAGTCGAGCACCTGCGCAAGCAGCAGATGCTTGAAGCCATTGCCCGGGGCAAGAGGCTGGACGGCCGCGCGTTTGACGAGCAGAGGCCGCTAGAGATCGAAACAGACGTGATAAAGAAGGCAAACGGGTCTGCCCGGGTGAAACTGGGCAACACCGAGGTCATTGCAGGCGTCAAGGTGGAGACCGGCGAGCCGTTTGAGGGGCTGGAGAACAAGGGCGCCCTCATCGTCTCTGCCGAGGTGCTCCCGGTGGCGTCGCCCCACGCAGAGCCGGGCCCTCCCGACGAGGAGGTGATAGAGCTGGCAAGGGTGGTCGACAGGGGGGTGCGCGAGTCAGAGATGGTGGACCTTGACAAGCTTGTGCTGGTCCCCGGCAAAATAGTCTACACGATATTTGTCGACTGCTCTGTGATAAACGCAGACGGCAACCTGTTTGACGCCACGTCATATGCGACCGTGGCGGCCATCCTCACCGCCAAGATACCGGTGCTGGAGATGCAGGGCGACAAGGTGGTAGACACGGGCAAGACGATGCCGATGCCTGTCACAACCGTTCCCGTTTCCATAACGCAGGTCAAGATAGGCGACGCGATACTGGTCGACCCGGTCTCTGAAGAGGAGGGCGCCATGGACGCGCGCATCACCATCTCTACCACCGAGGAGGGCTTTTGCGCGCTGCAAAAGGGCTACACGGGCTCTTTCACCATCGAGGAGATAAAGAAGGCCGCCGAGACAGCAAGGATTAAAGGAGAGCAAGTGCGGGCGAAATTGAAGGAGGCAACAACAAAGTATGGCCAATAAAAAGAGCTCGACTGCCCTCAAGGGCCACGGAGTAAAGTTCGGTGCCACGGTGCGCAAGCGTTACGGCAAGGTATACCGCACCCTGCACAAGAAGCGCCGCTGCCCGTCATGCGGATCGCTCCGGTTCGGCCGGCTCGCAGCCGGGATATGGGCGTGCCCCAAGTGCAGCTACAAGATAGCTTCGGGGGCATACGACATTGACGTCGAAAAGCTGCAGAGCTGAGATCAGGATCGGCAAGCTGGCGCCCGCAGCCGCCGCCGACATTATTTATTCGGCGCTGGCCCCGGATGTCCACAAACTCGCCGAAAAGGGCGAGCGCACCGCTTTTTCACGCACAGGCTCCTCGCTTGTTTTTAAAATAGAGACCGGCGACATTGCGTCGCTGCGGGCAAACGTCAACTCTTTCCTGCGGCTGGTCGACGCGTCGTACCGGTGCATAGGGTCGGCGGCATCGGCAGCAAAAACAACAGCAAAGGCAAAGGACCGGGCCGCAGAGAGAAAATAAACGGATCACAGGTCCAGCGTGTCGAGCATGGGGATTACCTTGCCCGTGATTATCGCCTCGGCGTCTGCGCCCGGATCGAACGACAGCATCAGGATCTTCAGCCACGAGTTTTTCCTGATGGGTATCGCCGCCCGCTTGACCTTCTGGTATGAAGTGATGGAGAACACTGCCCTGCCAAGCTTGCCCTCAAGCGTTTCCCGCGTCGCACTGCGTATCACGGCCTGCATTGCAGAAAGCTCGACCTCCTCTCTTGTCAGGAGAGGCGACAGCCCCTTGCGGTAGTGGCGGCCTACCAGCACCCCTTTCCTGTCCACGACCCCTGCAAACCTTATGGAGCTGTCAAGCCCCTGTACTCTGGTACAGAAGTCGTCAAGCGCACGCGGCAATTATTGGAATGGCAGAGATGAACACTAGTTTAAGGTTTTTCCCAATTTGTGACCTATACCAGCTATCTTGGACGATAAAAGTGAATATTATTGCCGTAAATGCCGCAAAAATGAACCGGACCAGACCCCTTTCGCCGGCTGTCGGGGCCAGGGCCGCAGAGCGCGACAAAACAGCGTTTGCTGCCTGCAACCGGGGCCTAACGCTATGATTTTATGTCCGTCTCAGCCTACTACCGCCTGCAAATGAGCGAACAGGAACTTCCACCGTGGCTCCGGGAGCAGGTGTCACGCTTGCAGCAGCTCCAGCAGAACCTTCAGGCGATAATGATGCAAAAGCAGCAGCTGGAGATTGAAAACGTCGAGACCGACCGCGCGCTTGAGGAACTCAAAAAGGCAGGCGCCGAGGACGCGGTGTACAAGGCCGCCGGCTCTGTCATGGTCAAGGCGAAAAAGGACGACGTGATAAAAGAGCTGGAGGAAAAGAAAGAGCTCTCTGCCACGCGCGTCAAGGTGCTCGAAAAGCAGGAGACCCGGGTGAAGGAGAACCTGAAGGAAGTCGAGGCCAAGATAAACGAGATGATACGCGGGAGCAGTGCTGGTGGTGGCAGTGGCAGTGTAGGGGGGCATACTTCTCCTGCTCCAGCCGCCGGCGCCGCATCAGCAGGGCCCAAGCCAAAAGCCGAGTAAGGGAGATAAAATATAACCCTGCCGCGCCCTTCCCTTTTTGCTGACTTTTGGCGCCTGATGCGACGGACAAAAGAAGGATAGTTGTCGACGAGCGAGAGCGCGCAAGCGGCATACCGGACCTTTTGAAAAAGGCAGGCGCCACAGTCGATTTTGCCCGGCTGGCTGTGGGCGACTATATCGTTTCGCCCGAGACGGCGGTCGAGCGCAAGACCGTCTTTGACCTTGTGCACTCGATATACGACGGCCGCCTGTACGTCCAGTGCTCAGAGCTTGTCAAGCATTACGCCAAGCCGGTGCTGGTAGTGCAGGGCGACCTTGCGATGCTGCAGGAGATCCCTGATGATATCATCATCAGCAGCAACGACGGCGGCGGTGGCAATGATGATGATAATGGCAGCAATAATGGTGGCAACGGGGGCAGGGAAAGCAGGCTGAAGAGGTTGCAGGAGCGCCTGCCCCTTGCGTACGACGCGCTTGCCACCGTGGCGATAGAGTTCCGCATACCGGTGCTCCACGCGCCGGACGCCGGGCAGACTGCGATGCTGCTCCACACGCTCACAAAGAGCTCAGGCAGGGGGGCAGCAGGGATGGCTGCGGGGCCGCTCCTGAAAAAGATACGGAAGGAAAACCCGGTCTACCTCCAGCAGCTGCACGTGCTTTCGTCGGTGCCGGGCGTAGGCGACAAGCTGGCTGCCCGGATGCTTGAAAAGTTCAAGACGCCTCAGCGGGCGCTCAACGCGTCGGCGGCCGAGCTTGCGACCATACAGGGCTTTGGCCTTGCGCGCGCCCAGCGCCTGCGCAGGATCCTCGATTCGGCCGCAAAAACCGACACGGTGATCCAGCGCACGCTTTTTGAGGACAAAGAAGAGGGTGGATAGGGAGGAGGAGATGGAAGGAGAGGGGAGAGGAGAGGCAGGGGACAGAAATGCACGTGAATGATATAATAACGCCTTGCGCTCAATCCCGTGCGATATGGTGACTGTGGACAGCAAGTGGCTTGCAGCCAATCTCGATAACCCCGGCGTGGTCATACTCGACACCCGGGGCAGCATGCCCTACCGGTTTGGCCACATAAAGAACGCCCTGCCTTTTGGCATAGAAATGGTGGTGACGATAGCACAGAACGGCGCCAACCTGGTCATAGACGGCCAGACGGCAGAAAAGGTGTTTGGAAGTTACGGCATCGACAGCTCTAAAAAAGTGGTTGTTTACGGCGAGCCGGACGACCCGACGCCGGCAAGGGTCGCATGGAGCCTGCTGTACCACGGCCACCCTGACACGGTCATGCTGGACATCGGCTACCAGGGGTGGAAGGCGCTCGGCCTGCCTACGAGCCGCGAGATGTCTGCGCAGCCGCAGCCTGCCCAGTTCAAGTCGAGCCCGCGCCAGGAGATCCGCGCAGACGCCGAAACCATCAAGGCAAGAAAGGGCGACCCCTCATTTGTCGTGGTGGACGCGCGCACGCCGCAGGAGCACATGCAGGCGCGCGTGCCGGATTCCGTCCTGCTCAACTGGGAGGACGGCGTAGGGCAAAACGGCACGGCGTTCCTGGCCGCAGACGAGCTCCGCAAAGAGTTTGAAAGCAAGGGGATAGCGCCAGACAAGGAGGTAGTCTGCTACTGCCACTCTGGCATGAGGGCGTCGCACAAGTACATGCAGTTCCGCCTGGCCGGCTATGACAAGGTCCGGCTGTACGACGGCTCGATAATCGACTGGGCGATGCGCAGGAACCCTATCCGCTGACTGCTTCTTTTTTACTTCTGTATTTCCTTTTCAGGGCGTTGCCGCACAGCGGGCACTCTCTGGCGTCGGGGCCAAATGCCCTGCCGCAGGCGCTGCAGTAACGGGTGTATTTCCTGACCTGCCTGAGCCCCTTGCCGGAGGACATCTGCACCCTGACCCCGATGGTGGCAGCCACGTTTGCAAGGGCATAGTCGTCAGACACCAGCACCGCTTTCAGCTGCAGGGCAAGGGCCAGCACCGAGATGTCTGCCACCGACAGCCTCGGAAGGTCGCCTGTCCTGCGCGCCGCTGACGTTACCGCTTCCGTTGCCATGTCATCCGGGTCGATGATTGCCAGGTTGCCTGCGTCGATAAGGGCCTCTGTCGCCGCGGCCCTGACGTGCTTTACCTCGTCCAGGACTGCGGTGGTCGTGGCGCACTTGGCGCCGGACAGGAACGGCGTCCCGGCGTAAAAGGCCGAGGCGTCCAGCACGTATTTGAAGGATTCAAAAGCCAAGCTTGGCCAGCTGCCTCATGCCCTTTTTCTGGAGGCGCAAAAACCTCACGTCCTGCGGGTGGCGCGCTATGCGCACCTCCTGCCCAGGCTTTAGGATATAGTTCTCCTGGCCGTCGATTATGATGTGCGCCTTGTGGCTCATCTTGACCACTATTTCTTCCACCGGTATCACGAGCTGCGGCATCTTGTTCACCGGCGCAATGGGGGTCAGTATCAGGCAGCTCATCCCTTCATGAAGGACGGGGCCCCCGAGCGACAGGTTGTGGCCCGTCGAGCCGGTGGGAGTCGCTATCACGATGCCGTCCATCCTGTGGCTGATCTCGTCGCCCAGCACCTTTACCGTGACAGTCGGCGTCCTTGACATGTCTGCCCTGGTTATCAGGATCTCGTTGAGCGCCGGCGGGAAAGTGTTCTTGTTGCCGTTGCCTCCTGAAGCCAGCGACGCCTGTATCCTTATCCTGGAATCGTAAAAGCCCCTGCCGGCAAGTATGTCCCTGATCGCCCTCTCCATGTTTTCGGTATAGACTTCGGACAGTATGCCCCTGTGGCCGCCAACGTTGATGCTGAGGAGGGGCAGGTTGCCCGGTATGGTGCGGAACGCCTTGAGCGTCGTCCCGTCGCCGCCTACTGCAAATACTAGGTCGGCCCTGTCCTTCACTTCGTCCGGCTCCAGCTCGTCGCAGCCCTTGAGCTTGAGCGGCGAGACCGCAAAGGCGCGCACGCCCTGCGCGGCAAGCATCTTGGCAATCCTGGCCGCTGCCGCTTTTGCCTCGTCGCTCTTTCTCTTTGTGATTATAGCAACGCCGCGGATCCTGGCCGCCATGTCCCCAAACTACTACCCTTCATCACGCTATTGCAAGCGTCGTTCTTAAAATGCCTTGCCTTGCAGCCGCGCAGAAAAAAAAGAGAAAGAGATGGTGGGAGTGGCACAGCGGCAAAAAACGGCGACAAGAGAAGAGTCTGTTTTAGGTGCGTCTTGCGTACTTGTATGTGTAGTAGGTAGCGGCGTTGCCCGAGAGCGGGATCACTGTGAGGATAGATGAGGACATTGTAGAGGTCCTGAAGACCCAGGCGGCAAGGTCCGGGCTCAGCTTTAACGCGCTTGCAAACAGGATATTCCGGGCGTAAGTCGAGTGGGACCTCTTTGCCATAGAGGCAGGATGGGTCGTGCTGCAGAGGCCAGTCCTGCGCCGGCTGTTTGACGCGCTCGACGAAGGTACGCTCAAAGCGATAGCCGAGGCCGCGGCCAGAGAAAGCTCTGAAATCCGGATCCTGATGGTGGGCGAGGACACGCTTGCGGCCTACTACAAGGTGCTGCGGGGCCGACTGCGCAAGTCCGGCTTTGCGTTCACAGAAGCAACGGACGGCAGGGTCCGGCGGTTTACAATAAGGCACGACATGGGGAGAAAGTGGTCGTATTTTTTCAAGCACCACTACGAGGCCATGATAGCAGGGGTCGGCTATCCGTCACGGGTCAGCTTTACCGACGACACGCTGGTTATAGAAGTGGACGAGAGCAGGGCCGGCTTTGACTCAAATAACAACGACGGCCTGCGCCTCTGATCTGCATACTGAAGAAGCATATGCATACCGGCGCGTGCAGGCGAACCTCTTGCAATATTGTAATTGCACCTAGCTTATATCATGGGCAGTATTGCGCCAGTTATGGACAATAGCCGTCCCCACCACCCTTATTCCAGTCCTGTCTCCTCCACTCGGAGTTCCAAAAACGGTACGACGATGCTTGCTGACCGGGTCGCCGAATGCGTTCTGGGCCAGCTGCGAGACCTGCTTGGGCCAAAGGTGTACCCCATCCTTGAGGAAAAGCTCGAGGAACGCTTCGGGGGAAAGGACCGCCTGCGGAGAGTGCTGGTATCGAGGCCGGACAGGCTTGAAGGCGCCTTTCTGGATCTGCTCGGGCCGGAAGGGGGCCGGGCTGTGGTCAGGGTCCTGAACTGCAGTGCGGCCGCCAGGCTGCGCGCCGAGGGCCTGTACCTTTTTGACGTATAGCGGCGCTAGCAGCGATCCTAGCACCTCTTTGCAAAGGTTTTAAGTACGTGTGCGGGCTTTTGTTCATGATGATACTGTATGGTGAGCTATTCTCATCCTGAAGTACTCTGCGAGACTGACTGGGTAGCGGCCAACCTGAAAAACCCAAACATCAGGATACTCGAAGTCGACTATGACCCTGAAAACGCGTACAGGCAGGGGCACATACCTGGGGCTCATCTGGTGTGGTGGAAAAAGGACATCAACGATCCCGTGAGGAGGGACATCATCAGCAAGCAGCAGTTTGAAGCCCTCATGGGCAGGGTGGGGGCTACGCCTGACACCGAGCTCGTGCTGTATGGCGATTTCAACAACTGGTTTGCAGCCTTTGCGTTCTGGGTCTTCCAGTATTACGGCCACAAAAAGATGAAGATAATGAACGGCGGCCGCAAAAAGTGGGAGCTTGAGAAAAGAGAGTACACAAAGGACGAGCCGCAGGTTGCGCAGCCGACAAAATACGTCGCAAACCCGCCGGACGAAGGCGTCCGGGCCTACATGCCAGACGTGAGGAGGGCCCTTGAAAAGGCCGACCAGACCGTGCTTGTAGACGTGCGCTCGCCCAAGGAATTCACGGGCGAGATAACCGCCCCGCCCGAGTACCCGATGGAGCACGCCCAGCGCGGCGGCCACATCCCGGGAGCCAAGAACATCCCCTGGGCGCAGGCCGTGAAAGATGCAGACGGCACTTTCAAGAGCGCCGACGAGCTGAAGGCGCTGTACGAAGGCAAGGGCGTGACGCCGGACAAGCACGTCATTGCTTATTGCAGGATAGGCGAGCGCTCGTCGCACAGCTGGTTCGTGCTGAAATACCTGCTTGGCTATCCGTCCGTCAGGAACTATGACGGCTCGTGGACCGAGTGGGGCAACATGATAGGCAACCCGATAGAGAAATAAGCCCTCCCTTCCCTCCTTTTACCGGGGAAAGCATAATGACCCAGCAGCAACAGCCCCCTTCAGACCTGGTGAAAAAGGGGCAGTTTTACTTTATCTACGACAGGCCGCCGTTTCTGGTCATGGAGGACAAGACCAAGCGGGGCCTTGAGGTGAGAGAGCGCGCCGTGGACGAAAAGTACGGCGTCGAGGCCGAGCGGGGCATGATCCACGACATGGACGGCATAGGCCACAAGGTGGGCATAAGGTGGTATTTCCCCAAGTCGCAGTACGCGCTGGAGCAGGTCGTGCAAAAGGCCGAAGACATGGAAAAGCGCTACAGGGCGATCAGGGAAATGACGTGCCCTGACGACGAATAATGGTGTTGGCAGCGGCAGCAGCAGGCAGCGGCAGGCAGCCATGCGCTACATTTGGTCATGCTTCGGCCCTGCTGCCACTTGCAAGCCTCCACTCTTTCTCTTGTCTTCCCCCTCTCCTCCTGCCTTTTTCAAGCGGCCTCGTCGGCACCTCTTTCTTCCTGAGCTTTAGCTCGCTAAAGAGCCTGGCGGCGCTTTCGGCCTCGCTCTTGTCTACCAGGGTTATGCCAAGCTCGTCCTGCACGCCCCTTTCCCTTGCGCCTATAAGCAGCACCTGCGTGTTTTCATAGTCGAGCATCTCCGGCTCGGCGTCTATCCAGCGCCTGCCGCCGGCAAACTTTTTCATCATCTCTGCCGTGTAGCGGGGCTTTTCGCCACGCTCAAAGCCGGGGCCGCCGGCGACATCCGGGTTTTTGACCGCAATGATGTAGCCTGCCTCCTTCTTTATCTCGAATTCTTGCTGCGTCGGGCCCGGCAGCTCTGGCAGCTCTAGCACGTACGCAAGCTCTGTGTGGTCGCCGCCGTGGCTTACGATGCAATACTTGCCCTCTCCTGCAGGGGTTGCCGCCGGCACCCTCCTCCTGCCCCTTGTCTTTGTGCCGTATTCTTCTGCCAGCAGCTTTTCCCTGATGTCGTCAGGATTGGACGTGGTGAGCACGTTTAGCGCCCAGCTCCTCTCTTCCGGCGTCGACCCGCCCTTTTCTATCCCGGGCAGCTGCTTCTGGCCTATCACAAACAGCCTGTACATGCCCCCTTCAGGCGCCATGACCATGTAAAAGCGCTGGACGTCCTCCAGGCCACTCACCTCCTCGGCCTCCACCTTTGGCCTGTAAAAGAAGAATATGTCTCCCTGCTCCAGTACCTGGCTGGTTTTGCTGCCGCCACCGCTAGCGTCGTCTCTGCCAGACATCTTGGTATATATCTTGACAGAAATGGAATAAACGAGTTTTGCGGGCGGTGGCAGTTACACTTGCCTGCCTCGCGCCTTTCTCCTCTTCCCCTCCTCCCCCCAAACCCTCAGCCATGCCACAAAAGCCGGGTTCCCAAAACGAAATGCTTTTAGACCATTCAGCTGCCTAGGAAAGCAGCGACACACACATGTCTGCCTTGCTCAAGGACAGGGTCTGGACGATGCTTTCAGAGACGGCCAAGAGGGGAGTTTACCCGCTACACGGGAACAAGCTTGGCATTTACAGGATACCGATAGAGATCACGGACAAAGCCGACATTGCCAGCATACAGAACGACCTGCGCAGCTCCGGTTTTGCCATGCAGACCCACGCCGACAGGATATACGTCACCCACAAGTGGAGCGAAAAGGGCGTCGACCCCGTAACCGGCGAAGACCTGTCTGCCGACCTGAACATTACAGTCGAGATAGTGACCGGCGAGGTCGTCGACCTCATCTACCAGATAAGGCAGATAGAATACTTTGGCGACCCGTACTGGATAAGGAACTACCGCCAGACGGCCGACAGGAACGCCAAGATGGTCATTGACACTATAATACGCAACACCAAGATAGGCGACAAGCTCATCGCCCATTACCAAAAGGCAGAAAAGCTGACGCTGGAGCAGGCAATCAAAAAGCTTGAAGAGCTCACGCCACTGGCAAAGAACCCCAAGGCAAGGAGCGCCACGGCACCACCACCACCGCCGACGCAGACTGCAGCCGCCGCTCCAAAACCCGCGCCTGCAGCGGCTCCTGCAATGGCCGCTCCATCAGCAGCAGCTGGTGGCGGTGATACTACCTTCTCCCTCTCCGGAACAGGCACCAACTA
>NZ_JBBIHK010000028.1:0-24458 GCF_037447015.1 Nitrososphaera sp. | reverse complement strand
AAGTGCCAAACGCCCCTGCGGTGGGGCCGATTACCTGCGGGCTCGTGCCGGGTCTTTTTGCGAGGCCGGCGGCCGCTGGCAGGACTACTGCTGCTGCGGCAAGCTCTGCAAACCCTTCCTTCTCTCTTTCTTTTTTCTTTCTCTCCCATCACTGCACTATCATCACGGGGCAGGGCGCCCTTTCTGCGACGCTCCTTGACACGCTCCCCAGGGATTTCAGCATGCGGCTGAACCCCCTGACCCCGACCCTGCCTATTATAATCATGTCCACGCCCTCCTTCTTTGCATACTCTATTATCTTGCCCGCCGGAGGCGACCCGACCACCACGACATGCCTGAGCGCCACGCCCGAGCCCTGGTACTGCTTTATCTTTTGCTCAAGCGTCCTTGTCATGCTGGCCTTGAGCTCGTAATAGACCTCCTTGACGTATTCGTGCGCGGTTATCGGCTCGCCCGTCCTGCTCGACTTTAGGGTTACAGCCGTCAACGGCAGGAGCGGTATCGTCTCGACCGCATGAAACAGCACGACCTCGCTTCCCTCCCCAAACGCCTTTGCAATCTCTACCGCCTTGGCGACCGCCATATCAGACGGCTTTGACCCGTCGTAGGGCACCAGGATTTTCGCTATTGCCATGCGATCAGTTGCGCACGGCTTGATTTAAAAGGGAGGGGTTTGCTGTGCAACACTTGGCAAGTCAGTGTCTGCACACCCTCCTGCATCACTTCTGGCAGTGTTACCTTGTGTTGCAATGCAAACTGTATCTTTATTGGCCCAGAACGTGAATAACACCCATGAACGTTGTTCCGCAAAGGCGTTTGAGGGCTGATTCCGGCCTCCAGGCCCGCATGGTGCTGAGCTTTGCAGTGCTGGCCATGCTGTACATAGGGTTCATCAGCGTCCTTGCCTACCTCGGGGTCGGGTTCGTGCCCATCACGATCATCGTCTCTCTGATGATACTTGCACAGTGGTACTTTTCAGACAGGCTGGTGCTGTGGAGCACAGGCGCAAGGGTGGTGACGCCGGAGCAGGCTCCGCGCCTGTATTCGATAACGCAGAGGGTCGCATCGAGGAACGGCATCAGGATGCCCAAGCTGGCGATAATGAACACCAGCATGCCAAACGCGTTTGCGACCGGCAGGGGCCAGGGCAGCAGCTCTGTCGTGGCGGTGACTGCCGGGCTCTTGAACCTGCTCGACGACGAGGAGCTGGAAGGCGTCATAGCCCACGAGCTTGCGCACATACGCCACAGGGACGTGCTTGTCCTCACGCTTGCAAGCCTGTTCTCCACTGTGGCGTGGTACCTGATGCAGTTTGGCATGTTTGGCGCCATAGGCAACAGGGACTCGCGCAACAACGGATCAGGCGCATGGCTCCTGATACTGCTCGTCGCGGCGCTGACATGGTTTGTCAGCTTTCTGGTGATACGCGCCATCTCGCGCTACCGGGAATACGCGGCAGACAGGGGAGCGGCGCAGATGACAGGCAGGCCCGGCAGGCTTGCAAGCGCCCTTGGCAAGATAAGCGGGGCCATGAAGAGGGTGCCAGAGCAGGAGGCGCAGAGGGTGGAGGGGATGAACGCGTTCTTTATCATCCCTGCCCTCTCGCGGGGCACGATAGCGAGCCTCTTTTCGACCCACCCGCCGGTGGACGAGAGGATCCGCCGGCTGCTGGAGATGGAAAAGAGCCTCGGGCCTGCAGCCTGATCTAGCCTCCTCCACCACCACTACAACCACTGCAGCAGCCATCCTGCTCAAACTTTACGTCACAGGGTATCTTCCGTGTCGACCGTGAACGAGAGCGAGTTGTCCGTCATGTCAAAGTGGACCCGCTTCAGGCCAAAGTCTTCAAACAGGAATTCGTACTGCTCTGACAGGTAGACCGACCACTTTCTCCCCATGTCGTGCTGGATGGTGTAGGAATGCCTGGAATACTGGACGTCGTGCCTGTAGGGGTAGCCTGCTATCCTTATCCACGTCTCGACCACGTCGAGCGCAGAGGTGATGTTGTACTCGTTTCTGAGCATCATGACGAAATTCTTGGTCTCTTTTTTGGCAATGTATTCTGCTATCTGGTGCAGCTGCTCCTCTGACGCGATTTCGAGCAGCCTGAGTATCAGGCCCTTCCTGACGGTGAGGAACCCGGCTTTTGCAGCATTAGAGTGCCAGTCGATGTGCTGCCTGAAAATCTGGCCCACAAGCGTGTTCAGGCTGACTTCTTTCTGCGCCGCCTCGCTGCGCAGCCTGCTGATTACGTTGCTGTCAAGCCTGAATGCGATGGTCTCTGTTTTCCGCTTGCCTGCGCCGCTGCCGCTACTGCTACTGCTGCTGCCGCTGTTTTCCCGTGGCACCTTTCTTCAGCTCTTGCAGGCTGCGCCTGCTGATAAACATAGAGGAAGGTCCTCTGCTTCTCTTGCTTTGCTCACACGGGCGCCGGCGGCCCGATAGCGGCTGAATGCAGACCATGTAACCCGGCGCCGGCGGGCCCGCTTATCGACTGGGAGGAGAGAGAAAAAGAAAGAACGCGCGCTCTTGCAGAAAAACAAAGAGGTGCGATTTGCGCGAAAAACCTTTGGGCGGCGCAATTGGCATCAATTCTATAGTGGCCCTGCGGCATTGGGGGCACTTCAGTTCCGTCTTGAGGACTACCGACGCGCACCAGAAACAGTCCCTGCACAGGGCAAAATGCCACGAGCCCGGCGGGTCGCCTATGCCTGGAAAAGAAATGACATCATGGTGGTTGCTGCCATGCAGTTTTACTCCGTTTCCAGTTTGCACCACGTTACTGATATTGCGCACAGCCCTCTTTAGCGAGGGGTTTGCCCTGCAATACTCTGCAAACCGCTTGTTTATACTGCAAACCCTGTGTATTCAGCGAGGATATGAAAGCCGCAGTCTACCGGGAGCACAGCAAGGATCCTCGAAAGGTTGTGAAAATAGAGGACATCGATGTCCCAGAGATCAAGCCAAACGAAGTCCTGGTAAAGGTCGAAGCGGCGGCCTACAACTATAACGACCTGTGGGGGATATGGGGCGAGCCCATCAAGATACCGATGCCGCACATTTCCGGAAGCGACGTGGCCGGCACAGTCGCAGAGATCGGTGAAGACGTGTCGCACTTTAAGGTTGGGGACAGGGTCGTCCTGCACCCGAACCTGACCTGCAGGGTGTGCTACGAATGCACGTCCGGCAGGGAATACGACTGCAGGGACAGGAAGGTGTGGGGCTTCCAGACCGGACCGCTCTGGGGCGGGTACGCCCAGTACACGCACATGCCAGAGACAAACGTGGTCAGGCTGCCGGACAACGTCTCGTTCACGGACGCGGCAGCAATCTCTATGGTGGGCATGACCTCGTGGCACATGCTTGTCACCCGGGCAAACATACGGCCGGGCCAGACCGTGCTCATCATGGGCGGCGGGAGCGGGATGGGCATAGCCGGCATCCAGATAGCCAAGCTCTACAACTGCACCGTGATCGCCACCGCCGGCAACAGGGACAAGATGGACAAGTGCCTCGGCCTTGGCGCCGACTATGTGGTCAACCACCGCGAGCAGGGATGGCACAAGAAGGTCAAAGAGATCGCGGCAAAAGAGGGAGGCGGGGGAGTCGACGTCATATTCGAGCACATCGGCAAGTCCGTCTTCCCGCAGGCAGTCTCGCTGCTCAAGATGGGCGGCACGCTCGTGACGACCGGCGCGACCACTGGCTACGACTCTTCGATAGACCTGCGGTACCTCTTTTTCAGGGGCATAAACCTGCTTGGCGCTACGCAGGGGACCAAGGCGGGGCTTGAGGAGGTGATCAGGTGGGTCAGCAGGGGCAAGATAAAGGCGGTGATAGACACCGTCCTGCCTTTCTCCAACATGGTCGAAGGCCACGTCAAGATGGCTGACTCGCAGCTCTTTGGCAAGATAGTGACCACCCCGCAGCAGCTGTGAGCAAGCAGGTGATGGCTTTTGGCGACGCAACAATTCAGGTTTGGCACAGCGATAAACTGCATCGACGGCAGGACGCAGGAGCCCATAATAGGCTACCTGAAAAGCAACCACGGCGTCGAAGGCGTCGACATGGTGACCTTCCCGGGCGCCGACGCCGTCTTTTCCGGCACCAGCGGCAGGCTTGCAGAGCTGGAGCTTGCCCGGCGCGCCGTTTCAATATCTGTGGAGAGGCACGGCTCGGACATTATAGCAGTGGCGGGCCACCACGACTGCGCGGGCAACCCAGGCGGCAGGGAACACCACTACCTGCACATAGCAAACGCGGTCAGGGTCGTATCGTCGTGGGGGTTCCCTGCCAAGGTCGTCGGGCTGTACGTGAACGACAGGTGGCAGGTGGAGAGGGTGATGCATAACGGCGGCGGCATGGCGTCATCCATGACCGGATAGCACAACACATACACACATACACACCCGCTCTCTCTCTACTTGTCCCTTTCTTCATGTCAGGGCTTTTTGAACGACGCCCTTGGGAACGTTATCTTGATCGGGTGCCTAAACGCAGGGTGCGCAAGCACCACCTCGCCCTTGTTCAGCCTCACGATGTTACGCTTGACGCTTGCGTCTATCATGTCGTAGGCAGGCCCGGCGAGCTCTGTCGAGCCGAGCTTGGCAAACACGTGCGTCCCGGTGTTGTCGTGCAGCGCGCCGTCAACTGCGCTCTTGAACTGCTGGGCGGAAAAGAGCACCGTGCCCCTGGACTTGCCAGCCATCACCGTGCGCATTATCTGCTCTGATGTCGCCGGCATCATCCTGCCGGGCACCGGCCTTGGCAGGAACCTGTTGATCTCGTCGATAAAGATTATCGTGTATTTCGGCCTGCCTTTGCCGCCATCATTCCTCTTTGCCGCCGCTGCCGCGTGCGCCTCGTCTATGGCGCGCATCACGTCGCCCACCACCAGCGACTGCTCCTCGAGCGTGGGGAGCATTGCAATGTCTATCACGTATACGTCGCCGGGCCTTATCCTGCGCACCTCGCTTCCAAGGTACACGCTCGTCTTGCGCCGGTCCACAAAGAGGGTGGACCGCCTGAACCTCTGGAGGTACGCGTTAAAGTGCGCAGTCGCAGCGGCAGCGGTAGTAGTGGTGGTAGTCATCGTCGGCCTGCCGTGCGCTGCCGCCCCATCGTCGGGGTAGCGGCTGAACCTTGCAAGGTCGCTCCACGTCGATACCCCTTCAAGGGGCCACGACTCGGCGATATAGCTGGTCATCGCCGCGATGCCGTCATACCATGGATCGGCCGTGTTTGAAAACAGGAGGTCGAGCCTGTCGTAAACGTCGCCCAGCTCAAACGAGTACGCCCTGCTGTTCCTGGGCACAAGGGCCGAGTTGGCCTTGCCGTCGCTCCCCCTGGGCAAAAAGTAGGTCACGTTTGAAAACGGCTCGGCGGCGAGGCCCATGAGCTCAAACATCCTGGCGTCTTCCCTGGCCGGCTCGTCTTTGACGTCCAGCTGCAGGAGCTCTTGCTCCTTGGTGTTAAAGATCACAATGCTCACGTCGCCTGCAAGCTTTTGGTAGGCTGACTGGAGCAGGAACAGGAGGTAGCTTGTCTTGCGGTTGCCTGAAATGCCTGACACGTTCACATGCGCCGTGTCAGGGCCAGCAATGTACGAGATGTCAAGTGACACCGGCACGTACTTGCCGCCTTTGCCTCCTCTCCCGGCCATCTCGATGACTCCTGCCGGGATGGGGTTTGCCATCTCGGGGATCCCAAGAGCAAGGGCCACCTCGTCGCTATCGGCCATCCTGACCTTTCTGCCCGGCATCACAGGCATGCTAGGCTGCGGCGAGCTTGCAAGTATGGCCGCCTTTGCGACGACCGTCCCCTCTTCAGAATATGCATACTCTTTTTCTGCTATTGCTGTCTTGCCTCCTCCTCCTCCTCTTCCTCCCTTTGCTGCCGGCGGCCCCGGGATCACCTTGAGGTCGTCGACTATGCCGATTATCTTGGTGCCCATGCTCTTGACCGATACGAAATCAAACGGCCTGATGGCGGCCCCGTCCTTGACTGCAAACCAAAAGCTGTCGATGTCGCTTGGCAGCGAGCCTGCGACTACCGTGGTGCCGGCGCCGGCCATGCCTTTTACCGCCGCCCTTCCGGCGCCGCCCTGCCTGATGCCGCAACCTGCTGCCGCTGTTGTTGTCCTTGTCCTTGTCGACGTTGTCCTGTTACTGCTGTTGCCGCCGTAGCGGCGCGGTCGCTTGCCGCAGCCGCTGCGCCGGACCAGCCGCGGTCGCGCACCCTGCCCTCAAACAAGTCGTGGACATCGTGGTAGTTGTTTCTACCTCCATGCAGCTCTTTTTTGTACCTCAGATACGATTCGGTCGCGGCGGCCAGGCCCTCCCTTGCCAGCTCGTCTGCTACCATCTCGCGCAGCCTGGCGTAGCTTACCTGCTGGTGCTCTACGAACGGCGCGCCTATCCTGCCTGCTATTCTGCGCGCCTGCGCAGGCGGGATTCCGCACCTGACAAGCGACGCCGCCAGCTTGTCAGCGTCAAACGGCTCGACCCTGCCGTCCTTTTTTTCCACCACTGCCATTGGCCGTATACTCTCTCTCTCTGCTACTATCTTTGCAAGTTGTTCTTAAAACAGGTTCGAACCTGGCTTTGCAGGCCCCTTGATAGGGGCTCTGCGATGCTTAATGACTTTCACTTCTTTCGTGGTCGTCGTGGCCTTGGTGATCGTGGTGGTGGCTTGTCGGCGGCGGCATGTACGCTGCCCTTGATACGACCTCGGAAAGCGCGGGGTGGATGTGGACGGTGCGGGCGACGGCGTCTATCGCAAGGCCGGCCTTCATCGCCACGAGCACCTCGTGTATCAGCACCGAAGCTTCAGGGCCGACTATGTGGCAGCCAAGTATCATGCGGTTCTTTTCTGACACGAGCAGTTTGACGAATCCCTCCTCGTCGCCTATGGCCCGGCCCATCGCCGTGTCTGCGTACCTGTATATCGACTTTACGTACCTGACGCCTTTTCCGCGCAGCTCCTGCTCTGTGTGCCCTGCGCTGGCCACCTGGGGCGACGCAAAAATTGCGTGGGGCATGGCCGTATAGTCGACTGCTATTTTCTTTTGCGGCCTGGTGATGTTGTTAAAGGCGTACTGGGCTTCGTGGTTTGCGCTGTGCTTGAACTGGTAGCGCCCCACGGCGTCGCCAAGCGCAAATATCCCCTTGGCGCTCGTCTCCAGGTACTCGTCGACCTTGATGAAACCGTCCCTGTCCGTCTCGACGCCCGCCTTTTCGAGCTGGAGCGTGTCCGAGTTTGGCACCCTGCCTGTGGCCACCAGCAACTGCTCGGATTCGATCTCTGCCGTCATGCCCTGGGCGTTTTTCGCCCTTGTCATGAAAAGGCCGCCCCCTTTTGAAACTGATTGCGGGCTGTAGCCTGTGTAGACTGCGTGCTTTTTTGCAAACGCCTTTGTAAACGCCGCCGAGATCTCTTCGTCCTCGTCTGCCAGCATCACGTCGCGCCGCTGGATGATGCTCACCTTTGTGCCAAGCGAGCCGAAAAAATGCGCCAGCTCTGCCGCAACGTATCCGCCGCCTATGACGGTCATCGACTGCGGGAGCTTTTTCAGCCTCAGCGCCTGGTCGCTTGTGATGTAGCCGGATCCTTCGAGCCCCTCTATCCTTGGAACGCCCGGCCTTGCTCCTGTGGCGATGAGCACCTTGTCTGCCGTTATCATCGTTATCGTCGTCGTCTTTCCTCCACTGTCTCCTTCTACTGCTATCTCTTTTCTGCCTACAAACCTGCACTCGTGCGGGAACAGCCTGGGGTTGTCGATGCTCTCAAAAGCGCGCCTTATCCCTTCTGCGTCCGGGTCGACGATGCCCCACGTCCTCTGCATCACCTTTTCAAAATCGACGCTGACCGGGCCGGCGATGTCGATGCCAAACCTGCCGGCGTTCTTTACCGTCTCCATGATGTCGGCGCTGTGTATCAGGAGCTTTGACGGTATGCAGCCCCTGTTCAGGCACGTGCCGCCCATCCTGTCTTTCTCGATTATGGCCACCTTCATGCCGCTTTCTGCAGCCGCGTTTGCCACGTCAAGGCCGCTCCCGCTCCCTATCACAATGAGGTCAAACCTTTCCAAGGCGATGGACAGGGAAGAAGAAGCAAGAGCAAGCGAGATAAAGTTTTGTCAACGAAAAAAAGAAGGAGAGGAAGAGGAGGCGGCAGGTATATAGCGCCCGTCTGCCGGCAGCTTACACGCGTATGCAAATATGAGCCCGGCCAAGAGGAACTTTATCCTGGCAGCGGCAGGCGGGGCAGCGATAATCGCCTTTGCAGTCGTCAAGCTTGTGCTGCAGCTCAACCTCGGCGCTGCCGGCGGCCCGTGAACGCAAGGAACCTGAAGGCGCCCTCCACCGTGTGCTCGTCAGATTCGACATAGTCTATCTTGCAGCGGTGCTGCTGCTGTTGCTGCTGCCATTTGTCAAGCTCTTTGCTCGTGAACGGGCCTATCGAAATGACCTGCACGCCCCGCAGGTCTGCGTCGGGCAAAAGCTCGAAAAACGCCCTGACGTTTGACGCGCTGGTGAACACTATGGCGGCGACCTTTTTTGCCTTTAGCAGCCGCGCGAATCTGTCCCACGCCGGCGTCCTTGCGGCCGTGAGGGTCCTGTACACAAATACCTCTTCCACCTTCATGCCGAGCCTGCCAAGCCCCTCTGCCGCATAGTCGTCGGCGGCCGCGCTCCGGGGTATGACTATTCTCCTGCCTGCGACTGCCGCCGGGCCCATAGCCTCCATCATCCTGACAAGGCCGATGGACGAGTGGACCTCCGGCACGTGCGCCACTCTGACTCCTGCCTTTTCAAGCTCCTGCGCGGTCTTGGGGCCCACCGCGATGACCTGCACTTTGTCAAGCGCCCTCCTGATCCTGTCGGCACTGCCACCGCCGCCGAGCTCGAATACCGCCCTGACGCCCTTGGCGCTCATGAAGGCGCAATAGTCGCACTTTTCTCTGTTGTCTTCAAGCAGCCCGACAAGCCTTGCCACCTCGAGCCTGTCCGGCACGACCTTGATCGCGGCGAGTGCTATCGCCTCCCCGCCTTCAGACTCGACCAGCCTCGCAAACTCTTCTGCTTCTTCCTTGCTCCTGGTGATGGCAACCGTCTTGCCCTTCAGGCTCAAGCGCCGGTAAACCATCCGATCTTTTTGTGCAGGCCGGCCACCCTGCCGATGACGACTATGGCAGGCGGCCTCACGCCGTTCCTTTCGACGACTGCGGCGACCGTGCCAAGCGTGCAAGGGAAAACGCGCTGCTTTTCAGTGGTGCCGCTTTCGATTACTGCCACTTTTGTCGATTTTTTCATCCCGCCCCTTTCCAGGTCGCGGGCTATCTGCCCTATCTGGCCTATGCCCATCAGGACTACTATGGTGTCGACCGCGCCGGGCAGCTTTTTCCAGTTGATAGCCGTGTCGCCCTTGTTGCCGTCCTCGCCCTCGTGGCCGGTCACGATGGCGACTGACGACGAGTGGCGCCTGTGCGTGAGCGGTATCCCCGCATACGCCGGGGCGGCGATGGCAGACGTGATGCCGGGCACTATCTCAAAACCTATCCCGTGCTCAAGCAGGTACTCGGCCTCCTCTGCGCCCCTGCCGTACACGAACGGGTCGCCGCCCTTGAGCCTGAGCACGCTCCTGCCCTCCCTGGCGTACCTGACCATCAACTCGTTGGTCCTCTTTTGGTGTGTGGTCGGGTCTCCGACTGCCCTGCCTACGTACACTTTCTCGGCGTCCTGCGGGAACTGGTCGACGATGCCCTGCCCCACGAGCCTGTCGTACAGTATCACGTCACACGATTTCACCAGCTCCATCGCCCTCACAGTTATCAGGCCCGGGTCGCCCGGGCCGGCGCCGCAGATGTACACCTTGCCTTTTTTTGCTACCGTCGCCGATTTCTTTGGATTGTTGTTATTATTACTACTACTGCTGCTGGCAGTCATGCCTTTTTGTTCCACTCCTCAACCGCCTGCCGCCAGCCCTGCGCAAGCTCGCCTGCCCCCTGCTTTAGAAGCATGCCTGCCACCCCTGCACCCAGCTTTTCCGGGGCCCCGGCGCTGCCCGTCTTTTTCACCCTGATGCTCTTGGAGCCGTCTGATGAAAACACGCTTGCGTGCAGCGTTAACGTCTTGCCGTCCCTGTCAGAGACGGCCACTGCGCCAAGCGGGAACCTGCACCCTCCCTCTATCTTTTCTATGAGGGCCCGCTCGGCTGCAACCTCTGACCTCGACCTTGCGTCTTCGATTTTTGCCAGCATGGCCGCCGTCTTTTTGTCGTCACGCCTGCACACGATTGCTATGGCGCCCTGCCCCGGCGCCGGCACAAAGCTGTTCACGCCAAACCTCTCCACTATCACGTCTTTCATGCCTATCCTGCCAAGGCCGGCCTCCGCAAGCACCACTGCGTCGTACTCGCCTGCTATCACCTTTTTCACCCTCGTCTCCACGTTGCCCCGTATCGGCCTCACCTTCAGGTCGGGCCTTGCTTTTACAATCTGCACCGCCCTGCGCAGGCTGCTCGTCCCTACGACTGCGCCCGGGGGCAGCTCTTTTAATTTCAAGCCCTTGTCGTTGACCAGCACGTCGTTTGGCCTGGCCCTCTTTGGGATGCAGGCCACTACCAGGTCTTTTGACAGGTCGGACGGCACGTCCTTCAGGCTGTGGACTGCAAAGTCGACTTCGCCCTTCCTTACTGCCTCGTTCACCTCCTTCTCAAAGATGCCCTTTTCGTCCATGGTAAAGAGGGGCCGGCGGTCCACGTCGCCCCTCGTCGTTATCGTGACTATCTCGAATTTTACGCCCGGGTTTGCCCGCCTGAGCGCGGCAAGAGCTATCTCGGTCTGGGCGACTGCCAGCCTGCTGCCCCTCGTGCCGACCCTGATTACCTTTTTTGACGCCGCCGCTGCTGCCGCTGTCATTGCTTGCGCTGCTGCTCCTTTATC
Source organism: Nitrososphaera sp. (assembly GCF_037447015.1). Classification (GTDB taxonomy): domain Archaea; phylum Thermoproteota; class Nitrososphaeria; order Nitrososphaerales; family Nitrososphaeraceae; genus Nitrososphaera. Next base: position 13,513 of record NZ_JBBIHK010000028.1, on the reverse strand, counting down.
TTTTTGAACGCCTCGCCGTACGCCTCGACCGTCTTGTCGATGTCCTCCTCGTCGTGAGCGTAGGACACAAAGCACGTCTCAAACTGCGACGGCGGTATGAACACGTTGCGCTTTAGCAGCTCGTCAAACAGCCTCCTGAACACGGCGGCGTCGGCCTTTTTCGCAGACGCCTCGTCCCTCACTTTATCGGCGGTAAAGAACAGCTGGAACATCGAGCCTATCGAGTTTATCGTGCAGTCTATTCCAGTGCCGATGTCTTCGAGCTCCTCCTTGATTCCTTCTACGATGCTGTCGCACGTCCTTGCCGCCTGCGGGTATATCGCGTCCTTGGACTGCTGCAGGACTTCAAGCGTGGCAATTGCGGCCGACACCGACAGGGGGTTGCCTGCAAACGTGCTTGCCTGGTAGACCCTGCCTGCGGGGGCCAGCTGCTGCATTATCTCTTTTTTGCCGGCTATGGCGCCTATTGGAAAGCCGTTGCCCATCGCCTTGGCAAATGTGGCCAGGTCGGGCCTGATGCCGAAAAACTCGCCTGCCCCGCCGGGAGCCAGGCGGAAGCCGGTCACCACCTCGTCAAATATCAGCACCACGTCGTTCTGCTGCGTCAGCTTGCGCACCTCGCTCAAATAGTTCTTGTCCGGGAGCACGAGGCCGATGTTGGCAAGCACGGGCTCCATGATGACGCACGCCGCGTCGCTCTTTTCTATCGCCCTTTCAAGCGCGGCGGGGTCGTTGTACGGGACCACCACCGTGTGCGCCGACGACTCTTCGAGCACGCCTTCTGACGCGGGCAGGCTTGCGGCGCCCGAGCCTGCCTTTACCAGCACATAGTCGTGCGCGCCGTGGTAGCCGCCGTCGAACTTTATCACGTCTTTTTTTCTGGTAAACGCCCTTGCAAGCCGGATGGCGTTCATGGTGGCTTCAGAGCCGGTGTTGACGGCCCTGACCACCTCGGCGCACGGCACCATTTTTGAAACCAGCTCGGCAAGCCTCACCTCAAGCTCGGTGGGCACGCAGTACAATGTGCCGTTGTCCATCTGGGCCTTTGCGGCCTCGATTACCGCGGTATAGCCGTGGCCAAGGAACAGGGCGCCGTAGCCCATGCAATAGTCAACGAGCGTCTTGTGGTCGGCAGTCACGAGCTTGCTGCCCCTTGCAGAGGCGGCAAAGAATGGATAGGGCTCGTAAAAGCGCACGGGGCTGTTGACTCCGCCCGGCATCACCTTTTTGGCCCTGTTGTGCAGCTGCTCTGACCGCGCCATCTCTCTTTCTATCTCTCTCCTTTTTCCGGTGCCGGCACTATAATAAGTACAGCGCAGACCTGTCGACGACAGGCCAGGAGGGCTAACCTGCACCGGGCGCAGGCGCCATGAGAAAGGCAGGAGCCATTGGAACGCCTCCAAGCAAGCCCCGCCCCTCCCCGAGTTTTATTACCTGGGCATATTTTTCGTTTATGCTGCTATGCTTATTGTTCCTTTAAGATAATCTTCATCGTTTCAACCCTGCCTGTGCCGTGCGTACTCCACTCCCGCTTAACAGGCCAGTATTTGTACTTCTCGCACCTGACTATGCCATTGAAGCAGTCGAAACCCTCCGGGCAGACAAAGTCTCCTTTCCAGTACCCCTGCTCGTTGGTATAAATTTCAGGTTCGGACACACGTGCATCTGCTCCTGCCCTCTGGACAAAAACCGTTACACGTGCCCCCTCAATAGGGCGGCCGGTAACATCCACTACATAGCCGTCAATTAGGATCGGCACACTGACTTGTTCTTGTGGCTCATAGCTAGGGGTCCAGCTTTCAGATTCCCAAGAGAATCTCTTTGCCTTCCCTGCACGTTCCAGCCTCTGTACGTCAGCGTTATTGACGCAACCAAGCGAAGCTCTGGTGAAGGGAATGTGGATTTGCTTGTGGGTATCATAATCGTAAGTACCAAAAGCCTTGACAGTCCAGTTGTTAAAAGTTAGCATGTATCTTTTCCCTTCTGGGTCGATCTTCTCTGCCGTTACGTCAACGTCCGACCGTATGTTGAATTCGCCTGCGGATAACCAAAGGTCTGAGCCCTTTGCTCCAGCTATCTTGGTTTGATAACACAAGCGCACGGTCTCTCCGGATTGCAGGCTGCCGTTTCGCAACCGCCCCACGACCCCCAAAGCGGAAGTTTCTGGATCGCCGGTATCCTTGCCGTGAATAATGACCGTTCTATGAACCTCGGAGATGTGGGCTGAAATCCCAAGACTGGAGACGCCTGAGCTGAATAACGACGCAGGCAACGTCCTCGATTCTCCGCTGCCTGCAAGGTAGTGTTTGAGGTTTTTCGCGGCTTCCGGATAAAGGAACTCGCTGTTCTCTGCAATGCCGTGCAACTTTTTGGCGATATCCTCTACATCGGCACCCGTGGGGGAGCAGGGGTCTGACTCTCCTTTGAATTTCGCAAGCAAGCCGTCTGTTTCGTCACCCCAATCATGCACTGCGTCCCGCCAGTCGCTGATCGCCGCAGACAGGAAAAGGCCGGTGACGCTTCCATCTGCCTGACGGGACTGGTTCTCTGCAAGTCTTGCCTCTGCTAAAGACCTCTTCTCTTTTATCTCCCGATAAACCTGTTCAATTCTCTCTTCCTTCCTCTTTCTCTCCTCTATGAAAGAGCGGAGCTGGGCATTACTTTCAAGCTCGGCATAGAACTTGTCTTTTTCAGAATAATACCTGTCGATGCGAGTCTGGAGAGCGTCACGATCTGCGTTATACTGGTTGATTCGCTCGTCCAAAGAAGAAGCACTATCTTGATTCGACGGAATCGGGAGGGGTTCCGGGGCAGGCGGCGGGCCAGGGATGGCTACCTGCGCACTTCCTCTTTTACAAAGGGGACAGGTCTCGTTTTCGGGATACCGTGTGTTGTGAATCGGACAGTACGCGACAAGGGGGCCGGGGTCTGGTACATAGCTCATATGCCTTCAGACCATGCCCCCGATCACGATCGGCTCCTCAGAGCCTGTATGTCATTGTACTCCTGCTCAAGTCGCAGGCTCTCGCGGCTAATGTCTTCATGCTCGGCAGCAAGTTCTTGCCGCCTGGCCATGAGCCACCCGTTTGACTTCTTTAGCTTTTCAACAGGATCAAAGCTGAGTGCAACGTCTCTGGCAAATGCCGGAGGCTGTAGCTGGGAGATTTCCATCACAAGCCGCCAGTACTCTGACTCGCGGCTTTGTTGTGCCAATTTCTCGGCCCTTATTCTCTGGTCCATACGTTCTGCCTCGTTAATAATGCGAGAAAAACGCCTGTGCAATCTATCAATTAGATCCTGATGGTCTCTGATTGTTTTTGGCACGACGCGCCAATTGTCAGTCACCCAGGAAAACCAGTTATTGGTGCCGCCGGCAATCAAGGTCAAGTCCCTGTTATCATTGGCGCCGGTTCTGTAGAATTCAAGAGCAGAAAACAGAACATGGTCGAGCCCTTTTGCGATCTGATAAGCTGGACATCCCTGTAAATCGTGGATTGCACCATTCTTGATTGCAACCACCAAAGCTTTGTCCTCAGCTTCAACCGACGCCTTGTGCTCTGCAGCCACGACCGTCTATTCTTTCAGGCATACTTAGGCTTTTATTGCGTCTTCGTCGAACCCGGGTCTTCTTCAGACACATTCGTCTGCACACAACCAAGCTTTCCTTATTCCCAAGACTGTTCTATGGCTCCGCCTTAATCCATGAAAATCAAGAGCGCGCCAGGACCAATGCAATTTTGATCCAAAGCGCATATGAAAATGAACTGGCGATTCTTCAGCAAAATGCGGCCTGGTGCACAGAATATGCGGGCTTGTCCGGGCTTGAGCCCGCGGTGCACACGGACATCGACAGAAGGTAGAAGCCATCGGGACGGCTACATAGCTTCTGCATCGTTTTTTCATCGTCCCTTTGTATACACATTGATAATCTGTTTTGTCGACTAGCAGGGTACATTAATGACAGGGTTACCGGTAAAAATTGATCCAGCGTAGTTGTTGAATCGACCTATACAAGAGTAATTCTTGATGGTGCCTTGATTATTGAAGGTCGCCCAGTTGTCAATGGTTCCATAGTTGTCAATCGTATTGTAATTGTTAAATGTACCGAGGATGTTCTTCAGATTAAAGTCATTTCTTACGTAACCATAGTTATTGAAGACGCCAGTAATATTGAAGTAAGTACTTCCATTCTCTATACTTCCGAAAACGGTGATCCGTATGCTGCCACCGTTGTTATTGTTAAAAACACCAAGGTTTTGTAGTAATCCAAAGGTGATGTTGAGGGAGCCGTTGTTGCTAAAGGTGCCTCCGTTCTTGTTTTGGATCGAGCCCTGCAGCTGTATGGTGCCGCTGCTGTGGTTAACTGTGCCGTGATTAGTAAGGATGCCATTGATCTGGGTGGTGCCATTAAGCGTAACAGTTACGCCGCTGTTGACGATCATCTCGGTGCCAGCCGGAATGGTCAGGTTGGTGAAGCTAGTGTCTGAGCTGATTACTATGGTTGTTAATGCTTCTGCTGTGGACGGCGACGACGACGAAAGGAAAAGAGTAAAGCTTCCACCAAGGCTCAAAAGTGCAAGAAAAACAGATAATGATGAAACGTGTCGAGGATCAACCTTCCTGCTGCCCCACATTAACCTTTAGTGTGGAGGGGAATTATATAACTGTTCTCTACTGTTGGGTATCTTTATAACAGTTTACCGGTTTTTGATGACTGTGCCTATTTTTTGGCTAGGGCTTGCCGCTCCTCTGGTTCAGTTTTTGTGCGCCCGGAGGAGATCTAACCCTTGGCATGCGGAAAAGGGCCTGGAGGCGCTAACCAGAATCCGCCGGCTGTGCAGGCCAGGCAAGTCACGCTAATTAACCCGCCCTTTCCAAAAATAGGTCGATGGTCACATTCTCCGCCCTGATGGAGGAGTTCCGCTCAAACGTGGCTCAAAACCGCGACGCGCTGGCGGCAATCGCAAAAAAGAGCCCGCACGCGGCCTACCAGAAGGTGAACGAGCTTGCCCTCTTTGTGGGGGGCCGCCACGGCGTCAACCTGCAGCTGCATTTCCCTGTTCCTGCCAAGGTGACCGACGTTGACAGCTACGGCACCGAGAACATTGGCCTGGTGGTGGACAAGTTCCGTCGCACATTCCCGATACCGAGGGAGCAGGTAAAGGGCAAGGCGGCAGAGATGCTGCAACCGGGCGCGCAGGCGCAGGACGCCTACATGTACGAGGGCAAGGAGGGCGTCAAGGTGATACTGCCAGACGGCAAGGGCCGGCTCGAGATACTGCCCGGCTCGATCCACCTCTGGTGCAAGGTCGACGACCCTGTTAGAAAGTACGCCGACTGGCTGATGGAAAACGTCTACCTCTGCAGGCCGACAAGCTCGTAGCGGTAAAGCAGCTGGTCTGACGGGTCATAGACTTCTGCCTTGACTGGAAACGGCAGGTCACGCACGACCCATATCCTGCTCGTCCTGTCCTGCAGCTGGTAGCTCAGCACGAACGCGTTGAAGGTGCCTGCCGGCGTCTGGACAGTCTCTTCGCTGGTCACCCTGACGACGGTCGACGACGAGCCGTAGAATATGGTGTCCCACGGCGCTCCGACCACCAGGTACTTGTCCCTGCCGCCATAGTCCATGTCCCTTATCGCCATCACCGACGACTCGATTGGTTCGAGATACGGCCTGACGGACGCGTCGGTCTGGCCCTCCTTTGTCAGCTCTTTTGACAATATTATGTCGAACTGGACCGGCTGGGCCACGGTAGAAGTGCCGTTCACGACGTAGAACGAAGTCAGCCAGTTATCTCCTTCCGCTGCATCAAACTTTATGGAAACGTCCGAGTCTGCAAGCGAGCTGCTCTCGCCCCTCGCAGTGACGGTATAGTTGAGCTCCATGCCGTCGGTGACTGCCGCCCCGACCGTGTAGATGTCGGCCTGCGACGGCGGGTCAAAGATGTTTCCGCCGCCACCCGAAAAGCCTCCACCAAAGGCGATGATGCCGACGCTGACTCCGATTCCAAGCGCCGAAAATATGCCTACCATGAGCGCGACCTGCTTCTTGGGTGTCACGTGTACGCATCCTCCTGAACCCTATTTATAGAATCTCTATAGCTGCAATTAATTATCTGGTAATTTTGGTGCATAACGAGGTGCGGTCGGACTGGGGGTAATAGTATATGCAACAAAATCAGAGGTAAACTTAACCTCTAAAGAATTTATTAGTTGAGGTCTGGGCATACGCCGGTACTGGCATCAGGTAGGCTGCAATCGCTCCAAGTGCTACAAAAAATCCTACGATGGCTGCCCGCATGGCTTGCTTCTTTGGTTTCGTAGCCATAGGTGGTAATGGAGGAACAGTTCAAGATAAGAGTTTGGCACCGTGTATGTTACGAGCAACAACCGTGCAGGAATGACCCAACGGGAGGATTGCTAAACGACGTAACTAGATTGCAGACGTTCAGCAAAGTCCTAGATTAAGCCTTTAGCTTTTTTGGTAATCTTTTCTTTTTCTTCAAATCGCTAGACCCAGATTTTGAGACTTTCGCATACTCTTTACGTCCAAGTCCATATCTCTCTGCTTTTGCTTTAGCCCTTGGAACGCTGCTTTCGTCTGCTGCCTTTGCTGCTGTTATCGTCGTCATTTCTTTTAGCTTTTCACTAGCACCTATAAAGTCCAAGAACTTCCTGCCGTCTTCCGTCACCATATACTCAGATAGACGGTTTCCATGCCTCTCGTAGCTCTTCTTGAGAAGGTTCGCTTCGGTCAGGATATTCAGATGGTATGCCACAAAGTTCGAATCTGCTTGGACGTGTTTGGCTATATCTGAGGGGTGCATCTTTTCATTTGCATAGACCAGGCCCAAGAGGAACCTCCTGAACCTGTTAGATAATGCCTTTAGCTTTAGATCCACATCGGGAGGGCTCTGACTCCCTTCAAGCGCTAGTTCAGTATTGTGCCCGGGTTCCACGATCATTCATAGCCTCCAAAGTTTATAAAGCTTTTGACGTAGTCAAAGATGTCTGACTTGGTCAAGAGTACACTCCTGATATGAATTTCAGCTTTGCGGCATTTCTGACAAACGCTTCAATTTTCTCCAAAAGGTCTTTCTTTTCGCCAAACCCCTCGACGTTATTATGCACCTTTTTCAGGGCGTCCAGGGGGCCTGCAGCAATGTAGCTGTCAGCTTTCAAATGCTCCTGTCTGACGTAAACTCGCATTTTAGACGCAATAGACTGGTTGGCAAAGAATGTCGAGAATTCTGAAATGGAGCCAGGGCTCACTACCAAGACCACTGCAAAATCGTAAAGGCGGATCAGAATCAGTTCCTTTGCCGTCCAATTAGACAGGAGGCTATCAACATCTTGAATTTGGATATCCCTGTCATTTAGCATCCTTTTCACGGTTTCATCAGGTATTTCTTCGGGAAATTCTGCATCATGTCCCAGCTCCCGGATCCTGTTCCTTGAGGGCACTCGTAGACCTGCGTAGTCAGGTGACTCGTAAGATGGTCCTAGGACGAGAATTTTGAGCTTGACTCGCGAAGCGGCTCGTAAAAATCCAGATTCAATAATATCGTCAATATCCTTGGCGTAATGGGAGGCATAATGAGGATTCTCGCCTCCTTTTTCATAATCTTCTCTCAATACATTCGACCTACCCCATATGGATAAAATTAAACATTATCATCTCCGGTCTGCAACATTGCCGCGGAGTGTTTTCCATCCCGTATTTGCTCCACCTAACGCGAATCACACAATACGGTCGGCTAGATCAATAATCAAGGGGTGTTTAGGTACTTCCCGACATCCGTATACGCTCCACTTGAAGGAGCTTGTATGTTCTGAACCCCTCCCCAGCTATATTTGTTGTCGTACACTTCGACGAGACCTACTCCGGGATCTGCATACTGATAGTAATAGCTAGGATTGGGAGGAGATTGTACGTAGTTACCCCAGATTGCGTCGTAGTAGAAGGTAGTACCGACTCCAACAGTATAAGGCGTGTAGCCCTTAGTTTGTGGTGTGCTGGTACCCGGGAATTGCAATGCTACATACATCCCGTTCAGGGAGTTACCATTGGTGTATTTCGATTCCATAGTAAGCCTAGAGTATCCTGCAGGTTCGCCGTGATTGTAGTACCTTCCGCCTACGGTGAAACTGTCTTTATTGGTAATGCTGATTTTTACAGGCGCTCCCCAATTTACAACGTTATAGTCTGTTACAGCGGATTTCGCGCCGTTAAAAGGTCGAGTGAAATAGAAGTTTCCATAGTTAGTATAGTCAACGTAGTATGTTCCACCATTTTGGACGATTATGTTAAGTGGTGTATACCCTGTTGCAATTACATTTCCACCCGAATCTCTTACCGCGGCATACAATCCTTCAATAGCTTTATGGTTGCCAATGTTTTGGCTGATGGCATGTAGGCTTCCTTTACCCCAAAGAGCTTTTCCGAACGTCAATGGAGTTGGATTGGGATACCATAATACAGTCCCTGGCGGTTGACCTGAGCCCGGCTTATTGTAATAAAGCGCATCTGCATTCAAAGTTCCTGTGACCCCAATCGCTGTTGGAAGTCCTGTCGCAGGATCCCATGAAAGTTCGGATCCTTTCCCCATGTCCGAGCCGTCGCTGTCAAAGGTGGCTCCGAAGTTTGAGAAAGTATTGTCGTTCACTAAATATTTCGTCACTCCGCTTGGAATTACACGGTAGGAGATATCCCATTGCTTCACTTGCCAATTGATTTCCTGCGTATGCGCTTCAACGCCCACTTGGAATAGTTTGGCGTAGTAATTGTGATTGTTCCATACACGCGGGACGTATCCAACGGAAAACGCATTGCTAGTATCACTTGCTACCTTATTGTAAGAACGAATATTGTAAACATATCCGCCGCCGTTAAGATAACCTTCTGCCAGAAAGTCTACCCTACTACTTGTAGGCCAATACATTGTGTATCGAACATAGTTAAGAGAGGAATACTGGGCCAGAGCGGGGCAGCCAGTTGAGAAACATTCCCACACAGGGATATCGCTTGTCACTCTCCAGACTTGGGCGTCATTCTCTACAAGACCGTTAGGCTGCAGAGTAATTGGAAACTGATAGAGTATCCCTGTCACCGTGTTGGTATTAGTATTCCATCCTGCGGTAGACACTATGCTCAAAAGATGGTCTTGAAGGGATGAAGGATAGGAAGTCCCAAAATTAGTTGAGCCATAAATATGTGAGACTGCATCCCAAGTATTTCCGCTTGAGCTTCGATAGCCTTCTATATGCTGACCTATGTAATAGCTGGGCTCAGCGGCATAAGCCAACATCGGTTGATAGACGATCAGAACACTCAGTGCTGAAATAGACAAGGCAACAAATAACCAATAATTGCTGAAAAATTGTAGTTTCATATATCAACCCTCGATGTGTACCTGTAATGGCACTTGATTCATCATTAACTCTGTCGAATCATAACGTTCGGGTCCATCTACCGCAAATTCTACGCTGTACCATATTGTCTCGCCCACTATATAGTCAGGCCAATCCTTTGGAATCGTTATAGCAAGAGAAATGGCCCCAGTTTCATTAGGCTTCAACGTTACTTTTTGTGGAACAAATTGTAGCGTTGCATCGAGATCTAATTCGCCAGCAATTTTTCCGTTTGACACGAGTTCTTGAGTAGTTTGTTCTGGGCTTTTCTCACGCGCTACTGCCGCTGGAACATATCCATTCGACACGCCGACCCCTGCGATAGTCAAGCTACCGATGGAATTGCTTCCCGATAAGTGGGTGACTGTAACAGGAACCTCAATTGTTGAACCACGGCTGGCTTCAACCGTTAGGACGCTTTTACTGGTATCACCAAATCGTGATTCATCTGGTTTTATCTTGATAACTGCTCTCCCTCCATCACTCAAAAACTTGTTTGGCTCTCTGCTTGTTATCGGCGAAATGGTATTGCCCTTAGATGGTTCGAATGCAGGAGCTGTGGCATCGATGGGTCCTACCCTCTCAGACACCTCATGAGATTGTTCTCTGAATAAGGAATCGTAGTTCGCATCGTTTGCACCCACATTCCTGATTGCTCCGCTGCCAAGTATGGCAGCACCCAGCAGAACAAAAGCTAATGGTATAATGAGATACAGCACCCTTCTCCGTACCATGGTAAAGATCACTATAGTACAGTCAAATATAAGGACTATGCAAAAATTTTCCCAGACATCGGTATTTGTGGATATGTAGTGAAGTTTGAGGCGAATCAAATACGTCGTTTGTAGAAGAACACAAGGAACGAGGCCGCCATAACAAGAGGAAGAAGAGTTGCAGGAAATTCTGGAATTTCTGTTTTAAGTGTGATATTCTCCTTATTCCAAAAGAGGTCAATAACTGGAACTACTTCTGGGGGATAAAGGTCATTTCCGCTGTCCTCAGCTCCAAGGATAGAAACTTGAAGGTAGTAAGAGTCACCAGGTTTGACGAACGGAGTTCTGACAGGGATCTTTCCATTAGAATCTGCTTCCCATCTGCTCAAAACCGGGTCCTTTGCTGCCAGGATGATGTTTTCAGATAATTCGTTCGTGTGTTCGAAGTCTAAGGTTAGCGGGCCTTTCCTTGACAAAAAGGTGTCAGAGATAATGGATTGCAAAGAGTATTTCTCGTCTGTTATCCGAATACCATATGTAACATTTTCAAGAATCTTGCTGTTCTTCCTATCGTAAAGCATTAGATCTATGATGGTATGATTTGCACCCGAACTTGACGGCTCTAGGTGAGTCGCATTAAAGTACAATACTACTGCTCTTTCATCCCACCCTGGCGGCAATGATGAACTGGGTTGAGTGAATCCGCCTTCGCCGGTTTGCCCGTAAGCAGGAGATTGTAAGTTAATAAGCACTGCCGTACTAATCAGCAATGCTTGGAATACGCCAATAACACTTGTCCGAGTTATCAACTATGTATTATTTTCAGCTTTGGGTCTTTAGATTAAAAAAGTTACTGTATTGTTAGCATCGGTTAAAGGAAATGGAGTCACGACCATCCGGTGATCGCACTAACGTGCCTCATTTCTCTATTGCCTTTCCATTGTCTTTGGTTGGGTTAATGATTCCTGCATCAACCGGATTGCTTCATTTACATAATTGTCCCTAACAGGCTTGTACCATTGATAATCATCTTGCTCCATGTACCTTGGATATTCGTCTTCGAATACCGTTTTGACCAGCCGCATAAGGTTTGGCTGAAGAGAAGTCCTGTAGCCTTTAGCTAATGAAGTGTGTGGGTTGTCCCTTGCTGCCACCACCTTAACAGTCAGGGCATCCATATTCCTAACAGAGCTTGTCAGCATCTTCATGCTCGTGGTAGTTCCAATAATGCAGGATACTACGGTCCTTGCCACGTTAAAGAACTTGACAGCAGACTTGACAAACGGGTCGTTGTAGTCCAGCGTGTACATCCAAAAGCCCATGTCATCCCATACCAGCGCAGGTATTCTCAGGTTATTGCTTTTCAGCCAGGATACAGTATCCACAAACTGCCTTGGTGGGAAGATGAACCGCTGCCTGTAATTGTCGGGGTCCACCTGCTTGACGCACTGCATGGCATAGCTTGTCTTGCCTATCCCGCCTGTGCCATATATCAAGACTAGCCTGAACTCTCCCTCTTTGTGCCACTTGTGTATCAGCTTGGCAAGCTGCCGCTCCTGGCTTCGGAGGTTATCAATCCTTGTCATAGTCTGTGAAATCATCATCCCTGTTTGACATGACACGCTTGAACCTGCTCATCTGCACGTTTTGCATCATCTTCATGCTGGCATTTCTCACAAGCTTGATGACGCTGGACTCTCCCTTTCTGTCGCGGCTCCTTTTCAGTATTGCCAGATTGACTACTACATCTTTCAAAAGGTCTGTCCTGAAGGCGTCGGCCAGAATTAGCGCCTGAACGCCATACCTGATCTCGCTTTCGCTCAGCTCTGTCAGGGTGAATATCTCGTTGCCCTGCGGGTTTGTCAGGGCTTTAGTTGCCAGCACTGTGGATGTCCAAGGCTCTGTGTCTTTTACCAGCTCCTTCTCCTTCTTTGGCTCGCTCATATCCCTCTTCCCTCTCCTTCAAGGTCCTCCTTTAGGAGAGATGAATTGCTGAAGCATCATCAGCGCAAACATCCCCATCACAAACATCAGGAACATCATTGTCTTGTCAGGCTTGGCGGCTGCCAGCTTCTGAATGACGATGCTGTCTGAAAATTGCTTTAGCAGATGCGGGCTTGTGGCTTGGCCGACAATGTCTTGCTGTTTATCAGTGCTGTTACTTTCAACAGCATCTTTGAACCTATATTCCACCTGTTTGTTTGCGTCCAGAATTACAGCCGGCCTTGAATTCCGTCCCTTTGTTAGCAAGTACGGCCTGATCTGCTCAATTATCCATGTCTTGCCGTCGGCTGCTATCGAGCCGTCCTTGAGTATCCGGCCCCGCGTTTCTTTTATCAGGTCGCCGCTTCTGATGAAAACCTTGAGGGTTCCGAGGCTTTCAGGGATACCGCTGTCTTTACCACGTCGCTCGTTCCAGATCTTCTTCCTCAGATGAGGTAGCACCTTTGGGATGACTACTTTTGAAACTAGTGCAACTATTCCCAAGATTATGCTGAATACCACGACTTCGCTGTTCAGGATCTGGGTCAGGATTTCAAGGTCTGCCATCTCTTTTTCTCTCACCTCACGGAATGAAGAGCTTGATGAAGCTCATGAAGGCGTGGACTATGCCGGTTATGACTTGCCAGACAAACATCACGTGGTTCATTATTGGCTCAGGGCTGCCTTCCCTTACTGTCCTGACTACTAGGAACAGCCAGTAGCCAAAGTACATGATGCCAAACATCGGCGACAGCTTTATTCCAATGTCCAGAAGGGTTGTTGCAACAACGTAAACGCCATCTATGCCCTCTCCTATCCAGCACTGCCCTAATGCACAAAAGATGTCAGTTGCTAGACTCATTGATGATGTTGTATAATGAACAGTTACAGATATGGCTTAAGAACGGTGCATAATACCATAGCTTGAAGGTGCAACGCTAGGAGTCTGCAACCCTGTTTAGCTACGTAATTTTATCAAACAAACATGTAATAACATCTTACTATTGGTCTAGCCTTTTTCAGATTCGTTCTTTAGCTGCTTGAGAGCATAGTTTATCGCATGCGAATAGCTGCCAAACCGCAGCGCCTTGATCTCCTTTGTGACCCACTGATACAACTCGTCCTCTAGTGTTATCTGCATTCTTTTCATTTCTTTTATCGTTCTGTGTATATTTGTGTATAATTGTATCATAAAGCCGTTGTTATACACAATCTTTATATTATACAGTTTATGTGTATGAATGTGTATAACATGTATGCCCAGGATCAACCTGACAATAAACGACGATAGCTACCAGTTCCTCAAGCAAATGAAGGAGGCTGGCAGGGCCGCTTCGCTGAGCCACGCCGTGAGGCTTATCATACAGGAATATCGCAGGCAATGTGAAAAAACAAGAGCCGGA